>JAZKHB010000035.1:85856-206230 GCA_040385585.1 Pseudomonadota bacterium | reverse complement strand
GGGCGTATCCGGCTGCGCTTGAGGGTTCATCGCGTGCGGCTGTGTCGAGTCGTCGGCCTGGGCCGGGACACTTTCTGAGTGCACGGACGATGACTCGTTCGGCGCGAAATGAGCCGCCGCTGTCCCGAACAGACCGGCGGCGGGCCTCGACGGTGCGTAAGCGGGTGGATCGTCCTTGAGCAAGGCTTCGGCCCAGCCCTCGTCGTGGGGGTCTCGAGGTTGCAGGCGGGGCGTGAGGAAGCTGTCCACCACCCGAGGCGCCTGCTCGAGGGCCAGAAATTCCTGGGAAAACTGCTGCTCCTGTTGCTCCAGCTTGGCCAGCTCTTCGTCCAGGTCGAGGCTGTCCAGGTCCAGGTCGTCATGAATCCACAGGGTTTCGCCGGTTTTCTTGGCCGTGTCCTGACTGGCGAGCGGCATGGGCGCCGTCGCCGGTAAAGCCGGAACGGGCGGCGGTGCCGGCATCAGGGGCGGTGCCGGCGCGGCCGCGTCTCCCAGCTCGCCCAAAAGCTGTTGCACCGCATTGAACACATGCAGGCAGGCGCCGCACCGCACGGCGCCGTGGGCCGCGCCTAACTGCGCGCGGCTTACGCGAAAGCGGGTGCGACACTGGGGGCACTGGGTGACGAAGCTATCGGTCATGCGGCGGTCCAGAAAAAGCGAGGCACTAGTCTAGCGCAAGGCGCTTAACGGCGCTGGCCGCTGATGCGCACCCAGCCGTCGCGAACCACCAGCGGGTCCAGGTCGAACGCTGCGCGGTAGGCCGCGGCGACTTCCTCGCCCTGTTCGGCGAGGATGCCCGACAGCGCCAGTTGTCCGCCCGGCTTGACCAGGCTGCTCAATTGCGGCGCCAGGGCGACCAGCGGGCCGGCGAGGATATTGGCCACCAGTACGTCGGCCGGCTCCTGGGGCAGGTCCTCGGGGAGGTAAAGCGGGAAGCGCGCCGGGTCGATGCCGTTGCGCCCGGCGTTGTCGCGGGAGGCCTCCAGGGCCTGGGTATCGATATCGGTGCCCACCGCTCGCTCGACGCCCAGCAGCAAGGCGGCGATCGCCAGAATGCCCGAGCCGCAGCCGAAATCCAGCAGTTGGCGGCCTTCGAGGGCCTGACCGTCGAGCCATTCCAGGCACAGCGCAGTGGTCGGATGGGTGCCGGTACCGAAGGCCAGGCCGGGGTCCAGGAGCAGGTTGACCGCGTCCGGCTCCGGAGCGGTATGCCAGCTGGGCACTATCCACAGGCGCTGGCCGAAGCGCATGGGCGTGAAGCCGTCCATCCAACTGCGCTCCCAGTCCTGATCCTCGATACGTTCGAACTGATGCTCGGGCGCCAGCGCCCCGGTCAGCAACTGCAGTTGGGCAAGCAGGTCGGCTTGATTGGCCTGGGCTTCGAACAGGGCCAGCAGGTGGGTATTGGCCCACAAGGGGGTGGTGCCCAGGTCCGGTTCGAAGATCGGCTGGTCTTCGGCGTCCATAAAGGTCACCGATACCGCACCGATTTCCAGCAGGGCGTCTTCGTAGGTCTGGGCCTGTTCCGGGATGATGGCGAGACGGACTTGTAACCAGGGCATGGGAAACCTCTTCGGCGTTAGCCGGCAAGAAGGGGTGCTGGCGCAATTGGCGCGCAAGCTTACGTGAGGTACGACCATGTAGCCACAGGGTCAGACGGCCGCAAGCAAACAGGGCCGCCCGATGGCAGCCCTTGTTTAGCACTTCAGTCATGAACTAGCGAACTCGCGGGAGACCAGGACGTTTAAAACGCCGAACCGCCGACGCGCAGCAGGTCATTGGGTTTAGTGCTTATCCATACCCAGTTTCTTTTCCAGATAGTGGATATTCACCCCGCCCTTGCAGAAGCCCTTATCGCGGACCAAGTCGCGGTGCAGCGGGATATTGGTCTTGATCCCGTCGATCACTATCTCGTCCAGGGCATTGCGCATGCGCGCCAGGGCCTCATCGCGGGTACTGCCGTAGGTGATCAGCTTGCCGATCAGCGAATCGTAGTTCGGCGGGACGGTATAGCCGCTGTACAGGTGCGAATCGACCCGCACGCCATTGCCGCCCGGGGCGTGGAAATAAGTCACCTTGCCGGGGCTGGGCATAAAACTGGAGGGGTCTTCGGCATTGATCCGGCATTCCAAGGAATGGCCGCGGATCACCACGTCGTCCTGGGTATAGGACAGCTTGTTGCCGGCGGCGATGCTGAGCATCTCCTTGACGATATCGATGCCGGTGACCATTTCCGATACCGGGTGCTCGACCTGGACCCGGGTGTTCATCTCGATAAAGTAGAAGTGGCCGTTCTCATAGAGGAACTCAAAGGTACCGGCGCCGCGGTAGCCGATCTCGATGCAGGCGCGCACGCAGCGATCCAGCACTTCCTGGCGGGCTTTTTCGTCGATACCCGGCGCTGGCGCTTCTTCCAGGACCTTCTGGTGGCGGCGTTGCAGCGAGCAGTCGCGGTCGCCCAGGTGGATGGCCTGACCCTGGCCGTCAGACAACACCTGAACTTCCACGTGACGCGGGTTGGTCAGGAATTTTTCCAGGTAGACCATCGGGTTGCCGAAGGCGGCGCCCGCTTCGGTGCGGGTCAGCTTGGCCGACTTGATCAGCTCGTCCTCGCTGTGCACCACGCGCATGCCGCGTCCGCCCCCGCCGCCGGCGGCCTTGATGATCACCGGGTAACCGACCTCGCGGCCGATCGCCAGGGCGGTTTCCTCGTCTTCTGGCAACGGGCCGTCGGAGCCCGGTACGGTCGGAACGCCGGCCTTTTTCATGGCGTGCTTGGCCGAAACCTTGTCGCCCATCAGGCGGATGGTTTCGGCGGTGGGGCCGATAAAGGCGAAGCCGGATTTTTCCACCTGCTCGGCGAAGTCGGCGTTCTCCGCGAGAAAGCCGTAGCCCGGATGGATGGCCGTGGCGCCGGTGACTTCGGCGGCGGCGATAATGGCCGGGATATGCAGGTAGGACTGGGCGGCGGAGGCCGGACCGATGCACACGGATTCGTCGGCCAGGGCCAGGTGCATCAGTTCGCGGTCGGCGGTGGAGTGCACCGCGACGGTCTTGATGCCCAGCTCCTTGCAGGCCCGCAGGATGCGCAGGGCGATTTCGCCGCGGTTGGCGATCAGCACTTTCTCCAGCATTTTCAGCTCCCCGCGCTTCAAACGATGGTGAACAGCGGCTGGTCGTATTCCACCGGCTGACCGTTTTCCACCAGGATGGATTCGATCACGCCGCTGGTTTCGGCCTCGATGTGGTTCATCATCTTCATCGCTTCGACGATGCAGAGGATGTCGCCTTTCTTGACGCTCTGACCCACTTCGACGAAGGACGGCGAAGTCGGCGCCGGGGTGCGGTAGAAGGTGCCGACCATGGGTGAACGCACCACGTTGCCGTTCATCTTGGGCGCTGCCGCCACGGCTTCGGCCTGTGGGGCGACCGGAGCTGCAACGGGAGCCGCGGCCATCGGCGCGGGTGCCTGGGCGTACATGGGCTGCATCATGGGTTGCTTGCTGTGGCGGCTGATCCGGACGGATTCCTCGCCTTCGTGAATTTCCAGCTCATCGATCCCGGACTCTTCCAGCAGTTCGATCAGTTTTTTGACTTTGCGAATATCCATGTTTCTCAGTAACTCCCAAGGTGAGGTCAGGGGCGTTCAAGTTGTTCCAGGGCGGCCTCCAGGGCCAGTCGGTAACCGCTGGCGCCGAGACCGCAGATCACGCCTACGGCAACGTCGGAAAAGTAGGAGTGATGGCGGAAGGCTTCACGCTGGTGCACGTTGGAGAGGTGCACTTCGATGAATGGGATGCTCACCGCCAGCAACGCGTCACGTAATGCGACGCTGGTGTGAGTGAAGGCCGCCGGGTTGATCAGAATAAACTCGACTCCCTCACCTTTCGCCGCATGAATGCGCTCGATCAGCTCGTATTCGGCATTGCTCTGCAGGTACAACAGGTGGTGACCGGCTTCGCGGGCGCGGCGCTCCAGGTCCAGGTTGATCTGCTCGAGGGTGGTGGCACCGTAGACGCCCGGCTCGCGGGTGCCCAAGAGGTTCAGGTTCGGTCCGTGCAACACCAGTAGGCTGGCCATGTCTGTGTCCTTGTTGACCTGGAAAAAGCTCGCGAACTATGCCGTAAAGCCGCAAAGACTGTCCAGTTGTCGGCAGAAGTCCGCACGATGGCCGGATTTACGCCGATGACCGAGTGGCGTCAGCGCTGCGCCGCCTGGCGCAGGCGCTCGGCGAAGGTCGCGGCATCGACCTCGCCCACCACCCGCAGCTCGGTCCACTCCTCGCCGTTGCCGGCGAACAGCTGGATGGCCGGCGGGCCGAACAGGCCGTAGCGGTCCAGCAGCGCGCGCTGGGTCGGGTCGCTGGCGGTGATATCGAAGCGGACCAGCCGGTAGTCCGTCAATTGCCCGACCACCGCAGGGGCGTTGAGTACCTCGCGTTCGATCACCTTGCAGCTGATGCACCAGTCCGCGTACCAGTCCAGCAGCAGCGGCTGATTGGCGGCCTTGGCGTCGGCCAGGGCCTGATCCAGCGCGGCCGGGGTGGTCAGGGTCTGCCAGCGCTCGTGGGCGGATGGCGTGCCAGTGGCGCTGCTCGACTCGGTACGGCCCAGGGGCCGCAGGGGGTCGGACTGGCCCTGCAGGGCGCCGGTCCAGGCGGCCAGGGCGTAGACCAGCAGGGCCAAGCCGGCCAGCTGGGCGAGTTTCTGCGGTGCGCTTTTGCGCTCCAATTCCAGGGCGCCGAGAAACAGTGCGACGCCGGCGCCCAGCAGGCCCCACAGGGCCAGGCTGAGGGGCCCGGGCAGCAGCCGTTCCAGCAGCCAGACCGCCACCGCCAGCAGCAGCACGCCGAAGGCGTTGCGCACCGCGAGCATCCAGGCCCCCGACTTGGGCAGCAGCGCGCCGCCGCCGGTGGCGAACAGCACCAGCGGCGCGCCCATGCCCAGGCCCAGGGCGAACAGTTTCAGGCCGCCACCCAGGGCATCGCCGCTGGCGCTGATATACAACAGGGCGCCGGCCAGGGGTGCCGAGACGCAGGGCGAGACCAGCAGGCTGGAGACCACGCCGAGCACCGCCGCGCCCCACAGCGAACCGCCGCGGGCGTTGCCGGCCAGGCGGTCCAGGGGCGCGCTGAGCAGGCGTGGCAGGCGCAGCTCGAAGACCCCGAACATGGCCAGGGCGAAGAGCCCGAAGAACAGCGCGAAGGGTCCCAGAATCCAGGGCGATTGCAGGCGCGCCTGCAGGTTCAGCTCGGCGCCGAACACCCCCATCAGGGCCCCGAGCAGGGCGAAGCAGGCGGCCATCGGCAGCACATAGGCCAGCGCCAGGCTGAAACCGCGCGCCCCACCGGCCTGGCCGCGCAGCACCACGCCGGAGAGGATCGGCAGCATTGGCAACACGCAAGGCGTGAAGGTCAGGCCCAGGCCGGCGAGAAAGAACAGCGCCAGCTCGTGCCAGCTCCAGGCGCTGGTCGCCGGTGCGTCGGGCACGGCGTTGGCGGCCACCGCAGTACCGGTGCCACTTAATTCGAGGCGTTCGGTTTCAGGCGGGTAGCACAGGCCCTTGTCGGCACAGCCCTGGTAGCCGACGCTCAGGGTAAAGGGCAGGTTCTTCGGGTTGTCGAGGGGCAGCTCGATGTCCAGCACGCCGTAGTGCACCCGGACATCGCCGAAGTACTCGTCGGTCTTGGCCTGGCCCTCGGGCCTGCGCGCTTCGCCCAGCACGACCGTGGCCGGCGCGGCGTCGAAGCGCAGGCGATGGTCGTAGAGGTAATAGCCTTCGGCGGCGACCAGGCGCAGTGTCAGCGACTCGGGCGTCTGCGCCACCAGGCTCAGGCGAAAGGCCTCGCGCACCGGCAGAAACTCCGCGCTGTTGTTCAGCGCGCCGCCGAGGGGGCCGGGGCTGGGGCGGGCATCGAACAGGCCCGCGGCGGCGGGCAGGGCGATCAGCAGTACAAGCAGGCTCAGCAGACGGCGCATGGCGGTCTCGTCGGGCAAAAAGTGCGGCCATCATAACGGAAAGCCGCCGCCGCGCAGCCGCGTCAGTGCGACGGAATATGACTGCGGCCTATGACCGCGGCCGCGACGCATGAAGCCTTGCCTCAGACGCGGAACGCCTGCACCGCCTGATGCAGCTGGCCGCCCAGGGTCAGCAGCTGTTCGCCCTGGGCGCGGCCCAGGCCGATGCGCGCCAGGTTGTCGCCGCCCAGCTGATGGATGCGTTCGCTGTGGCCGCGGATGTCGCCCACGGCGCCGCGCTGCTCGGCGGTGGCGCTGGCGATGCATTCGGCCAGGCGGGCAATGCTGCGGATGGCCGCGACGCTTTCGTCCAGCGCACCGTCGGCGACGCGGGCCTGGCTGGCACAGGACTGGGCATGCTCGACCTGGGCGCGCATGGCCGCGACCGATTGCCGCGCGGCGAGCTGCAGGCCCTCGGTCAGCTGCTGGATCTGCGCGGTGGCGTCGCTGGTGCGTCGCGACAGCGAACGGACCTCATCGGCCACCACGGCGAAACCGCGGCCCATCTCGCCGGCGCGGGCGGCTTCGATGGCGGCATTCAGGGCCAGGAGATTGGTCTGCTCGGCGATGGCGCGGATCACGCTCAGCACCTGGCCGATGGTTGCGGTTTCGCTGGCCAGACGTTCGATGGCCTGGGCATTGTCCTGCACCTCGCCGACCAGGCCGTGCAGGCCGCTCAGGCTCAGTCCGATCACCGCCTGACCCTGCTCGAGGGCCTGTTCGGCGGCGCGACTGGCCGCGTCGGCCTGGCTGGCATTGTCGGCGACCTGGACGATGCTCGACTCCAGCTCGCCCAGGGCGTCGCGGATCTGCGCGGTATCGCCGGCCTGGCGTTCGGCGCCGCCGTGCAGGCCGTGGCTCAGCTCGGCCAGGGAGTGGCTGCTGTCGGCCACTTGTTCGGCATGCCGGCGCAGGGTGCCGACCAGCTCGACTAGAAAGCGGCGCAGGCGGTTGAGCGAGTCCTCGATATCGCGTAGCTCGCGGGTGCGCGAGCCGAGGTGGATCTCGTTGGCGAAATCGCCCTGGGCCCAGGCCGACAAGGCCGGCACCAATTGCCCGAGCACGCGCGCCAGGCGTCGCTGCAAGGTGTCGATGGTCAGGGCGATCAGCAGGATCAGGCCGATCATCAGCCCTTGCAGGAGCCTCACCTCGGCCTGGATGCGTCCATGTTCGGCGCGCACCACCGGTTGCAGGGCGGCGAGGGCCTGCTGCAACGCCTGGATCTGGGTGCGCGTGGCCTCGGCCAGCGCGGTGCGCTGCTCGATCAGCGCACGGGTGCGCGCCAGTTCGCCGGGGTAGCGCTCGAGCAGGCTGACGAAGTCGCGCTTGAGGGCGATGCCTCGGTCCACCGGCTTGGCAGCCTCGTTCGCGCCGTCGTCGTCCAGGCCCAGCAGGGCGGCAAAGGCATTGCCCGGCTGGTCGGAGGCTTCGGCCACGCCCAGCAGCGGCAGGCTCGCCAGGCGCTCAGCCTGGCGTGTCAGGCCGGCCAGCTCGCGCTCGAGGTCGGCGGCCAGTTCGCCGCGCCCGCTTTCGACCAGTTTATGGCGGGCATGCACCAGGCGGCCCAGGTGCTGAGCAGCGGCGAACAGGGGGCCGGCATAGTCGGCCGCGCCGGTCGCGGTGCCGGTCTGGGCGTACTGGGCGAGCTGCTCCAGGGCATCGGCCAGCTCGCGCTCGGCCTGCAGCAGCAGGCCCTGGGGATCGCCGGCCAGCTTGCCGGCGGCCAGCAGTTCGCCAGCGCTGAAGGTGCCCAGCGCGTTCAGGCTGGGCCGCAGGTCATCGGCCAGGGCGGCGGGCAGTGCGTCCAGGTCGCGCTCCAGCCGCTCCAGGGCCTGGCCGGCGGCGCTGTGGCGCAGGGCGTCGCCGCTGTCCAGGTAGGCCTGGATATTGCCGGCGACCTCCTGCTGGAATTGATGCGATAGATTCTGGTACTGCTCCATCAGCCGGTAGGGGCGTTCCAGGGCGCGTTGCGACCACCAGAGCGTGGCGCCCAGGGCCAGGCAGACCGCGACCAGCAACAGGGTATTGAGGTTGGTAAGAAGCTTCAGGCGCATCGCGGGCTGGACCGGCTGGGGTTGAGCTCGTGACGTTATGGCATTTTGATTTCATTTCTATGACGCCGTGATCGGCGTCACGTTTACGATGCTTTAGGGCCTGGTGACACTACCCGCTGAAGATCTCGACCCGGTTGCGCCCGCCGTGCTTGGCCACGTACAGCGCCTCGTCGGCCTGCCGGGACAGGCTCTTGATGTCCTGGCCCTTATGCAGCTGGGCGATGCCGCAGCTGAAGGTGCAGGAGAGATCCTGGGGCTGGGCCGGATAGATGATCTCGGCGAAGCGTCGACGGATCTCGTCCAGCACCTTGAGGGCGTCTTCGGCGGTGGTGTCGGGCAGCACCACGGCGAATTCTTCGCCGCCGTAGCGGCCGATATGGTCGGTCTTGCGCAGCCGCTGCTTGAGAAACAGCGCCAGGCTCTTGATCACCCGGTCGCCCATGGGATGGCCATAGGTGTCGTTGACTTTCTTGAAGTGATCGATATCGAGCATGGCGAAGGTCAGGGGCTGCTCGTCGCGGCGCGCGCGAAAGCGCGCATCGTCCAGTAGCTGCAGGATATGGGTGTGGTTGTACAGCCCGGTGAGGCTGTCGCGCACCATGCGCGCGCGCAGGTTGCGGGCACGGGCGGCGCGGTTGCGCACCGTGGCGATCAGGTGCCGCGGCTTGATCGGCTTGGTCAGGAAGTCGTCGCCCCCCTCGCTCATGGCGTCCAGCTGCTTGTCCAGGTCGTCCTCGGCCGACAAGTAGATGATCGGCACGCTGACATAGCGGTCGTTGTGTCGGATCACCTTGGCCAGCTCGGTGCCGCTGCACTCGGGCATGTACATGTCGAGGATGATCAGGTCGGGTTGGAAATCGGCCAGTACGGTCATCGCCTCGATCGGCTCGATCAGGGTGCTGGTGACGATACCGGCGCTGTTGAGCACCCGCTCGGTGTGCAGCGCCTGGGCCCGGGAGTCGTCGACGATCAGCACCTTGTAGGGCTCGTATTGCGAGACGTTGGTCAGCACTTCGATGCGCTCCAGCAAGCTGGAGGCATCCAGGCTGCCGGTGAAGAATTCCTGGCCGCCGGCGCGCACCGCGGCCAGACGGGTGCGGGTGCTGCTTTCCCCGTGGCTGAAGAACAGCAGGGGCAATTGCTGTTCCAGGCCTTGATGCAGCTCTTCGGCCAGCTGCAGGCCCTGGCCGGGGCCGGCGAAATCCACTTCCATCAGAATGGCCGCGGGATGGCGTTCGACCATGGCGGCGAGAAAGGCGCTGGCACTGTCGAAGCATTGCGCGGCCAGGCCGAAAAACTCCAGCTGCTGGGCCAGACGCACGGCGCGATCGTGGTCCTGCAGCGCCAGGTAAACCGGCTTGCGCAGCGGCGGTAGAAAGGTCTGCTCGAACTGGTCGCTGTGGCGCAGGCCGGTACGCGACAGCCGCTGCATCAGTAGATTGAGCTCGGTGATCAGGTCGCTGGACAAGCGTCCGCGGTTGGCCTCAATGGCTTGCAAGCAATTAGCCAGGGCTGCCGCGAGGTCGGCATGCTCGGTCTGCTCGAAGCGCTCGGCATAGCGCCGCAGACGCAGCACGGCCTCGCTCAGCTCGGCCATGCTGGCCGGGTTCCATTCGCTGTTCTGCAGGCGTTGCCACACCTCCAGCACCTGGCGGGCCTGATGGATCACGCGCTGTGCGAAGTGGTGCTTGAGACGGTCGCGACTGGGGTCTTCTGGTTGGCTCATGGCCCGACTTCGTGGAGTGCCACCGGGGGGTGGGAAATATGGCGCTATGCTAGCAGTCGGCGGGCGCCAGGCGTTAGCCGTCGATCCCGAAGTGCCTGCCATCCATCTTGAGCCTAGCCTAGTCTGCTTGGATGTTGGTTGGCGTGACGCAAGCCGCGCTTGCGGATTTTTCCGCCGGGTCGCCTACTGGCTGCGCTTGCCTTTATAGTGCCCGTTGCCGGAGCGCCGAGGCCCTGCTGGGCCCCACAAATTTTCTGTTGCCGATCGAAAGGACATTGCCATGCTGGACTGGAAGAATCGCACCGGGCTGGGTCGCGACCGCGCTGCCCGTGTCAATGCTGCGGGCAACTCGCGCGGCGCCTTCGGGCTGGGTCGCGTGCTGGTCGGCTTGCTGGGCCTGTACCTGCTGGTCGCCCTCGTGGTCGGCTGGTACTGGAGTCAGGAGCCGGCCTCGTTCGCCGTGCAGCAACAGGCCCAGACCGAGGCCGAGCGCGCCCAGCGGCCCCTGGTCAACGGCTACACCACGGTGCAGACCCTCAAGCAAGTGGCGCAAACGCTGATAGACAAGCCAGGCGGTTACCTGTCCAACGACCTGGCTCCGCCGGGGCTGTGGCTGGACAATATGCCCAGCTGGGAATACGGCGTGCTGGTGCAGGTGCGCGACATGTCCCGGGCCCTGCGCAAGGACTTCGCCCGCTCCCAGTCGCAGTCCACCGAAGATGTCGACCTGGCCAAGGCCGAGCCGCATTTCAACTTCGACAACCGCAGCTGGGCCCTGCCGGCCAGCGAGGCCGAGTACCGCCAAGGCATCCGCTACCTGGACCGCTACCTGGTCCGTTTGGCCGATCCGCGCCAGCCCGGTGCGCAGTTCTACACCCGCGCCGACAACCTGAACAACTGGCTGGGCGACACCGCCACGCGCCTGGGCTCGCTGTCCCAGCGCCTGTCCGCCAGCGTTGGCCAGGTCCGCCTGAACACCGACCTCACTGAAAAGACCCTGGCCGAGGGCGAGGTGCCGCAGCTGAGCGAGGAAAACTACGAGACGCCCTGGCTGCAGATCGACAACGTGTTCTACGAGGCCCGCGGCCAGGCCTGGGCTTTGGCGCATCTGCTGCGCGCCATCGAAGTGGATTTCGCCGATGTGCTGGCCAAGAAGAACGCCACCATCAGCGTGCGGCAGATCATCCGCGAACTGGAGGCCTCCCAGGAGCCGCTGTGGAGCCCCATGGTGCTTAACGGTAGCGGCTACGGGATCCTGGCCAACCACTCGCTGGTCATGGCCAATTACATCTCCCGGGCCAACGCCGCGATCATCGACCTGCGTCAGTTGCTGAGCCAGGGCTGAGCCATGGCCTGCGTCCGCTGCCGCCTGGTCGTCGAGACACCCTGTCTCGACTCGTCGGGCCGAGGCTGAACGATGCTGTTTTCCGCACGGGAAGCAGCGCACCGCGCGGCGTCGGATGCCGAGCGGGTGGCCTGGGTCGATGAGGCCGACCGACCCTTGGGCGGCATGCCGCGGGCGCAGTTGCGCAGCCGCGGGCTGATCGGCCGCGGCACTTACATCTTGCTGTTCAACTCGGCGGGCGAGCTGTGCGTGCACCGGCGTACCTTGAGCAAGGCGGTGTATCCGGGCTACTGGGACGTGGCGGCCGGCGGCATGGTCGCGGAAGGGGAGGCCTATGATTTGTCCGCGGTCCGCGAGCTGGCCGAGGAGCTTGGGGTCGCCAATGTGGCCTTGACCGAGTATGCGCATTTCTTTTTCGACCAGGGTGGCTGCCGCCTGTGGTGCCGCGCCTATGTCGCGCAGTGGGACGGACCGTTGACCGTGCAGCCCGAAGAAGTCCTGGAGGCGCGCTTTCTGCCTCTGGCCGAGGTGCTGCGCCAGACCCGGGAAAAACCCTATTGCCCCGACTCACTGGTGGCGCTGGAGTGGTATCTGCAAGGGCGCGACTCTGGCGCCTGGCCACCGGTAGCTGCGTCTTAGCAACGCCCCGTTTTGCCGGTACACTGCGCGGCTTTTCCCCAGCCGGCGGCGCCGCCCCGGCATCGCAGCTGTTGCCGTCGAGAAGGAGCATCCGGTGGTCAAGAAAACCTCATCCTTCGCCGCCCTGGGTGGTCTGGTGTTCTCTACCGATGCCGGTCGGCATTGCCCCAGCTGCAGCCAGCCGCTGAATGCCTGCCGTTGCAAGCAAGCCGAACTGCCGGCCGGCGACGGTATTGCCCGGGTACGACGCGAAAGCAAGGGCCGTGGTGGCAAGACCGTGACCACCATCAGCGGCGTGCCGCTGGCCGAGGAGCCGCTCAAGGCCCTGGCCAGCGAGCTGAAGAAGCGCTGCGGCTGCGGCGGGGCGCTGAAGGACGGAGTGATCGAGATCCAGGGCGATCATGTGCAGTTGCTGCTCGACGAGCTGCTCAAGCGCGGCTTCAAGGCGAAAAAATCCGGCGGCTGAAGCCGCGCGCTGGCCGCCGCGGCCGACGATGGATTCGAACGATCCGGGCCCGTTCCGGTCAAGCTCACCAGCAATCGTCATGGCGATCGCTTACCCTGCCAGCAGCTGCCGCATACGTTCGGCAACCGGCAGGCGCCATTTTCAGGAGACTTAGATGTCCGTACGACGTACACGCAAAGATGACGGCAGCCAGTGGACAGTCGCGGACAGTCGCAGCGTCTATGGCATTCGCCATTGGGGCGCAGGTTATTTCGCCATCAATGAAAAAGGCCGTGTCGAGGTGCGTCCCAACGGGCCCGAAAGTACCCCGATCGACCTGTTCGAACAGGTCGAGGAGCTGCGTTCGAGCGGTCTGTCCTTGCCGTTGCTGGTGCGTTTTCCCGACATCCTGCAGGACCGAGTGCGCCAGCTGACCGGCGCCTTCGACGCCAATATCGCGCGCCTGGAGTACCAGAGCCAGTACACCGCGCTCTACCCGATCAAGGTCAACCAGCAAGAAGCGGTGGTGGAAAACATCATCGCCACGCAGAACGTGTCCATCGGCCTGGAAGCCGGCTCCAAGCCGGAGCTGATGGCCGTGCTGGCCTTGGCGCCCAAGGGCGGCACCATCGTCTGCAACGGCTACAAGGACCGCGAGTTCATCAAGCTGGCGTTGATGGGCCAGAAGCTCGGGCACAAGGTGTTTATCGTGATCGAGAAAGAGTCCGAGGTGCAGCTGGTGATCGAGGAGGCGGCCGAACTCAAAGTTGCCCCGCAGATCGGCCTGCGTGTGCGCCTGTCCTCGCTGGCGTCTTCCAAATGGGCCGATACCGGCGGTGAGAAATCCAAGTTCGGCCTGTCGGCAGCGCAGCTGCTGTCGGTGGTCGAGCGCTTCCGCGGCGCCGGCCTGGACCAGGGCATTCGCCTGTTGCACTTTCATATGGGCTCGCAGATCGCCAACCTGGCCGACTACCAGCACGGCTTCAAGGAAGCCATCCGCTACTACGGCGAACTGCGCGGCCTGGGCTTGCCGGTGGACCATATCGATGTCGGTGGCGGCCTGGGGGTGGATTACGACGGTACCCACTCGCGCAACGCCAGCTCGATCAACTATGACATGGACGACTACGCCGGGGTCGTGGTCGGCATGTTGAAGGAGTTCTGCGACGCCCAGGAGCTGCCGCACCCGCATATCTTCTCGGAGAGCGGCCGCTCGCTGACTGCGCACCACGCCATGCTGGTGGTACAGGTCACCGACGTGGAAAAGCACAACGACGAAATGCCGAAAGTCGAGGATGTCACCCATCTGCCGGAGACCGTGCGCTACCTGGTCGAGCTGCTCGGTCCGACCGATATCGAGATGGTCACCGAGACCTACTGGCGCGCCACTCACTACATGAGCGATGTGGCCAGCCAGTACGCCGACGGCAAGCTCAGCCTGACCGAAAAGGCCCTGGCCGAGCAATGCTACTTCGCCGTGTGCCGGCGCCTGCACAACTCCCTGAAGGCTCGTCAGCGCTCGCACCGTCAGGTACTCGACGAGTTGAACGACAAGCTGGCCGACAAGTACATCTGCAATTTCTCGGTGTTCCAGAGCCTGCCGGACACCTGGGCCATCGGCCAGGTGCTGCCGATCCTGCCGCTTGACCGCCTGGACGAGGAGCCGCTGCGCCGCGCCGTGCTGCAGGACCTGACCTGCGACTCCGACGGCAAGATCCGCCAGTACGTAGACGAGCAGAGCATCGAAACCAGCCTGCCGGTGCACGAAGTGCGCGAGGGCGAGGACTACTTGCTGGGTATCTTCCTGGTCGGCGCCTACCAGGAGATCCTCGGCGACATGCATAACCTGTTCGGCGACACCGATTCGGTGAACATCTACCAGAACCCGGACGGCAGCGCCTACCACGCCGGCATCGAGACCCACGACACCATCGAGGACATGCTGCGCTACGTGCACCTGTCGCCCGAGGAACTGATGAACCACTACCGCGACAAGGTCGCCAGCGCCGCGATCAGCCCTCGCGAACGCACCCAGTACCTGGATGCCTTGCGCCTGGGGCTGACCCGTTCGTCCTACCTGTCGTCCTGACGCACCGGCGCGCGGCTCAGGTACCCACTCCATAGCCGCGCGCCATCAGCGTTGCCAGCAGCGGAATAATCAGCAGCAGCGACAGCTCCAGGCGGATGACCAGCATCACCCAGTGGGCCTGACGCGCACCGAGCACCGGCGTGCGGCCAGCTTTGAGGTCGTTGCGCCAGCTGAGAAAGGTGAAGGTCGGCAGGGCCGAGATCAGCCCCACCAGGATAAACAGCCCGAACTTGGCCTGGAGCAGGCTGTTATGCAGGTAGTAGTCCAGGCCCTTGCCGTACCACAGCAGGCGCGCGGCGCCGCTGGCCAGTACCAGGGCGGCGCAGATGCCGTAGGCGATATCGATGCGGAACAGGCTGCGGGCTCGCGCCAGATCCAGGGGCAAACGCAGTAATTGATGCTCCAGGGTCAGCAGGGCGAACAGCGCGAAGATGGCCAAAAAGTGCAGGTAGGCGGCGATAGCGGCGCTCATGGCGTGTCCTGGGCGTATTCCACTTGGTCGCGGCCGTTGCCCTTGGCGCGATACAACGCCCGGTCGGCCCGTGCCAGGGCGGCCAATGGGGCTTCGTCGGTACCGGTCAGGGCGGCACCGATGCTGATGCTCAGGTTGACCCGGGTCGGTTCGGTGCCCATGGCTCCGGTGCGAATGCTCTGGTTGATGCGTTGGGCGATCTGCAGCAGTTCCTCGGCATCGTGTACCTGGGTCAGGACCACGAACTCCTCGCCGCCGCTGCGTGTCACCACGTCCTGGGGACGCACGGCGGCGGCGATGCGCCGAGCGCTTTCCCAGAGCACCTGGTCGCCGACCGCATGGCCGTGGGTGTCGTTCACCGGTTTGAAATGGTCCAGGTCGCAGAACAGCAGGCCCAACTGCAGGCCGCGCGTCTGGGCCATCTGCTGTTCCTGGGGCAGGAAGTGGTCGAGCCCGGCGCGGTTCCACAGCTGGGTCAGGGGGTCGAGCATGGCCTTGCGCTGTTCGCGGCTCAGGGCGTCGCGCAGGCGCAGGGTCTGCTCGCTGACCCGGCGCAGTTTAAGGTAGCCCTCCACCAGGGTCGCCATATCCGCCAGCAGACGCAGTTCCCGCTCGCTCAGTCGCCGGGGCGTGGGGTGCAGCAGGCACAGGGTGCCGAGGGCATGGCCGGTGTCGGAGAGCAGGGGTTGACCGGCATAGAAACGCAGGCAGGGCTTGCCGGTGACCAGGGGGTTGTCGTGAAAGCGCGGGTCGGCCAGGGCGTCGTCGATGATCAGGGGCGCGTCCTTGAGAATGGCATGGCCGCACAAGGACTGGTCGCGTGGAGTCTGCGCCACGTCCAGGCCCAGGCGTGCCTTGAACCACTGGCGGTCGTGGTCGATCAAACTGATCAGCACGGTCTCGACCTCGAACAGCTCATGCACCACCCGCAACAGGGTGTCGAGGTAGGGGTCGGCGGGCGTATCCAACAGCTCCTGCTCGTCCAGCGACTGCTGGCGCAGCGCTTCGTTGGCGGGGAACTCAGGGGCGAGCATGGGCGGTGCCTCGAAGGGACAGGGGGGCGAACCAGGCGTCGCGGCGTGTCAGGTTGCCGGCGTAGGCCGCCAGACACAGGCCGCGCAGGGTCATAAAGCCGAGAAACGTCAGCCACAGGCCATGGTTGCCCAGTGGCTGCAAGCATACACCCAGGGCGAGACCGAGGCCGAGTGCCAGCAACATGGCGTTGCGCATCTCCCGTGCCCGGGTGGCGCCGATAAACAGGCCGTCGAGCAGGTAGCTGGACACCGCGAGCGGCGGTAGCAGCGCCAGATAGGGCAGGTAGACCTGGGCCGTGGCGCGCACCGTGGGGATGTCGGTCAGCAGCCCGATAAACCAGGCCCCGGCACAGCCGAAGAACGCCGTAAATAGCAGGCTGGCCAGCAGTGACCAGATGCCGGCGACGATCAGGCTGCGGCGCAGGGCCGTACGGTCGCCCGCCCCCAGGGCATGGCCGCACAGGGCCTCCACCGCGTGGGCCAGGCCGTCCAGGGCGAAGGCGGTCAGCAGCAGGCCGTTGAGCAGCAGGGCATTGGCGGCCACGGTGGTATCGCCCAGGCGGGCACCCTGGACGGTCAGCAGAAAGAACACCCCTTGCAGCGCCAGGCTGCGGATAAACAGGTCGCGGTTCACCGCCAGCAGTGGCCGCCAATTGGACCAGCGGCGCAGCAGCGGCCAGGCGATCCGTCCGGCATAAGCGCGCAGCGCCCGGCGGGCCAACCACAGACCCAGCAGCGCGCCGCTCCACTCGGCCAGCACCGCGGCCCAGGCCGCGCCCACCACGCCCCACTCCAGGCCAAGGACAAAGCCCAGCACCAGGATCAGGTTCAGCAGGTTGCTGACCAGCAACATGGCCAGGGGGCCACGGGCGGTCTGAGTGCCGAGCAGCCAGCCGATCAGCGCATAGTTGGCCAGCGCGGCGGGCAGGCCGAGCAGGCGTACCTGGAAGAACTCGCGGGTCAGGCGGTCCAGCTCCGCCGAGGGGTTCATCAGGCCCAGGGCGGCGTCGCTCAGGGGCAGTGCCAGGGCGCCCAGCAGCACGGCGAGGAGCAGGGCCAGCAGCAAGCCCTGCAGCAATACCTGGCGCAGCGCGGCGCCATCCGCGCGGCCCGCGGCCTGGGCGGCGAATCCGGTGCTGCCCATGCGCAGAAAGCCCAGCACGCCGCACAACAGGCTGTAGAGGCTACCGCCGACGGCCACCGCGCCGAGCTGATAGGCGTGAGGCAGGTGGCCGATCACCGCGCTGTCCACCAGGGCCATCAGGGGCACGGACAGGTTGCACAGGATCATCGGCGCGGCCAGGCCCCAGACCTTGCGCTGGGTCGGCCGGTGTTGCCAGGCGTCGCGTAACCACATGGGAAAGGGGGCTCAGAAGGCGGCGCTGCAGTATAGAAAGGGACGCATCGGACGGCAGTTTTTTATGCGTCGAAAGGGGCGCCATGGCCGCCGCTCGCCTGGCGGCTGTGGCGGGATTTAGCCTGCCGGATCGCCGTCTCGATTACGGCACGGAGCGCTTGCGCAGCACGTCGCAAAAACCGCGGCGAAAGTCCTGGCTTTCTGCCTTTACGGCTCGTTGGCCAGCAGCCGCTCGGCTATAGTTGCGCCTGCGCATCACCCACCCCCCCCGCGGAGCCTGCAATGCCGAAGAAAGGATCTTTTCTGGTCATGGCCCTGGTCCTGAGCCTGCTCAGCGCCTGCGATTCGTCCAGCCCCGCACCGCCCGACGCGCCTCCCGCGGCACCTGCCGTCGCCGAAGCGGCCCCGCCCAAGGTGGAGCGCGACCTGCCGGCCCTGGCCAAGCGCTACGCCGGCCGCGAACTGACCCTGGTGGATGCCTCCGAAGTGCAGCTGGACGGCGCCAGCGTGCTGGCCGTGACCTTCTCGGTGCCCCTGGACCCCGAGCAGCCCTTCGCCGAGCGGCTGCACCTGGTGGACAGCAAGGATGGCAAGGTGGACGGTGCCTGGGAGCTGTCGGATAACCTGATGGAACTGCGCATGCGTCACCTGGAGCCGCAGCGCAAGCTGGTGCTGACCGTGGACGCCGGCCTGCGCGGAGTCAACGGCGCGAGCCTGGCCCAGGAGCAGATCAGCCGCCTGGAAACCCGCGACCTGCAGGCCAGCGTCGGCTTCGCCAGCCGCGGTTCGCTGTTGCCCACGCGCCTGGCCGAAGGCCTGCCGGTGATCGCGCTTAACGTCGACAAGGTGAATGTCGAGTTCTTCCGCATCAAGGACGCCTCCCTGCCGGCCTTTCTCAGTCAGTGGAACAACGGCAGCAGCCTGGAATACTGGCAGGCCGAGTCCCTGCTGCCCCTGGCCGAGCTGGTCTACGGCGGGCGCTTCGACCTCAACCCCGCGCGCAACACCCGGGAAACCCTGCTGCTGCCGATCACCGGTCTTGAGCCGTTCAAGCAGCCCGGGGTCTACCTGGCGGTGATGCGCGCCGCCGGCGACTACCACTACTCGCAACCAGCGACCCTCTTCACCCTGAGCGATATCGGCCTGTCCGCCCACCGCTACCAGGACCGCCTGGACGTCTTCACCCAGGCCCTGGATGGCGGCAAGGCCCTGGACAAGGTGCAGCTCGAGTTACTGGATGCCCAGGGCCAGCTGCTGGCCAGTGCCGCCACCGATGGCGCCGGCCATGCCGAGCTGCCCCTGGCGCCCAAGGCCGAGGTGCTGCTGGCTCGCCAGGGCGAACAGACCAGCCTGCTGCGGCTGAGCGGCGCGGCCCTGGACCTGGCGGAATTCGCCATTGACGGGTCCCAGGCCCACCCGCTGCAATTCTTCGTCTTCGGCCCGCGCGACCTCTACCGCCCCGGCGAGACCGTGCTGCTCAACGCCCTGCTGCGCGATGCCGACGGCCGCGCGGTCAAGCCCCAGCCGGTGAAGGTCGAGGTGCGCCGCCCGGACGAGCAGGTCAATCGCACTTTCGTCTGGGACGCCGATGCCTCGGGGCTCTATCAATACACCCTGGCGCTGGACGGCGAGTCGCCCACCGGGCGCTGGCAGCTGGTGTTCGACCTGGGCGACGGCAAGCCGCAGCTCTACGAGTTCCTGGTGGAAGACTTTCTACCCGAGCGCCTGGCCCTGGAGCTCAAGGGCAGCGACACCCCTTTCGCCCCGGGCGACAACGCCGGCTTCGACATCACCGGACGTTACCTTTATGGCGCCCCGGCGTCCGGTAATCGCCTGACCGGCCAGCTCTACGTGCGGCCGCTGCGCGAGGCCGTGGCGGCCTTGCCCGGCTACCAGTTCGGCTCGGTCACCGAGGCCGACCTGACCCAGGACCTGGAGCTGGACGAGACCAAGCTGGACGAGGAGGGCAAGACCCGGCTGGAGGTGGAAACGCGCTGGGCCGAGGCCAAGTCGCCGCTCAATCTGATCCTCCAGGCCAGCCTGCAGGAGTCCGGCGGCCGGCCCATTACCCGGCGCCTGGTGCAGCCGGTCTGGCCGGCCGCGCGCCTGCCCGGGGTCCGCGCTTTGTTCGAGGGCGAGGAGATGGATGGCGACAGCCTGGCCGAGTTCGAGCTGTTGATGGCCGACCCGACCGGCAACAAGCTGGCCGCCGACGGGCTCAAGGTGCGTCTGGTGCGCGAGCGCCGGGACTACTACTGGAGCTTCTCCGACAGTGGCTGGGATTACCACTTCAACGAAAAATACCTGAACCTCAGCGAGGAAACCCTGAACGTGGCCGCCGGTGGCACCGTCAAGGTCAGCTTCCCGGTGGAGTGGGGCCCCTACCGCGTCGAGGTGGAGGATCCACAGACCGGACTGATCAGCAGCCTGCGCTTCTGGGCCGGCTACCGCTGGCAGGATAATGCCGACGGCGGCGCCGTGCGTCCTGACCAGGTCAAGCTGGCCCTGGACAAGCCGGCCTACGAGGCCGGCGATAGCGCCCGCGTCACCATCACCCCGCCGTCCGCGGGCAGTGGCTATCTGCTGGTGGAGTCCAGCGACGGCCCGCTCTTTTGGCAGGAAATCCAGGTGCCGGCCGAGGGCAAGAGTTTCGATATTCCCATCGCCGAAGACTGGGCGCGTCACGACCTCTATATCAGCGCCCTGGTGATCCGGCCGGGCGAGCGCAAGGCGGCGGTCACCCCCAAGCGCGCGGTCGGCCTGCTGCACCTGCCGCTGGAGCGGGCGCCGCGCAAGCTGGCGTTGACCTTGCAATCCCAGGAGAAGATGCGCCCCAATCAGCCGCTGAAGGTCAAGGTCAAGGCCTTGAATGGCGACGGTAGCGTGCCCGAGCGGGTACAGGTGCTGCTCGCCGCGGTGGACGTCGGCATCCTCAATATCACCCAGTACCCGACCCCCGACCCCTTCGCCAGCCTGTTTGGGCGCAAGGCGTATGGGGTCGATCACTTCGATGTCTATGGCCAGTTGATCGAAGCCGGTCAGGGCCGTCTGGCCAGCCTGGCCTACGGCGGCGACGCCGCCCTGGCGGGAGGGGGTAAACGTCCGGACACCAGCGTGCGGATCGTCGCCCTGCAGAGCCAACCCCTGACCCTGGATGCCCAGGGCGAGGGTGAGGTCAGCCTGGATATCCCGGACTTCAACGGCGAGCTGCGGCTGATGGCCCAGGCCTGGACCGACGAGCGTTACGGCATGGCCGAAGCCAAGACGGTGGTGGCCGCGCCCCTGGTGGCCGAATTGTCGGCGCCGCGCTTTCTCGCCGGCGGCGATCAGACCACCCTGGCCCTGGACCTGAGCAACCTGACCGACAGCACCCAGCAACTGCAAGTGCGGTTCACGGCCTCCGGCCAGCTGAGCCTGGAGGGCGATCAGCCGCAGGCGTTGGTCGAGCTGGCCAAGGGCGAGCGCACCACCCTGCGCATCCCGGTGCGTGCCCTGGGCGGCTTCGGCCAGGGTGGCCTGAACGTGACGGTCGAAGGCCTGGATCTGCCGGGCGAGAGCCTGCCGCCGCTGAGCCGCGACTGGACCCTGGGCATCCGTCCAGCCTACCCGGCCCTGACCCGGCAGTACCGCGAGGTCCTCAAGGAACAACCCTGGAGCCTGCCGGACGGGGCATTGGCGCTGTTCGAGCCGGCCGGGCGCGAGGCGCGCCTGGCCCTGTCCAGCCGTCCGCCGCTGAACCTGGGCGAGCAGATCCGCGCGCTCAAGGCCTATCCCTACGGTTGCCTGGAGCAGACCACCAGCGGGCTTTATCCGTCCCTGTACGCCGATGCCGCCAGCCTTAAACGCCTGGGCCTGGAGGGCGAGCCGGAAGCGCAGCGTCGCCAGGCCATCGACCTGGGCATTGCCCGCCTACTGGGCATGCAGCGGGACAACGGCAGCTTCGGCCTGTGGGGCGCGGACAGCGAGGAAGAGTACTGGCTAAGCGCCTATGTCACCGACTTCCTGCTGCGCGCTCGCGAGCAGGGCTTCGCCGTGCCGGAAGAGCCGTTGAAAAAGGCCAACCAGCGATTGCTGCGCTACCTGCAGGAAAGCAGCCTGGTCGAGCTGAGCTACAGCGAGAACGCCGCGCACAGCCGCTTCGCCGTGCAGGCCTATGCCGGCTACGTCCTGGCCCGCAGCCAGCAGGCACCGCTGGGTGCCTTGCGTGCCCTGCACGAGCGTCGTGCCTCGGCGCTGTCCGGCCTGCCCCTGGTGCAGCTGGCGGTGGCCTTGCAGAAGATGGGCGACCAGCCGCGGGCCGACGAGGCCCTGGCCGCGGGACTGGCGCTCCAGCGTACGTCCCAGGACTGGCTGGCCGACTACGGCAGCCCGCTGCGCGATCAGGCGCTGACCCTGGCGCTGCTGGAAGAGCACGAGCTGGCAACCGCCAGTCGCGAGGAGCGGTTGTTCGCCCTGTCCGACGAGCTGGCCAGCCAGTCCTCGCTCTCGACCCAGGAACGCAACGCCCTGTACCTGGCTGGCCGGCATCTGCTGGGCAAACCGGAAGGTCAGTGGCGCGCCGAGCTGAGCCTGGCCGGTGTCGCGCGCGAACTGAGCAATGCCCAGGCGGGCCTTAAGCTCGACGGCGAAACCCTGGCCGCGCCGTTGACCCTGCGCAACCTCGGCACCGAGCCCTTGTACCAGCAGCTGACGCTGTCCGGTTACCCGGTGGCGGCGCCAGCGGCGGGCGGGGAGAACCTCAGTATCCACCGCGACTACCTGAGCCTGGACGGCAAGCCCCTGAACCTCAACACCCTGGTCAGCGGCGATCTGGTGCTGGTGCACCTGGCCGTGCAAGCCAAGCAGCGGGTGCCGGATGCCCTGGTCGTCGACCTGCTGCCGGCCGGCCTGGAGTTGGAAAACCAGAACCTGGCGCAAAGCGCGGCCAGCCTGGAAGACGCCAGCGAGCAGATCAAGGAATGGCGCCAGTCCCTGGAAAATGCCGGGCCCAAGCACCAGGAGTACCGCGGCGACCGTTACGTGGCGGCCCTGGATGTCAACGCTAGCGACACCGCGCACCTGCTTTACCTGGCGCGCGCCGTGACCCCGGGCACTTACCGGATACCGCCGCCCCAGGTCGAGTCCATGTACCGGCCCAACTGGCAGGCCGTCGGCGAGACCCCGGGAACCCTGGTGATACGCGCGCAGGCCGTGCCTTAGGGCTCGGTCTGCGCGGCCAGGCACCTGTTCGGCTACGCGGAGCATCCGGAGCGCCGCTAGCCGCCTGTCAGAAGGCAGGGGGCCGCCTGGCGTATCGGCGTCGGATTTCCAGGTCGATGCCACTATTTCGCCTTATATTTTCGGCGCCAACTGGCGAGCGGCATGGACGCAGATTATGCTGATCGGGCGAATCCCTCGCATCGGAGAGTCACCCTCATGAAATTTCTCGCTATCGCCTCTGCTGTTGCCGTAGCCCTGCTGTCCACCTCGGCCATGGCTGAGTATTCCTTCGATGTGTCCAACAACAGCGACCAGCGCATCACCGCCATCGAAGCCTCGCCGGACGGCTCCAGCTGGGGCTCCTTCAATATCGGTGGCGGTATTGCATCGGGCGATACCATGACCCTGGTCTGGGATCAGAGCACCGACGATTCGAACTGCGAATGGGAGTTCCGCGCCACCTTCGAGGAAGGCCATGTCTCGGAACCCAGCACCCTGGACTTCTGCTCCGAGGACCTGGTCATCGAATTCGACTTCTAACGCCCCTGTCCCCGGGTCTCGGCTGCCGGCCTTGCCCGGCCGCTGAGATCGGCCTAGTGGACGCACCCTCTGCGTTCGGACAGGCCGCCGCTAAGCCGACTGGCCCTCAGTCGGTATCGAAGCCCCAAAACACCAGGCCCAGCGTCGACGCTTCGACAAGCGTCGGGACTGTTCGGGCGCCGCTGTCCTGCGGTTCGCAGTGCAAGGTACGAGGCGATTAAGCGCCTCAGCCGCTCCAGCGCCAGTCGAAACCCACGGGTCTCGGGCGCCGACTCACTGGATCAGCCAGCTCAACAGCCACAGGCCCAGTACCAGCCAGATCAGGCCCGCGAAAATCGAGCGCTTGGTAAAAGCGCGCACCGCCGCGACCAGCAACAACAGGCCGACGATCAGGGGAATCAGACTGAGGACCGAGGCCTGGATGCCCAGGGCGTCGGACAGACCCTTGAGGAAGCTGCTGCCGGCATTGCCCAGCAGGCTGAATAACCAGCCCAGCCCCTCGACAATAAAACGGATCACGGCGCCCAGCGCCTGGCCGAGCCATTCGAAGAAACCTGCTGTCTGCATCGGTAGATCCCGAGGTAATAAATAGCCGCGACGGCGCGCACGGGGCTTTTTCCGCGACAACCATACGTCAACAGCACCGGGATGTGCAGCCTGACGTGCGCGTCGTCCCTACCGAACCTTGCACCCGAAGCCCTGGACTGTGATGGGCCTGCTTGTGCCGCGCTGTTCTTTTTACGGCGCTCCCTTATGCTGGGCGCCGTGCTCTTTCGGACCGCTCTCTTTTGCCAGCTCTTCCTTCAGTCTTGACCCAGGCGCTCACCTTGCTGCTGGCCCGTTTGCGCCGGCCCTGGATCGCCGCGCCGCTGGTGTTGCTGGTGCTGCTCGCGACCGCGGACCGGCTGTTTCCGCTGCCCTTGCCCGCAGACGATCTGGCGCGGGTGGTGCTGGCCGAGGACGGCACGCCGCTCTGGCGTTTCGCCGACCGCGACGGCGTGTGGCGCTATCCCATTCGACCTGATCAGGTTTCGCCCTATTACCTGGAAGCGCTCTTGACCTACGAGGACCGCTGGTTCTACCGGCACCCCGGGGTCAATCCGTTATCCCTGGGTCGCGCCGCCTGGCAGAACCTGGTTGGTGGGCGGGTGGTGTCGGGGGGCAGCACCCTGAGCATGCAGGTGGCGCGCCTGCTCGATCCGCACAGCCGTACCCTGGGCGGCAAGCTGCGCCAGGTGTGGCGCACCGCTCAGTTGGAATGGCACCTCTCCAAGGACCAGATACTCACCCTCTACCTCAATCGCGCGCCCTACGGCGGCACCCTGCAGGGCGTGGCGGCTGCCAGCTGGACCTACCTGGGCAAGCCGCCGAGCCAGCTGACCCGTGCCGAAGCCGCCTTGCTCGCCGTGCTGCCCCAGGCACCCAGCCGCCTGCGCCCGGACCGCCATCCCGAGCGGGCCCAGGCCGCGCGGGACAAAGTGCTGGGGCGCCTGGCCGAGTTCCAGGTCTGGCCCGCGCTGGCGGTGCGGGAGGCGCGCGAGGAACCGGTGTTATTGGCCCCGCGCCAGGAACCGCGCCTGGCCCCACTTCTGGCGCGGCGGCTGAACCGTTCCGGCAGTCCGCCGCTGATCCACACCACCCTGGATGCCGGCTTGCAACGGCGCCTGGAAGAGCTGTTGCTGGGCTGGCGCGCGCGCCTGCCGGAGCACACCTCGGCGGCGATTCTGGTGGTCGATCACCAGAGCATGGCGGTACGGGCCTATCTGGGCTCGGTTGACCTGGACGACCGTCGGCGCTTCGGCCATGTGGATATGATCAGCGCCGTCCGCTCGCCGGGCTCGACCCTCAAGCCCTTTCTCTACGGCATGGCCTTGGACGCCGGGCTGATCCATTCCGAAAGCCTGCTGCAGGATGTGCCACGGCGCTACGGCGACTTCCGTCCTGGCAACTTCGCCGCCGGTTTCAACGGCGCGGTGTCGGCCAGCACGGCCCTGGCCAGCTCGCTGAACCTGCCGGCGGTGCAGTTGCTGGAGGCCTATGGACCCAAGCGTTTTGCCGGCGAGCTGCGCGGCGCCGGCGTGCCCCTGGAACTGCCGCCCCTGGCCGAACCCAACCTGGCGCTGATTCTCGGCGGCGCGGGCAGTCGCCTGGAAGACCTGGTCAGCGGCTACAGCGCCTTCGCCCGGAACGGTAAAACCGCGCGGCTGCGCTTTACCCCCCAGGAGGGTCTGCGCGAGCGCCGCCTGCTGTCGCCTGGCTCGGCCTGGATCGTGCGGCGCATCCTCAGCGGCCAAGCGCGCCCGGACCGGGACCCGCGGGCTGCACTCACGCAGCGCCCCGGCCTGGCCTGGAAGACCGGCACCAGCTACGGCTTTCGCGATGCCTGGGCGGTTGGCGTGGCGCCGCGCTACCTGATCGGCATCTGGATCGGCCGCCCTGACGGCACCCCGGTGCCGGGTCAGTTCGGTCTGGCCTCGGCCGCGCCGCTGCTGCTGCAAGTGCACGACCTGTTGGTCAACCGCGACAGCCAGCGTGGCCTGGCGGCGCCGGTGGAGACAGTGCCGGCCAGCGTCGGTGTCGCCGCCATCTGTTGGCCCCTGGGGCAGCCGCTGGCCAAGGACGACGACAACTGCCGGCGTCAGCGCTTCGCCTGGACCCTGGACGGCACCACCCCGCCGACCCTGCAGGCCACGGACCAGCCCCTGGGTCTGGGGCTGCTGCAGCCCGTCTGGCTCAATTCCGGGGGGCTGCGGGTCGCGGCCCATTGCCCGGGTGCGCGTGCGTATCACCTGGCGCTCTGGCCGGCGCCGCTGGAGCCCTGGCTGCCGAGCCGGGAGCGGCGCAGCGCACGCCTGGCCGCCGTCGATCCGGGCTGTCCGCCGCCGAATCCGCCACCGGCCGCGGTTCTGTCCATCGTCGGCGTGCGCGACGGCGACCGCCTGCGCCGTGTCGGCGGTCAGACGCTGCGCTTGCAACTATCGACCCTGGGTGGCAGCGGCCAACGTTGGTGGTTCCTCGACGGCACGCCGCTGGCCGCCACCGGCCCGGACGAAGTGTTGAGCCAGAGCTTCGCGCGCAGCGGGCGCTACCAGCTCAGCGTGCTGGACGAGGCCGGACAGACCGCACGTGTCGGTTTTATGGTGCAGCAGTGAGGTCGCTCGCACCCGAGCAAGGTGGGCTGGGACGTGACGACAGGCAGTTGAACGGCGACCTGTATTGTAAACACAGGCTCGTGTGCGAACCCGGCGTTGCGCCCCCAGCTCGGCGCCTCCGGCTAGGCGCTCTCAGCTAGGCGCTCCCATGGGCCCTCGTTTTGCGGGGCCGGCCAGGTCTTGTCTCGGTTGCCTTTCCGACGTTTTTCAGCGACCTGTCAGGGCAGCTCCCGGAACCAGACGCCTTTAGGCGCCGGTTTAATCGTAGTGAACTCGGCCGGGAACTGTTTGTTGACCAGGGCGCACTCGTCTCGGCATTGCGTGGTGTCGACACGCTCGGTGGCACGTGCATGTTTGGGTTGCCACTCACTGTTTTTGTTCTTGCCCACCGCCCCTTCGCTGTCCCAAACCTTGTAAGCGGTTTTATCGGATGTCGGGTGGCAGAGCCGCAAGGCGGCGAGTTTTTCGATTTCGCCGATGCCGATATAGAAGCCGATAAGATTGGACACGAGGTCTTCCTGGCTATAGCCGCTGTCGGTGACAGGGCTTAACAGCTTCTGGAAACTCTCGAAGCGCAGCGAAACTTCCATAAAGATGGCCAGCGCCACCTGCTTCTTCTGTTCGAGGCTTAAATCGTGCTTGACGACATAACGGCCTTCCCTCCCGGGTTTTAACGGGTAGCCCGCATGGTCTTGCCTGTGCCTGACTTCGAACCCGGTTTTGCCGTCGTCGAACTTATAGCGTGAGTCGGTTTTACAGACTTCGGGTTTGAGGAAGTGATGGGCCACTCGGTGTGCCACGACGGTGTATTTAGGCGCTTCGCAGCGTGGATCGGTTAGGGCTGAGCCTTCGCTTATAAGTTGCCGCCAGAGGTTTTCGGCGCCAATTTCAATACGGGGATTCGAAGGGTTCAGGTGCCCCAGGTCAATCCATCCGCCTCGGCAGGTGTAAATAAGGCCGTACTTTTTGACCAGGTTTTTTGTCTCGGTGCCATCCAGGATATCGCTTCTTTTACTCATGACTCGCCCCCCAGAAAAGTGATGTGGACTTCTCGCGTATCAGGGGGATTTTCATTAGCGCTGATGATGATCGAGACGTCGTAACTTCTAAAATTATGGTTCTCGCAAAACATAAAGCTTTGTCTGGGTTCGCAATCGAAGCCTTGCTCTTCAGCCTTGGCCTGTAATTGAGCCGCTGTAAGTTCCGATAGGTAGCTTGATTCGACGGTATGAGGCCTGAGGCCCTCGGCGGTTCCGACCGAGTAGAGGGGTTCGGTGGCTGGGTTCCAAAGTGGGAACTGGCCTATTGCCGCATCGACTTTCAATCCATAGGCCAGGCTCGAGCGGGTAAAGCCGCTGGGCTCCCAGAAATAAAAAACAGCCGAAGCCGCCAGCCCGCCGCCGCCTGCGAGAACGGCAGCGGTTAAAGCGATCAGGGGTTTTTTCATGGTATGGGGCTTCCCATGCATCCCTGTATGCAAGCGAATACACAGTCGGTTTTTTGGCTGAAAGCCGTGACGCTGTAGGTCATGAATTACCTGCCTCCCTGCGGGTCGATGTGTTGGGCGTGGCGCTGACGGACTCGGTTTTATGCGGATACGAATCGGACTCGAGCTTGGCATAAAAGCCCTAATCCCGGAAATACGCTGCCTGTGCTTTTGAAGCTCGTCACAGTTATAGCCGCAGCGAACGCAGAACTGCCAGACGACAAAATCCGAAGCGCCAGGGCGGGCTTCACCCTGGTGGGCATCGCTACGTTCCCCAGCTCCGGCGTCAACGGCCTTGCCGTCGAGGTGAATCAAACCCGGCAGCCCCAGTCTCGAATCGACCCGCAAAGGGCTGGCCTCAGGCGAGCCCTGAGCGAATGCACTTGAAACCGACGCCCGGGGTGTGTGGTCACAGTTCGCCGAGAGGGCCCGTCAGTTTGAACGACAGCCTGCAGCGCAAGGTACAGGCCCATGCTTCGGATTCGGTCCGCCATCGACCCGACAGGGCCCATACAGATACGGGACTAGGGTAACCTTCGCGGCTATGGATAAGACCTCTCAAACCGGCGGCGCACGCCTGGATAGCCCTGCCCCCGAAGCGCCCCTCCAGGTGTTCGGGGATTGGACCCTGGCGCATTACAGCCACCTGAGCGCGCTCGTCGCCGCGTTGCACGGGCAATTGCGGGCCGAAACCCCCGTTGACCTCACCGGCCTGGGATCCCTGGATACCGCTGGTGGCTCGCTGCTGGTCGAGCTGTTGGGGCCCGAACGGCTGCAGCCGCTGCTGGTCAATGCCGCGTTACCGGCCGAGCGTCAGGCCCTGTTGCGGACCCTGTGCATGGCCCTGACCGATTTCCACGAAGAAGCCAAACCCAAGCCGGGCTTCGCCCTGATCGACCTGCTGGCGCATATCGGCCGTACCGTTCAAGGCGTCGCCCGGAACAGCCTGGCGCTGCTGGGTTTTATCGGCCTGACCCTGGATACCCTGGCGCGCAGCCTGCTGCGTCCGCGGCGCTGGCGCATCACCGCGCTAGTGGCGCATGCCGAGCAGACCGGCCTGGACGCGGTGCCCATCGTCGCCCTGCTGACCTTTCTGGTGGGGGCGGTGGTGGCCTTTCTCGGCGCCACGGTGCTGGCCGGTTTTGGGGCCAGCATCTACACGGTCAACCTGGTGGCGTTTTCCTTTCTGCGCGAGTTCGGCGTGCTGCTCACGGCCATCCTGATGGCCGGGCGCACCGCCAGCGCCTTCACCGCGCAGATCGGCTCGATGAAGGCCAATGAGGAAATCGACGCGATCCGCACCCTGGGGCTCAACCCCATCGAGCTGCTGGTGCTGCCGCGGGTGCTGGCCATGCTGGTGTCGCTGCCGATCCTGACCTTTATCGCCATGCTCTCCGGCATCCTCGGCGGCGCGCTGGTCTGTGCCCTGACCCTGGACATCTCGCCGACCCTGTTTCTCGGCATCCTGCAGAGCGATGTCGGCGTGCAGCATTTCTGGGTGGGCCTGGCCAAGGCGCCGGTCTTCGCCTTTCTGATCGCGGTGATCGGCTGCCTGGAAGGCTTCAAGGTCGGCGGCAGTGCCCAGTCCGTGGGTGAACACACCACCTCCAGCGTGGTCCAGTCCATATTCGTGGTGATCCTGCTGGATGCCGTGGCGGCGTTGTTCTTTATGGAGATGGGCTGGTGACGGGTCGAACGGATAGCGCGGCGCTGATCCAGGTACGCGCGTTGAGCAACCGCTTCGGCAGCCAGTCCGTGCACGAACACCTGGACCTGGATCTGTACCCTGGCGAGATCCTCGGCGTGGTGGGGGGCTCGGGTAGCGGCAAGTCGGTGCTGCTGCGCAGCATCGTCGGCCTGCGCCGGCCCTCGTCCGGGCAGGTGCAGGTGTTCGGCGAGGACCTGCTGAGCCTGTCGGCCGAGCGTCGTTCGCAGCTGGAACGGCGCTTCGGCGTGCTGTTCCAGAAGGGTGCATTGTTCTCCTCCCTCAGCGTGCTGGAAAATATCGCCCTGCCGCTGATCGAGCATGCGGGCCTGACGCGCGTCGCCGCCGAGCACCTGGCCGGGGTCAAGCTGGCCCTGGTGGGGTTGCCGGCCAGCGCCGGGCCCAAGTACCCCGAGTCGTTGTCAGGCGGCATGATCAAGCGCGCGGCCTTGGCCCGCGCCCTGGCCCTGGACCCGGAAATCCTGTTTCTCGACGAACCGACCGCGGGTCTGGATCCCATAGGCGCGGCGGCCTTCGATCAATTGATCCTGACCCTGCGCGATGCCCTGGGCCTGACGGTGTTTCTGGTGACCCATGACCTCGATACCCTCTACCGCCTGTGCGACCGGGTAGCGGTGCTGTCGCACAAGCGCGTACTGGTGGCCGACAGCCTGGACGTGGTGGCGCAAACCGACGACCCCTGGGTCCACGATTATTTCCACGGACCGCGCGGTCGCGCGGCTCACGAGGCGGCCGAACGGCTGCAGGAGTCTGACTGAGATGGAAACCCGAGCCCACCATGTGCTGATCGGCCTGTTCACCCTGCTGGCGGTGGCCGCGGCGTTGCTGTTCGCCCTGTGGCTGGGCAAGTCCAGCGCCGACAGTGAGTTCAAGGAATATGACGTGGTGTTCAAGGAGGCGGTGACTGGCCTGTCCAAGGGCAGCGCGGTGCAGTACAGCGGCATCAAGGTCGGCGACGTCACCCAACTCACGCTCGACCCCGCGGACCCGCGCCGGGTGCTGGCACGGATCCGCCTGGCCGCCGATACGCCGGTGACCCAGGCGACCCGGGCCAAGATGGCCATGACCGGGCTGACCGGAAACTCGATCATCCAGCTGCGCAGCGGCGCCCCCGACAGCCCGCCCCTGGCCACCAGCGAGGAGCGGGTCGGGGTGATAGTCGCCGACCCCTCGCCGATCGCCAAACTGCTGGAAAACGGCGAAGACCTGATGACCAGCGTCAACAAGTTCGTCGCCAACGCCAACCAGATGCTGTCCGATGAAAACGTCGCCCATGTCGGACGGACACTGGCCAACCTGGAGCAGATCAGCGCTACGGTCGCCGGGCAGGGCGAGGGGATCCAGCAACTGGTGGAGCAGCTCAACAGCGCCAGCGAGCAGGTCAACCAGACCATGACCCAGAGCGCGGAGCTGGTGCGCAATGCCAACGGCCTGCTGGATGACCAGGGCCGGCGTCTGCTGGACAGTGGTCAGGAGGCCCTGGCGGCGCTGGAACGCAGCACCGCCCAGGTCGAGCGCCTGATGGACGACAATCACGAGGCCCTGGACAGCGGCATGCAGGGGTTGAGCGCCCTGGGACCGGCCATCGACGAGCTGCGCGAGACCCTTGGCGCCCTGCGTGGCATCGCCCGCAGCCTGGAAGCCAATCCGGCGGGCTTCCTGCTCGGACGCGACAAGGTCGAGGAGTTCGAACCATGAGGCGTTTTCCAAGGCTGCTGCCGAGGCTGTTGCCGATTCTGCTGCTGAGCGCCCTGGCCGGCTGCTCGGTCTTGCCCGAGGCGCAGACCTCCACCGTCTACCTGCTACCCGCCGAGCAGCTGGCGGCCAGCGCGACGCCTGCGGTGGACTGGGCGTTGCGGGTGGCGACTCCGCAGACCAGCCAGGTGCTGGACAGCACGCGGGTCGCCGTGGTGCCCCAGCCCAACCAGATCAGCGGCTACAAGGGCGCGCGCTGGAGCGACCCGGCGCCGGCCCTGTTGCGCAACCGCTTGCTGGAGGGCTTTCGGGCGGACGGTCGGGTGACGGCCTTGAGTTCCGACGTCAAGCCCTTGCACGCGGACCTGGCCCTGGTCGGCGACCTGCGTGCCTTCCAGGCCGAGTACCGGGAGGGTGGGGTGCAGGTGGTGATTCGCCTCGACGCACACCTGGCGCTCAGCAATGGCCAGCGTATCGTCGCGGCGCGGCAATTCGAGGTGCGTCAGGTCGTGCAAGGCAGCCAGGTGGACCAGGTGGTCGGCGCCTTCGGCCAGGCTGGCGATCGCCTGGCGGCTCAGGTGGTGGACTGGACCCTCGAGCAGGGCCAGGCCCACGCCAGGTCGGCGCGCGCCGTCAGGTAGCGCGCAGGGCCGTTACAGGGCGGCGGCGGCCGTATCCTGGATCCGCTTGACCATGGCCCGCAGGCCGTTGCCGCGGGTGACGCTCAGGTGCTTGATCAGCTTGAGCTGCTCGAAGTACTGCTCGATATCGAAGTCGCGGATGGCCTGCGGGGTCTTGCCGTTGTAGGCGGCCAGGACCACGGCGAGCAGGCCCTTGACGATAAAGGCATCGCTGTCGGCATCGAAGAACAGCTGCCCGTCGCGCAGCTGGCTGACCAGCCAGACCTGGCTCTGGCAGCCGCGCACCAGGTGCTCGTCGGTACGCTGGGCCTGATCCAGGTCCGGCAGCTCGCGGCCCAGGTCGATGATGTATTTGTAACGCTCTTCCCAGTCGTCGAAAAACGACAGCGTCTCGATGATGTCGTCGCTGCCGATCTGGGTGCCGAACTGACTCATGCCATTCGCTCTCTTGAATAGTCTCTTGAAACACTGGCTCTGACAGTCTCTAACAGGCCATTGAAAAAACGCAGGTGGTCTTTCAACAGTCGGTTAGAAAAACATGCCGGTCTCGAGCTGGGCCTCTTCGCTCATCATCTCGCGGTTCCAGGCCGGGTCGAAGACCAGGTCGACCTTGACGCTCCGCACATTGGGCACCAAACGTACGCGGTACTCCACGTCGCCGACCAGTACCGGGCCCATGCCGCAGGCCGGCGCCGTCAGGGTCATGCGGATGTCCACGCGCTTGGCCGCCTGGTCCACCTCGACCCCGTAGATCAGTCCCAGGTTCACCAGGTCCACCGGGATTTCCGGGTCGAACACCGTGCGCAGGGCTTCCCAGACCTGCTCCACATGGATCAGCGCGTCGGTCGGCGCCGGGAAGCTCAGCAGCTCCGGCTCCAGGCCGATATTGGCCGCGTCGGTACCGTCCACCCGGACCATCTGGCCCTGGTAGGTCACGGTGTAATTACCCCCCAGGGACTGGGTGATGGTCACGAAAGTGTCCTTGGGGATGGTCAGCGGCGTGCCATCGGGGACTCGGCGCGCGGGGCAATCGGCCCGCGCAACCACCATACGTCGTTCCATTTCAACTCACACTGAAGCTTTCGCCGCAACCGCACTGGTCTTTGACGTTGGGGTTAATGAACCTGATCTGGCGGTTGATGCCTTCCTTGACCAGGTCGATCTCGGTGCCGGACAACACCGGCAGGCTGTCGCGGTCGATCAGCAATTCGACGGCCTCGTCCAGGCGGTAGTGCAGGTCGTTTTCCGCCGCCTGATCGACCATGTCGATGACGTACATGAAACCGGTGCAGCCGCTTTTCTTGACGCTCAGGCGCACGGCTTTGCCCGCCTGGGCCTCCACTTGCCGGCGCAGGTGCTGCAGCGCGGCTGGGGTGACGGTGACCAGCTGGCGGGCCGGATCGAAGGATTCAACGCTCATGCTCTGACTCCTAAAGAAATTGGCGGACCTTGGCCAGGGCCTCGAACAGACGGTCCACATCGGCGAAGGTGTTGTAGAAGCTGAAACTGGCGCGCACGGTGCCCGGTATGCCGAACTGCGCCATGATCGGCTGGGCGCAGTGGTTGCCCGTGCGCACGGCCACGCCCTGCTGGTCCAGCAGCATGCCCACGTCGTGGGGGTGCGCGCCTTCCAGCAAAAAGCTCAGCACCGCGGTCCTGTGCGCGGCGGTGCCCACCAGGGTCATGCCTGGGGTGGCGCGGGCGCGTTCCTCGGCATAGGCCAGCAGGGCCTGCTCGTGGGCCGCCGCGGCGTCGCGGTCCAGGCCCTGAAGGTAATCCACCGCCGCGCCCAGGCCGATCGCGCCGGCGATATCCGGGGTGCCGGCTTCGAACTTGTAGGGCAGCTGGTTATAGGTGGTGCCGGCAAAGCTCACCGATTCGATCATCTCGCCACCGCCCTGGTAGGGCGGCATGCTTTCCAGCAGCTCGGCCTTGCCATAGAGCACGCCCAGCCCCGTGGGGCCGAACAGCTTGTGGGCGGAGAAGACGTAGAAATCGCAATCCAGCGCCTGCACATCTACCGGCCAGTGGCTGATCGCCTGGGCGCCGTCGATCAGGCACAGGGCGCCCGCGGCGTGGGCCAGGCGCACGATGGCCTCGACCGGGTTGATGCTGCCCAGGGCATTGGAGACATGCCCGCAGGCGACCATCCGCACCCGGTCGTCGAGCAGGGCGGCCAGGGCCGTCATGTCGAGGGTGCCGCTGGCGTCCACCGGAATCGCCTCGACCCGGGCGCCGGTTTCGGCGGCGACCATCTGCCAGGGCACGATATTGGAGTGATGCTCCATGGCCGAGACCAGGATCCGGTCCCCGGGCTTGAGCTGGCTGCGTCCCCAGCTCGCGGCCACCAGGTTGATGCCTTCGGTGGTGCCCCGGGTCCAGATCACCTGGCGCGAATGCGCGGCGTTGAGCAGCCCGGCCACCTTGCCGCGCGCCGCCTCGAATTTCTCAGTGGCGCGCTCGGCCAGGGCATGGGCCCCGCGGTGCACATTGCTGTTGTCCTGGCGGTAATAGTCGACGATGGCCTGGATCACCGCCTCGGGCTTCTGGGTGGTGGCGGCATTGTCCAGGTAGACCAGGGGATGGCCATTGACCTGCTGGTGCAGGATCGGAAAATCCCGGCGGACCCGTTCGGCGTCGAAGGTCGACTGCGCCTGGCGTACCTGTTCAGTCATGGGCCAGTTGCTCCATGGTCGTGGTCTCGCGGCCGAGCAGGGCGGCGATGCGCGGCCGCAGGTAGGCCTGCACAGCCGGTTCCGGCACCTGGTTGAGCAGCTCGTTGATAAAGCCGAAGCTCAGCATGCCCATCGCGTCGGCGTGGGACAGGCCGCGGCTCTGCAGATAGAACAGCGCCGTCTGGTCCAGCTGGGAGATGGTCGCGCCATGGGCGCAGCGCACGTCGTCGGCATAGATTTCCAGCTCGGGCTTGGTGTAGATCTCGGCCTTGGGCGAGGTCAGCAGGTTCTTGTTGCTGAGCTCGGCCAGGGTCTTCTGCGCCTGGGGATGGATATGGATGCGGCCGTTGAACACTGCCTTGGCGGCATCGCCGATGATCCCGCGGAAGACCTCGTTGGTGGTGCAGTGCGGCACGCGGTGTTCGACCGTGGTGTGGTAGTCGATCAACTGGTCGTTGCGCGGCAGGTAGACCCCGTGCAGCTCCAGGTGCGCGCCTTCGCCGAGGTGGTTGACCTGGTAGTCGATGCGCTTGAGGCGGCTGCCCTGGGCCAGGGTGAAACCATGGAAACGCGCGTCGCGCTGCAGGTTCACATGCACCCCGCCGACGTGCAGCAGGTCTTCCTGCTCCAGGTTGATGCGGTAGTGCTGCACCTGGGCGTTGGCGCCCACCACCACCTCGGTCAGGCTGTTGACGAAGCCGTTCTGCCGGGCGGACGTCGAGACGTAATGCTCGATCAGTTCGGCCCGGCTGCCGTCTTCCAGCACCAGCAGCACGCGCTGATTGCTGACCCCGGGCTGGGCCTCGGGGGTGGCGACATTGAGGATATACACCGGCTTGGCCAGGGTCTGGCCCTTGCCCGCATGCACCAGCACGCCGTCGGCCAGCCAGGCATTGCTGAGGGCGGCGAACAGGTGACGCTCTGCATCCACCACCTGCCCCAGGTGCCGGGCGATCAGCTGCTGCTGGGCGGCGTCGGCATCGGCAAAACGCACCACGCCGGCCGGCAGGGGACTGGAGCGCTCGGGGTCGAACTGGCCGTTGACGAACACCAGGCGAGTGGCGTCCAGGTCCATGGGCTCGATGCCGTCCCAGGCGTCGCCGGCAACCGCCCAGCGGCTCGGGCAGGCGCTTTGCAGCGGCTGCAGGGGTGTGTATTTCCAGGCTTCGGTCTTGCGATTCGGCCAGGGCGCGGCCGACCAGGACGCGGCGCCCCGCTGGCGCAGGTCCGCGAGCCAGGCCGGGCTGTGCTGCGCGGCGGCCAGGGCCAGGGCGCCTTTCTGGAAATCGGTCATTTGCACGTCAGTCATGGTCTCAGGCCGCCCCGTTTTCCAGCCAGCCGTAGCCCTTGGCTTCCAGCTCGAGCGCCAGGCTCTTGTCGCCGGACTTGACGATGCGTCCGCCGGCCAGCACGTGCACGTAGTCCGGGACTATGTAGTCCAGCAGGCGCTGGTAATGGGTCACCAGGATAAAGCTGCGCTGACCGTCGCGCATGCTGTTGACCCCGTCGGCGACCACCTGCAGGGCGTCGATGTCCAGGCCCGAGTCGGTCTCGTCGAGGATGCACAGGGTGGGCTCGAGCAGCATCATCTGCATGATCTCGTTGCGCTTCTTCTCGCCGCCGGAAAAACCCTCGTTGACCCCGCGCTTGAGAAAGCCGGCATCCAGGTTCACCCGCTTGCTGGTCTCGCGGGCCAGCTTCATGAATTCCACCGCGGACAGCGGCGCCAGGCCGGCGTGCTTGCGCTTGGCATCCACCGACACTTTGAGAAATTCCATATTGCTGACGCCGGGGATTTCCACCGGGTACTGGAACGCCAGGAAGATCCCCTCGCGGGCCCGTTCCTCGGTGTCCATGGCCAGCAGGTCCTTGCCCTGGAAGCTGACGCCGCCGGCGGTGGCGGTGTAGCCCGGACGGCCGGACAGTACATTGCCCAGGGTGCTTTTGCCCGAGCCGTTGGGGCCCATGATGGCGTGCACTTCGCCGGGTTTGATCTCCAGGCTTAGGCCTTGGAGTATCGCTTTGTCTTCAACTTTGGCGAACAGCTCTTTGATCGATAACATTGTTAAGGCCTTGAATCTGTAAGAATTTGTCTTGCGAAAGGGTCTGCAGGAACGGCTCGGGTCAACCCACCGAGCCTTCGAGGCTGACTTCCAGCAACTTGCCGGCCTCGACCGCGAATTCCATCGGCAGCTCCTTGAACACGTCGCGGCAGAAGCCGTTGACTATCATGGAAATCGCCTTCTCGGCGTCCAGCCCGCGCTGCTGGCAGAGGAACATCTGGTCGTCGCTGACCTTGGAGGTGGTCGCTTCGTGCTCGACCACGGCGCTGGGGTTCTTGCTTTCGATATAGGGAAAGGTGTGCGCGCCGCAGCGGTCGCCGATCAGCAGCGAGTCGCACTGGGTGAAGTTGCGCGCCCCGTCGGCACCGGGATTGATCCGCACCAGGCCGCGGTAGGCGCTGTTGCTGCGGCCCGCGGAAATGCCCTTGGCGACTATGGTGGAACGGGTGTTCTTGCCCAGGTGGATCATCTTGGTGCCGGTATCGGCCTGCTGGAAATTGTTGGTCAGGGCCACCGAATAGAACTCGCCCACGCTGTTGTCACCCTTGAGGATGCAGCTGGGGTATTTCCAGGTGACCGCCGAACCGGTTTCCACCTGGGTCCAGGAGATCTTCGCGTTGGTGTGGCAGATGCCGCGCTTGGTCACGAAGTTGTAGATGCCGCCCTTGCCCTCGGCATTGCCCGGGTACCAGTTCTGCACCGTGGAATACTTGATCTGGGCGTTGTCCAGGGCCACCAGCTCGACCACCGCCGCGTGCAGCTGGTTCTCGTCGCGCATGGGCGCTGTGCAACCTTCCAGGTAGCTGACGTGGGAGCCTTCATCGGCGATGATCAGGGTGCGTTCGAACTGCCCGGTGTTCATCTCGTTGATGCGGAAGTAGGTGGACAGCTCCATGGGGCAGCGCACGCCCTTGGGGATATAGACGAAGGAACCGTCGGAGAACACCGCGCAGTTGAGCGCGGCGTAGTAGTTGTCTTTTTGCGGCACCACGCTGCCCAGGTACTTCTGCACCAGCTCAGGGCAACGGTGCACGGCCTCGCTGATCGGGCAGAAGATCACCCCGGCTTCTTCCAGCTTGGCGCGGAAGGTGGTGACCACCGAGACCGAGTCGAACACCGCGTCCACGGCCACCCCGGCGAGCATGGCCTGCTCGTGCAGCGGAATGCCGAGTTTCTTGTAGGTGGCGATCAGCTCGGGGTCGACCTCGTCCAGACTCTTGGGCTTGTCGGCCATGCTTTTCGGCGCGGAAAAATAGGAAATGGCCTGGAAGTCGATTTCCGGGTACTGCACATGGGCCCAGGTCGGCTCTTCCATTTCCTGCCAGGCACGGAAGGCCTTCAGACGCCAGTCGAGCAACCACTGTGGCTCGCCTTTCTTCGCCGAGATGAAACGCACGGTCTCTTCGGTCAGGCCGGGGGCCAGGGTGTCGGATTCGATGTTCGAATGGAATCCAGCCGCGTATTCGCCCTTGATCAGGCTTTCGACATGCTCAGTCACGGTATCACCTCATCATGCAGCCGATCGGCACGGGCCCTCGGCGGCAATGTCATTTCAGGCTGCAGCCGCGTCGGGGACGGGGCTGCACGAATCAGGCGGCTCTAACGGCCGCTACAGATAATCTGTTCAAGGCTTGCAACCGACCGGCCAGTGGCGCAGGCGGCGTTGTTCTGGCGCGTATGCACCTTTTGGATATCTTCGCGGCCGATCAGATCGGCCAAACTGATATCATTCAAAAACTGTTGCAGGCGATCGCTCAGGTCGGACCACAGGTGGTGCGTCAGGCACACCTCGCCCTGCTGGCAGTCGCCCTGTCCCAGGCAGCGGGTGGCATCCATGGAATCGTTAACCGCCTCGACGATCTGCCCCACGCTGATGGCCGCGGGGCCGCCTGCCAGGCGGTACCCGCCGCCAGGACCGCGCACGCTGTTGACCAGCTTGCAGCGGCGCAACTTGGCGAACAGCTGCTCCAGGTAGGAGATGGACACGCCCTGGCGTTGGGAAATATCCGCCAGGCTGACGGGGCCCTGATGGTCATGGAAGGCCAGATCAAGCATCGCCGTCACCGCATAGCGGCCTTTGGTCGTGAGTCTCATGGTCAGTTCCGGGCCAGTGGGGCAGGGCGGCATCATCCAATAACCGAGTCTTTCAGTCAAGTATTGCCGTGGCCTGGCCCGTCGCGCGCGCAAGCTGGGGCCCTTGCACCGCGCCGCCTTAGGGCTAGCCCTAGACCTGGATGGACCGCGCGGCGCGCAGCAGGGCTTTGGTCAGTTCACTGGCGGAGAACTTGGTCAGCACATCGTCGGCCCCGGCCTGGCGGGCCTTGTCGGTGTTCATGGTGCTGTCCAGGGAGGTGTGCAGCAGCACGTACAGGCCCTGCAAGGTCGGGCTGGTGCGTACGCCACGGGTCAGTTCGTAGCCGTCCATTTCCGGCATCTCGATGTCGGAGACCAGGATCTCTATGGCTTCGGGTGCACCGGCCAGGCGCAGCAGTTCGGCCAGGGCCTCCTTGCCGTTGCGCAGTGGTACACAGTCGATTTCCAGGGCGCGCAGGGTATTGACGGTCTGGTGCAGGGCCACGGTCGAATCGTCCACCACCAGGGCCCTGCGTCCCCGCAGCAGGGCGCGCTCTTCCGCGGCCATGAGCGGCGCGCCGACCTGCTCGGAGGGCGGCGCCAGTTCGTGGAGGATGCGTTCGATATCGAGGATCTGAACCAGGGCGCCGGCGATTTCGGTGACCCCGGTGATATAGGCGCGGCTGCCGGTCCCTGCCGGCGGCGGACGCACGTCGCGCGGGTCGCAGTAGACGATCTTCTCCACGCTCTGCACATGCAGGCCCTGCTTGGAGCGGCTCAGTTCGGTGATGATCAGGCAGCCGGCGCGCGGGTCCTGGGGCACCCTGTCGCCGATCGCGCGGCTCAGGTCGATCACCACCAGGGCGTTGCCGCGCAGCTGGGCCACTCCGCTGACATGGGCGTGGGACTTGGGTAACTGGGTCAGGTTGGGGCAGGGAATGATTTCCTGGACCTTGAGCAGGTTGATGCCCAGCAGACGGCCGCTGCTCAGGCGAAACAGGAGTAACTGCAGGGATTGGCTGCCGCTGTGCTGGGTCAACATCGTTACCTCGTGATCAGGGAACGCGGCCCGGATGCGGTGCGTGTCGGGCGGCTTGCTGTAAGCCTAGTGTAACGCCCGCGATCCGGCTCGTGGGTCGCACTCACTCCTGGGCCAGCACCAGGCGATTGCGGCCTTCGGCCTTGGCCCGGTACAACGCGTCGTCGACCCGCTTGAAGAAGGCATCGGCACCGGCATCGCGATGCGGCATAAAGCAGCCGACCCCCAGGCTGACCGTTACCTGCAGGTGCTGGCCCTGGATATCGAAGGCATGCCGTGCCAGGTTGTCGCGGAAGGTTTCGGCCCGTTGGCGCGCTTGCTCCAGGCTGGTGTCGGGCATCAGCACGGCAAACTCCTCGCCGCCCAGGCGCAGCAGGGCATCGCTATCGCGGCGAAACACCGCGCGCATGCGTTCGGCGAAAGCGGCCAGGCAGGCATCGCCCATGCCATGGCCGTGCTGGTCATTGACCCGTTTGAAGAAGTCGATATCCAGCAGCACCAGGGCCAGGGAGTTGTTGGGCTGCTGACCGCCGGCGAGCAGGACCGGGAACAGGCTGTCCAGGGCATGCCGATTGCCCAGCTGGGTCAGGCGGTCGGTGTGGCTGAGGCGCTCCAGATGAGCCCGTTGCAGCAGCAGCTCCTGCTCCAGGGCCAGGGCGACGCCATACTCACGGTGGCTGCGGTTCAGCACCAGCATCAGGTAGCTGAGGTAGACACTGAGGGTTACCAGGCTGGCGCGCTGGGTTTCGCCGGCCAGGGCCAGGGCCAGCAGGGCCGGCAGGTAGAGCAGCGCAATGACCGCCAGCGTGCGGCGCTTGCGCATGGGAAAATTGAAGGCCATGGCCGTGCCGAACGCCACGGTGGCGAGAATGGTCACGCCATGGGACGGCTGAAAGTCGGGGTTGCCCAGCGCCCAGAGCTGCGCCATACCCCAGCCCAGGCCGGTGAGCAGGATCAGTACCCAGTGCAGGTCGAGCCAGCGTTGCAAGGCCCTTTGACTGTTCTCCTCGGGCAGGCGGTGGTACAGGCGCAGCAGACACAGCAGGCCGAAGTACAGCGTGCCGCACAGGCCCGACAGCGGATACGCCGCCGGCGTTGAGCTGAACAGCCAGATCAGCAGCCAGGCCAGTACATAGTAAATGCCGCCCAGACGGGTGCGCACCCGGGTGTCCTGGGCTTCGCGCCAGAGGCGGAATACCTCGGGGTGCAAGGATGGCTGGGCAAACGGCATGCGGGGTGTTCGCGGCAACGGTCGAGCCTGAGAATAGGCGCATTGGCGCAATGATAGCAATTTGGCTTCTGCTTGAACCCTGTCGGATGGATGAACTTATGTCCCGCCCCGGCACTCCATTGGGTCCCGCCCGCCGCGTGAAGGTCATCGCCCTTGTGTCTCGGGCGACGATCAATTGTCATCTTGACCAGACAGATTATTGCCAAGGACGGCATATGAGAACTCTACCGATGATACTCGCGGCAAAAGGCCTGTTCGTGCGCGTGGCGCCCGTCCAATGGGGCATGCTCCTGCTGGTGGTCGCCCTGGCCTACCAAGTACTCAGCCAGCAGCTGGATCAGCGGCTGTATTTCTGGTTGACCAGCGACAGTCAGCAGGATAAATGGGCGGGGCACAGCGTCTGGCTGCCGGACTTCGAGGTGCGCGAACAGGCACTGGCGATTGACGGCATCAAAAACAACCTCTCCGGCCTGGTCTACGACTCCGAGCGCGACCGGCTGTGGTCGGTGGTCAACAACCCCCCCGAACTGCAACTGCTGAGCACCGCCGGTGAGCTGCAGCAGCGTTACCCCCTCAGCGGCTTCAAGGACGTGGAGGACATCACCTACCTGGGCGATGACCTGCTGTTGCTGGTGGAGGAACGTACCCACGCGCTGGTGGTGGTGCCACTGCCCACGCGCCCCGGCACCCTGCACCGCGAAGATTACCGCGCCCTGACCCTGGGCCTCGAGGCCGACGGCAACGCGGGCTTCGAGGGCGTAAGCTACGACCGCAAGGGCGATCGCCTGTACGTGGTCAAGGAGCATTCACCGCGCAAGCTCTATGAAATCCAGGGCCTGCGGGCCAGCCTGGCGGGCGGCTTCAACCTGGCGGTCATGGACCGATCGGCCTGGATCGGCAACAAGGTCTTCGCCACTGACCTGTCGGCCGTGCATTTCGATGACAGCACCGGCCATTTGCTGCTGCTCAGCGACGAGTCCAAGTTGCTGATGGAGCTGAGCGACGAGGGCGAGCTGGTGAGTTTTCGTTCGCTGTACCGTGGCTTCGCCGGCCTCGAGCAGGGCGTGCCCCAGGCCGAAGGCTTGACCATGGACGGGCGCGGCAACCTCTACCTGGTCAGCGAACCGAACCTGTTTTACCGCTTCAGCCGCGCCGAATAAACCAGATGCCGACCAGGATCAGCACCAGCCCGGCGATCTTGCCCGGGCTGGCAGCCGCCTGGCGAAAGCCGGCCCAGCCGAAATGGTCGAGGGTCAGGGCCATGGCCAACTGACCGGCCAGCACCAGGGCCATAAACAGCAGGGCGCCGATGCGCGGGCCGGCAAACGCCGCGCTGGTGATAAAAAAAGCCCCCAGCAAGCCTCCGCTCCAATGCCACCAGGTCAGTCCCTTGAGGGCCGCCAGGCTCGGCACTTCCCGTTGCGCCAGCACGATCAGCAGCAAGGCCAGCGAACCGACCAGAAAAGACAGCAACGCCGCGGCCAGCACGCTGGACACCGCCTTGCCCAGCTGACCGTTGATCCCCGACTGCAACGGCAAGACAGCGCCCGCGAGAAAGGGCAGGGCGAGCAACCACCAGGCATGGGCGGGCATTGGGTCTCTCCAGGAAAAAGGCTCGGCCAGTATGCCCGAGCGGGCCGGTTGGGGCGGCTCGCTTCGCTAAATACCCGCCTCGGCGCCTGGTCGAGACAGGGCGATCAACGCGGCGGGTAGTGTTCCAGCACCCGCGCCAGGGTCTTGCGGATGAGCGCGCTGCGCTCGTCCGGGGTCTGTGGCCGTTCGCTCTGCACCTGCTCGGCGCTGCCACGCCAGACCAGCTTGCCGTCGCGGGCGTCCAGCAGGTCGAGCTGCAGGGTGCCGACCCGATAGCTCAGGTTGCGGGTCTCGATCAGCCCCGGACCGCCCCAGTAACCGGGCCAGCCCGGTGCTCCCCACCCGCCGCCGTACTGGGTGCTGACCTGCTCCTCGCGTTGGTCGACGATCAGCCACACCTGCACCTTGAGATCCGCCTGCGTGCCGTTGGGCGCCGGGCGCAGGCCGCGCTGGTCGAGTTGCTCGGTGACCGCCTGGCGGATGCGCTGGCGGGTCAGGTCGCTGTCCAGGCGCGGGTCGTCGGGCCGGAACTGCACGGCGGGCTCCTGCCAGCTCCAGCTGCGGTAGGCGGCGAAGTCCCGCGTGGGGTCGTAATCGCGGTCGATCGAGACGCTCTGGCAAGCGCTTACCAGCACCAGGGCGGACAGCAGCAGGCGAGCACGCATCGGGGTTCTCCAGGTGGATGGTCAAGGTTCAGGGATTCAGACCCCTTACCGCGCAGGATGCTCCCTTGAGCGCACCGACTCAAAGCCCTGCGGTTCGCGGCAGGGCGCCAGGTCCCGATTGGCAACGCGTTCCGGGCTGCATGTTTTCAGCGGGGCGGGTAGTCGGCCAGGGCCTGGCGCAGCGCCGCGCGCAGGGCGTCGGCGTGCTCGCCACGGCGCTTGGGTTGTCGGGTTTCGGCGCTGCCGCGCCATACCGGCCGGCCCTCGAGGGCGTCGTGAAGGATCAGGCTGACCACCACTACCTCTTCTTCATAGGTGCGCACCAACGGCACGCTGGCGCCTATGCCAACGCCGCCATGCCCCAGGGTGCCGTAAGGCGAATAACCACCCTGGCCATAGCCATAGTCATCGTGGACCTGGCGCTGACGGCGCTCGATCCGCACCTGGGCCTCGACCCACAGATCGGCCCCGGTCTCGTCCCTGGCCGGACGCAGGCCGCGCTGATCCAGTGCGGCGCCGACGGCGTCCTGCAGCAAGGCGATATCGACCCAGGCCGCATCCACCGGTGGTTGGTCGGCATACCAGGCCCAGGTGCGGTAGTCGGCATAATCGCGCGGTGCCGCCGGGTAGGCGCCGCGGTCGTGGGGGCTGACCGCCGGGGCGGGTGGCTGGGGCAGGGCGCTGGGGCTGTAGGGGTTGCGGCCCTGGCAGGCGCCGAGCAGCAAACCCAGCGCGGCAAGGCAGGCGATCAACACGAGGCGCGTGGGCATGACGACTCTCCGGCAGGTGGTGGGTTACTGCGGTCGGCACAGCCAATGCAGGTAGCGACCCAGTCCCATGAAGCACGGATGACGGCGGTGGGCCAGCTCCATGTCCACCAGCTCCTCGAGTTCGGCCTTGGCCTGGAATTCGCGGGGCATGTAGTCGTGGAACACCCGCACGCCACTGCGGTGTTCGACCGTCCAATGCCCGTCCAGTTGCCGCTCCAGCTCCCGTGGGTCCAAGGGATTTTGTGGCGTCAGGCTCTGCTTCTCGCCAGCGAAGCTCTGCTCGCGCAGCTTGCGAAAGTGCCCCTTGAGCAGGTTGCGATAGACCAGTGCATCCTTGTTGTAGAAGGCCAGCGACAGCCAGCCGTCGGGCGCGGTGAGCCGGTGCAGCACCGGCAGGATGGCCTGGGGCTCGCCCAGCCATTCCAGCACCGCATGGCAGAGCACCAGGTCGTAGGGTTGGTCGAGCAGCCCTGGCAGGTCCTGCCAGGGCGCCTGGATAAACGTGGCGGTCTGGCCGGCGGCGGCGAAGCGCTCGCGGGCGCCGTCGAGCATCGGCGCGGCGGGTTCGGCCAGGGTCACCTGATGGCCGCGCTCGGCCAGCCACAAGGCCATATGGCCCAGGCCCGCGCCGATATCCAGTACCCGCAACGGCCGCTCGGGCACTGCCTCGGCCAGGTCCGCCTGCAGCACGGCCAGGCGGATCGCCCCCTTGGCCCCGCCATAGATTTTCTCGGCGAAGCGGCTGGCCAGCAAATCGAAGTGCCGGTCGCTCATGGGGCGAACCGCCGCTCGCTGTCGGCCAGCTTGGCGCGTACGGCCTGTTCCATGTCGATGCCCAGCTCGCTGCAGAGCAGCAGCAGGTAGAGCACCACGTCGCCGACTTCCTGACCGGCGTGTTCGAGCTGCTCGGCGGGCAATTGCCGCGACTGGTCTTCGCTGAGCCATTGGAAGATCTCCAGCAGTTCGGCCATTTCCACGCTGGCGGCCATCACCAGGTTCTTCGGGCTGTGGAAGCCACGCCAGTCGTTGCGCTCGCGTATGGCGTGCAGGCGGGTGGTCAGTTCGGTGATGTCCATGTGGGGCTCCGGATGTCGCAGGCCTGGCGGCAAACGCGCAGTGTGCCGCCAAGCGTGCCGCTAGACCAGCTGCCAGCTGCCGCGCATATGGGGCGTCTGGTCCGCGCCCTGCAGGCTGAATTGGCCGCTGTCGCGGGTATTGCTGGCCAGCAGGGTCAAGGCGCTGGGCAGCAACACCGGTTTCTGGAAGCGCGCCTCCAGCAGAAAGCCGGCTGCCGGCAGGCGTTCCTCCAGGGCCGCCAGGGCCTGTGCCTTGTTCCACAGGCCATGGGCGATGGCCCGGGGAAAACCGAACAGTCGCGCGCTCAGGGCCGACAGATGAATCGGATTGCAGTCGCCGGACACTCGGGCATAGGCGCGGCCAATCGATCGGGGGGCGTTCCAGTGGGCCAGGGGGCTCAGGGGCATTGGCTGTTCATCGCGGCGTTCGGGGGGCGCCGCGTTCAGCTGCAGGGCGCGGCAGAGCAGGCGGCTGTCAGCTTCCCAGAGCAGACCCAGTTGGTCCTCCAGGCGGGTGATCAGGCTGAATTGCACGCCCTTTTCGTGGGGCTGCAGCTGTTGCACCCGCACGCCGATGACAAAGGGACCCAGACCGCCCAGGGGACGTATCACGCGGATGCGGTTCTCCAGGTGAACCAGGCCCAGCAGCGGAAAAGGGAAGGCCGGGTCGGTGAGCAGTTTCAGTTGCAGGGCGAAGGCCAGGACATGGGGGTAGGTGGCTGGCAGCAGGGCACGCTCGGCAAAGCCGCAGAGCTGCCGGTAGCGAGCCAGGCGCGCCGGGTCGACGCGCACCGGACAGCGCAGGCCGAACTCGGGCAGGCGGCGGCCGGTGACGCGACGGCGCAGCGCGGCGCGGCCATAAAGGCCTGGCAAACCGGGCGGGGCGGGCAGGTCGAACCATTGCATGGGCATCTCCTCGGGTATGGGCTGCAGGCAAAGCGGGACGGCTCAGGCCCCCGGCAGGCTCTGCCCGCAGACCCGCAGCACCTGGCCGGTGACCGCGCCGCTGCCCGGCTGGGCCAGCCAGGCCACGGCCTCGGCGACATCCTGGGGCTCGCCGCCCTGGCCCAGGCTGTTGGTGCGCCGGCTGGCCTCGCGCATGGCCAGGGGCAGCGCCGCGGTCATCTGGGTCTCGATAAACCCCGGCGCCACGGCGTTGATGCTGATACCGCGCTGGCCCAGGATCGGTGCCCAGGCCTGGGCCAGGCCGATCAGCCCGGCCTTGCTCGCGGCATAGTTGGTCTGGCCGCGGGCACCGGCGATGCCGTTGATCGAGGCGAGCAGCACCAGGCGGGCGTTAGCACGCAGCCTGCCGGCCTCCAGCAGGGCCTGGGTCAACACCTGGGGGGCGCGCAGGTTGATGTCGATGACCGGGGTCCAGAGCGCCTCGCTCATATTGCGCAGGGTCTTGTCGCGCGTGATGCCGGCGTTGTGCACCAGGATATCCAGCTCCTCGGGCATGGCCTCGAGCAGCTGCGTGGCGGCGTCGGGCGCGCTGATATCCAGGGCCAGGGCGCGTCCACCGAGGCGTGCGGCCAGACCCTGCAGGGCCTCTCGGGCCTGGGGTAGATCCAGCAGCACGACCGTGGCGCCGTCGCGGGCCAGGGTTTCGCCGATGGCCGCGCCTATCCCGCGGCTGGCACCGGTGACCAGTGCCGTGCGCCCGGCCAGGGGCCGGCTCCAGTCCGCGACCTGCTGGGCGCAGGCGCTCAGGCGCAGCGCCTGGCCGGAGACATAGGCGCTCTTGGGCGAGAGGAAAAAGCGCAAGGCACCTTCCAGCTGGTCCTCGGCATCCGCGGCGACATAGAGCAACTGCACCGTGCCGCCCTGGCCGATTTCCTTGCCCAGGGAGCGGGTAAAGCCCTCCAGGGCTCGCTGGGTGCTGGCGGCGAAGGGTTCCTCGAGGGATTCCGGAGGGCGTGCGAGCACCACTACATGGGGGCACAGGGACAGGGAACGCAGCACGGGTTGGAAGAAGTCGCGCAGTTCGATCAGTTGCTCGGCGCGCACCAGGTCGCTGGCGTCGAAGACCAATGCCTTGAGCGTCGGGCCCTGGCCCGGGCTCCAGCACGGCAGGCCGAACTGGCCCTCCTGCAGGGCAAAGGCCTGGTCGGTGAGGCGCTGCCAGCCGGTGCTGGCCTTGGCGGCCAGGGGGCCGCCGCCGAACAGCAGGGGTCCGTCCACCGGTCGGGTACGGCCGCTCTGCCAACGTTCCAGGCGTACCGGGGTGGGCAAGCCGAGGGCGCCGACCAGGCGTTGGCCCAGGTTGGAGGTGGCGAGATCGAGGTAACGGTCGGACATGGGGAACGGGCTCCTGCAGGAAAACTCAAAGGGTGGACCCCGCCGACCGCCCCGATGTTTCATGTATCGTCCAGGCCGGCTTCGCTGCTCTTGCCCTTGAACGCTTGCCAAAAAAGGAATCGCCATGACCCCGCCCCGTCGCGTCGCCATAGTCGGCGGCAACCGTATTCCCTTCGCCCGTTCCAACACCCAGTACGCCACCGCCAGCAACCAGGCCATGCTCACCGCGGCCCTGGAAGGCTTGATCGAGCGCTTCAACCTGCACGGCCTGCGCCTGGGCGAGGTGGTGGCCGGTGCGGTGCTCAAGCATTCGCGGGATTTCAACCTGACCCGCGAATGCGTGCTGGGCTCGCGCCTGGCCGCCGAAACCCCGGCCTACGACTTGCAGCAGGCCTGCGGCACGGGCCTCGAGGCGGCAATCTGCGTGGCCAACAAGATCGCCCTGGGGCAGATCGACTGCGGCATCGCCGGTGGCGTGGACACCACTTCCGATGCGCCCATCGGCGTGCACGAGGAACTGCGCGGCATCCTGCTGCAGGCCAACCGCAGCACATCCACCGGCGACAAGCTCAAGACCCTGCTGCAGATCCGCCCACGGCACCTGGCCCCGTCTCTGCCGCGCAACAGCGAGCCGCGCACCGGCCTGTCCATGGGCCAGCACTGCGAGCTGATGGCCCAGGCCTGGGGCATCCCCCGGGACGAGCAGGATCAGCTGGCCCTGTCCAGTCACCAGAAGCTGGCCGCCGCCTATGCCGAGGGCTGGCACGACGACCTGCTGACGCCCTTTCTCGGCCTGACCCGCGACCAGAACCTGCGCCCTGACATCAGCCTGGAAAAGCTCGCCAGCCTGAAACCGGCCTTCGAGAAAAGTGCCCGCGGCACCCTGACGGCCGGCAACTCCACACCCCTGACCGACGGCGCCGCCCTGGTGCTGCTGGCCAGCGAGGATTGGGCCAAGGCCCGCGGCCTGCCGATCCTGGCGTATTTTCGCGATGGCGAGGCCGCGGCGGTGGAGTTCGTGCAGGGCAAGGAAGGGCTGTTAATGGCACCGGTCTATGCCGTACCGCGCCTGCTGGCTCGCAACAACCTGAGTCTGCAGGACTTCGACTACTACGAGATCCACGAAGCCTTCGCCGCCCAGGTGCTGTGCACCCTCAAGGCCTGGGAGGATCCCGAGTACTGCAGGACCCGTCTGGGCCTGGACGCGCCCCTGGGCGCTATCGACCGCGGCAGGATGAACGTCAAGGGCAGCTCCCTGGCCGCCGGTCACCCCTTCGCCGCCACTGGCGGGCGCATCGTCGCCAACCTGGCCAAGCTGCTGGCCGTGGCGGGCGAAGGTCGTGGCCTGATTTCCATCTGCGCGGCGGGCGGGCAGGGCGTGACGGCGATTCTGGAGCGCTGAACCCCATCCGGTGAGTGGTGGCGGCCCCTCGCGACTGCGTAAGCGGGTCTCAGTGCGGCCAGCCGAACAGCTCGCAGGCGTTGCGGCTGCTGGCCGCGGCCAGGGTCTGCGGGGCGATACCCATGAGTTCGGCCAGGGCCGTGCAGATGGCCGGCAGGTGCTCGGGGCTGTTGCGCTGCTGGGGGTGCATGGCCGGGGCCATATCCGGCGAGTCGGTTTCCAGTACCACAGTCTCCAACGCCAGGCCGGCGACCACCTGGCGCAGGCGCTGGGCCTGGGGCCAGGTGGCGGCGCCGCCCAGACCGAGCTTGAAGCCGAGCTTCTGGTATTCCCGGGCCTCCTCGCGGCTGCCGGAAAAGGCGTGGATGATACCGCCGCGCGCCAGGCGATGGCGCTTGAGCGCGGCGATCACCGGTGCATGGGCGCGGCGTACATGCAGCAGGGCCGGCAGGGCGAAGTCGGCGGCCAGTCGCAGCTGGGCCTCGAACAGTGCTTGCTGGCGTTCGCGGTCCAGGTCCGCCCGGTAATAGTCCAGGCCGAATTCGCCGACCGCGCACAGCCGCGGATCACCGGCCAGGCGCTGCAGCCAGTCGCGTAGCTGCGTCAGGTGCTCGGGCCTGTGCCGCTCCAGGTACACCGGGTGCAGGCCGAAGGCGGCATATACCCCCGTCTCGTCCTGCGCCAGGTCCCACAGGCGTTGCCAGTTGCCGTGCTCCACGCCCAGGACCACCAGGCGCTGCACGCCCAGGGTCCGGCCATGGCTCAGCACCTGGGCGCGGTCGGCGTCGAAATCGGGAAAGTCCAGGTGAGTGTGGGTGTCGATCAACTGCATCTTCAGGGCTCGGTGCATCGTTGCCGGATGGGGCGTATCAGGGCTTGCGCGCCGGGTTTATGGACGCCCTGCTTGGCATTGGCGGCGCTGGCGCGCCATTGGGCATGGCGCTGGCGGGACACCAGAAACCCGGCCAGGCGCGCAATATCGCTGAGTTCCATGGGTCTATCCTGGTCACGGCGACGGTCGAATTCAAGGGTCAGGCGGTATCGCGCCACCTGCCAACCCCGGTAGGTGCATCCCGGCAGGTGCATCGCTACCGCGCATCGGGCGCGGGTCTCGCGTCTGAGAGGCACCGCGCAAATGCCGGAGGCTTTCCCCCTTTGGTCATCTGCCTGTCAACTCGCCCGGTTACAACCAGGATTCTGCACGCCTGGGACTGGGCTGTCGGAGCCGCTGCCGGGCAGCGTCACGACAGTCGCATCGGCATTCGGCCTCTTCTGCGAGGTCGCGGTTCTCCCGGGCAGTTGCCCCATTGCTTCGACTGGAGAATTGCCATGACCGCCCCTTATCCGCTGCGCCATAGCCTGCGGGCCGCCCTGTTCGGTGGCAGCGTGCTGCTCGGCTTGCCGCTGCTGGCCGCCGCCGAGCTTGGCATTTCCGAATACCTGGAAGGCAGCGGCAACAACAAGGCCCTCGAGCTGCACAACCCCGGCACCGAGAGCCTGGACCTGGGCCGCTACCGGCTGGAATTCTATTTCAACGGCAGCGCGGTGAATGGCCGCAGCATTGCCCTGCAGGGCTCGCTGGCTGCCGGTGGCGTGTTCGTCCTGGCCCATGGCGCGGCGGCGCCCGCACTGCTGGCGCTGGCCGATCAACGTCTGGAAGGCAGCTGGTTCAACGGCAACGATGCCATAGTGCTGCGCGATAACGAGGGCCGGGTACTCGACAGCATCGGCCAGGTCGGCGTCGACCCTGGCGCCGCCTGGGGCAGTGGCGATATCCAGACCCTGGACCGTACCCTGCGGCGCAGCAATCCGGCCGCGGCCGGCGATGGCGAGCCGGGCGATGCCTTCGACCCGAGCCTGGCCTGGCAGGGTTATCCCCGGGACAGCTTCGACAATATCGGCCGGCTCGGCGCCGCGCCGCCGGACAACGGCAACGCCGGCTCCAAGCGTATTCACGAGGTACAGGGCGACGGTGCGAGCAGTCCGCTGGTCGGCCAGCAGGTCAGCGTGGAGGCCCTGGTGGTCGCCGATTTCCAGGACGCGAGCCAGCTCAAGGGTTTCTTTGTGCAGACCCCGGACGATCAGGTGGACGCCGATCCGCTGACCTCCGAAGGCCTGTTCGTCTACGACGGCGGCACCGGTGTCGCGGTGCAGCTCGGCGATCGACTGCAGGTCAGCGGCGAGGTGCGCGAATTCAATGGCCTGACCCAGCTGGCCGGTGCGCTGGAGGTCAGGGTCCTGGCCCGCGACCAGGCCCTGCCGGCCGCCGCAGCGGTGCAGCTGCCCCTGCCCAGCGCCGATTACCTGGAGCGTCACGAAGGCATGGCGGTCTTCCTGCCCCAGCCCCTGACGGTGACCGAGGTCTACAACCTCGGCCGTTACGGCGAGGTGCTGCTGTCGTCCGGCGGGCGCCTGATGATACCGACCAACCAGGTACTGCCGGGCGCGCCGGCGTTGGCCCTGCAGGCGCGCAATGCCCTCAATCAGCTCCTGCTGGACGACGGCCGCAGCGGCCAGAATCCCGACCCGATCCGCTATCCGGCGCCGGAGCTGAGCGCCTTTGACAGCCTGCGGGTGGGCAACCAGGCCAACGGTATCCGCGGCGTGCTGGATTACGCCGCCGGCCGCTACCGGGTTCAGCCCCTGGCTACCCCCGATTTTCTGCCGAGCAACCCGCGTCCGGCCGAGCCGCAGAACCTCGAGGGTCAGGTGCGGGTGGCCAGTTTCAACGTGCTCAACTATTTCAATGGCGACGGCCTGGGCGGCGGTTTCCCGACCTCCCGCGGGGCCCACACGGCCGAGGAGTTCCAGCGTCAGCGCGCCAAGCTGATCGCAGCCATCCTGGCGTCCCGGGCGGACGTGGTCGGTCTGATGGAAATCGAGAACGACGGTTATGCCCCGACCAGCGCCATCGCCGATCTGGTGGCCGGGCTGAACGCCGCCCTGCCGCGCGGCCAGCGGTTCGCGTTCGTCAACCCGGGCGTGGATCGTCTGGGCAGCGACGAGATCGCCGTGGGCCTGATCTACCGGCGCGACCGGATCCTGCCGCACAAGGCGTCCGCCATTCTCGACAGCCAGGTCGATCCGCGGTTCGACGACAGCAAGAACCGTCCGGCATTGGCCCAGACCTTTCGCCAGCGTGACAGCGGCGAGCGCCTGACCCTGGTGGTCAATCACCTCAAGTCCAAGGGCTCGAGCTGCGCCGAGGCGGGCGACCCGGACCGCGGCGATGGCCAGGGCCATTGCAACCTGACCCGTGCGCGGGCGGCCCAGGCCCTGGTGGAGTGGCTTGCCACGGATCCGACCCGCTCCAGGGATCCGGATTACCTGATCCTGGGCGATCTCAATGCCTACGCCCAGGAGGACCCGATCGCGCTGATCCGCGCGGCGGGTTACAGCGACCTGGTGGCGCGTTTCGCCGAGGCCGGCCAGGGCTATTCCTATGTCTTCGACGGGCAGTCCGGTTACCTGGACCATGGCCTGGCCAGCGCCAGCCTGCTGCCCCAGGTGCGCGGCGCGCTGGCCTGGCATATCAACGCCGACGAGCCGCGGGTACTGGACTACAACACCGAGTTCAAGACCGCGCGGCAGCAGGCATTGCTCTACAGCGCCGAGCCTTACCGGGGTTCGGACCACGATCCGCTGGTGATCGGCATTGACCTGCAACGGCGCTAGGCCTTGCACGCCATTCGGGGCGGCGGCGTCCCGGATGCAGCACCCGCGGCTGCTGCGCTCGGCGCTTAGCCCCGTTCGCTGATCGCCGCCAGTGCCACGGCGGTGGCAGCGGTGCGGGTTTCCACGCCGAGCTTCACGTAGACGTGCTCCAGGTGCTTGTTCACCGTGCGCGGGCTCAGGCCGAGGATATCGCCGATGTCGCGGTTGGTCTTGCCGCAGGCGACCCAGCGCAGCACTTCCACCTCCCGTTCGGTCAGGCGAAAACGCGCCGAGAGCGTGGCGCTGGCCGGCGCGTCGTTCAGGCTCGGGGTCGAGGGCTGCGCGGCGGTCCGCGCCGCCTGCAGGATGCGCGCGGTGCGCAGGTGCGAGGCGACCCGGGCCAGCACCTCTTCGGTGTTGATCGGTTTGGTCACGTAGTCGATGCCGCCGGCGGCAAAGCCCTGCACCACATGCTCGCTGTCTGTCAGCGCGGTCATAAACAGCACCGGGATCTCCGCCGTGTCGGGCTGGGCCTTGATCCGCCGGCAGGTCTCGAAACCGTCCAGGCCCGGCATCAGGGCATCGAGCAGGATCAGATCCGGGCGCCGGCGCTGGATACGGGCCAGGGCGCTGGCGCCATCCAGCGCCACCAGCACCATATAGCCGGCCTCGTCCAGGGCGTCGGCCAATAGGGCCAGGTTGTCCGGGATGTCGTCGACGATCAGGATCACCCCGCGTTCGGCGGCTTGAAGGCGGACGGGTGGTGCACTAGCGAGGGTCGAGGTCTGCATGGTCGGCCTCCTTGAGCTGGCGGTTGAAGTCATCCAGGCGGAAACCCTTGATCAGGGCCCGCAGGGGCGCGGTAAAGGTACTGCTGGCCGGACTGTGCCGGTCGATCTCGTCGAGCTTGTCCTGGATGCCGCGCATATAGCCCATGGCGCCCAGTTCGCGCAGGGCCTCCAGGTCCTGCGGGCCGGGCAGCACCCGTGGCAGCGGCGCGTCGGGCTCCTCCTGCGGGCGCCTGAGCCAGTCCAGGCCCAGGTGCTGGTGGATGCGCTCGAGCAGCTCGGGGGTGCGCACCGGCTTGGCCAGGTAGTCGTTGCAGCCACCGGCCACGCTGCGTTCGCGGTCGTCGGCGAAGGCATTGGCGGAGATCACGATGATCGGCGCCCGGCACTGGGTGTTGCGGCGGATCAGCCGGCTGGTTTCCCAGCCGTCCATTTGCGGCATGGACAGGTCCATCAGGATCAGGTCCGGGTTCAGCAGCGCCACCTGGCGTATCGCCTCCTGGCCGCTGGCCGCCTGGGCGACGGTGAAGCCCAGGGGTTCGAGCATGCCGGCGAGCACCCGGCGGTGCTCGAGATGGTCGTCCACCACCAGCACCAGGCGCCGTGGGCCCTGGTAGCCGAGGATGTCGTGCTGCACGTGGAGCACCGCCTGGGGCACCCGCACCTCGGAGAGAAACAGCCGTACCTGGAAGCGCGTGCCCTGGTCCGGCACGCTGCTGACCGACAATTCGCCGCCCATCAGCGAGGTGAGCATGCGGGTGATAGTCAGGCCCAGGCCCACGCCGTTGTCCTGGCGCAGCAGGTCGCCGCGCTCGAAGGGCTGGAAGATCCGCTCGATCTGCTCGGGGTCGATGCCGATGCCGCTGTCGACGATGTCGAAGCTGGCGGTCTCGCGCAGGTAGCCGACGCGCAGGCATACCTCGCCCGCGTCGGTGAAGCGCACGGCATTGCCCAGGAGGTTGATCAGTATCTGCCGCACGCGCTTCTCGTCGCCGCGCACCACCGCCGGCATGCGCCCCTGCAGGTCCAGGCGAAAGCGCAGGCCCTTCTCCTCGGCCTGGGGGGCGAACATGCGCCGCAGGTCGTGGATGAATTCCGGGAAGGCGATCTCGCTGGGCTCCAGGCGCAGCTTGCCGGCCTCGATCTTGGCCACGTCGAGCAGGCCGTCGATCAGCGACAGCAGGTGCGAGCCGCTGCGCAGGATGGTCGCCAGGGCGTCCTGATGGCGCTCGGGCAGGGCGTCGTCGCGCTGCAGGATCTGGGTGTAGCCCATGATGCTGTTGAGCGGTGTGCGCAGCTCGTGGGACAGGCCGGTGACGTAGCGGCTCTTGGCGGCGTTGGCCGCCTCCGAGGCTTCCTTGGCTTGCTGCAGGGCCTGGTCGGTCTTGCCATGGGCCTCGATCTCCTGCATCAGCAGCTGGGTCTGGCGGTCCGATTCCTCCTGGGCCACGCGCCGGCTTTCACGGGTCAACACCACCCACCAGGCGAGAATCGCGGCGAATAGCGAGAGGGTCAGAAAGGCCTTGAGAAAGGCCGAGTACAGGGCCTCCTGGGCTTGCAGCGAGTGCGCCAGCAAGCCCTCGGAGACCTGGCCGTAGATCAGCGCCAGGGCGCCGTAGAGCAGCAGCACCAGCAAGCCGAGCAGGCCCAGGTACTGGACCAGGCGGCTGTGCAGGCGCGGGATGGAGACCCTTGGAAAGACCCAGCGGACGAAGTCGTCCAGTTGCTCGGACAGCCGCGCCCGCGGCTTGCAGGCATCGCCGCAGCGCGCGTCCAGGGAGCAGCACAGCGAGCAGATGGGCGTGTTATAGGCCGGGCAGAAGGCCATGTCCTCGGTCTCGAAGGCATTGCTGCACAGGCCGCAGGCCAGGGTCGCCGCCGCGCCGGCGGCCGACGGCGTGGCGGGATGCAGCAGCTGCGGCGCGCTGCTGCGGGCGATGTAGTAGCGCCCTCCGGTCAACCAGGCGATCAGCGGCGCCACCAGCAGGGCGGTGCCCAGGGCCACCACCGGCGAGGCGGCCTGGGCCAGGGCGCCGAACAGTCCGCCGTGGGCCAGTATCGACAGCAGGGAGGCGATCAGCATGGCGCCCACGCCCACCGGGTTGATGTCGTACAGGTGCGCGCGCTTGAATTCGATATGCCTGGGCGACAGGCCCAGGGGCTTGTTGATCACCAGGTCGGCGACCACCGCGCCGATCCAGGCGATGGCGACATTGGCGTACAGGCCCAGCACTTCCTCGATCGCCTCGAACACCCCCAGCTCCATCAGTATCAGGGCTATGGCCACGTTGAACACCAGCCAGACCACCCGGCCCGGGTGGCTGTGGGTGACCCGGGCGAAGAAGTTCGACCAGGCCAGGGAGCCGGCGTAGGCATTGGTCAGGTTGATCTTCATCTGGGAGACGATGACGAACAGCACCATGGCCGCCAGTGCCCACTCGGGGGAGCTGAACACGTAGTTGAAGGCCACCAGGTACATCTGGGTCGGCTCGGCGGCGCGCTCCATGGGAATCTCGTGCTGCAGGGCGAGAAAGGCCAGAAAGGCCCCGGCGAGCATCTTCAGCGCGCCGGGGATGATCCAGCCGGGACCGGCCATCAGCAGGGCGGCCCACCAGCGCTTACGGTTGCCGGCGGTCTTTTCCGGCAAAAAGCGCAGGTAGTCGACCTGCTCGCCGATCTGCGTCACCAGGGACAGCGCCACGGTGCAGGCGGCGCCGAAGAACAGCAGGTTGAAGGCGCCGCCTTCGCCCTCGCGGCCGGCGAAGCTGGTCCAGTCGCCCAGGGCCTCGGGGTTCTTGGCGATGACGAAGACATAGGGCACGAACAGCAGGAACAGCCACAGTGGCTGGGTCCACAGCTGCAGGCGGTTGATCAGGGTGATGCCGTAGGCCACCAGCGGTATCACTATCACCGAGCAGACCACATAGGCCAGGGCCAGGGGCATGCCGAAATACAGCTCCAGGGCCAGGGCCATGATCGCCGCTTCCAGGGCGAAGAACAGGAAGGTGAAGCTGGCGTAGATCAGCGAGGTGATGGTCGAGCCGATATAGCCGAAACCGGCGCCGCGGGTCAGCAGGTCCATGTCCACGCCGTAGCGCGCGGCGTAATAGCTGATCGGCAGGCCGGTGAGAAAGATCACCAGGGCCACCGCCAGGATCGCCCACAGGGTATTGGTAAAGCCGTAGCTCAGGGCCAGGGCGCCGCCTATGGCTTCCAGGGCCAGAAAGGACACCGCGCCCAGGGCGGTGTTGGCGATGCGCAGCTCCGACCACTTGCGAAAGGACCGGGGGGTAAAGCGCAGCGCGTAGTCCTCCATGGTCTCGTCGGCGACCCAGCTGTTGTAGTCGCGGCGGATCTTGACGATGCGCTGGGTGCCGGTCGGTTGCACGGGCTTGTCCTGGGGGATGGGCGACCCCGGGGGTTTTGCAACTTCCATGCCCCGGCCTCGCACGCCCGTGCCAGGGGCTCTGGCCGGCGCCCGGGTCCTGGCACAGGGCCGGGCGCGGAAGTGCAGGGCGGCCTGGTTGCGCCTTTCTGGTGCGCGGTCCTGTACGTCAGATGACGTATGGCCTTACGTCATGCTGCGTATACCCCGGTGATCGCGCAAAACCCATGCTGGCGGCGAACCAACCTGCCGGCCATCGGGCATGCGGGGCGGCAACCACCAGAGGAGCATGACCATGGATTCACGACTGACGGGTGCGAAACGCTTTCTTCCCCGCCGGCTGGCGTTGGGTGCTGCGGCACTCTCGCTGCTGGCCGCCAGTGTCTTCGGCCAGCTGGCCCTGGCCGACGAGGTCAACAGCACCGGCCTGGCGATTACCGATACCGAAGTGACGGTTGGCCAGCTGCACTCGGCCACCGGCACCATGGCGATTTCCGAAACCGGCTCTATCCAGGCCGAGCGCCTGGCCATCGAACAGATCAACGCCAGCGGCGGTATCCTCGGCCGGCAGATCAAGATCATCCAGGAGGACGGCGCCTCCGACTGGCCGACCTTCGCCGAAAAGGCCCGCAAGCTGCTGGTCGGCGACAAGGTCGCCGCGGTGTTCGGCTGCTGGACCTCGGCCTCGCGCAAGGCGGTGTTGCCGGTGTTCGAGAAGGAAAACGGCCTGCTCTACTACCCGACCTTCTACGAAGGCCTGGAGCAGTCGAAGAACGTCATCTACACCGGCCAGGAAGCCACCCAGCAGATCCTCGCGGGCCTGGACTGGATCGCCAAGGAGAAGGGCGCCAAGACCTACTACTTGATCGGCTCGGACTATATCTGGCCGCGCACCTCCATGAAGATCGCCCGCAAGCACATCGAGAACGTGCTGGGTGGCACCGTGGTCGGCGAAGACTACTACCCGCTGGGCAACACCCAGTTCGGTTCGCTGATCAACAAGGTCAAGCTGAAGAAACCCGACGTGATGTTCACCGCCGTGGTTGGTGGCAGCAACGTGGCCTTCTACAAGCAGATGAAAGCCGCGGGCGTGACCAGCGCCAAGCAGCACCTGCTGACCCTGTCGGTGACCGAGGACGAACTGCTGGGCATCGGCGGTGAGAACATGGAAGGTTTCTACGCCTCCATGAAGTACTTCCAGAGCCTGGACAACCCGAACAACGCCGCCTTCGTCGAGGCCTTCAAGACCAAGTTCGGCAAGGACTCGGTGATCGGCGACGTGACCCAGGCCGCCTACCTCGGCCCCTGGTTGTGGAAGGCCGCGGTGGAAAAAGCCGGCAGCTTCGATGTGGACAAGGTCGCCGCCGCCTCACCGGGCATCGAACTGACCACCGCCCCCGAGGGCTACGTCAAGGTGCATGAAAACCATCACCTGTGGAGCAAGACCCGCATCGGCCAGGTGCAGGCCGACGGCCAGTTCAAGACCGTCTTCGAGTCCGGTCTGATCGAACCCAATCCCTTCCCCAAGGGCTACCAGTAAACACCCGGGCGGCGCGTCCTGCGCCGCCCACCTCGCGACCGAGGCGGCCTGCTGCGAGGCCGCCTCACTTCCTCACCAGGAGACCCCTCATCATGGAATGGCTATCGGAATTTGGTGCCATCGCGGCCATGCAGGGCTTCAACGGGCTGTCCGTGTTCTGCGTGCTGCTGTTGATGGCCCTGGGGCTGGCGATCATCTTCGGCCAGATGGGCGTGATCAACATGGCCCATGGCGAGTTCCTCACCATCGGCGCCTACACCACCTACGTGCTGTCGAGCCTTACCGAACAGTACGCACCGGGCTTTCAGCCCTACTATTTCTTTCTCGCCATCGTCCTGTCATTCCTGATCGCCGGGGCGATCGGCTGGCTCGCCGAATGGGCGATGATCAGCAAGCTCTACCAGCGACCCCTGGATACCCTGCTGGCCACCTGGGGCCTGTCCTTGGTGATGCAGCAGGCCTTCCGCTCGATCTTCGGCGCCCGGGAAGTGGGCGCCACCCTGCCGGAATGGCTGATGGGTTCGTGGAACCCCAGCGAGGCCATCGATATCCCGCGCAACGGCTTGTTCGTGATGGGCCTGACCCTGCTGCTGACCGCCGGCATCTTCCTGTTGCTCTACCGCTCGCGCTGGGGCCTGCAGGTGCGCGCCACGGTGCAGAACCGGGTGATGAGCCGCGCGGTGGGGATCAATACCAAGAAGGTCGACCGCATGACCTTCGCCCTGGGGTGCGGGGTGGCCGGGGTAGCCGGCGCGGCCTTCACCACGATCGGCTCCACCGGGCCGACCGCGGGCTCGCTGTACATAGTCGACACCTTCCTGGTGGTGGTCTTCGGCGGCGCCTCCAGTCTGTTCGGCACCATCGCCTCGGCCTTCACCATCGCCCAGACCCAGTCGATCTCCGAGTTCTTTATGAGCGGTTCCATGGCCAAGGTGCTGACCCTCTCGGCGGTGGTGCTGATCCTGCTGCTGCGCCCGCAAGGGTTGTTCTCCGCCAAAGTGCGCAAATAAGGGGCCGTGCGATGAATCCGACACTCGATAAACTCCTCGGCGGCAAGCAGGGCGCCATCGGCCTGGCGGTGCTGGCCGTGCTGATCCTGGTGGTCTTTCCCCTGGCGCTGGACGCCTTTCGCCTGAACATGGTCGGCAAGTACCTGACCTATGCCTTCGTCGCCGTGGGCCTGGTGCTCTGCTGGGGCTATGGCGGCATCCTCAGCCTGGGCCAGGGGGTGTTCTTCGGCCTGGGCGGCTACTGCATGGCGATGTTCCTCAAGCTCGAGGCCTCGGACCCGGAGAGCACCAAGATCCAGTCCACCCCCGGTATTCCGGATTTCATGGACTGGAACCAGATCACCGAACTGCCACTGCTCTGGCAGCCCTTCCACAGCTTCGGTTTCACCCTGCTGGCGGTGATCGCGGTGCCGGTGCTGCTGGCGCTGATCATTGGCGTGGCGATGTTCAAGCGCCGGGTCGGTGACGTGTACTTCTCCATCGTCACCCAGGCCATTGCGCTGATCCTCACGGTGCTGATCATCGGCCAGCAGGGCCTGACCGGCGGGGTCAACGGCATCACCGACCTCAAGACCCTGATGGGCTGGGATATCCGCGACGACAGCTCGAAACTGATCCTCTACTTCGTCAACGCCCTGCTGCTGTTCGCCTGCATCCTGATCGGCAAGTTCATCCTCGCCTCCAAGCTCGGCCGGCTGCTGATGGCCATGCGCGACAAGGAAGAGCGGGTGCGTTTTTCTGGTTACGACGTGGCCAGCTTCAAGGTCTTCGTGTTCTGCGTGGCCGCCGCCTTCTCGGCCATCGGCGGGGCGATGTTCGCCCTGCAGGTGGGCTTTATGTCGCCCAGCTTCGTCGGCATCGTGCCGTCCATCGAGATGGTGATCTTCGCCGCCGTGGGCGGGCGCATGTCGCTGCTCGGCGCGGTGTACGGCGCGCTGCTGGTGAACTACGGCAAGACCTACTTTTCCGAAAGCTTCCCCGAGCTGTGGCTGTACCTGATGGGCGGCCTGTTTATCGCCGTGGTCATGTACTTCCCCAACGGCCTCGCCGGGCTCTGGGACAGCCATGGCAAGCGCTGGCTGGGCAGGCTCAAGCCCAAGGCTCCGGCCACGCCGCCCACTCAGGAAACCACCGCCTGCGACGCGCCGGCCCCGGCCCGTCCGACCCCCGAACTGGAGACCATGCCATGAGCCCGCCCGGTAGCTTTCAGATGTCCAAACCGGTGCTGGCCATCGAGGGCCTGACCGTGTCGTTCGACGGCTTCAAGGCGGTCGACGACCTGAACCTCTATATCGACCGCAACGAGGTGCGGGTGGTGATCGGCCCCAACGGCGCCGGCAAGACCACGGTGCTCGACCTGATCTGCGGCAAGACCCGCGCCACCGCCGGCAGCATCCAGTTCGAGAACCGCGAGCTGACCCGGATGCACGAGTACGACATCGTCCGCGCCGGGGTGGGGCGCAAGTTCCAGAACCCCTCTATTTACGAAAACCTCACGGTGTTCGAGAACCTGGAGATGTCCTACCCCGAGGGCCGTTCGGTCTTCGGCGCGCTGTTCTTCAAACGCAGCGCCAAGGTCATTGCCCGGGTCGAGCAGATCGCCGCCGAGATCATGCTCGGCGAGCAGCTGCACCAGCAGGCCGACCTGCTGTCCCACGGGCAGAAGCAGTGGCTGGAGATCGGCATGCTGCTGATGCAGGACCCTGCGCTGCTGATGCTCGACGAGCCGGTGGCGGGCATGAGCGTCAACGAACGGCTGCAGACCGCCGAGTTGCTCAAGCGCATCAGCCAGGGCCGCTCGGTGCTGGTCATCGAGCACGACATGGAGTTCGTCAAGAGCATCGCCCACAAGGTCACGGTGCTGCACCAGGGCAAGGTGCTGGCCGAGGGCAGCATGGAGTCGGTGCAGAGCAACCCCAAGGTGATCGAGGTCTACCTGGGGCACTGAGGTGCCGCGTGTCTAGCTTGCAGGGTGGAAATCGCCGAGGGCCTTTCCACCGTCGCCCGCGGTGGACAAGCACAACGTTGTCCACCCTACCGGAAGTGCATTGGAGTGAAGCCTATGTTCCAGATCAGCAACCTCGCCTCCGGCTACGGCCAGAGCGCCATTCTCCATGACCTCAACCTGACGGTGGCCAAACGCGAGATTGTCGCGGTGATGGGCCGCAACGGCATGGGCAAGACCACCCTGTTCAAGAGCCTGATGGGCATCCTGCCGCAGTGGGGCGGGCAGATCCGCGTGGACGGCCGCGATGTGTCCGCCCTGGAAACCTACCAGCGGGTGGAGAGCGGCATCGCCTACGTGCCCCAGGGGCGGATGATCTTTCCCAATATGAGCGTGCTGGAAAACATCCAGACCGGCCTGCCGGCCGCCGCCAAGGGGCAGGTGCCGGACGACCTCTATGCCTTGTTTCCGGTGCTGCACGACATGCGCGGGCGCAAGGGCGGCAACCTTTCCGGCGGCCAGCAGCAGCAGCTGGCCATCGCCCGCGCCCTGGCGACCAACCCCAAGGTGCTGCTGCTGGACGAGCCCACCGAGGGCATCCAGCCGTCGATCATCAAGGACATCGCCCGCACCCTGAAGGAGATCCGCACCCTGCGCGACCTGACCATAGTGGTCTCCGAGCAGGTGCTGTCCTTCACCCTGGAGATCGCCGACCGCTTCCTGGTGATCGAGAAGGGGCGCTTCGTGGTCGAGGAAACCCGCGACAAGGTCGACGAGGCGACCATCAGCCGCTACCTGTCGGTCTAGGGCCTGTTGACACTACCCGCACGGCCGCGCCGGAACCGGTACCGGAACCGGTTTTGAAATGAGATCCGGTATGAGACGCGGCTCCGTGTGGTTCAGAGTGAGCGGTGAGTAATCGCCTATCGCATCAAAACAGATCCGTCCCTGCGGGTTGCGCGAATAAGGGCCCCATTCGGCGTTGCGAAACTGGGCAAGGGAATGACCATTGCCGGCGTTCCGCGCCTTGCCTGGAACCCTTATTCGCGGCAATGCGACTCGCGAGATTAATGTCAACAGGCCCTAGGCCCCATAAAAAAGGCAGCCCGGAGGCTGCCATAAACAGTACGCGCAAGCCTTAGTGGGCAACCGCTCCCGAGGCGCCGTAACCGGTCTGCGAGCGGACGAACTGCGGCAGGAAGCGCGCACGTTCTTCGGCAGCCGAGGCGGATTTGTCGGTGATCGAGAAGAACCAGATCCCGCTGAAGGCGATGAGCATCGAGAACAGGGCCGGGTACTCGTACGGAAAGATCGCCTCGGCATTGCCGAGAACCGAGACCCATACGGTTGGGCCGAGGATCATCAGGGTGACCGCGGTAACCAGGCCCAGCCAGCCACCGATCATCGCGCCGCGAGTGGTCAGGTTTTTCCAGTACATCGAGAGGAACAACACCGGGAAGTTGCAGCTCGCCGCGATGGAGAAGGCCAGGCCGACCATAAAGGCGATGTTCTGCTTCTCGAAGGCGATGCCCAGGCCGATGGCCAGAACGCCGAGGGCTACGGTGGTGATTTTCGAAACGCGCAGCTCGTCCTTTTCGTTGGCCTTGCCCTTTTTGAGCACGCTGGCATAGAGGTCGTGGGACACCGCCGAGGCACCGGCCAGGGTCAGGCCGGCGACCACCGCGAGTATGGTGGCGAAGGCCACGGCTGAGATAAAGCCGAGGAACAGGTTACCGCCCACGGCGTTGGCCAGGTGCACGGCCGCCATGTTGTTACCGCCCAGCAGCGCGCCGGCGGCGTCCTTGAACATCGGATTGGTGCTGACCAGCAGGATTGCGCCGAAGCCGATGATAAAGGTCAGGATGTAGAAATAGCCGATGAACCCGGTGGCATAGAACACCGACTTGCGTGCTTCCTTGGCGTCGGAGACGGTGAAGAAGCGCATCAGGATATGCGGCAGGCCGGCTGTGCCGAACATCAGCGCCAAGCCGAGGGAAATCGCCGAAATCGGGTCTTTCACCAGGCCGCCGGGGCTCATGATCGCTTCGCCCTTGGCATGCACTTTCACGGCTTCGGAAAACAGGGTGCCGAAGTCGAAGTTGACGTGCTTCATCACCATCAGCGCCATAAACGAGGCGCCGGAAAGCAGCAGCACGGCCTTGATGATCTGCACCCAGGTGGTCGCCAGCATGCCGCCGAACAGTACGTACATGACCATCAGGATGCCGACCAGAACCACCGCGATCTCGTAATCAAGGCCGAACAACAGCTGGATCAGCTTGCCGGCGCCGACCATCTGCGCGATCAGATAGAACGCGACCACCACCAACGAACCGCTGGCGGACAGGGTGCGGATCTCCATCTGCTTCAGGCGGTAGGAGGCCACGTCGGCGAAGGTGTACTTGCCCAGGTTGCGCAGGCGTTCGGCGATCAGGAAGAGGATGATCGGCCAGCCGACCAGGAAGCCGATGGAGTAGATCAGGCCGTCATAACCGGAAGTGAACACCAGCGCGGAAATCCCTAGAAAGGAGGCCGCCGACATGTAGTCGCCGGCAATCGCCAGACCGTTCTGGAAACCAGAGATGCTGCCGCCGGCGGTATAGAAGTCCGAGGTCGAGGTGTTGCGCTTGGATGCCCAGTAGGTGATCCCCAGGGTGGCGCCCACGAAAGCCAGGAACATCACGATGGCCGAGGTGTTCATCGGCTGCTGCTGCACCGCGCCATCGATGGCGCCCGCGGCCCAGAGCATGGGCGCACAGAGCATGAGGCCGACTGTAGCGAGTAGGGGGCGGATCATTTCTGCACCTCGGCAAGAATTTCCCGCGTCATGTCGTCGAACTCGCCATTGGCTCGGTACACGTAGATGCCGGTGAGGACGAAGGCCGAAATGATCACCCCGAGTCCGACGGGGATGCCCCAGGTCGTGGTGGATTCCGGGTCGATGCGCGTGCCGAGCCACTGCGGTACGAATGCGATCACCAGGATGAAAGCCAGGTACATCCCCAGCATCAAGGCCGATAGCAGCCAGGCGAAACGCTCGCGCTTGCTGACCAGCTCCTGGAAACGGGGGTTCTGCTGAATCTGAATGTAGATGGGATGGTGCATTGCTGTTCTCCGCACTCGGCTAGGTGACCCTACTGTGCAAGCGAACCTGGCGGCATCACAGCCGACTTTAGTCGAGTGCCGACTATGGTCGTAGGGCCCAGGCGAGAAGCGCTGGGGCCTGTGATCCCGATTCCATACGTCATCCAACGTATTTTCCCGAAAAGCCCTGGCGGAGAAGACTAGGGGTGAATTCAGCGCACTGCTGAGCGCCCCCACAAGACACCAGGAGCTTCGTCATGACCGATACCCTGATCAAGGTCGACCTCAATCAGGCCGCCACCGAAAACGAGCAGATCCACAACCGCTGGCACCCGGACATTCCCATGGCCTGCTGGGTCAAGCCGGGGGACGACTTTATCCTCGAGACCTACGACTGGACCGCCGGCGCGATCAAGAACAACGACGACGCCAGCGATGTGCGCGACATCGACCTGTCCACCGTGCATTACCTGTCCGGCCCGGTCGGCGTGCACGGCGCCGAGCCCGGCGACCTGCTGGTGGTCGACCTGCTGGATATCGGCGCCAAGGCCGAGTCCCAGTGGGGCTTCAACGGCTTTTTCTCCAAGCAGAACGGCGGTGGCTTTCTCACCGACCATTTCCCCCAGGCGCAGAAGGCCATCTGGGACTTCAAGGGCATGTTCACCAGCAGCCGGCATATCCCGGGCGTCAACTTCGCCGGGCTGATCCACCCCGGCCTGATCGGCTGTTTGCCGGACCACCGCATGCTGGCCGACTGGAACAAGCGCGAGCAGGAACTGATCGACACCAACCCGACCCGCGTGCCGCCCCTGGCCAACGCGCCCATGGCGCCGACCGCCCATATGGGCAAGATGAAAGGCGAGGCCCGTAACCTGGCGGCGCTGACCGGCGCGCGCACCGTGCCGCCGCGCGAGCACGGCGGCAACTGCGACATCAAGGACCTGTCCCGCGGCTCGAAGATCTTCTTCCCGGTCTATGTGGACGGCGCCGGCCTCTCGGTGGGCGACCTGCACTTCAGCCAGGGCGATGGCGAGATCACCTTCTGCGGCGCCATCGAAATGGCCGGCTGGGTGCATATGAAAGTCGAGTTGATCAAGGGTGGCATGGCCAAGTACGGGATCAAGAACCCGGTGTTCAAGCCCAGCCCCATCACCCCGAACTACAAGAACTACCTGATCTTCGAAGGCATCTCGGTGGACGAGGCCGGCAAGCAGCACTACCTGGACGTGAACATCGCCTACAAGCAGGCCTGCCTGAATGCCATCAACTACCTGACCAAGTTCGGCTACTCGCCGGCCCAGGGCTACGCGCTGCTCGGTTCGGCGCCGGTGCAGGGGCATATCAGCGGCGTGGTGGACATCCCCAACGCCTGCGCCACCCTGTGGCTGCCCACCGAGATTTTCGACTTCGACATCAACCCCAATGCCTCCGGCCCCACCAAGTACCTCGACGGCAGCATCGACCTGCCCCTGGCGCCGGACAAATGAGTTTCGTCGCCCGGGCGGGGAGGTGGCTCTGGACGGCGTACCTACCTGCCCGGGTGGCGGACATCGAACAAGACGGAGAACGAGAATGCCCATCTACGAGTACGATTGCGCCGCCTGCGGCGACTTCACCGCGCTGCGGCCCATGGCCGAGCGCGAAGGACCCTGTGGCTGCCCCAGCTGCGGCGGCGCCAGCCAACGGGTGATCCGCTCCGCGCCGGGCCTGTCGACACTGTCCGGCAGCCAACGTCGCGCCATCGCCGCCAACGAGCGCAGTGCCCATGCGCCGCAGACCGTCGAGCAATACGCCCAGAGCCGCAAGCACCCCAGCGGTTGCAGCTGCTGCGGACCCAGCAAGCCCCTGGCCCCGACCAAGGCCAACCCCCACGCCCTCAAAGGCAGGCAAGCCGGCCGGCCCTGGATGATCAGCCACTGAAGGTGCCGCCTATGCAGCCCCCAAGCTAACCCCACGGCCGCCTTGCGGCGCACTCCTGGTCGCGTCAGTCGGCGGGTCCGGCAATAGGCCCGTGCGATTCTTGAACTCAGTGGTGCTCGCGGGTGGCGCGGAATTTCACGTCCGGCCAGCGCTCTTCCATCAGCGCCAGGTTGACCCGGGTCGGGGCCAGGTAGGTCAGGTGACCGCCGCCGTCGATGGCCAGGTTTTCCACGGCCTTGTTGGAAAATTCCTCGAGCTTCTTCTTGTCGGCGCAGTCGATCCAGCGCGCCGACCAGACGGTGATCGGCTCGTAGCCGCACTCGACCTTGTATTCCTCTTTCAGGCGGCTGGCGACCACATCGAACTGCAGTACGCCGACCGCGCCGAGGATGATGTCGTTGCTGCGCTCGGGGAAGAACACCTGGGTGGCGCCTTCCTCGGCCAGCTGTTGCAGGCCCTGGCGCAGCTGCTTGGATTTGAGCGGGTCCTTCAGGCGCACGCGGCGGAACAGCTCCGGGGCGAAGTGCGGGATACCGGTAAAGCCCAAGGCCTCGCCTTCGGTAAAGGTGTCGCCGATCTGGATGGTGCCGTGGTTGTGCAGGCCGATGATGTCGCCGGCATAGGCCTCTTCGAGCATCTCGCGTTCGCTGGAGAAGAAGGTCAGGGCGTCGCCGATGCGCACGTCCTTGCCCAGGCGCACATGGCGCATCTTCATCCCTTTGTCGTATTGGCCCGAGCAGATGCGCATAAAAGCGATGCGGTCGCGGTGCTTGGGGTCCATGTTCGCCTGGATCTTGAAGACGAAGCCGCTGAACTTCTCCTCGATCGGCTCCACGGTGCGCTCGTTGGCGACCCGCGCCAGGGGCTTGGGTGCCCAGTCGACCACGGCATCGAGCACATGGTCGACGCCGAAGTTGCCCAGGGCGGTGCCGAAGAACACCGGGGTCAGCTGGCCGTCGAGGAATTCCTGCTGGTCGAATTCGTGGCAGGCGCCCTGCACCAGTTCCAGCTGCTCGACGAAGCGTTGGTATTCGTCGCCCAGGTGCGCGCGGGCCTCGTCCGAGTCGAGCTTCTCGATGATCTTCACATCGGTGCGCTCGTGCCCGTGGCCGGCGGTGTAGACGATGATGTAATCGTCGGCCAGGTGGTAGACGCCCTTGAAGTCGCGGTAGCAGCCGATCGGCCAGGTGATGGGCGCCGCCTTGATCTTCAGCACCGCCTCGATCTCGTCCAGCAGTTCGATGGGGTCGCGGATATCCCGGTCCAGCTTGTTGATAAAGCTGACGATGGGCGTGTCGCGCAAACGGCAGACGTCCATCAGCGCGATGGTCCGCGGCTCCACGCCCTTGCCGCCGTCCAGCACCATCAGGGCGCTGTCCACCGCGGTCAGGGTGCGGTAGGTGTCTTCCGAGAAGTCTTCGTGGCCCGGGGTGTCGAGCAGGTTGATCATGTGCTCGCGGTAGGGGAACTGCATGACCGAGGTGGTGATGGAAATGCCGCGCTGCTTCTCCATTTCCATCCAGTCGGAGGTGGCATGGCGGTCGGACTTACGCGACTTCACCGTGCCGGCGATGGCAATGGCCTTGCCCATCAGCAGCAGCTTCTCGGTGATGGTGGTCTTGCCGGCGTCGGGGTGGGAAATAATGGCGAACGTGCGGCGCTTGGCGACTTCTAAGGCCTGACGGGTCATGGGATGCGTGCCTGACTGAATGCGGTTGCGGGCCGGCGGAGGGCCGCGTGCCCGTAAAAACGCGCGATTATAGCGGTAAACGCCCGCGCGATCAGGTCATCTGTCGAAGGCGGCGGCCCATAGACCCTGCAATAGCGGCCAGTGGCCTGCAATCGGATGGAACCCCTTGGGCCTGCAGTCGGTCTGTCAAGAAGTGCGGTTATAAGGAAAGGGTCCCGGCGCGGCAGTGCGGCACCGGTTTTGACCCCCCGAAAAAGCGGTGATCGTGCCCCACTGTGCGCCATTCGATGACGCCTTGTTTTGAATCCGCAACGCTTGTGCCGACAGGCACGGCAGAGGGGGCAAGCAAGGCAATTTTTGATTGATCTCGGGGGCCCATGGTCCTAAAGTTCGCGCCGAACGTCCATGCTGGAAACGATCCATGCGGCTCAAGTACTGACGACGAGAGGTTGCCGCGCGCCCTGCGCGGATGATCCTCGGCGACATGCCTTGGGAAGTAGGCGAACCAAAGTGGGGATACGGATTAGGCGTTCGGGCTGAACCCCCTTTTTATTCAGTGATTTGCCAGATGGAGTCCCGCATGACGATCAAGATTGATGACTACTACGCACCCGCCACGTTCCAGCGGATGAAGACGTTCGCCGATCAGCACGAAACACCCTTCGTGGTGATCGATACCGCGATCATCAGCAAGGCCTACGATGACCTGCGCGCCGGCTTCGATTTCGCCAAGATCTATTACGCGGTCAAGGCCAACCCCGCCGCCGAGATCATCCGCCTGCTGCGCGACAAGGGCTCGAGCTTCGATATCGCGTCCATCTACGAGCTGGACCGGGTGATGGGCGAGGGCGTGGGTCCGGAGCGCATCAGCTACGGCAACACCATCAAGAAATCCAAGGACATCCGCTACTTCTACGACAAGGGTGTGCGTATGTTCGCCACCGACTCGGAAGCCGACCTGCGCAATATCGCCAAGGCTGCCCCGGGTTCGAAGATCTATGTGCGCATTCTGTCCGAAGGCACGCAGACCGCCGATTGGCCGCTGTCGCGCAAGTTCGGCTGCCAGACCGATATGGCCATGGACCTGCTGATCCTCGCCCGCCAGTTGGGCCTGGACCCCTACGGCCTGTCCTTCCACGTCGGCTCCCAGCAGCGCGATATCGGCGTCTGGGACGCGGCGATCGCCAAGGTCAAGGTGATCTTCGAGCGGCTTAAGGAAGAGGACGGCATCGTCCTGCGGATGATCAATATGGGCGGCGGCTTCCCGGCCAACTACATCACCCGCACCAACAGCCTGGAAACCTATGCCGAGGAGATCATCCGTTTCCTCAAGGACGATTTCGGCGACGACCTGCCGGAGATCATCCTCGAGCCGGGCCGCTCGCTGATTTCCAATGCCGGCATCCTGGTCAGCGAAGTGGTGCTGGTGTCGCGCAAGTCGCGCACCGCCGTCGAGCGCTGGGTCTACACCGACGTGGGCAAGTTCAGCGGCCTGATCGAAACCATGGACGAGGCCATCAAGTTCCCCATCTGGACCGAGAAGAAGGGCGAGATGGAAGAGGTGGTGATCGCCGGCCCGACCTGCGACAGCGCCGACATCATGTACGAGAACTACAAGTACGGCCTGCCGCTGAACCTGGCCATCGGCGACCGCATGTACTGGCTGTCCACTGGGGCCTACACCACCAGCTACAGCGCAGTGGAGTTCAACGGCTTCCCGCCGCTGAAGGCCTACTACCTGTAATAGCCCCGGGCCTGAACAGCCCTGGCGCATCGCGTCTGAAAAAACCCCGGCTTGCCGGGGTTTTTTGCGTTATGGCGGCCGAAAACGCGGGCGCAGACGGGTCGAGACGCGCGGTTCAGGGGTGGTCCGGCCGCAGCCGGAGACGTGAAGGTCTCTGGATACCCGCCTTCTTCCCGCCTTCGCGGGAATGACAGGGAAAGACAGGGAATGACCCGGCCTGCCGGGTGGTTTTACGGACCGTGCTTACTCGACAGCATAAATTCTCAAAAGCGTATGCGCATTTGTTGCAATAGCAAATGCTAATGATTACTATCTGCGCCGCTTCGAACTGCCAACCCTTCCGCTATTGCACAGCCGTCATCAGAGCGGCAAAGGCGCGGGAGGCGCTTATTTGCATTGAACTGGGGAGTCACCATGTCCATCCGTAGCCGCAAGCACCACAAGACCAGCCACCTCGCCGCTCTGATCGCCGCGGCTATGCCGGCCATGGCGATGGCCCAAGGGGAGACGGGCAAGGCGCAGATGAGCCTGCCGCAGATCAGCGTGACCTCCAGCGCTGAAACTGAGGTGCCCTACAAGGCCACCCACAGCGCCAATACCAAGCTGACCGCGCCCTTGCTGGATACGCCGAAAACCGTGCAGGTGATCAAGAAGGAAGTGCTGCGCGAGCAGGGCGCCAACAGCCTGATGGAGGCGTTGCGCAACACTCCCGGTATCACCATGCAGCTGGGCGAGAACGGCAACACCTCCGCTGGTGACACCTTCACCATGCGCGGCTTCTCCACCCAGAACGCCACCTTCGTCGACGGTGTGCGCGACCTGGGCGCGGTCAGCCGCGACGTGTTCAACCTGGAGCAGGTCGAGATCGTCAAAGGGGCCGCCGGTTCTGACATCGGCCGCGGGGCGTCGTCGGGCTATATCAACCTGATCTCCAAATTGCCGACCCTGACCGACGAAACCTTCGGCACCCTCGGCTACGGCACGGCCGACAAGAGCACCCTCAGCGCCGACTTCAACCGGCAATTGGGCGACAACTCGGCCTTGCGCCTGAACCTGATGCGTCGCGACGGCGATGTGGACGATCGCGACTACGTCGACAACAGCAGCTACGGCGTGGCACCGTCCATCGCCTTCGGCCTGGAAACCGCCACCCGTCTCTACCTCTATTCCCAGCATGTGCGTCAGGACAACACCCCCGATGGCGGCATTTCCACCATCGGTCGCAGTGGTTTCAACAGCACCCACACCACGCCCGCGCAAGCCGCCCTGTTGAACGGCGGCCGCGAGGTCGATCGCGAGAACTACTACGGTTCCAAGAACGATTACGAGCGGATCGACGCGGACATGCTCTCGATCAAGTTCGAGCACGATCTCAATGACGTGACCACGATCCGCAATATTTCCCGCTGGGGTGTGAGCGACAACGACCGTGTCCTCACCGGTCCGGCGGGCAGCGCGACCTCGCTCAAGGCCCCGAGTGCCGACCCCGCCACCTGGACGGTCGACCGCACCCGGCAGTTGCTCGACCAACAGAACGAGATTCTCGCCAACCAGACCAACCTGACCACCGCGTTCTCGACGTTCGGGCTGCGTCACGAGCTGTCCGCCGGGCTGGAATTCATGAGCGAGCAGCAGCGCACCGAGAGCGGTACCACCAGCCTGCAAGTCATCGACGGCGTGACGTACGCCGCCACGGCGCTTCCGGCCGCCAATCTGTACGACCCGGATGCCGGCCAGTTCCTGGCTAAACCCTACAAGACCGGGGTGTACGCCGATGGCCAGACCGACACCGCCGCGCTTTATGCCTTCGACACCCTGCACCTGAACGAACAGTGGTCGGTCAACGCCGGTCTGCGTTACGAACACTACAAGACCGAGACCGACGGCGCTTCGCTGGTTGCCATCGCCGCCACACCCGCGACCGACGACTTCCTGTTGACGCCTTACAAACTCAAGACCTCGGATGACCTGGTCAGCTGGAACACCGGTCTGGTCTTCAAGCCCCTGGAGAACGGCAGCATCTACCTGGCTTACGCCAACGCCAAGACCCCGCCGGGCAGCGGCAACTTCTCGTTGTCGTCCAGCGAGAGTTCTTCGGACAATGTCGACCTCAAACCCCAAGAGACCCAGCACGTCGAGCTGGGTACCAAGTGGGATCTGCTGGATGAGCGCCTGAACGTGACGCTGGCGGCCTACCGTACCGAAAACGAAAACCAGGTCAGCTATGACGCCTTCACCGCCTCCTACTTCCAGGAAGGCAAGACCCGCGTCGACGGCGTGGAGCTGGGTCTGGTCGGTCAGTTGACCAACTTCTGGCAAGTGTCGGCGGGCATCGCCCATATGGAGACCAAGGCGCTCGACCAGTTCAGCCACAGCAGCACCACAGGTGTGACTTCCCAGACGTCCGGCGTGCGCTGGTCGCCCGACCTGACCGCGACCCTCTGGACCTCCTACACCCTGGACAACCTGACCCTGGGCGGCGGCGCGCGCTATGTCTCCGAGCAGGAGCGCTTCGTCACGGCGGGCGTCGATTCCAGCACCCAGAACATGTCGGAAATTCCGTCCTACTGGGTGGCGGATGCGATGGCAGCCTACCGCCTGAACAAGAACGTCAACCTGCGGCTGAACGTCTACAACCTGTTCGACAAGGACTATATCGAGTCGCTGAACAACAGCGGTGCGCGTATGCGCCTCGGCACGCCGCGCTCGGCGATGTTCACCACCGAACTCAGCTTCTGATAGACAACAGGCTGTAGCCCAGGCCCGCGCGCAAGCGCGGGCTTTTTGCGTTGAGCCCATGAGGACGCCTCGATGTTGCTGCATATCCCCCAGGTGCTGAGTAAACAGGAAGTCGCCGCGTTGCGCGCCGAACTGGCGGCCCACGACTGGGTCGATGGGGCGCGGACGTCCGGCGCCCAGGCCGCCGGTCTCAAGCACAACCTGCAATTTCCCGCGGCCGCCCCGGCCTTTGCCGGACTGTCCCAGCGGGTGGCCGATGCCCTGGCCCGTCATCCGCTGTTTGTCTCGGCGGTGCTGCCGCGGCATGTGTTGCCGCCGATGTTCAACCGCTACGAGGCTGGTGGCCTGTATGGCAACCATGTCGACAATGCCCTGCAGCGTGACCGTTTCAGCGGCCTGCAGGTGCGCACGGATGTATCGGCCACGGTCTTTCTCAGCGAGCCGGAGGAGTACGAGGGCGGTGAGCTGATCATCGAGGACACCTACGGTGAGCACGAAGTCAAACTGGCCGCGGGCGATGCCATTGTCTACCCGGGCACCAGCCTGCACCGGGTCGAGACGGTCACCTCGGGGGTGCGTATCGCCTCCTTTCTCTGGGCCCAGAGCTGGGTGCGCGATGCCTGGCAGCGCAAGCTGTTGTTCGACCTGGACATAAACATTCTCAAGCTGCGCGCCCGCTTGGGCGACAGCGAGGAAGTGCTCGGTCTGACCAGCACCTACCACAACCTGCTGCGGCAATGGGGCGAGTGAGCGTGCCGCTGCTTCCTCCTCTTAGCGAAATCGCCCCGGACCTGGTGGCGGCCTGCGACTACGAGCGTTATGCGGCGCAGCGACTGGATGCCAATGCCTGGGCCTACCTGCAGGGCGGCGCCGCCGACGAATTGACCTGCCGGGCCAACCTGCAGGTCTGGCAGGACTGGGCGCTGGTGCCGCGTCTGCTGCGCGACCTGCGCGGCGGCCATACCCGCTGCCAGCTGCTGGGCGAGACCCTGCAGCACCCGATCCTGCTAGCGCCTGTGGCCTACCAGCAGCTGTTCCATCCGGAAGGCGAGCGGGCCAGCGCCCTGGCGGCCGGGGTCATGGGCGGCGCCACGGTGCTCAGCGCCTTCGCCTCGACCCGCCTGGAAGCGGTGGCCGAGGTGGCCCAGGGGCCCCTGTGGTTCCAGCTGTACTGGCAGGGCTGTGGCGCAAGCACCCTGGCCTTGGCCGAGCGCGCCGAGGCCGCGGGTTATCGGGCGCTGGTATTGACGGTGGATGCGCCGGTGGCGGGCCTGCGCAACCGCGAGCAACGGGCGGGGTTCCGGCTGCCCGAGGGGATTCGCGCGGTGAACCTGGACCGCGTGGCGCAACTGCCACCGCTGCCGGAGGGCGGTAGTCCGGTGTTCGACGGACTGATGGCCGTTGCGCCGGGGTGGCAGGAGGTGGCCTGGCTCTGCCGGCACAGCCGCCTGCCCGTCCTGCTCAAGGGCATCCTGCATCCCGGGGATGCGCGCCTGGCCATGGAGGCCGGCGCCGCGGGGGTCGTGGTCTCCAACCACGGCGGTCGCGTGCTGGATTCCCAGTGGCCGGCCCTCAAGGCCCTGCCCGGGATACGCGCCGAACTGGGCGAGAGCGTGCCGGTGCTGGTGGACGGCGGTATCCGCCGCGGCAGCGATGTGTTCAAGGCCCTGGCCCTGGGCGCCTCGGCGGTGCTGATCGGCCGGCCCTATATCCACGCCCTGGCCACGGCCGGCGCGCTGGGGGTGGCGCACCTGCTCAAGCTGCTGCGCGAAGAGCTGGAGGTGACCATGGCCCTGAGCGGTTGCCGGGAGCTGTCCGACATCGGCAGGGATGTCGTGCGCCGCGCGTCGAGCTGGGACTGATAGCCCTTGTAAATTAACGGTAAAGGGGTCGGCCAGGGCTTTAATGCAATAAATTGTCAAATAGAATTGTTTCGCAACGATGGCCGCCGCGGCCATCCCTACATCGGGTGCCTGTTCGTGTTCAAGAAGACCTTGTTTCAACTGCACTGGCTGTTCGGCATCAGCGCCGGCCTGGTGCTGGCCCTGATGGGCGTGACCGGGGCCGCCTATTCCTTTCAGGACGAGATGCTGCGCGCGTTGAACCCCGACATCCTGAAGGTCGAGATCCGCCCGGGTGGCGTGCAGCCGCCGGCCGAGCTGGTGCGTCAGATCGAGGCGTCCGCCGGCCAGACCGTCGCCAATCTCTGGGTGGATACCCGGGGCGACAGCGCCGCGCGGGTCTATTTCACCCCGCCGCCCGGCGAGCGCCGGGGCGCTATGCGCTACTTCGATCCCTACAGCGCCGAGCTGCTGGGCGAACCCCGCGGACAGTATTTCTTCGGCGTGATGCTGGAGCTGCACCGCTTTCTCGCCCTGGGCGGTTTCGGCAAGCAGATCACCGCGGCCTGCACCCTGATCCTGATCTTCTTCTGCCTATCCGGCCTCTACCTGCGCTGGCCGCGCCAGGTCGCGAGCTGGCGCGCCTGGCTGACCCTGGACTGGGCGCGCAAGGGCCGCAGTTTCAATTGGGACCTGCATGCGGTGGCCGGCACCTGGTGCCTGGTGTTCTACCTGCTGGCGGCGCTGACCGGCCTGTACTGGTCCTACGACTGGTACCGCGACGGCGTCACCCGGCTGCTCGCCGACCCCCCGGCCGGCCAGGCGGATGCCGCGCCGCGGGGCCGCCCAGGGCGCGGTCAGCCGAGCGGGCCGGCGTTCGAGCCGGCCACGGCGAACTGGCCGGCCCTCTGGCAGAGCCTGCAGCAGGCGGCGGGGCCGCACCTGGGTGTGTACAACCTGCGCCTGCCGACGGTGGCCGGACAACCGGCTACGGTGTCCTACCTGCTCGAGGACGCCGCGCACCCGCGCGCCCTCAACCAGATTACCCTCGACCCAATCTCCGGGGCGGTCAGCCGCGTCGAGCGCTACGCCGACAAGAGCCTCAAGGCGCAGCTCTTGACCAGCGTCTATGCCTTGCACGTGGGCGAATACTTCGGCCTGACCGGACGCATCCTGATGCTGCTGGCCAGCCTCGGCATGCCGCTGTTCGCCATCACCGGCTGGCTGTTGTACCTCGACCGGCGGCGCAAGAAACGCGCGCTGCGCGCGGCCCGCGACGGCGTGCCGGCTGCCTCGACCAGCCCCGGCAGCCTGAGCGGCAGCTGGCTGATCGGCTTCGCCAGCCAGAGTGGTTTCGCCGAGCGCCTGGCCTGGCAGACGGCCGGGCAGTTGCAGGCCGCGGGCCTGCCGGTCAACGTTCAGCCGCTGGCCAAGCTGGACCCGCAGATGCTGCGCCAGGCCCGACAGGCGTTGTTCGTGGTCAGCACCTTCGGCGATGGCGAGGCGCCGGACAGCGCGCGCGGCTTCGAGCGCAAGGTCCTCGGCCAGGCGCTGGGCCTGGACCAGCTGCGCTACGCCGTGCTCGCCCTGGGCGATCGGCAGTACCAGCACTTCTGCGGCTTCGCCCAGCGCATTCACGGCTGGCTGGGCCGCGAGGGCGCGCAGGCCTGGTTCGAGCCCGTGCAGGTGGACGGTGACGATGCGGCGGCGCTGGTCGCCTGGCAGCGTCAGCTCGGCGACCTGACCGGCGCCCGGCCCCTGGCGCCCGTGGCGACGCCCTGGGGGTTATGGACACTGGCGGGGCGCGCATGCCTCAACCCCGCCAGCCAGGGCGCGCCCACCTACTTGCTGGGGCTGCGCGCCGAGCAGCCGAGCGACTGGTGCGCCGGCGATATTCTCGAGGTGCTGCCGCGTCACAACGAGACCCGGGTGCAGGCCTGGTTGCAGCGCCATGGGGTCGACGGCGAGCAGCCGGTCGTCCTCGATGGGACGACGCGACCCCTGGGCCAGGCCCTGGCCGGCAAACAGCTGACGGACGACTTCACCCACCTGGTCGGCCTGCACGCCCAGGCGCTGCTCGATGCCCTGGTGCCCTTGGCGCCGCGGGACTACTCCATAGCCTCCCTGCCCGGCGACGGGGTGCTGGAACTGATCGTGCGCCAGGAGCGCCAGGTCGACGGCACGCTGGGGATAGGCTCCGGCTGGTTGACCGAAGGCGTCCCGCTGGATGGCCCGCTGCTGGCGCGGTTGCGACGCAACAGCGGCTTTCACCTGCCGGACGACGACCGCCCGCTGATCCTGATCGGCAACGGCACTGGCCTGGCCGGGCTGCGCAGCCTGCTCAAGGCGCGCATCCAGGCCGGCCAGCGGCGCAACTGGTTGCTGTTCGGCGAGCGCAATGCCGCCCACGACTTCTATTGCCAGGCCGAACTCGAGGGCTGGCGGGCCACGGGCGAGCTGGCGCGGCTGGACCTGGCGTTCTCCCGCGATCAGGGGCACAAGCGCTACGTGCAGCACCTGCTGGAAGAGCGCGCCGAACAACTGCAGGCCTGGCTGGCGGAGGGCGCGTCCCTCTATGTCTGCGGCAGCCTGGAGGGCATGGCGGCGGGTGTGGATGGGGTGTTGCACGAGCTGCTGGGGGCCGCTGCGGTCGAGGCGCTGATCGAGCAGGGGCGCTACCGCCGGGATGTGTATTGACCCCGTGGAAGGGAGGGGCCGCCTAGGAGGGGCCGCCGAGATGAACCCCGCGCATCTTCAATGCGCGCCGTAGGAGCAGATCGGGCTTTGCGCCGATGGCCTGTCGTTCTAAGCTTGCGGTCATGAAAAGAATCCTACTGAACTGCGATATGGGCGAAAGCTTCGGGGTCTGGACCCTGGGGGACGACGCCCATGCCATGCCGCTGATTGATCAGGCCAACCTGGCCTGCGGTTTCCACGCCTCCGATCCGATGACCATGCAGCGCACCGTCGAGCTGGCGGTTGAGCACGGCGTGAGCATCGGTGCCCACCCGGCCTATCCCGATCTGCTCGGTTTCGGTCGTCGCTCCATGGCCTGTTCGCCGGAGGAGGTGACGGCCCTGGTGCTCTATCAGATCGGCGCGCTGGATGCCTTCTGCCGCGCCGCCGGTACCCGGCTGGCCTACGTCAAGCCCCACGGCGCGCTGTACAACGAGCTGGTGCGCAACGATGCGCTGTTTATCGCGGTGCTGGAGGCCTGTGCCCGTTATCGCCAGGACCTGCCGCTGATGACCCTGGCCCTGACCGACAACAGCCGCGAGCTGCAACTGGCCGATGAATCCGATGTGCCGCTGCTGTTCGAGGCCTTCGCCGACCGTGCCTACCTGGCCGACGGGCAACTGGCGCCGCGGCGCCTGTCCGGCGCGGTGCACCAGGATCCGCAACGCATTCTCGACCAGGGGATGGCCATCGCCCGCGGCGAACCCTTCCCCGATATCGACGGCAAGCCCTTGCAACTGCAGGCCGACAGCCTCTGCGTGCACGGCGACAACCCCGAATCCCTGTCTGCGCTGCGGCGTTTGCGCGCGCAGCTGGACGCCTCGTAATCGCTCTGGAACCGTCGTAGTCTGGCCCCTGCACGACCCTCCCGGTATCCCGAGCCCTTGCCGCACCTGGGTTCCCGCTTTCGCGGGAACGACGTTGAAATCAGCATCCCGCACAGCTGCAAGGCCATGGCTTGCCCGGGGGCGCGCCGCTTCAGCCGTTGATCCGCTCCGCATGGTGGCAGGCCACCTGGCGGGCGTCGAGCAGGCGCAGGGCCGGTTCTTCCAGGCGGCAGAGCTCGCTGGCGTGGGGGCAGCGTTGGTGGAAGGCGCAGCCCGAGGGCGGGTTAAGGGGGTTGGGCAGCTCGCCGACTATCTTGATCTTCGGCTTGAGCGGGTCGGGGTGCAGGGTCGGGGTGGCCGATAGCAGCGCCTGGGTATAGGGGTGCAGCGGGCGGTTGTAGAGCTGTTCCTTGGCGCCCATTTCCACCGGGCGCCCGAGGTACATCACCAGCACCTGGTCGGCGACGTGGCGCACCACCGAGAGGTTGTGGGAGATGAAGACATAGGCGGTGTTGAACTCGTCCTGCAGGTCCATGAACAGGTTGAGCACCTGGGCCTGGATCGACACGTCCAGGGCCGAGGTCGGCTCGTCCGCCACCAGCACCTTGGGCTGCAGCATCATGGCCCGGGCCAGGGCGATACGTTGGCGCTGCCCGCCGGAAAACATGTGCGGGTAGCGCTGGTAGTGCTCGGGACGCAGGCCGACCTGCTGCATCATGGCCTGGACCTTTTCCCGGCGTTCGGCCCGCGACAGCGGGGTGTTGATCAGCAGCGGCTCGCCCAGCTGGTCGCCGATCTTCTGCCGCGGGTTGAGCGAGGCGTAGGGGCTCTGGAAGACCATCTGCACGTCGCGGCGCAGTTGCTTGCGCTCGGCCTTGCTGGCGCCCGTGACTTCCTGGCCGGCGATCTGCAGGGAGCCGGACGAGGGCTCCTCGATCAGGGTCAGGGCCCGGGCCAGGGTCGACTTGCCGCAGCCGGACTCGCCGACCACGGCCAGGGTCTGGCCGGCCTCCAGCTCGAAGGACACGCCATTCAGCGCGCGCACCGTGGCACTGCCCTTGAACAGGCCGCGGGACACTTCGTAGTGACGGGTCAGGTCGCGGGCGGTCAGTACGGTACTCATCACGCCACCTCCTGGTTCAGGGCATGGAAACAGCGCACCGCGCCCAGGGCGCTGGGGTCCAGGTCCGGTCGCTGGGCGCGGCAGTTGTCCCGCACATAGGGGCAGCGTGGCGAGAGCAGACAACCTCGGGGACGGTCGTAACGCCCGGGGACGATGCCGGGCAGGGTGGCCAGGCGCGCGGCGCCCTGGCTGTGTTCGGGAATCGCCGCCAGCAGCGCCTCGGTATAGGGGTGCGCCGGAGCCTCGAACAGGGCCGGCACCTGGCCGACTTCCACGGCCTGGCCGGCGTACATCACGCAGACGCGGTGGGCGGTTTCGGCGACCACGGCCAGGTCGTGGGTGATCAGCACCAGGCCCATGTTCTGCTCGCGCTGCAGGTCCAGCAGCAGGTCCATGATCTGCGCCTGGATGGTCACGTCCAGGGCCGTGGTCGGCTCATCGGCGATCAGCAGTTTCGGTTCGCCAGCAATGGCCATGGCAATCGCCACGCGCTGGCTCATGCCCCCGGACAGCTGATGCGGGTAGGCCTCCAGGCGGCTGGCCGCGCCGGGGATCTCAACCCGTTCGAGCAGTTGCAGGGCCCGCGCGCGGGCCTGCCTGGCGTTCATGCCCAGGTGCTGGCGCAGCACCTCCTCGATCTGGAAACCCACGGTGTAGCTGGGATTGAGGGCGGTCATGGGGTCCTGGAAAACCATGGCCAAATCCTTGCCGATGATGCGCCGGCGCTGGCGGCCCTTGAGCTTGAACAGGTCGGTGCCGTCGAAGCGCAGGGCATCGGCAGCGATGCGCCCGGGTGGGTCGATCAGCCCCATAAGCGCCATCATGGTCACCGACTTGCCCGAGCCGGACTCGCCGACGATGGCCAGCACCTCGCCCGCGTCCACCCTGAGGTCCAGGCCGTCCACGACCGGCACCGCATTGGCGTCGCCGAAGCGCACGGAGAGGTTCTTGATCTCCAGCAGGCTCATGGGCGCAGCCCCCTTGCGGTGTTGGCGGGTCGATGCGCGCGGCGCACCCTACGAATGGTCATCGGGGGCATCCTCACTGGGCATTTTTGAGTTTGGGGTCGAGGGCGTCACGCAGCCCGTCGCCCATCAGGTTGATCGCCAGCACGCTGAGCAGGATGGTCAGCCCCGGCAGCGACACCACCCACCAGGCGCGCTCGATATAGTCCCGCGCCGAGGCCAGCATGGTGCCCCACTCGGGGGTCGGTGGCTGCACGCCCAGGCCCAGGAAGCCCAGGGCCGCGGCATCGAGAATCGCCGAGGAAAAGCTCAGGGTCGCCTGCACGATCAGCGGCGCCATGCAGTTGGGCAGCACGGTGATAAACATCAGCCGCGGCAGGCCGGCACCCGCCAGGCGCGCGGCGGTGACGTAGTCGCGGTTCAGCTCGCCCATCACCGCAGCGCGGGTCAGGCGCACATAGGCCGGCAGTGAGACGATGGCGATGGCGAAGATGGTGTTGATCAGGCCTGGGCCGAGGATGGCGACGATGGCCACCGCCAGCAGCAGCGAGGGCAGGGCCAGCATCACGTCCATCAGGCGCATGATCGAGGGCCCCAGCAGGCGCGGGAAGAAGCCGGCGACCAGGCCGAGGAAAATCCCCGGCAGCAGCGACATGACCACCGAGGCCAGGCCGATCAGCAGCGACAGGCGCGCACCATGGATCAGCCGCGACAGCAGGTCGCGGCCCAGCTCGTCGGTGCCCAGCCAGAACTGCGCGGTGCCGCCGGCCTGCCAGAGCGGCGGGGTGAGCATGAAATCGCGGTACTGCTCGCTGGGGTCGTGGGGCGCCAGCCAAGGGGCGAAGAGCGCGCAGATCACCAGCAGGATCATAAACAGCAGGCCCGCCACGGCGCCCTTGTTGCGGGCGAAGGCCTGCCAGAACTCCTTGAAGGGCGAGGGGTAGAGTAGGCTGGGATCGATAGTGGTGGTCGTCATGGGCGAGCCTCCGGTGCGGGCCTGTGTAGGGTGGATGACGCTCTTTTCATCCTCCGCTTGGGCGTTGAGCGGGTGGATGGGTGAAGCGTCATCCACCCTACGGAAAGAATGCGGCTATGCATGACGTTTTCCTTAGCGCTGATGGCGAATGCGCGGGTTGGCCAGGCCATAGAGAATATCCACGACGAAATTCACCAGGATCACCATGCAGGCGATCAGCAGGATGCCGTTCTGCACCACCGGGTAGTCGCGGGCGCCGATGGATTCGATCAGCCATTTGCCGATGCCCGGCCAGGAGAAGATGGTTTCGGTCAGTACCGCGCCGGCCAGCAGCGCGCCGACCTGCAGGCCGAACACCGTGAGCACCGGGATCAGCGCATTGCGCAGGCCGTGGACGAACACCACGCGGCCGGGCGACAGGCCCTTGGCCCGGGCGGTGCGCACATAATCCTCGCGCAGCACCTCGAGCATGGCCGAGCGGGTCATGCGCGCGATCACCGCCAGGGGAATGGTGCCCAGCACGATGGCCGGCAGGACCATATGGTGCAGGGCATCGAGAAAGGCGCCCTCCTCGTCGCTGAGCAGGGTGTCGATCAGCATAAAGCCGGTAACCGGTTCGATGTCGTACAGCAGGTCGATGCGTCCGGAGACCGGGGTCCAGCCCAGGCCCACGGAAAAAAACATGATCAGCAGCAGGCCCCACCAGAAGATCGGCATGGAATAGCCGGTCAGGGAGATGCCCATCACCCCATGATCGAACAGCGAGCCCCGTTTGAGGGCGGCGATGACGCCCGCCAGCAGGCCGAGGATGCCGGCGAACAGCAGCGCGGCCAGGGCCAGCTCCAGGGTGGCGGGAAACAGCGTGGTGAACTCGCTCCAGACGCTCTCGCGGGTGCGCAACGATTCGCCCAGGTCGCCCCGGGCCAGCTGGCCGATATAGTTCAGGTACTGGACATACAACGGCTTGTTCAGACCCAGGCGCTCCATGGCCTGGGCATGCATCTCCGGATCGACCCGGCGTTCGCCCATCATCACTTCCACCGGGTCGCCCGGGATCAGGCGGATCAGCGCGAAGGTCAGCAGGGTGACGCCGAAGAAGGTCGGGATCAGCAATCCCAGGCGTCGGGCTATAAAGGCAAGCATGGGGTTTCGGTACTCCGCATCGTCTTATCCGAAGGGCGGCTGCATGGGCCGCCCGTTATCCTGTCAGTTCGCGCCGGCCAGCGGACCGGTCGGCGGGTGCTGCCGTTTGCTTGCAGGTTCAGTGCCGTTTAACCCTGGCGAAGTTGTTCGAACCCAGGGGGCTGAGCACGAAACCTTCGACCTCGCGGCTCAGGGCGCCGAATTGTTTGGGGTGGGCCTGGGCAATCCAGGGTGCCTGGTCATGAAAGATAGTCAGTGCCTGGCGGTAAAGCGCGGCGCGTTGCTCGGGCGCGGTGTTTTCCCGGGCCCGAGCGATCAAGGCATCGAACCTCGTGTCGCACCAGCCGGCCATGTTCTCGCCGCTCTGCGCCGCGGCGCAGGACAGGTTGGGAGTGAGGAAGTTGTCCGGATCGCCGTTGTCGCCGGCCCAGCCCATAAAGACCATGTCGTGCTCGCCGCTCTTCGCCCGCTTGATCAGTTCGCCCCATTCCATCACCCGGATATCGGTCTTGATACCGACGGCCGCGAGGTCGGCCTGCAGCATCTGTGCGCCCAGCGAGGGGTTGGGGTTGGTCGGGCCGCCGCCGGGGCGGGTCCAGATCGACAGGCTGAGGCCGTCCCGATGGCCGGCCTCGGCCAGCAGTCGCCGGGCACGCTCGGGGTCGTGGCGCCAGGGGCTCAGCTCATTGTTGTAGCCGAGCAGGGTCGAGGGGTAGGGCGCGACCGCCGCGCTGGCTCCCTCGGCCCCGAACTGGGCAGCCAGGTAAGCCTGCTGGTCGAACGCCAGGTTGATGGCCTGGCGCACACGTACATCGTCCAGCGGTTTATGCCGCACGTTGAGCGCCACGTAGGCGGTCAGCAGCGAATCCAGCGCCAGCACCTTGAGTTTGGGGTCGTCCCTGAGCGCCGGCACGTCGAAGGGCCGCGGATGGAGCGCGATCTGGCAGGTGCCGGCCCGAAGCTGCTGCAGACGCACGTTGGGGTCGGTGGTGATGGAGAACAGGAGTTTTTCCGAGGGCGGTTCGCCGTCCCAGTAGTCCGGGTGACTGGTGTAGCGCACCTGGGCATCCTTGGCGTAACGCTGGAAGACGAAGGGCCCGGTGCCTATCGGTTGGCTGTTGAGCTGGTCCAGGGTGCCAGCCTTGAGCAGCTGGTCGGCGTATTCGGCGGAGTAGATCGAGGTGAAGCCCATGGCCAGGTCCGCGAGAAACGGCGCCTGGGGCCGGTTGAGGGTAAAGCGCACGCGATGGGGGTCGAGCTTCTCGACGCGGGTGATCAGCTTGCCGAATTCCATGGCCTCGAAATAAGGGAAACCACGGCTCGCCTGGGCGTGCCAGGGATGCTCGGGGTCGTGCTGACGCTGAAAGCTCCATAGCACGTCGTCGGCATTCATCCCGCGGCTGGGGGTGAACCAGTCGGTGCTGTGGAACTTCACCCCTTGGCGCAGGTGGAAGGTGTAGGTCAGGCCGTCCGGGCTGATCTCCCAGCGTTCGGCCAGGGCCGGTTCGAGTTCGGTGGTGCCGGGTTTGAAGCGCACCAGGCGGTCGAACAGGGTTTCGGAGGCCGCGTCGGCAGTAACCGCCGCGGTGTACTGGACGATATCGAAACCTTCCGGCGCCGCCTCGGTACAGACCACCAGGGGCTTGGCTTGGACCAGCGACGGGACGCCGCCGAGTGCGAACAGCAGGGGCAGGTAACGCAGGGTCGGGTGCATGGTTACTCCGTGAGCGGTCGGCGTCACAGCAGTCTAGAAGGCCGGATGCCGATACCGCACAGCGGGTCGACGCGGACGTCGGCCGATGGCGAGTTCCAGGGAAGGCCGGCGGCGAACCCGAGGGCCCGCCGCCTTGCGCGAGGTTTCAGGGCTTGGTGCCGACGCCGTAGAAACTGTTGCGCCCGAAGGGGCTGATCTCGAAGCCCTGCACGCTGGTGCGCATGGGCTGATAGACCGTGGAGTGGGCGATCGGGGAGATCGGCACCTGTTGCTGGATGATCTGCTGCGCCTGCTGGTACAGCGCGGTGCGCGCGTCGCGGTCGGTGATGGCCTTGGCCTGCTTGACGATCTTGTCGTAGCCGGCGTCGCACCATTTGGAGAAGTTGTTGCCGTTGACCGAATCGCAACCGTAGAGCACGCCCAGCCAGTTGTCGGGGTCACCGTTGTCGCCGGTCCAGCCGATCAGCATGGCGTCGTGCTCGCCGGCATGGGCGCGCTTGATGTACTCGCCCCACTCGTAGCTGACGATTTGCGCCTGGATGCCGATCTTCGCCCAGTCGGCCTGGAGCATTTCGGCCATCAGCTTGGCGTTGGGGTTGTAGGGTCGCTGCACCGGCATGGCCCACAGGGTGATCCGGGTGCCTTCGGCCACGCCGGCCTGCTTGAGCAGCGCCTTGGCTTTTTCGACGTTCTGCGGGGTGCCCTTGATGCGCTCGTCGTAGGACCACTGGGTCGGCGGCATGGCATTCACGGCCAGCTGGCCGGCGCCCTGGTAGACCGCGGCGATGATCGCCTGCTTGTCGATGGCCAGGTCCAGGGCCTGACGCACTTCCAGCTTGTCGAAGGGCGCGCGGGTAACGTTATAGGCGATGTAACCCAGGTTGAAGCCGGGCTGGCTGGGCACGCTCAGGTTGGGGTCTTTGCGCAACGACTCGAGGTCGGCCGGTCGCGGATTCAGGGTGATCTGGCATTCGCCGGCCTTGAGCTTCTGCGCGCGCACCGAGGCGTCGGTATTGATGGCGAAGATCAGGTTGTCGATCTTCACGTCTTCCGGCAGCCAGTAGTCCTTGTTGCCCTTGAAGCGGATCTGCGCATCTTTCTGGTAGCGGCTGAAGACGAAGGGGCCGGTGCCGATGGGTTTCTGGTTGAGCTCGGCGGCCTTGCCGGCCTTGAGCAGTTGGTCGGCGTATTCCGTGGAATGAATGGCGGCGAAGCTCATCGCCAGGTTCTGGATAAACGCGGCATCGACGCTATTGAGGGTGAAGCGCACGGTCAGGTCGTCGACCTTTTCCACCCGGGCGATGTTCTTGTCCAGGCCCATGTCGGTGAAGTAGGGGAACTCGGTGGGGTAGGCCTTGCGGAAGGGGTGGTCCTTGTCGAGCATGCGCTGGAAGGTGAAGACCACATCGTCGGCGTTGAAGGCGCGGCTGGGGGTGAAGTAGTCGGTGCTGTGGAATTTCACCCCCGGGCGCAGCTTGAAGCTGTAGACCAGGCCGTCTTCGCTGACCTGCCACTCGGTGGCGAGGGCCGGCACGGCCAGGGTGCTGCCGCGCTCGAACTGGGCGAGGCGGTTGAAAAGGGTTTCCGAGGTGGCGTCGAAATCGGTTCCGGTGGTGTACTGGCCCGGGTCGAACCCCCCTGGGCTGCCTTCGGAGCAAAACACCAGGTTGCTGGCGTTGGCGAAGGACGCGCCGAGCATCAGGCTTGCGGCGAGCAGGGTCGGAAGGATGTGATGGGTGCGCATGCAAACCTCATTGTTGTTGTTTTCAAGACCGCGGTGAGGTGGCGGTCTTGTGATGCCCTGGACCTGCGTGCCCTGGGTAGCGATCGGGGCGTGCACGCGCAGGTGGGCTGTGGGTGTGCCGGGTCTGGTACGGGTCGGCTTCGAAATTAAGTCATGCTGAAAATTGGGTCAACAAAAATTAAGCAAGGCTTACATTTGTTGGCGGCCGATCACACATGAGGAACAGGGGCTGGCGGGGCTTGGCAGACTGTATAGCGCGTAGGCGAGGCTAGAGGGCGTTATGGTCGTCGAATAGCCCCATGGTCGTCACCGTCAGGACTTCGGCCACTTCGCTGCCCACATTGGCCAGGCGGTGGGTCTTGCCGGCGTCGAAGTGCACCGAGTCGCCGGGCCCGAGCGGGTACTGACGGCCTTCGATGGTGTAGACGATCCGGCCACTGAGCACATAGGCGAACTCCGCCCCTTCGTGGGCAATCAGTTCGGACTGGTAACCCACCGGCATGCTCATCTTGACCGCGTTCAGCAGGTTGCCTGGAAAGCTGCTGGACAGGCGCTCGTAGGCCAGCGGCTGGCCTTCGATGGTGTAGCGCACGCGTTCGCCCTGATGGGAATCGGGCTGCGGCTGCAGGGGCTGATCGAACAGGGCGTTGAGCGGGATGCCCAGGGATTTGGCGATATTGGCCAGGGAGCTGATCGACACGCCGGTGAGGTTGCGTTCGGCCTGGGACAGGAAACTGGCCGTCAGCCCGGACTCGCCGGCCACCTGGTTCAGGGTCTTGTTCGCGGCCCGTCGATAGCGGCGCAAGCGTTCTCCGATGCGGTCTGCGGTCATGGCCATGGCTCGTGAGAAAAGACAGGGAGTATACCGACCCGGGCGGCCCGAGGAAGCCGTTCCTCGGCGCTGGAAATGTAAGTGGCACTGAAAAATAGTTTGACCTAAATTTAAGTCCTACTTAAATTTATCGGCATGCAGACCGCATGTCGACGATGAGGAAGGGCAATCATGACGCTGGGTGTAGGGGGAAAGACGCCGCAACAGGCGCTCGCGGGCTTGCACGGCATGCTGGCGGGCGCCGAGCCCATTGGCCTGGCCGAATACCAGGCGCGTATCGCCCGCGCCCAGGCCGGCATGCAGGCCCGTGGCATCGCCGCGCTCTTTATCCACGCGGGCAGCAACCTGCAGTACTTCACGGGCGTGCGCTGGCACCCCAGCGAACGCATGGTCGGGGCCATCCTGCCGGCCAATGGCGCGCTGGAGTACCTGGCACCGACCTTCGAGGAAGGCACGGTGCGCGATTTCCAGGTGCTGAGCGGTCCCATCAATACCTGGCAGGAGCACGAGAGTCCCTACCAGTTGCTGCTCGACAGCCTGCAACGCCTGGGCGTGCAGCCGGACGAGGACGCGCCGCCACTGGTCGGGCTGTGCTCCTCGTTGCCGTTTTTCATGGTCGACGGCATTCGCCGGCTCGCCAAGGGCTACGACTTTATCGACGCCGGCGTGGTGACCGCGCCTTGCCGGCAGCGCAAGTCGGCAGCCGAACTCGCCCTGATGCAGCGGGCCAAGGACATGACCCTCGCGGTGCACCAGGCCGTGGCGAGCATGCTGCACGAAGGCATCAGTACCACCGAAGTCGCCGAGTTCGTCCACCAGGCGCACCGCGCCGTGGGGGCGGCGGGCTCGACCTTCTGCATCGTGCTGTTCGGTCCGGCTAGCGCCTTTCCCCATGGGGTCAAGCATGCCCAGACCCTCAAGCAGGGCGACATGGTGCTGATCGACACCGGCTGCCAGGTACACGGCTATCTGTCGGATATCACCCGCAGCTACGTGTTCGGCGAACCGAGTGCGCGTCAGCGGACGTTCTGGAACCTGGAAAAAGCCGCGCAGCTGGCGGCCTTCGCTGCGGCGCAGCTGGGCACGCCTTGCCAGGCAGTGGACGCGGCGGCCCGGCAAACGCTGGAAGCCGGCGGCCTGGGACCGGACTACCAATTGCCGGGGCTGCCGCACCGCACCGGGCACGGCATAGGCCTGGATATCCACGAAGGGCCTTACCTGGTGCGTGGCGACCAGACGCTCCTGGCCGAGGGGATGTGCTTCAGCAACGAGCCGATGATCTGTGTGCCGGGCGAGTTCGGCATCCGCCTGGAGGACCACTTCTACCTGAGCGCCGAGGGCCCGCGCTGGTTCACCGCGCCGAGCCATTCGGTGGACGATCCGTTCGGACTGGGCTAGGGCCTGTTGACACTACCCGCACGGCCGCGCCGGTACCGGAACCAGTTTTGAAACAAGACCCGGCATGGGGCGCATCGCTGGCGCTTTATCCATCCCCCCAACGCGATGGTGGATAAACAAGACGTCAATCCACCCTACACCGCGTCCTAGCCTGGGTTGAGCGCAGCGATACCCAGGCGAAGGGGCGTTGAGTTCCGGCGAAACCAAAAACGGCGGCCCTCGGGCCGCCGTTTTTATTGCCGTGGCTTTTTACTCGACGCTGACGCCATAGAAGGAGTTAAGTCCGAAGGGGCTGACCTTGAAGTCCTTCACCTTCTTGCTCATCGGTTGGTTGACCGTGGAGTGGGCCACCGGGGTCATCGGGACTTGAGCCTTGAGGATCTGCTGGGCCTGCTTGTACAGGATGCTGCGTTGGTCCTGGTCGTTGATTGCCTTGGCCTGCTTGATCAACTGGTCGAACTGCGGATCGCACCAACGTCCGTAGTTGTTGCCGCCGATGGCATCGCAGCCGTAGAGCACGCCGAGCCAGTTGTCGGGGTCGCCATTGTCGCCGGTCCAGCCGATCAGCAGGATATCGTGCTCGCCGGCCTTGGCGCGCTTGTTGTACTCGCCCCACTCGTAGCTGACGATCTTCGCCTTGATGCCGATCTTGGCCCAGTCGGACTGCAGCATCTCGGCCATCAACTTGGCGTTGGGGTTGTAGGGACGCTGCACCGGCATGGCCCAGAGGGTGACTTCGGTGCCTTCCTTGATGCCGGCGGCCTTGAGCAGTTCCTTGGCTTTCTCCGGGTCGTAGGCGGCGTCCTTGATGGTCTCGTCATAGGACCACTGGGTCGGCGGCATGCCATTGACCGCCAGCTGGCCGGCGCCCTCGTAGACGGCCTTGATGATCGCGGTCTTGTTCACCGCCATGTCCATGGCCTGGCGCACGGCGAGTTGGTCGAACGGCTTGTGTTCGGTGTTGTAGGCGATATAGCCGAGGTTGAAACCGGCCTGCTCGATGACGCTGAGCGAGGGGTCTTTTTTCATCGACTCCAGATCGGCCGGGCGAGGGGTCAGGGTGATCTGGCATTCGCCGGCCTTGAGCTTCTGGTAGCGCACGGAGGAGTCGGTGTTGATGGCGAAGATCAGGTTGTCGATCTTCACGTCTTCCGGCAGCCAGTATTCCTTGTTGCCCTTGAAGCGGATCTGCGCATCCTTCTGGTAGCGGTTGAACACGAAGGGTCCGGTACCGATGGGCTTCTGGTTGAGATCGGCGGCCTTGCCGGCCTTGAGCAACTGGTCGGCGTATTCGGCCGAATGGATGGAGGCGAAGCTCATGGCCAGGTTCTGGATAAAGGCCGCGTCGACCGTGGCCAGGGTGAACTTGACGGTCAGGTCGTCGAGTTTTTCCACCTTGGTGATGTTGCTGTCCATGCCCATGTCGGTGAAGTAGGGAAACTCGGTGGGGTAGGCCTTGCGGAAGGGATGATCCGCGCTGAGCATACGCTCGAAGGTGAACAGCACGTCGTCGGCGTTGAAGGCGCGACTGGGCTTGAAGTACTCGGTGGTATGGAATTTCACGGCGGGGCGCAGCTTGAAGCTGTAGCTCAGGCCATCGTCGGACACCGTCCAGCTTTCGGCCAGGCCGGGAATCACCGCCGTGCCGCCGCGCTCGAACTGGGTCAGGCGATTGAAAACGGTTTCGGCGGCCGCGTCGAAGTCGGTGCCGGTGGTGTACTGGCCGGGGTCGAACCCGGCCGGGCTGCCTTCGGAGCAGAACACCAGATTGCCGGCGGCCTGAGCAGCGGAGGCGCCGGCCAGCAAGCCGGCGGCGAGCATAAAGGGGATGACTGCTTTTTTACGCATGATGACCTCAGGTTGTTGTCATTATCGAGGTGCGGCCTGGTGAGCCGACCCGCATGAAGCTATGCAGGGCTTGTGCCCAGTGCAAGGCGAGCGGGGCTATTGCTGCAACAGATGTGGAACGATCGTCACTGAATGTCGCTTTGCTGTAAGTCCTGACGCGTTGGTCAGCTTGTGTGCCGGGACGCGTCCCGGCACACGCACCCGATCAGGGCAGCTGTACTTCGATCACGCCCTCGGCGGTGACACTGACCTGGCTGCTGCCGGCCTCGATCTGCGAGGCGGGGGCGTCTTCCATCATCGACATGCCCTTCATGGAGGCGGCGCGCATCATCGGCATCGGCGGCTGGAAGCCGGCGCTGTTGAGGTTCAGGCTGACCAGCTTGTAGCCGCTGCCGCCCAGGGCTTCGGTGGCCAGTTGGGCGCGGGCCTTGAAGGCGTCGACGGCGTCCCTGAGCAGGGCGTCCTCGCTTTTCTTGCGGCTGGGTTTGGAAATGGCGAAGTCCATGCCGGCCATCTTCAGCTCACCCAGCAGCTCGGCGGTGAGTTTGGACAGGGCGGTGAAGTCGGCGCTTTCCAGGCGCAGCTCGGCGCGCTCGCGCCAGGCGGTGATCTGCTGGCCCTTGTCGTCGTAGACCGGGTAGCTGTGGCGGCTGCCCAGGCTCAACGTCACGCCCTGGACCTGCCGGGCCCGTTCAAGGGCGCGGTTGAGGGTGCGGGTGATCTCGGCCGCGAGGGCGGCCGGGTCGCTGTTCTGCGCTTCGCTGTAAAGGCCGACCTGCATCAGGTCGTGGGCCACTTCCTGGCTGACCTCGGCACCCAGTGCCACCTGGTTATAACGCGCCTCTTCGGCCTGGACCGGCAGTTGAACCAAGGCGCCGAGGGCGAGGGCGGCGGCAAGACGGGTAATACGCTGCATAACAACTCCTGGGGTGCGGCAGATAAAACACTGGGATGTGTAGCCAAGCATGGACTCTAGTTCTTGTACGGCGGTTCCGCAGCCGCGCAGCCGGCATCTTCTATTGGCTTTACGCCAGTCGGCCCCGACAGGTCCGACTGCGACCCTTTGCCGCAGTCGGACGGGGCGGCGGCGACCCTGGTTATACTCGCAGCACTCCCGGCATTAACAGAGCCTCGTGGCCTGTCAGTCCATTTCGGCGCCCAGGGTTCTGGCACGGCGTTGCCGCTCACCGCCATCTCGGACCCTGATTTGTTCCAGGGACTTGTCTCAGACTCCCAGGCATACGAGCTCGAGTTAACCCACTCACCCACCAGGCCATTCGACCCTATGCTCGCCCCCGTGCAGTTGTTGTCCGCCAGCCGCCAGAACCTCTGGCGGCTGACCCTGATCCGGATCCTGGTGCTGGCCGCCCAGGCCGGTTCGCTGTTTATCGCCTACCTGCTCGACCTGCTGCCGCTGCCCTGGCTGGCCCTGGGCATCACCCTGGGGGTTTCCGCCCTGGTCTGCCTGGTTACCGGCCTGCGCTTGCGCAAGCGCTGGCCGGTGACCGAGCAGGAGTACGCCGCGCAACTGGCCTGCGACCTGCTGATCCACAGCCTGCTGCTGTATTTTTCCGGCGGCTCGACCAACCCCTTCGTCTCCTATTACCTGGTGCCCCTGACCATTGCCGCGGCGACCCTGCCCTGGCTCTACTCCATGGCCCTGAGCGGTCTGGCCCTGAGCGGCTACACGGCCCTGCTGATCTGGTACCACCCGCTGCACCTGCACCAGGTGCAGCACGAGGCCGCGCTGATCAGCCTGCACCTGTTCGGCATGTGGCTGAACTTCGCCCTGTCGGCGGCCTTTATCACCTTCTTCGTGGTGAAGATGGCCGGCGCACTGCGCAGCCAGGACCAACTGCAGGCCGAGCGCCGCGAGGAAAGCCTGCGCGATCAGCAACTGCTGGCCGTGGCCACCCAGGCCGCCGGCGCCGCCCACGAGCTGGGCACCCCGCTGGCGACCATGAGCGTGCTGATCAAGGAGCTGCGCCGCGAGCACAAGGACCCGCTGCTGCAGGAAGACCTGGCGGTGCTTCAGGAGCAGGTGATGCTGTGCAAGGACACCCTGCAACAGCTGGTGCGCGCGGCCGAAGCCAACCGCCGTCAGGCGGTGGAAGAGCAGTCCGCCCACAACTGGCTGGAAACCGCGCTGAACCGCTGGCACCTGATGCGTCCCGAGGCCAGCTTCCGCTACCAGCGCCTGGGCCTGGGCAGTACGCCGCGCCTGGCGCCGCCCCCGGACCTGACTCAGGCCCTGCTCAACCTGCTGAACAATGCCGCCGACGCCTGTCCCGACGACCTGGATATCCGGCTGGACTGGAACGCCCTGGAGCTGTGCATCAGCATTCGCGACCACGGCGCCGGCGTGCCCCTGGCCATCGCCGAGCAGCTGGGCAAGCCCTTTTTCACCACCAAGGGCAAGGGCTTCGGCCTGGGCCTGTTTCTCAGCCAGGCCAGCGTGACCCGCGCCGGCGGTTCGGTGAAACTCTACAACCACGAAGACGGCGGTACCCTGACCGAACTGCGCCTGCCGCGCCTGGCTTTAGGAGACGACTATGAGTGACGAGACCCCGCTCGACGCAGCGCTCGATACCGACGAACTGCCGCACCTGCTGCTGGTCGACGACGACCCGACCTTTACCCGGGTCATGGCCCGCGCCATGAGCCGGCGCGGCCTGCGCGTCAGCACCGCGGGCTCGGCGGAAGAGGGCTACGCCCTGGCCCTGCAGGATTTGCCGGACTACGCGGTGCTGGACCTGAAGATGGAGGGCGACTCCGGTCTGGTGCTGCTGCCCAAGCTGCTGGCCCTGGACGCCGAGATGCGCGTGGTCATCCTCACCGGCTATTCGAGCATCGCCACGGCGGTGGAGGCGATCAAGCGCGGTGCCTGCAACTACCTGTGCAAGCCGGCCGACGCCGACGACGTGCTGGCCGCGCTGCTGGCCCAGCATGCCAACCTGGACACCCTGGTGCCGGAAAACCCCATGTCGGTCGACCGGCTGCAGTGGGAGCATATCCAGCGCGTGCTGGGCGAACACGAAGGCAATATCTCCGCCACCGCCCGCGCGCTGGGCATGCACCGGCGCACCCTGCAGCGTAAATTGCAGAAGCGCCCGGTCAGGCGCTGAAGAGGGGTTGACGGGGCGTCGACTGGATACCCGCCTTCGCGGGTATGACGGCTGTTCTGCGCGCTATGGGTTGATCCATTCCCGTGGCCGGGCTGTTACGCGGCTAGGTGTCGAGTTGGCGGCTTATCTTATCCAGTCTTGAGTTTTTATGGTCTGGCGTCGCCTGTGCACCGACCCGCGAAGCGTGTTCGGCTTGAGCGGAAAATTAAGGTCGCATAGCTATGCCAGCCTCGAAGCCCAAGATGAAGTCGCAGCCAAACACTGTATTCACGTTGTTGTGGTGGATAAGATTTCGTCGGAGTGGAATTGCGCTCCCCCGGCTACCGCTAGTTATCTGAAGGGTTAAATGTGGGGTGGGGGTTTGTTTTCGTTGCAAGCGTGAAATCCTTCCTCTCAATTAACCATGCGGTACCTGGCCACTTATTACCTTTCGGCAGTGTATGAGCCGTGGCGAGCTCGCTTATTTTTACGCCGAGCGCTAAAAGCAGTTTAATCATAGCCAGGCGTCGCCAGCGACATCTTGTGGAAAACTGTCGTGTGACAGTATGCGCACGTCCATAGCTTGGATAGCAGTGGTATTCGGCAATAAGCACCCTGCCTAAGTGATTTTTCATTTCGCCGACTGGCATGTTCCGCCATTTTTGCTGAAGAGTTTCTTCAGTTTTACTGGCTCTGGATTGCTTCTTCAGTCGTAATGGCGAGTTTCTCATCGATCTGTACATACAATCTCAGGTTCAGGGTAAAGGCGGGATTTAGCGCGCAGGTGAACTAAACAAAATGCCTGAGTGCTGGAGTTATACCCGGGCGGCGATGACGATTGGCCGATTTTATGAAGCATATGACCTTTTCCATGGTCCATTTGAGCGCGCAATCAGGTTTGCAACTCGCGACGGACAAGCGCTTGTGTGGCCTTTTTGGCGTGTTCGACCCAGTCGCTAATATGGTGCTGCATATACAGGGGGAATGTGTCGAAGACCATACCGTCTTCCGAGAGGGGGCACCAGTAACGTACCTTGTACTCGCCAGGCACAAGACTTGGCGAACTGATGTCAATGCAGTCGTAGTCCTCATCGTAGCCGTGATTGAACATAATCAAGTTGCGGGGCATTGGCCTCCATGTATCGACGCCTTCGCGAACCGGAGAATGGAGGGCCGCATTCATGGCGAGAATATGAAATGGATTGGAGTAGTCTTCACCAAGGCTCAGAAACCACGAACCGAATTTCTTACTTTCTCTCGCAAACGCGACGAGGCTGTCCGGCAAGTGAACGCCGAGCTCGGAGTTGATCCGGCGTACGCTACTTGGAGTCGGTATCGACGTCGCGACAGGGTGCGCCATCACCAGGTCGAAGACTGGAACGAGCTTGTCGAGCGGGATCATGACCAACCTCACCATTAAGGGCCATCAAACGGTGCCATAAACACCCTTGCCGACGTGCTGGATTATTATTCGCCCCTTGGCCTGCCGGCTTCCGGCTAGGGCGGTCCGGTGGCGGGAAATGACCTTATGCCTTGGAAACCCTACGACATCGACGCTGGAAACGTCCATTGGCAATACCATGCTTTTATACTTTCCGCCTGGATCAGGGTGGTGGACTGGCGCTGGCTGATGATCAGGAAGGTAGTGCTGGCGTCCTCCTGCGCCGGCGCAGCCTGCAGTGCAAATGGCAGAAGCGCCCGGTCAGGCGCTGAGCTGAGCTGGCGGGGCGTCGCCCCGGGATACCCGTCTTCGCGGGTATGACGGCTGGCCGGGCGCCGCGCTTGCTCGCTAAGCCGCCTGGGTCTCGACGCGGGTGCGTGGGTACGCGCGGACAGTCTTGGGTTGTCGTACCTCTTCTCTTGCTACTATTAGCGTCCTAAGCAATCTGTCCCGGGACCGTCATGCTCGCCATCGCTCAGCAAACCCTCGCCATCACCGCCCCGGTGTTCGCCATGCTGTTCCTGGGTGTGCTGCTCAAGCGTCTGGGCTGGATCGACACGGCCTTTATCAACACCGCGTCCTCGCTGGTGTTTCGCGGGACCATGCCGACCTTGCTGTTTATCGGCATCGTCAACGCGGACCTGAGCATGGCCTTGCGCCCGGCGCTGATCGGTTATTTCGTTGTCGCGACGCTGGTGTGTTTCGCGCTCGCCTGGGGCTGGGCGATCTGGCGTGTGCCGCTGGCCGAGCGCGGCATTTATACCCAGGGTGCGTTTCGCGGCAACAACGGCATAGTCGGCCTGGCGCTGGCCACCAGCATGTACGGTGATTACGGCCTGTCGGTGGGAGCTGTGCTGGGTGGGGTGGTGATTCTTTGCTACAACAGCCTGTCGTCCATCGTCCTGGCGATCTACAGCCCGCAGGCCCAGTCGGGTGCCTGGGCCATCAGCAAGAGCATCGTCAGCAACCCGCTGATCATCGGGGTGCTGGCGGCCGTTCCGATTGCCTACTGGCAGCTGCCGTTGCCGACCTGGCTGATGACCTCGGGGCAGTACTTCGCGCAGATGACCCTGCCGCTGGCGCTGATCTGCATCGGCGGCACCCTGAGCCTGGCCTCTCTGCGGGCGAGCAGCGGCATCGCCCTGAGCTCCAGCGCGATGAAGCTGATCTGGCTGCCGCTGCTGGCCACGGTCGGTGCCTGGTTCTGCGGCTTTCGCGAGGCCGACCTGGCCATTCTCTTTCTCTACTTCGCCAGCCCCACGGCGGCGGCCAGCTTCGTCATGGCCCGGGCGGTCAATGGCAACCATGAACTGGCCGCGGCCATTATCGTGATCACCACCCTGGCGGCGGTGGTCACCACCAATGTGGGCTTGTTGCTGTTGCAATGGGCGAGCTGGATCTAGGTCTTACGGCCCTTTCGAACGGGCGGCTGTGACGCGGTATAAAGTCCTGGCCGATGGCTGTATATGCCGATTGCCAGGTCGTTTGCGACTCGCTAACCTTGCTGGCCTTGCGCCGCCAACAGGGATTGCTCATGCGTGCCGTAATGTTGTTGCTCGGCCTGCTGACGCAAGCGCCAGGCGCCTGGGCCGAGCCTTCGGCCAGCCTCGACGGCCCCACGGCCGGTTGGCGTCATAGCGGCCTGCTCGAGCGTGGCGAAGGCGCGCGCGTGGCTTACCCCACGCCGCCGATCGACCGTGGCGCGCAGCGCGGCCGCAGCATGATCGAAGGCAAGCTGCAGGGCCTGGCCGGCGTGTCCCAGGCGCAGCGCCTGGTGGTCAACGGCAACCCCCTGCCTCTCTACACCGACGGAGAAGGCCGCTTCGCCCGACCCTATAACTTTGGCGCCGGCTCCAACAGCGTCGAGCTGGTCAGCGCCGAGGGCCGATCGCTCAAGCGCGTGCAATTCTACGAAGCCAATACCGCCAAGACGCCGGCGCGGGTGCGCATCGCCCTGGGCTGGGACGACCCCAAGGCCGAGCTCGACCTGCACGTGGTCACCCCCGATGGGCAGCACGCCTTCTGGGCCGACCCGGTGATGAGCAATGGCGGTGGCCTGGATGTGGACAGCGTCGACGGCCCCGGCCCGGAAATGTTCACCATGACCGCGCCGCTGCACGGCAGCTACCTGGTCTACGTCAACTATTGGGGCAATTTGAACAGCCAGGGTTACAACTTCGACGAAGGCAGTAACCAGAACGAAATCATCAGCGCGCAGATCGGCCTGGTGTTCAACGAGAATACCCTGAACGAAAAGCGCGAGACCTTCCTGGTGCCCTTGCGCGGCATCGGCGATCTGCAGCTGATCAAGACCTTCAATTACTGATGTATCGACGCTTCCCGACGCAGGGATGAAGTGGGAGTCTTTGACATGAGCGACAACACCTCACCCGAGGTCACCCCGGTCGAGCCCAGTGGCGCCGCCGCAGCGGCCGACACGGGCCCGCGCAAGCGGCGCGTAGCACTGCTGGTCCTGGGGTTGCTGGGGGCCGGACTGGTCTCGGCCGCGGGGGCCTTCTTCGCTGGCTTCTTCGAACCGCAGACACCCAGGGAACTGGCCGAGCAGAGCCTGCTGGAGCTGGACCTGAGCCGCCCCGACGCGCTGATCGAAAGCGATTCGCTGAGCCGCCTGCCCAGGGACCTGCTGAGCGTGCCGCTGCTGCGCGACAGCCTGACCGAGGACTTCGTCTTCTACTACGAGGGCAACCCCGATCGGCTGGGCCTGGGTGGCAGCCTGCGGCGGATCATCTACGAGCACGACCTGCAGTTGCAGGACAGCCTGCTCGATGAACTGCTCGACCAGCCGGCGCAGGTGGCCCTCTGGCGCGGCGTCGATGGCAAGCTCAAGCACTTCCTGCTGCTGCTGGACCGCGGCGGCCTGGCGCGCTTGCTCGAGCCCCTGGCCCATGTGGCCGCCGACGACAGCCAGTTGCGTCCGGCCGGCGAGCTGCAGGTCGATGGCGAGGCCGTGCCGCTGTACCGCCTGCGCTACAACGGCCAACGCTCGCTGCTGCTGGCCAGCCATGGCGACAAGCTGCTGGTGCTCTCCAACCCGGGCATGCTGCTCGATGGCGAGTACGACGGCGCGCTGCTGGCCCGGGAGGCCACAGAACGCGTCGAGGCCCTGCTGAACGGCGACAACCCCTTTGCCGAGCGTTTCGGCCTGGAGTCCCGCGGCGAGGTCAGCCAGCGCATTTCTCTGGGCGCCGAGACCCTGGCCCTGGGCTATCAGCGCTTTATTCCGGCCTTCGCCGGGCTGCGTTTCGAGATGGACGCCCAGGGCTGGCACAGCTTCCTGGCCCTGAACGACAGCGAAGACCGCACCAGCCTGGATTTCGCCCCGGTCTGGCGGGCCATGCCCATGGGCGCCAGCGCCTGCGTGGCCTTGCCGGTGGCGACCGGCGTGCACGAGAAGATGCTGGCCAAGCTCGGCACCGACGAGCAGGTGGCGAAGGGCCTGGCCGGCCACCTGACCGGCGCCGCCGGTCTGTGCTGGTACCCCGACTCGCGGCTACACAGTCCGCTGCTGGTAGGCCTGCTCGACGACAGCGCCGGCGCCAGCCTGGATGGCGACCTGGGCAAACTGTTCGACTCGCTGATCGGCGCCGGGAAGCCCCGCGCGGAGCCTGGCGAGGATCCCAGCGAAGCGGCGGGCAGCGAGAGCCAGGGCGACAGCCGCATCTGGCAGCGTGAGGTCAGTTCCAAGGCCGCCGACAGCCTGTTCCGCGTCACCCTGGCCCGGCACGGCTCGACCCTGTTGTTCTCCCTGGACGACGGCCTGGTGGACAAGGCCATCAACACCCTGGGCAAACGCTTTCCACCCCTGGCCGAGGTGCTGCCCAAGGATGCCCTGGTGCCGGTGTACCTGGCGCCTGAGACCCTCGCGGTCCTGCTCGAGCAGGAAACCCTCGACAGCCTGCCGGCGGACATGGAGCCGGTGTTTCGCAACGCCGCCCAGGCCCACCTGCTGCCCAAGTTGAAGGCCCTGGCCGGGCACCGCGGATACGCCCTGACCCTGCCGGCCGAGACCGAAGTCGACGGTCCCTGGCAGTGGCTGCCGCTGGAGTGGCGCGGCCTGTGAAACGCCTGCCGTTGCGCGCCGCCTGGCTGCTGCTGTGTTGCGGCCTGATGCTGCGTGCCCATGCCACGGCCGAGGCGCCCGCGGGACTTGATGCCGAGCAGTCCCGGATGCTCGGCAACCAGGCGCCAGGCGCGGAAAACCCGACGCCGCTCGACCCCGAGCAGTCCCGGATGTCCGGCAACCAGGCGCCAGGCGCGGAAAACCCGACGCCGCTCGACCCCGAGCAGTCCCGGATGCTCGGCAACCAGGCGCCAGGCGCAGAAAACCCGACACCGCTCGACCCCGAGCAGTCCCGGGTGTTTCGCGCCTGGTTCGTGCGCATCGCCCAGGAACAGTTGCGCCAGGGGCCCAGCCCGCGCTGGCACCAGCAGGATTGCGCCGGCCTGGTGCGCTTCGCCGCCAACGAGGCGCTGAAGTTGCACGACGCCAAGTGGCTGCGGGCCAATGGCCTGTCCAACCGCTACCTGCCGCCGGAGCTGGCGTTGCAGGAAGGCCAGCGGGCCCTGGCGCAGCAGTGGCGTCAGGGCGGCGACCAGGTCGGGCCCTACGTCAACGCGATCAAACTGATTCAGTACAACAGCACCTTTCTCGGCCGCGACCTGAACCAGGCGCGCCCCGGGGACCTGATCTTCTTCGACCAGGGCGACGAGCAGCATCTGATGATCTGGATGGGCCGCGACATCGTCTACCACACCGGCAGCAGCACCCCGACCGACAACGGCATGCGTGCGGTCAGCGTGCAACAACTCATGACATGGAAGGACACCCGATGGATACCCGACGAAGCCAATCCCAATTTTATCGGCATCTATCGGCTGCATTTCCTCGCGCGATGAAGCTGCGCAGCCTGCCCGGCCTGGCCCTGGTCGTCACCCTGTTGCTGCCGTTCGCCGCGCCGCGCGCCGATGACAGTGTCGAGGCCAGCCACTACCAGCCGGTGAGCGGCGAGTCGTTCTTCCTGCTGGCCGACAGCAGCTTCGCCAGCGACGAAGTGGCCCAGGTACGGCTGGAGGCGCCGGGTCGCGATTACCGCCGTTACAGCATGGAGGCCTATGGCGGAGTGGACGTGCGGTTGTACCGCATCGACCAGCCGCTGGAATTCCTCAAGCGGCAGAAGAACCTGCACCGGGTGGTCGCCGAGGGCCAGTTCAGGGGCGAGGGCCTGGCCAATACCCTGTCCTACCTGTGGGACAACTGGTACCGCAAGTCGCGCCGGGTGATGCAGCGGGCCTTCTCCTACGAGTCGCGCAAGCAGGTCACCGAAGAGGCTCCGGAGCTGAAGATGGGCGACGCGATCATCGCGCCGACCCAGTTCGAGGTGCAGCCGCAGTTCGCTCTTATGAAAGGCCTGCCCCTGGTCAGTCAGTTCCGCTACCCGCTGTGGGACGCCAAGCCGATCCAGCCGCCCGCCGGCGTCGAGCTGGCCGGCTCCTCCAGCGATTTCGTCAAGGTCAATCCGGGCAATGTCTATATCCCCCTGGGCAAGCTCAAGCCGGGTCTGTACCTGGTGGAAGCGCTGGTGGGTAAGTTCCGCGCCACCACCGTGGTGTTCGTCTCCAACACCGTGGCGGTGAGCAAGATCGCCGGCGACCAGTTGCTGGTCTGGACCGCGCGCAAGCATGACGGCAGCGCCGTGGCCGCGGCCAAGGTGCTGTGGAGCGACGGCCTGGGCGTGATGAGCAGCGGCAGCACCGATGCCCAGGGCCTGTTGCGCCTGCAGCACGCCAGCCCGGAGCGCTCCTACGTCCTGGGCGAGGACGCCGAGGGTGGGGTATTCGTCTCCGAAAACTTCTATTACGACAGCGAGATCTACGACACCAAGCTCTACGCCTTCACCGACCGCCCGCTGTATCGCCCGGGCGACTGGGTGGAAGTGAAGATCCTGGGGCGCGAGTTCAAGAACGCCCGCGACTCCGTGGCGCCGACCAGCGCGCCGGTCGAACTGACGGTGCTCGATGCCAACGGCACGGCCCTGCAGACCCTCGCCCTGTCCCTGGATGCCAAGGCCGGCAGCCAGGGCCGCTTCCAGTTGCCGGATAACGCCGTGGCCGGCGGCTATGAGCTGCGTTTCGTCTACCGCGACCAGCTCTACAGCAGCGCCTTTCGCGTGGCCGACTACATCAAACCGCATTTCGAGATCGCCCTGGACCTGGCCAAGCCGGACTTCCGCACCGGTGAGGCGGTGACCGGCAACCTGGTGCTGCTCTACCCGGACGGCAAGCCGGTGCAGGACGCGCGCCTGCAATTGACCCTGCGCGCCCAGCAGTTGTCGATGATCGACAACGAGCTGCAGTACCTGGGCCAGTTCCCGGTGGAACTGACCACGGCCGAGCTGAAGACCGACAGCCAGGGCCGCGCGCAGCTGAACCTGCCGGCGGCGGACAAGCCCAGCCGCTACCTGCTGACGGTGTTCGCCAGCGATGGCGCGGCCTACCGGGTCAAGACCAGCAAGGAAATCCTGATCGAGCGCGGCGCCGCCCGTTACCGCCTCAGTGCCCCGCAACGCTTCAGCGCCAGCGGCGACAAGGTCGCCTTCAGCTACCGCAGCGAACAGCCCACCGACCTCAAGCCGGCCAGCTACCAATGGGTGCGCCTGGAAGACCAGAGCAAGGCCGACGGCACGCTGGCCGCCGATGCCCAGGGCTTCGACCTGGCCTTCGAACGCCCGGGCAGCTATAGCATCACCCTGAAGGACGCCCACGGCCTGATCCTCGGCGCCACCGGGCATTCGGTGAGCGGCGAGGGCATCAAGGCGGTGGCCGGCACCATCGAGATCGTGCTCGACAAGGCCGAGTACCAGGCCGGCGACGAAGCCCTGGCGTTGATCACCTTTCCCGAACCGGTCAGCGATGCGCTGCTGACCCTGGAGCGCGACCAGGTGGAGGCCACCGCGCTGCTGTCCCAGGGCGACGACTGGCTCAAGCTGGAGAAACTCAGCGACACCCAGTACCGCGCGCGCATCGCCGTCACCGAGCAGTTCTCGCCGAACCTGACCTTCTCCGCGCTCTACACCAAGGGCGGCGACTACAGCTTCCAGAACGCCGGGATCAAGGTCGCGACGCCGCAAATCGATATCGAGATAGTCGCCGACAAGGAGCAGTACCGCCCGGGCGAGCTGGTCACCCTCGACCTCAGCACCCGGTTCGCCGGCCAGCCGGCGGGCACGCGCCTGACCGTCAGCGTGGTGGATGAAATGATCTACGCCCTGCAGCCGGAAATCGCCCCGGGCATCGACCAGTTCTTCTACCACCCACGGCGCAACAACGTGCGCACCAGCGCCAGTCTGTCGTTTATCAGCTACGACCTGGCGCTTCCGGGCTCGCCCACGGCGCCGGGCAAGGCCAACCACAGCGACCGCAGCGTCAAGGTGCTGGAGCGGCCGCGCCGCGAGGAAGTCGATACCGCCGCCTGGCAACCGGACCTGGTGACCGATGCCGACGGCAAGGCGCGCCTGACGTTCCGCATGCCCGACTCCCTGACCCGCTGGCGCATCACCGCGCGGGCGGTCAACGACGACGGCCAGGTCGGTCAGAAAAAAGCCTTTATCCGCTCGGAAAAACCCCTGTACCTGAAGTGGAGCGGCCCGACCCGGTTCCGCGCCGGCGACCAGCCGGCCATGGGCCTGTTCGTCTTCAACCAGGGTGAACAGTCCTCCCTGGCCGAGTTGCTGACCCGCTACAACGGTCAGGAACAGCGCACCGAGGTGCAACTGGACAAGGGCATCAACTACCTGCCGCTGCCCATTGCCGCGGTGGAGGCCGGCGACTGGAGCGCCGAGCTGCTGCAGGACGGCCAGGCGGTGGACGCCCTCGCCGTCACGCTGCGGGTCAACGGGGCCGGTTGGCAGGACCTGCAGACGCTGCGCCTGCTGGCCAATGCGGGCGCCAATCCCTTGAGTCTGCCCGGCGATGCCAGCCAGATCAGCCTGCGCCTGGACGACAGCGCCCAGGCATTGTTCAACGGCAACCTGGACGACCTGCTGGAGTACCCTTACGGCTGCGTCGAGCAGACCGCCAGCCGCCTGTTGCCCCTGAGCCTGGCCTACCCCGGCCTGGCCAAGGGCGAGGCGCGGATCGGCGATCGCCTGCGCCTGATCATGCAGAACAGTCGCCTGCGCCTGGTGCAGATGGCCGGCCCCGAGGCGGCCTTCACCTGGTGGGGCCAGGAGGGCGAGGCGGATGCCTTCCTCACCGCCTATGCCTACTACGCCGACTGGCACGCCAGCCGCGCCCTGGCGCTGAGCCTGCCGCCGGAGCACTGGCAGCGGGTGCTGGAGGTCTATGCCAAGCAGGCGCCGAACACGCCCTTGCTGCAGCGCGCGCTGATCCTGGTGTTCGCCAGGGAGATGCAGTTGCCGGTGGACAGCCTGCTGGAAGGCCTGATGGCCGACCTGGCCGGTTTCCAGGCCCCGGCGCCTGCCGCCGCGGCCGCTACGACAGCCAGCCGTACCGACGTCGCGGCCGTGCAACCCGCCGAGGCCACGCCGGCCGACGACGGCCTGACCAGTCTGATCATGGCGGCGCCCAACTCGCCCCTGGGCCTGGCCATGGCGCGGGTATTGACCGCCGACCTGGCCGCGCAGCGCCAGGTCGCGCTGCCCGCGGCGTTCGCCGGTCAACTGGATCAAGCCCGCGCACGGCTGGAGGCCAGCCAGCAACCCTTCGCCGAGACCCTGAAGTTGAAGCTGGCGCCCCTGGATCCGGCGCGTGCCCAGGCCTTGCTGCAGCGCCTGGCGCCCGAGCAGTCGACCCTGGAACGTGCTTTGGCCCTGACCTGGTTGCACGCCGCCATCCAGCAATCGCCCCAGCCGAGCGCGCTGAACCCGGGCGTGGGCTGGCAGGCCGAACAGCGGCCGAGCGGTGAAACCCAGTGGCTGTGGCGCGGCGAGGGCCTGCCGAGCAGCCTGGAACTACCCGCTGCCCTGGCCCGGCCGACCGGCGTGGCCCTGAGTTTTCACAGTGCCCTGGCCGCCCCGGGCCGCTTGCCGGTCACCCTGACACGCCGGTTGTTGCGCCTGGTGCCGGGTGAGAAAGCCTTCGAGTTCAGCGTCGAGGCGGTGGGCGATGGGCCGATTTCCGGCGACGACCTGTACCTGGACGAAGTGACCCTGAGCACCGAACAGGCCAGGGCCCTGCGTTACGGCCTGCTGGAGGTCCCGCTGCCCCCGGGCGCGGATGTGGAGCGCACCACCTGGGGCATCCAGGTCAGCGGCCTGGATTCGGACAAGGCGGCGCCCCTGGAAAAGGCCCGCCACGAGCCCGGCCAACTGCTCTACGCGGTGCCGGTCGATAGCCTCGAAGGCAAGGTCACCGTTCGCCACCTGGTGCGCTTCTCGCAGAAAGGCCAGTTCTCCCTGCCGCCGGCCCGCTACGTGCGCATGTATGCGCCCCAGGAGCAGGCACTGGAGAGCGAACCGGCCTACGGTCAGCTGAAGGTCGAGTAGGCCCATGCGCCTGGCCTGGCTGTTGATGCTGCCCCTGCTCGCGCGAGCGGGGGACGCGCCCGTGCAGCTGGCGCTGGGCGCCGGTCCGGACGCCCAGCTGATGGCGCTGAACCGCACGCAGGTGTTGTCCCGCGGGGCGCTGCCGACCGATCTGCAGGCGCCCTTGGGCAGCCTGTGGAAGCTCTTCGTCTATGCCTATCTGGTCGACAATCAGCGCCCGGAACAGGGCTACAGCTGCAAGGGCCAGGACCGCGAAGAGGTGTACTGCTGCGCGCCGGGCGAACGGATCGAGCGCGACCGGGCGCTGAGCCAGTCCTGCGGCCTGTACTTCGCCCCGGGCCGCCTGGGCCTCGAGCCGGACGCCTGGGCCGGCTACTGGCGGGCTCGCCAGGCGCCGGCCTGGCTCAGCGAGCTGCCCCGGCTCGAGCCCGGTACCCGGGTGCCGGTGGCCGAGTTGCTGAGCGCGCTGGCCGCGCTGCCAGCCCAGGAACAGGCGCGCCAGGTGCTGCTCGACGTGCTGCTCGATGCACCCGAGGGCACGGTCCTCGGGGCACTGGGCGGGCGGTTGCGGGTCAAGACCTGGAGCTGGCTGGCCGAGCACGACGACCAGGCCCGCCAGGGCGGCTTCGCCGGCTGGCTGGTGGACGGCACGCCGGTCTGGGCCGGCGGCCCTGGCACCAGCCAGCGCCTGCTCAAGGAGCATGCCGAGGCCCTGGATCGGGCCTTGCCCACGCCCTGGCCGAGGGAGGCGGGGGCCTGTGTCGAGGTGGACCTGTTCGCCCGCTATCCGCTGCGCCAGGTGCGCCTACAGGGCAGCGACCAGGCCGTCGCCTACGGTGCGTTGCGGGGGCTGTACGAGGTGCAGTTCGAGAACGGCAACCGCCTGCCGATCGAGAGCCGCGGCGAGCTGTTTCTGCACGCGAGCGCCGAGGGCTTGCAACTGACCGCGCGCCTGGCGCGCGAGGACTACGTGGCCCGGGTGCTGGAGCGCGAGGCGGCGGCGCAGCCGGCGGAAGCGGCCAAAGCCCTGGCGGTGACCATCCGTACCTACCTGCTGCAGAACGCCGGGCGCAGCGGCGACTGCCTGGCCATTGCCGACAGCAGTGCCCGTCAGCGCGTGGCGCCGCGCCCGGCCGGCGCCGAGGCGAAGGCCATCGCCGCCTGGACCGCCGACCTGGTGCTGGCCGGCAGCCCGGTCACCTACCATTCGGACACGGCCGGGCCGCAGCGTCTGTCCTGGCGGGACGCGGTGGCCCAGGCCGGCAGTGGCCTGCGTTACGACGCCATCCTGGCCCGTGCCTTTCCCCGCGCCAGTCTCAGCCGCTGGGACCAGCCGGTGGCTGCCTGCCAGCCGCTGGCCACGGCCGAGCAGTGGTTGAAGATCCGGCAGCGCGGCTGGCGGCCGGTGCTGGAGGCCGAGCCGGGGTACGGCGAGACCACGGCCTTCGCCGTCTGCCGGCTGGCGTCCGGCAAGCCCCATGTCGACCGCCAGCGCCGGCGGATCTTCGTGCGCGGGCTGAACTCGCTGCAGGACCGTCTGGACCTGACCCATGAATACCTGCACCTGGCCTTCGAGGCCCACCCCAACGGCCAGGACGAGCAGTACATCGAACGCCTTGCCCGCCACCTACTTCTGGAATAGTCCCATGCGTCTTCGCCCGTCCGTCATTGCCTCCGTTCTGGCCACCCTGCTGCCGCTGGCCGGGTTGCAGGCCACCGACGCCATCCAGATCGATACGCCGGTGGGCGGCTGGCGCAAGGGTGACAGCGAGGGCGCGCATTTTATGCAGGAGGTCAATTACCCGGCCTCCTCAGTCAACAGCGCCAGCGACCAGGCCGCTACGGCGCGGATCAGTGGCATGATCAAGGCCGCGCCGAAAGACCGCAGCGCCCCCGCGCGGCTGATAGTCAACGGCATCAGCCTGCCGCTCAAGGTCCAGGAGGACGGCAGTTTCGACCGGCCTTTCGTGTTTCCGGCCGGCAGCAACAGCGTGGAGGTGCGCAGCCCCGATGGCGAGCACCGGCGCCGGGTACAGTTCTACAAGCTCGGCGGCGGCGAGACGGCGGCCAGGCTGCGGGTGGTGCTGGCCTGGGACAGCGACAACACCGACCTGGACCTGCACGTGGTCACCCCCGACGGCGCGCATGTCTGGTACGGGGAGCGGGCGGTGGCCAACGGCGGGGCGCTGGACGTGGACGTGACCACCGGCTTCGGCCCGGAAATGTTCGCCTCGCCGACCCCCTTGAGCGGCGAGTACCTGGTCTACGTCAACTACTTCGGCGGTGGTTACAGCAGCGACGAGGAGGGCGGCGCGGATCCCGCGCAGATACTCACCACCGCCCAGGTCACCCTGATCAGCCAGGAAGGCACGGCCAACGAGAAGCAGGAATCCTTCCTGGTGCCGATGCGCGCTACGGGCGAGCTGACCCTGGTCAAGCGCTTCAGCTACCCCTGAGTACCTGTGTACGATCTGCTGCGCGTCGGCCATGCGGCGTTGAAAATGTCCTCGGGCTGCTCATTTACACCCAGTAAACTCGTATGCGAGCCCAGTCCGCGCCCTCGGCCATTTTCGCCTTGCCTGGCTCTAGCTCGCGAGATCGTAGGCGGTGTCGTTGAGCAGATCATCGATCGTTCCCACGCTCCACGTGGAAATGCAGCTTTGGACGCTCCTGCGTCGGTCGACGACCTTTCCCGTCGGGTTACGCTGCGCTAACCCGACCTACGAAAGCTTATGTACGATCTGCTGCGCATCGGCCATGGGGCCTTGAATAAGACGATCGACCCCTTACCGTCATTGCCGCGCAGGCGGCAACCCAGGCCTGCAAGGGGCGCTTGATACCCGCCTTCTTCCTGCCTTCGCAGGAATGACGGGGCATGACGGCTGTAAAGCCGCTTCTCGGCCTTATGCTCTCTGCTTGCGCCAGGCCCGTCCGGCGATCACCACCAGGGTAACGGCGGTCAGCGGCAGGACGTAGCCGAGCATGGCGTTACCGAAGGTCTGGGCGAGGGGCCGGCCGGTGGCGAACAGCAGCAGGTAAAGGGTGTAGGCGCCGTAGTAGGCGATGAACATCAAGCCTTCCCAGCGGTTGATCCGATAGCCGGCGAAGAAGATCGGCAGGCAGGCCACGGCCACGGCGATCATCACCGGAAAATCGAACGCCAGGGCGTTCGGCGAGACCGACAGCGGCAGCGGCGAGACCAGGGCGGACAGGCCCAGCACGCAGAGCAGGTTGAAGATATTGCTGCCGACGATATTGCCCACGGCGATGTCGCGCTCGCCGCGCAGGGCGGCGAGGATCGAGGTGGCCAGCTCCGGCAGCGAGGTACCGACGGCGATCACCGTCAGGCCGATCACCAGCTCCGACAAGCCCAGGGCGCGGGCCAGGCTGACTGCGCCTTCCACCAGCAGCTGCGAGCCACCCACCAGCAGCCCCAGGCCGACAACGATCAGCCCCAGATTGATTGCCCAGGCGTAGGGTTTGACGGCCTTATCGAGACCGAACTCCTTGCTGAACTCGTCATCCTCGCTGGCCTTCTCTTTGCGGCTGCTGATGATCAAGAAAACGGTGTAGGCGATGATGCCTGTGAACAGTATGGCGCCGTCGAGTTTTCCGAGGCTGCCGTCCCAGGCCAGGGCCAAGGTCAGCAGGCTGGCGCCGATCATGATCGGCACGTCCAGGCGGATCAGCTGGCGCGAGACGACCAGCGGCGCGATCAGGGCGGTCAAACCGAGGATCAGCAGCACGTTGGCGATATTGCTGCCCACCACGTTGCCGATGGCCAGGTCGCCGCTGCCGTCGAGGGCCGCCTGCACGCTGACCGCGGTTTCCGGCGCGCTGGTGCCAAAGGCCACCACCGTCAGGCCGATGATCAGCGGGGGGATGCCGAATTGCGCGGCCAGTTTGGCGGCACCGCGCACCAGTACCTCGGCGCCGGCGACCAACAGCACCAGGCCGGCGATCAGGTAGACGAAGGTCATTGCGGTCATTGCAAGGGCTCCCTAAGAAAGATGGCCAGGCTAAGCCGTCTTGGCATGGTCACCACGGGCGGCGGGTCGACGCTGTGTTACTGGGTGTTTATTTGGCCCTAGTCGGCCAGCTGCTCCACGCGTACCGCGGCCACGCCGGCCTGGCGCATGCCCAGCCGATCGGCGGCCTGCTGCGACAGGTCGATCAGGCGATCGCGCGTATGCGGGCCGCGGTCGTTGATGCGCACCACCACCGTCTTGCCGTTCTGCAGGTGGGTCACCTGAACCTGGGTGCCGAACGGCAGGGTGCGGTGCGCAGCGGTCAGGGCATTGAGGTCGAAGCGCTCGCCGCTGGCGGTGCGCTTGCCCTGGTGGCGGGCGCCGTACCAGGACGCCTTGCCCTCGGCGCGGTAGCCTACGGGGTCGACGCCCTGGCTGGCGCAGCCGCCGAGCAGCGCCAGGCTGAGGATCAGGCCCTGCAGCCCGGTAAAGCGCAGCGCAAAACTGGGTAGTCGCAGAATGCTCGGGTTACCACACAGCATGGGCAGCCTCTCCAATCAAAAAAACGCCGGGCAACCCCGGCGTGGTCATGCGCGAAGGTCAGCCTTCGAGCTTGCGCTTGAGCAGTTCGTTGACCTGGGCGGGGTTGGCCTTGCCCTTGGAAGCCTTCATGGCCTGGCCGACGAAGAAGCCGAACATCTTGCCGCGCTTGGCTTCGTCGCTGGCGCGGTACTGCTCGACCTGCTCGGCGCTGGCCGCCAGCATCTCGTCGAGCATGGCCTCGATGGCACCGCTGTCGGTGACCTGCTTGAGGGCGCGGGCCTCGATCACCTGGTCGGCATTGCCTTCGCCAGCGGCCATGGCCTCGAACACCACCTTGGCGATCTTACCGGAGATGGTGTTGTCGCGGATGCGCTGCAGCATGCCGCCCAGCCGCTCGGCGGACACCGGCGACTGCTCGATCGACAGGTTGCCGATGTTCAACAGGCTCGACAGCTCTCCCATCACCCAGTTGGCCGCCAGCTTGGCATCGCCGGCGATGGCCGCCACCTGTTCGAAGTAGTCGGCTTGTTCGCGACTGGCCGCCAGCACCGCGGCGTCGTAGGTCGAGAGGCCGTACTGGCTCTGGAAGCGCTCGCGTTTCTGCGGGGGCAGCTCCGGCAGGGTGACGCGCGTGGCCTCCAGAAAGGCCGGGGTGATCACCACCGGCAGCAGGTCCGGGTCGGGGAAGTAACGGTAGTCGTTGGCCTCCTCCTTGCTGCGCATGGCCCGGGTCTCGTCCTTGTTCGGGTCGTACAGGCGGGTCTGCTGGATGACCTTGCCGCCGTCCTCGATCAGTTCGATCTGGCGCTGCACTTCGCTGTTGATCGCCTTCTCGATAAAGCGGAAGGAGTTGACGTTCTTGATCTCGCAACGGGTGCCGAATTCGGCCTGGCCGACCGGACGGATCGACACGTTGCAATCGCAGCGCAGCGAGCCTTCGGCCATGTTGCCGTCGCAAATACCCAGGTAGCGCACCAGGGCATGGATGGCCTTGACGTAGGCCACGGCCTCCTTGGCGCTGCGCATGTCCGGCTCGGAGACGATCTCCAGCAGCGGGGTGCCGGCGCGATTGAGGTCGATACCGGTCATGCCGTGGAAGTCTTCGTGCAGGCTCTTGCCGGCGTCCTCTTCCAGGTGCGCGCGGGTCACGCCGATGCGCTTGACCGTGCCGTCTTCCAGGTTGATGTCAAGAAAGCCCTTGCCGACTATGGGCAGCTCCATCTGGCTGATCTGGTAGCCCTTGGGCAGGTCGGGGTAGAAGTAGTTCTTACGCGCGAAGACGTTGCTCGGGCCGATCTCGGCGTCGATGGCCAGGCCGAACTTGACCGCCATGCGCACCGCTTCCTCGTTGAGCACCGGCAGGGTGCCGGGCATGCCCAGGTCAACCAGGCTGGCCTGGGTGTTGGGCTCGGCGCCGAAGGTGGTCGAGCTGCCCGAGAAGATCTTCGAGCGGGTGGCGAGCTGGGTATGGATTTCCAGCCCGATCACGGTTTCCCATTGCATGTGTGTCGTCCTCAGAATCCGGTGGGCGTGCGGGTGTGCCAGTCGCTGACCTGCTGGTAGCGGTGCGCCACGTTGAGCAGCCGACCTTCCTGGAAATAGGGCGCCAGCAGCTGCACGCCGACCGGCAGGCCGTCGACGAAGCCGGCCGGCATGGACAGGCCCGGCAGGCCGGCGAGGTTGGCGGTAATGGTGTAGACGTCTTCCAGGTAGGCGGCGACCGGATCGCTGTTCTTCTCGCCAAGCTTCCAGGCCGGGTTGGGCGTGGTCGGGCCGAGTATCAGGTCGACGTTCTGGAAGGCGCTCATAAAGTCGTTCTTGATCAGCCGACGGATTTTCTGCGCCTGCAGGTAGTAGGCGTCGTAGTAACCAGCGGACAGCGCATAGGCGCCGACCAGGATGCGCCGCTGCACTTCCGGTCCGAAACCTTCGGCGCGCGAGCGCTTGTACATGTCTTCCAGGTTCTTCGGTTCGCTGCAACGGTGGCCGAAGCGCGCGCCGTCGAAGCGCGAGAGGTTGGAGGAGGCTTCCGCTGGCGCGATCACGTAGTAGGCCGGGATGGCGTGTTGCATGTTCGGCAGGCTGATCTCGCTGACCACGGCGCCGAGCTTTTCCAGCTCCTTGACGGTGTTGAGGGTCAGCTCGGCGATGCGCGGATCCAGGCCGGCACCGAAGTATTCCTTGGGCAGGCCGATGCGCAGGCCCTGCAGGCTGGCGTTCAGGCCGGCCGAATAGTCCGGCACCGGCTCGTCGACGCTGGTGGAGTCCTTGGGGTCGAAGCCGGCCATGGCCTGCAGCAGCAGGGCGCAGTCCTCGGCGGTGCGGGCCAGCGGGCCACCCTGATCCAGGCTCGAGGCATAGGCGATCATGCCCCAACGCGAGACGCGGCCATAGGTCGGCTTGATCCCGGTGAGGTTGGTCAGCGCCGCCGGCTGGCGGATCGAGCCGCCGGTGTCGGTGCCGGTGGCGCCGGGCAGCAGGCGCGCGGCCACGGCGGCGGCGGAGCCACCCGAGGAGCCGCCCGGTACCCGTTCCAGGTTCCAGGGGTTCTTCACCGCGCCGTAATAGCTCGACTCGTTGGACGAGCCCATGGCGAACTCGTCCATATTGGTCTTGCCCAGGGTCACGGTGCCGGCGGCCGCCAGTTGGGCGACCACCGTGGCGTCGTAGGGCGCCGCGAAGTTGTCGAGCATCTTCGAGCCGCAGCTGGTGCGGATGCCCTGGGTGCAGAACAGGTCCTTGTGGGCGATCGGTGCGCCGAGCAGGGCGCCGCTCTCGCCGGCCGCGCGGCGTGCGTCGGCGGCGCGGGCCTGCTGCAGGGCCAGGTCCTCGGTCAGGCTGATAAAGCTGTTGAGCTGCGGATCGAGCTGCTGGATACGCGTCAGCAGGGCGCGGGTCAGCTCCTCGGAGGAGAATTGCTTGTCGGCGAGGGCGCGGGCGATCTCGGCCAGAGTCAGTTGATGCATGGCGCTTTCCCTTACTCGATGACTTGCGGAACCAGGTACAGGCCGTTTTCGACGGCCGGGGCGATGGCCTGATAGGCCGCGCGGCTATTGTCTTCGCTGACCTGGTCGGGGCGCAGGCGCTGGGTGGCTTCCAGCGGATGGGCCAACGGCTCGATACCGTGGGTATCGACGGCCTGCATCTGGTCGACCAGGCCGAGGATATTGTTCAGGGTCTCGGTGATGCGCGGGACATCGGCGTCATTCAGGCCGAGTCGGGCCAGGTGAGCGATCTTTTCCACTTCTGAGCGGGCAAGCGCCATCGAGCAATCTCCAAAGCAAAGGGGCGGTCAGCGGAATATGTCTCAATAACCACGGGAAAAATTAGCGAAAAGCGGGGAACGTACTGCGCAGGTTGGCGGTCATCAGGCCGCGATCAGGGGTCTTCAGGTTTGGAAAAACCGGCAATTTAACATATTGCCGCCTTGCCCAAAATCCCCGTGGTTGTTAGAGTTTGCCGCACTTTTTAGCTGCGCTTTATCCGCGCCTTGCCTCTACCCACGCGTGCCTAGGGTCCTTTATCCCATGTTCAAGAAACTGCGTGGCATGTTCTCCAGCGATCTGTCGATCGACCTGGGCACTGCCAATACCCTTATTTATGTACGCGAGCGCGGCATCGTCCTGAACGAGCCGTCGGTCGTGGCCATCCGCACCAGCGCCAACAACCAGAAAAGCGTTGTGGCCGTCGGTACCGAAGCCAAGCGCATGCTCGGCCGCACACCGGGCAATATCGCGGCCATCCGCCCGATGAAGGACGGCGTGATCGCCGATTTCAGCGTCTGCGAGAAAATGCTGCAGTACTTTATCAACAAGGTGCACGAAAACAGCTTTCTGCAGCCCAGCCCACGCGTGCTGATCTGCGTGCCGTGCAAGTCCACCCAGGTGGAGCGTCGGGCCATTCGCGAATCGGCGATCGGCGCCGGCGCCCGCGAAGTGTTCCTGATCGAAGAACCCATGGCCGCGGCCATCGGCGCCGGCCTGCCGGTCGAAGAAGCCCGCGGCTCCATGGTCGTGGATATCGGTGGCGGCACCACGGAAATCGCCTTGATCTCCCTCAATGGCGTGGTCTATGCCGAATCCGTACGGGTCGGTGGCGACCGTTTCGACGAAGCCATCATCACCTATGTACGTCGCAACTACGGCAGCCTGATCGGCGAATCCACCGCCGAGCGGATCAAGCAGGAAATCGGCACCGCCTACCCGGGCGGCGAGCTGCTGGAAGTCGACGTGCGCGGCCGCAACCTGGCCGAAGGCGTACCGCGGGCTTTTACCCTGAATTCCAACGAGGTGCTCGAAGCCCTGCAGGAATCCCTGGCGACCATCGTCCAGGCGGTGAAAAGCGCCCTGGAACAGTCCCCGCCGGAGCTGGCTTCCGACATCGCCGAGCGCGGCCTGGTACTGACCGGTGGCGGCGCGCTGCTGCGCGACCTGGACAAGCTGTTGGCCCAGGAAACCGGGCTACCGGTGATAGTCGCCGAGGATCCGCTGACTTGCGTCGCCCGTGGCGGTGGCAAGGCTTTGGAGATGATGGATCGGCATGCCATGGACCTGTTGTCCAGCGAGTGATCCACCCCTCGAGCGCCGGTTGACCCGGCGCTTTGCGTTTTTGTTAGGCTGTCTATCCTCTCCGGCCCGGCTGATGAGCGATCTGCGCCGTGCTCGCCTAACGCCTTTATTCAGTCGAACCGGTCGCCTAGTCGCATGAATACACCCAGCCCACGCACATACAGCACGCAAGGAGCGGACCATTAAGCCGCTGTTCGCCAAGGGACCGTCCCTGAACGTGCGCTTGCTGGTGCTGGCGGTGCTGTCGGTGGTGCTGATGGTGGTGGATGCGCGTTTCGATTCGCTAAAGCCGGTGCGCAGTCAGTTGGGCCTGGTGATGGCGCCGTTCTACTGGCTGGCCGATCTGCCCGTGCGGGTCTGGGAAGACGTGACCCAGCAGATCAACAGCCGCAGCGAGCTGCTGGGCGAGAACGAGAAGCTTAAGGCCGAGGCATTGTTGCTGCAGCGTCGCTTGCAGAAACTGGCCGCCCTGACCGAGCAGAACGTGCGCCTGCGTGAACTGCTGAATTCCTCCGCCCTGGTGGACGAGCAGGTGCTGGTCGGCGAGCTGATCGGCGTGGACCCCAACCCCTTCACCCACCGCATCCTGATCGACAAGGGCCAAAGCGATGGGGTCTTTCTCGGACAGCCGGTCCTGGATGCCAGCGGGCTGATGGGCCAAGTGGTCGAGGTGATGCCCTACAGCGCCCGGGTGTTGTTGCTGACCGACCCCAGTCACAGCATTCCGGTGCAGGTCAATCGCAACGGCCTGCGGGCCATCGCCAGCGGCACCGGCAATCCGGAGCGCCTGGAGCTGCGTCATGTGGCCGATACGGCGGATATCAAGGTCGGCGACCTGTTGCTCAGCTCCGGCATGGGCCAGCGCTTTCCCTCCGGCTATCCGGTGGCCAAGGTGACGGAAGTGGTACACGATTCCGGCCAGCCCTTCGCTATTGTGCGGGCCATGCCCACGGCTGCCTTGAATCGCAGCCGTTACCTGTTGCTGGTGTTTACCGATACCCGTACGCCTGAGCAGCGTGCCAGTGAGTCGGCCGAGGCCCAGGTCCAGGCCGATCGTCAGGCCTCCGAAGCGGATACGGTTCCTGTTCCTGTTCCTGTTCCTGTTCCTGTTCCGGCCCCGGACGCGCCGTCGGCCACCCCGGTCGTCCCCCCCGCGGCCCCCGCCGCGCCCGCCCTGCGTGGAGCGCGACCATGAGCGAGCGTTCACGTAATGGCTGGGTGATATGGGCGAGTTTCGTCCTGGCGCTGCTGCTGAGCGTGGCGCCCATGCCGGCTTTTCTGGAGACCGGCCGGCCGCTCTGGCTGGCACTGTTTATCACCTACTGGAGCCTGGCCCTGCCCTATCGGGTGGGCATGACCACGGCCTGGGTCCTGGGCCTGGGGGCGGACGTGCTGTATGGCACCCTGCTGGGGCAGAATGCGCTGATCCTGACCCTGATCACCTTTCTGGTGGTTTCGTTGCAGCAGCGCTTGCGCATGTTTCCGCTGTGGCAGCAGAGCATGGTGCTGCTGGTGATCTTCGGTCTGGCCCAGCTGGTGCAGCTGTGGCTCAACGCCCTGACCGGCAACCGCTCGCCGACCCTGGTTTTCTTGCTGCCGGGCCTGGTCAGTGCGCTGCTCTGGCCCTGGGTCAGCGTGGCCCTGACGGCCGTGCACAAGCGCATGCGTGTCAAGTGAGCGCGGGGCACAGGTCGCTTCCGTCGGCCGGGAGCCTGGGTTCATGACCCGCCTTTACCTGGCGTCCGGGTCACCGCGCCGGCGTGAGCTGCTGACGCAGATCGGCGTGCCCTTTGTCACATGCATCGCTCCCATCGACGAGCAGGCCTTGCCCCAAGAGTCGCCCGACGCCTATGTAGAGCGCTTGGCCCGCAGCAAGGCGCTGGCCGGCCTGGCGTCCCTGGGCGACACTGCGGAGGTGCTGGTGCTGGGCGCCGACACGGCCGTGGTGCTGGACGGGCGCATCCTCGGCAAGCCGGCCGACCGCGAGGAGGCCCTGGCCATGCTGGCGGCCTTGTCAGGACGCACGCACCAGGTGCTGACCGCAGTGGCCCTGGCCTGCGCAACCCGGGTCGTGGCCCGGGTGGTAAGCAGCAGCGTCGAGTTCCGCCCCCTGAGCCTGGCCGAGGCCGAAGCCTACTGGGCCAGCGGCGAGCCGCGGGACAAGGCGGGCGGTTATGGCATTCAAGGCCTGGCGGCGGTGTTCGTGCGCCAGCTGCACGGCAGTTATTCGGCGGTGGTGGGTCTGCCCCTGTGCGAAACTGCCGAGCTGCTCGCCGAATTCGGTATCCCGTGCTGGCAATCGCTGCCAGTGCACAGTTAGAGGTTGCGGGTTGCGGGGCTCGGACGCGCGTCCGGTCCCGGCCTTCGGCTTCATCTCAGAAGAGATGGACGCATGAGTGAAGAGATCCTGATCAACATCACGCCCATGGAATCGCGCGTGGCGGTGGTGGAAAACGGTGTGCTGCAGGAGGTGCATGTCGAGCGCACCCAGAAACGCGGCATCGTCGGCAATATCTACAAGGGCAAGGTGGTGCGGGTGCTGCCGGGCATGCAGGCGGCCTTTATCGACATCGGCCTGGACCGCGCCGCCTTTATCCACGCTTCTGAAATCTCCAGCCGCGAAGGCAGTGCGGTGGAAACCATCAGCGCCCTGGTCCACGAAGGCCAGAGCCTGGTGGTGCAGGTGACCAAGGACCCGATCGGCAGCAAGGGCGCGCGCCTGACCACGCACCTGTCGATTCCCTCGCGCTACCTGGTGTATATGCCGCGCACCAGCCATGTGGGCATCTCCCTGAAGATCGAAGGCGAGGCCGAGCGCGAACGCTTGAAGCAGGTGGTGGCCGATTGCGTGGCCGCCGAGGGGGTCGAGGAAGTCGGCGGCTTTATTTTGCGCACCGCCGCCGATGGCGCCGGTGCCGAGGAAATCCTCGCCGATATCCGCTACCTGCGCCGCCTGTGGGAGCAAATCACCACCCAGCGCACCACCGCCCCCACGCCCTCGGTGATCTACGAGGACCTGTCCCTGGCCCTGCGCACCCTGCGCGACCTGGTCAACCCGAAGATCGAGAAGATCCGCATAGACTCCCGGGAGACTTTCCAGAAAATCACCCAGTTCGTCGACGAGTTGATGCCCGAGGTCGCCGATCGCCTGGAGCACTACCCGGGCGAACGGCCGATCTTCGACCTCTACGGCGTCGAGGACGAGATCCAGAAAGCCCTGGAGCGCAAGGTACCGCTCAAGTCCGGCGGCTACCTGATCATCGACCCGGCCGAGGCCATGAGCACCATCGATGTGAACACCGGCGCCTTCGTCGGGCACCGCACCCTGGAAGAGACCATCTTCAAGACCAACCTGGAGGCGGCCACCGCCATCGCCCGGCAGCTGCGCCTGCGCAACCTGGGTGGCATCATCATCATCGATTTCATCGACATGGAAGACGAGGAGCACCAGCGCCAGGTGCTGCGTACCCTGGAAAAGCAGCTGGAGCGCGACCACGCCAAGACCAATATCATCGGCATCACCGAGTTGGGCCTGGTGCAGATGACCCGCAAGCGCACCCGCGAAAGCCTTGAGCAGGTGCTGTGCGAGACCTGTGTCAGCTGCCAGGGGCGCGGCAAGCTCAAGACCGCGGAAACCATCTGCTACGAGATATTCCGCGAGATCCTGCGCGAGGCGCGGGCCTACCAGGCGGAGGGCTACCGGGTGCTGGCCAACCAGAAGGTGGTCGATCGGCTGCTGGACGAGGAGTCCGGCAATGTGGCGGACCTGGAAAGCTTTATCGGGCGCACCATCAAGTTCCAGGTCGAGACCATGTACTCCCAGGAACAATACGACGTGGTCTTGCTTTGACGGGGCAGGGCCCGCGATCCATGGCTTGGGTGACTGACTGATATGGCGCGTCTGAGCGCATTGCTGGCCGGTCTGCTGCGCTGGGGTTTCGGCCTGGGCGTGCTGGTCCTGGTGTTGGGCGCCCTGTATGTCAGCCTGGGCCGGCAGCTGGTGCCGCTGGTGGCCGAATACCGCGCCGAGGTCGAGCAAAGGGCGCGCGACGCCCTGCAGATGCCGCTGACCCTGGGGCGCCTGGAAGGCCGCTGGCAGGGCTTGGCGCCGGTGCTGCTGCTGCACGATGTGCAGCTGGGCGAAGGTGCCGGCCGGGTGCACTTGGACCAGGTGCGCGTGGTGCCGGACATGCTGGGCAGCCTGCTGGCCCGGCAGCCGCGTATTGCCGCGCTGGAGCTGCAGGGCCTGCAGTTGAGCCTGCGTCAGGACGCCAGCGACCGCTGGGCCCTGGATGGCTGGCCGACACGGGCCGACGCGCCTCCGCTGGACCCGGCGCAGTTGCTCGAGCGTCTGCAGCAGGTGGAGCGGCTGTCACTGCTCGACAGTCAGTTGACCCTGCAACCGCAGGACCAGCCGCCTTTTACCCTGACCTATATAAGCCTGAACCTGCGCACCGGCGGCGACCGCCTGCGCCTGGATGCCCGCCTGACCTTGCCCGACGGCCAGCCCCTGGCCCTGAACCTGCGCAGCCGCTTGCAACCGCAGCGCTGGCGCGAGGGCCAGGCCGAGCTGTACCTGAGCCTGCCGCAGAGCGACTGGGCGCGCTGGTTGCCCGCCGCCTGGCTGGGGGACTGGCGCCTTAAGCGCCTGCAGGCGGGTGGTGAAGTCTGGCTGGACTGGTCCGACGGCGGCGTGCGGCGCGCGGTGGCGCGGCTGTACGGTCCGGAACTGGCCGGCGGCTATGCCGCGCGCGAGGATGTCGCATTGCAGGACCTGGCCTTCAACGCCTATTTTCAGCGCAGCGCCGACGGCCTCGACCTGCAGTTCGACTCCCTGGCGTTCAGTCAGGGCGAAACCCGCTGGGGCGAGGCGCAGCTGGGTTTGAGCCTGCGCACGGAGAACGCCCAGGCGCACTGGCAGCTGCACGCCGACCGTCTCGACCTGGCGCCCCTGGGCGCGCTGGTCGGCGCCCTGGCGCCCGAGACGATTGCCGCCTTCGCCTCGGGGCTGCGGCCCCAGGGCGCGGTGCATAACCTGGGGGTCGACTTCCGGCCGCAAGCGAGCGGCGCCGAGCGCTTGCAGTTCGCCGGCAACCTCGATCGGGTGGGCTTCGATGCTTACCGCGGCGCTCCGGGGGCACGCAACGTCAGCGGCAGCATCGAAGGCGACCTGGAACGGGGGGAGTTGCGCCTGGCCGCCGAGCAGTTCGTGCTGCACCTGTCCCCGCTGTTCACCAAGCCCTGGCAGTACCGCCGGGCCGATGCCCGATTGACCTGGCGGCTCGACGAGCAGGCCTTCACCCTGATCAGCCCCTACCTGCAGGTCGAGGGCGAGGAAGGCCGGCTGGCCGGGGATTTCCTGATCCGCTTGATGCGCGACCCGGCGGCTGAAGACTACATGGACCTGCGCGTGGGGTTGCGCGAGGGGGATGCGCGCTACACCGAGAAATACCTGCCCGAGGTACTCAGCCCGGCCCTGCATGACTGGCTGAAGACGGCGATTCGCGGCGGCAGGGTGGATGCCGGCTACTTCCAGTACCAGGGCTCGCTGAACAAGGGCGCCGAGGCCGCGGCGCGCAGCCTCAGTCTGTTCTTTGCCGTGCACGATGCCGAACTGGCGTTTCAACCGGGTTGGCCGGCGCTGCGCGAAGCACGGGGCGAGGTGCTGGTCGAGGACAGCGGCGTGAGAGTGCGCCTGTCCGAAGGGCGCCTGCTGGACAGTCGAATTCAGGCGGCCACCGCCGATATTCCCCACGTCAAGCCGGGCATGGCGCCGCGCCTGTTGCTGAACGCTGAGCTGCAGAGTTCCGTGGGCGATGCGCTGAAGATTCTTCAGGAAGCCCCGCTGGGCACCGCCCAGCTGTTTGCCGGCTGGCAGGGCGAGGGCGCGCTGAGCGGTGCGCTCAAGCTGGATCTCCCGCTGGCCAAGGGCCAGGCGTCGCCCCAGGTGCGGGTCGATTTTGCCAGCCGGGGCGCGCGCCTGCTGCTGGCCAACCCGGTGCTTGAGCTGACAGCCCTGACCGGCGCCTTTCGCTTCGACAGTGCCAAGGGTCTTAGCGCCCCGTCCATTCGTGCCCAGGTACTGGGCCATGAGGTGCAGGGTCGGTCCCTGGCCGAAGGCGATGGCGGCAAGCTACGGACCCGCATCGAGGCCCGTGGCAGCGTGGCCCTGGAACGCCTCAACGCCTGGCTGGGCGTGACCCGGCCGCTGCCGCTGTCGGGCGTGCTGCCCTATCGCCTGGACCTGGCCCTGGATGGACTGGACAGCCAGTTGCGGGTCGATTCCGACCTGCAGGGCCTGGCGATCGAATTGCCGGCGCCCTTCGGCAAGACCGCCGAAGAGCCCCGCGACAGCCAGTGGCGCATGACCTTGCAGGGACCGCTGCGCCGCTATTGGCTGGACGTCGGCGAGCTGGCCAGTTTCGCTCTGGAGGCGCCGGTGGGGCGCTTGAGCGAGGGGCGCGGCGAACTCTTGCTGAGTCAGGGCAAGGCGCGCCTGCCGAGCGAGCCGGGCCTGTACCTGCGCGGCCACTTGGATACCTTGGACCTGGCGGCCTGGCAGGCGCTGGCGCCCTATGCACAGGCGCCGGATCTGGATGCTCAGCGGCTGTTTCGCGGCGCGAACCTGCAGATCGGGCGCTTTATCGGTTTCGGCCAAGAGCTGGACAACCTGGCCCTGCAACTGGCCCGGGGTCAGGCGAACTGGCTGCTGGATCTGGACAGCACGCGGCTCAAGGGCCGGGTCGCGGTGCCGGACGCCAAGGGGACGCCCATTGCCGTCAACCTGGCCCTGTTGCGACTGCCCGCCGCCGTGCCCAAGCCTGCGCCCGGCAGCGAGGCGGCCCTCGCGGCCCTGGAAATCGAGACACCGGACCCTTTGGCCAGCCTCGACCCGCGCAAGGTTCCGCCGGTGGACATCCGCATCGACCGGTTGCTGCAGGGCGACAGCCTGCTCGGCAGCTGGTCGCTGAAGATGCGTCCAAGCCCCAACGGAATCGCCTTCAGCGAGCTGGATCTGGGTCTCAAAGGCTTGCAACTGACCGGCAGCGCCGGTTGGGAGGGCGCGCCCGGTGCCAGTAATAGCTGGTACCAGGGCCGTCTGCAGGGTGGCGATCTGGCCAAGGTGCTAAAAGCCTGGGACTTTGCACCGAGCATCAACAGCGAGCACTTCCGCCTGGACGCGGCCGGCCGCTGGCCCGGCTCGCCGGCCTGGTTCAGCCTCAAGCGTTTCTCAGGCAGCCTGGATGCCAGCCTGCGCAAGGGCCAGTTCGTCGAGGTGCAGGGTTCGGGCTCGGCCCTGCGGCTGTTCGGCGTGCTGAATTTCAATACCATCGGCCGGCGTCTGCGCCTGGATTTTTCCGACCTGCTGGGCCGGGGCCTGAGTTACGACCGGGTAAAGGGCGTGCTGGCCGGTACCGACGGCGTGTTCGTCACCCGCGAGCCACTGATCCTGACCGGCCCTTCGAGCAACCTGGAACTCAACGGTCGTCTGGACATGGTCCAGGACCGCATCGATGCTACCTTGCAGGTGGCGCTACCGCTGAGCAACAACCTGCCCCTTGCCGCCCTGATCGTCGGGGCGCCGGCCATAGGCGGCGCCCTGTTCGTGGTCGACAAATTGCTCGGTGACCGGGTGGCGCGTTTCGCCAGCGTGCAGTACAAGGTGACAGGTCCGCTGAGCGATCCGCAGTTGAATTTCGATCGGCCCTTTGAAAAAGAAAAAGCCGATTAGCCACAATGCCGCGTATGGCTTTAGGCTGAATGCCTGGGGTGAATGTGCGGTCTGTTTGTCGAGCCATGAGGACGCTGTATGGACCTAGCGGTTATCCAGCTGGTCAGCCAGGACGATGTCCTGCTCAACCTGGCCTGTGCCCGCCGCCTGCTGGAGCGGGCGGCCGAGGGCGGCGCGCGCCTGGCGGTGCTGCCGGAAAATTTCGCCGCCATGGGTCGCCGCGACCTGGCAGACCTGGGCCGGGCCGAGGCCGCCGGCACGGGGCCGATCTTGCCCTGGCTGAAGCAGGCGGCCCGTGACCTCGGCCTGTGGATAGTCGCCGGTACCCTGCCGTTGCCGCCGG
>JAZKHB010000035.1:0-85846 GCA_040385585.1 Pseudomonadota bacterium | reverse complement strand
CTGCTCCCTGCTGGTCGACGACCGCGGCGAGCGGGTGGCGCGCTACGACAAGCTGCACCTGTTCGATGTCGATGTGAGCGATAACCGCGGGCGTTACCGCGAGTCTGACGATTACGCCCACGGCACCGAGCTGGTGGTGGCCGATACGCCTGTAGGCCGCATGGGCCTGACGGTCTGCTACGACCTACGCTTTCCCGAGCTTTATGGCGCACTGCGCGAGGCCGGCGCTGAACTGATCAGCGTGCCGGCGGCCTTTACCGCGGTGACCGGCGCGGCCCATTGGCAGGTGCTGGTGCGGGCCCGGGCCATCGAGACCCAGTGCTACCTGCTGGCGGCCGGGCAGGGCGGCCTGCACCCGGGTGCGCGGGAGACCTTCGGCCACTCGGCCATCGTAGACCCCTGGGGCCGGGTGCTGGCCGAACAGGCCCAGGGCGAGGCGAGTTTGCTGGCCCCGCGCGATGCCGCCGAACAGGCGGCCATCCGCCAACGCATGCCGCTTGAGCGGCACCGACGCTTTTCTCTGTCGAGCGCCCTGCGCCCGGCTTTTACGGAGTGACCATGAACCAGCCGTTGATATCCGTCAGTGAACACCTTCTGGGTCCCGGCGGCCTGAGCCTCGATCACCTGCCGAGCATCCTCGGCGAGCTGATCGGCCCGGGCATCGATGCCGCCGATCTGTACTTTCACGGTCAGGTCTCGGAGACCTGGGTGCTGGAGGACGGCATCGTCAAGGAAGGCAGCTTCAACCTGGACCAGGGCGTCGGCGTGCGCGCCCAATCCGGTGAAAAAACCGGTTTCGCCTACAGCAATGCGATTACCGCCCAGGCCCTGAGCCAGGCCGCCCGTGCGGCGCGCTCCATTGCCCGGGCCGGCCAGCAGGGCCGGGTGCAGGCTTTCGCCAGCAACCAGGTCGTGCCCCTCTACGCCCCGGACAATCCCCTGGAAGTATTGAATCGGGCCGAGAAGGTCGAGCTGCTCAAACGCATCGATGTCGCCACCCGCGCCCTGGATTCACGGATCAAGCAGGTGACCGTGAGCCTGGCCGGGGTCTGGGAACGCATCCTGATCGCCGCCGCCGACGGTAGCCTGGGCGCCGATGTTCGCCCCTTGGTGCGCTTCAACGTCAGCGTCATCGTCGAGCAGAACGGCCGCCGCGAGCGCGGCGGCCATGGCGGCGGCGGACGCTGCGACTACCGCTATTTCCTGGAAAGCGTCAGCCTCGACGAAGAACGCGCCATGGGCTATGCCCGCGAGGCGCTGCGCCAGGCCCTGGTCAACCTGGAAGCGATTCCGGCACCGGCCGGCACTTTCCCGGTGGTGATGGGCGCCGGCTGGTCCGGTGTGCTGCTGCACGAGGCGGTCGGCCATGGCCTGGAAGGCGATTTCAACCGCAAGGGCAGTTCGGCCTACAGCGGGCGCATGGGCGAGCGGGTCGCCTCGAGCCTGTGCACCATAGTCGACGACGGTACCCTGGCGGGCCGCCGCGGCTCCCTGAGCATCGACGACGAAGGCACCCTGACCCAGTGCACCACGCTGATCGAGAACGGCGTGCTCAAGGGCTATATGCAGGACAAGCTCAACGCCCGGCTGATGGGCGTGGCGCCGACCGGCAACGGCCGCCGCGAGTCTTACGCGCACTTGCCGATGCCGCGCATGACCAATACCTACATGTTGGCCGGCGAAAGCGACCCCGAGGAAATCATCCGCTCGGTGAAGAAGGGCATCTACTGCGCCAACCTCGGCGGCGGCCAGGTGGACATCACCAGCGGCAAGTTCGTCTTCTCCACCAGCGAGGCCTACCTGATCGAGGACGGCAAGATCACCGCGCCGGTCAAGGGCGCGACCCTGATCGGCAATGGCCCGGAAGCCATGAGCAAAGTGTCCATGGTCGGCAACGACCTGGCCCTGGACAGCGGCGTCGGTACCTGCGGCAAGGACGGCCAATCGGTGCCGGTGGGCGTCGGCCAGCCGACCCTGAAGATCGATGCGATCACCGTGGGCGGCACCGGAGCCTGAGATGATCGAGGCCCTGATTCACTTCGTGCTTGAGGTGCTTCTGTATGGCAAGGGCTACGGGGCGTTGCGCCTGCTGTCCTTTGGACGGATCAGGCCGGGGCGCTGGAACGACGGCCTGGTGCAGTTGGTGGGCTTGGCCGTCACCCTGGCTTGGGTGCTGCCCTTGCTGATCTGGCTAACAGGTCAGGGCGAGGTCGTGCCGAGTTGAGGACCTAGGCGCAGCCGGTCGCGACGCGGCCGGCTGCGCTTTGACAGCATCAGCGCAATCCGCGCTTGGTTTCGTCCAGTTCGCGGATATATTTGAAGATTTTACGGGTGGAGGCGGGTGGTTTTTTCTGGGCGATTTCATGCTGGGCCTGACGGGCCAGCTGGCGCAGGTGCTGACGGTCCGCCTCGGGATAATCGGCCATAAAGGCATCGAGCACCTCGTCGGTACCCAGTATCAGGCGGTCGCGCCAATGCTCCAGGGCATGAAAGCGCTCGTTGTACTGCCGGGTCGAGGCGTCGAGCTGGTCGAGCAGCACCAGGATTTGATCGGTGTTCTGATCGCGCATCAGCTTGCCGATGAACTGCATATGGCGTTTGCGCGCGATATTGGCCGTGTGTTTCGGCGCTTCGGCCAGGGCCAGGCGCAGGGCGTCGGTCAGCGGCAGGCGAGCGATCAGATCGGGTTTGAGGGTAGTCAGGCGTTCACCCAGGTCCACCAGCGCGTGCAGTTCGCGCTTGACCTGGGATTTGCTCTTCTCATCGGAGAAGTCGTCGAGGTATTCAGACATGGGGCCGATCCAGTGGGAAACGCCGCCATGATAACGAGTCGAGGGCCGCTTGTCCGGCCCGGCCAGGTGACTGGTCTTGAGAAAATGGAGGGCGTATGAGTGCGATAGACGTGGTCGGTCCCCAGGCATTGCCGGAACTGCAGGCCCAGGTGGCGCGAATCATTGCCGAAGCCCGCCAGCAGGGCGCCAGCGCCTGCGAGGTGGCGGTATCGGTGGAGCAGGGCCTGTCCACCTCGGTGCGTCAGGGCGAGGTGGAGACGGTGGAGTTCAACCGTGACCAGGGTTTCGGGATTACCCTCTATGTGGGACAGCGCAAGGGCTCGGCCAGCACCTCGGCCAGCGGCGAGGCGGCGATTCGCGAAACCGTGGCCGCGGCCCTGGCGATTGCCAAGCATGCCTCTGAAGACGAATGCGCGGGCCTGGCCGATGGGGCGCTGATGGCCCAGAACCTGCCGGACCTGGACCTTTACCACGCCTGGGACATCAGCCCGGAGCGGGCCATCGAGCTGGCCTTGAGCTGCGAGGCGGCGGCCTTCGCCGCCGATGCGCGGATCAAGAACGCCGACGGCACCAGCCTCAACACCCACCAGGGCTGTCGGGTGTATGGCAACAGTCACGGCTTCGTCGGCGGCTACGCCAGTACCCGGCAGAGCCTGAGCTGCGTGATGATCGCCGAGAGCGATGGCCTGATGCAGCGCGACTACTGGTACGACGTCAGCCGCCGCGGCGAGGACCTGGCCGATCCGGTCAGCATCGGCCGGCGTGCCGCCGAGCGCGCGGTCAGCCGCCTGGGCGCGCGCCCGGTGCCGACCTGCGAGGTGCCGGTGCTGTTCGCCGCGGAGCTGGCCACGGGGCTCTTCAGCCATTTTCTTTCGGCGATTTCCGGCGGCAACCTGTACCGCAAATCCTCCTTTCTGGAAGGCGCCCTGGGTCAGCAGCTGTTCCCCAACTGGTTGAGCCTGGACGAGCGCCCGCATATCCCCCGTGCCCTGGGCAGCGCCACCTTCGACGGCGACGGCCTGGCGACCTTTGCCAAGGCTTTTGTCGAGGACGGCGTATTGTCGAGCTATATCCTGGGCACCTACTCGGGCCGCAAGCTCGGAATGCCGAGCACCGCCAATGCCGGCGGGGTTCACAACCTGTTCGTCAGCCATGGCGACGAGGACCAGGCCGCGCTGATTCGGCGCATGGGCCGCGGTCTGCTGGTCACCGAGCTGATGGGCCAGGGCCTGAACCTGGTGACCGGTGATTATTCGCGCGGTGCCAGCGGCTTCTGGGTGGAAAACGGCGAGATTCAGTTTCCGGTGCAGGAAGTCACCATCGCCGGCAATCTGCGGGATATGTTCAAGCAGATCGTCGCGGTGGGCAGCGACCTGGAATTGCGCAGCAATATCCGCACCGGTTCGGTGCTGATCGAGCGGATGACGGTGGCGGGCAGCTGATCACGGCGAGAACGCAACCTTTCAATCCGTTGCGGGGCTGAGACCTGGATTTGCGCCTTCGCCGGAATGACGATCATTAAAAGGATTTTCCATGCTGTCGGGCTTACTGCGTGTGTTACTGGCCCTGGGGTTGTTGGCGCTGGCCTGGTACGGACGCGATCCGCATCTGCTGGGGATGCGGCCCTTTATCGTGCCGCTGCTGGCGTTGGTGAGCGGGCTTGGACTGTTCTGGGTGATCAGGCGACCGTCGGGTCTGGCGCGCAAGGCCTGGGTCGCGCTGCTGCTGTTGGGCCTGGGTACGGGTCTCGCCCAGGAGGCCCTGTTCCAATGGCACAGGGCGGCGGTGCTGGACAGCGCGGGGGAGAGTGCCGTCCAACGCCTGGGGCAGCATTTCGTGCTGGGCTATACCGATCTGGACGAGGTGCGGCCGCTGGCGGCTCAAGGCCTGATAGGCGGTATTTTTATCACCCGGCGCAACGTCGAGGGCAAAACAGCCCGGCAGATAGCCGAAGAAATAGGCGCGCTGCAGGCGCTGAGAAAGCGTGTCGGCCTGCCGCCCCTGATCGTCAGCACGGATCAGGAAGGTGGCATCGTCTCCCGGCTATCGCCGCCCCTGCCGTTGCAGCCGCCGTTGGCCAGTTTGGTGACGACGCACCCGGGCCCGGACGCGCTCCAGGCCGCAGCCCACGCTTACGGTCGCGAGCAGGGGGCGGCCCTCGCCGCGCTGGGCATCACCCTGAATTTTAGTCCGGTGCTGGACCTGAAGGTCGAGCGCCCTCGCGACCCCCTGGATCTGCACAGCCTGATTCACCTGCGGGCGCTGTCCGCCGATCCGGACACCGTGGCGCGGGTGGCGCAGGCCTACACCCTGGGCCTGGAAGAGCAGGGCGTGCAGGGGACCCTCAAGCACTTTCCCGGACTGGGTGATGTTGCCAGCGACACCCATCATTTTTCGGCCAGCCTGGACACGCCGGTTGCCCAGTTGAGGGACAAGGACTGGCGGCCCTTTCGCCAGCTGATGAGCCAGACGCGGGCCTATGTGATGCTCGGTCATGTGATCCTGAGCGAACTGGACGAGGATTATCCGGTCTCCTTGTCCAGAAACGTGGTGCAGCAGGTGATCCGCCAGGAGTTCGCTTACCAGGGTGTCCTGATCACCGACGACCTGACCATGGCCGCGACCTACCGCTATGGCATCTGCGCGGCGAGCTTGCAGGCGCTGAATGCCGGGGTCGACCTGCTGCTGATCGCCTACGACCCGGAGCACTACTACGAGGCCCTGCATTGCCTGATGCGGGCCCAGGTCGATGGTCGGCTGGACCAGGCGCTGCTGGCCCAGAGCGCCGGTCGTCTGGCGGCCAGGCCTCTGCAGGGACGCGTCGAGTAGAGCGGTTGGCTGGCGAGGCGGGCGATTATTCGCCTTCGTCGAAGTAGTTGCCGATCAGCTCGACCAGAGCCTGGAGGGCCTCGTCCTGCTGTTCGCCTTCGGTCGCCAGGTGAATGGTGGTGCCCTTGCCGGCCGCCAGCATCATCACGGCCATGATGCTTTTGCCGTCGACCAGGCTTTCGGGGCTGCGGCCCACCCTGACCTGGCAGGGGAAACGGGTGGCCACGCCGACGAACTTGGCGGCTGCGCGGGCGTGCAGGCCGAGTTTGTTGATGATGGGGATGGCGCAGTCAGGCATCGCGGCTGAGGTCCTATTCGCCGAGGTCGCGGTGGCGGACCTGGACGTTCTTCAAAGGCTGTTTCAAGGCATGGCCCAGGCGTTCGGCGAGGTACACCGAGCGATGATGACCACCGGTGCAGCCGATAGCGACCGTGACATAGGCGCGATTGCTGGCGGCGAAGCGGGGCAACCATTTGGTCAGGTAGGCCAGGATATCCTGGTACATTTCTTCGACATCGGCTTGGCTGGCGAGAAAGTCCACCACCACCTGGTCCCGACCGGAAAACTCCCGCAGGTCCGGTTTCCAGTACGGGTTGGGCAGGCAGCGGACATCGAACACCAGATCGGCATCCACCGGCATGCCGCGCTTGAAGCCGAAGGACTCCACCAGGAAGGCGGTGCCCGGCTCGGGCTTGTTCAGCAGGCGCAGCTTGAGGCTGTCACGCAGCTGGTAGAGGTTCAGGTGGGTGGTGTCGATCTTCAGGTCGGCCAGGTCGATGATCGGTCCCAGTAGCAGGCTTTCGTCGCGGATCGCCTCGGCCAGGGAGCGGCTCTCGTTGGTCAGCGGATGGCGTCGACGGGTTTCGGAGAAGCGCTTGAGCAGGGTTTCCTCGTCAGCGTCGAGGTACAGCACATCGCATTTGATATGCCGCGCGCGTACCTCCTCGAGCAGTTCGGGGAAACGCTTGAGCTGGCTGGGCAGGTTGCGCGCATCGATGGAGACCGCGACCAGGGGTTGCAGCAGTTCGGTGTGCAGCAACGCACGTTCGGCCAGTTCGGGCAGCAGGCCCGCCGGCAAGTTGTCGATGCAGTAGAAGCCATTGTCCTCGAGTACATCGAGGGCAGTGCTCTTGCCCGAGCCGGAACGGCCACTGACGATAATCAGGTGCATGTCAGGGACTGTTCTGCACGTCCACGACCACCTGATACAGGCTTTCGCTGGTCGGGGCGTGACGCAGGCGCTCGCGCACCTCGCTGCGGTCGAGCATGCTGGCGATCTGGCGCAGCAGTTCCAGGTGAGCATCGGTGGCCGCTTCCGGGACCAGCAGGACGAACAGCAGGTCTACCGGCATGCCGTCGATGGCATCGAAGTCCACAGGAGCATCCAGACGCAACAGGGCACTGATCGGCGCGGAGCAACCCGGCAGGCGGCAGTGGGGAATGGCGATGCCATTGCCGAAGCCGGTGGAGCCGAGCTTTTCCCGGGCGATCAGGCTTTCGAAGATGTCTTGCACCTCCAGGTCGGGCAGTTCCCGGGCGACCAGGTGGGCGATCTGTTCGAGGACGCGTTTTTTACTGCCGCCCGGCACGTTCACCAGGGAACGGCCAGGGGTCAGGATGTTTTCAAGTCGGATCATAGGGAGGGAGGTATCTCAGCGAACTGCCGCGCCTTGTTGGCGGTGCAGCTGCTTTTCCTTGTGCTTGATAAGTTGGCGGTCGAGTTTGTCGGTCAGCAGATCGATGGCCGCATACATGTCGTCGTGTTCGGCGTTGGCGACGACTTCACCGCCGGCGATGTGCAAGGTCGCTTCAATTTTCTGCTTGAGCTTTTCGACCTCCATGGTTACCTGCACATTGGTGATCTTGTCGAAGTGGCGCTCCAGTCGCTCGAGTTTCTCGGCGATGTAGTCGCGTAGGGCGTCGGTCACATCCAGTTGATGTCCACTGATGTTGACTTGCATACCGCTTTCTCCTTATTGCCGTGTGTAGAGACAGGCCGAGAGGCCTGCCACTGGAACACTGTGGCGTGGAAAGGTGGCGTCGCTAGAGCAGTCGCTTGCGTTCGCTGGAAGGCGCTATCCCGAGGGATTCGCGGTATTTGGCGACTGTACGACGGGCCACCTGAATGCCCTGTGCCTCCAGTAAACCAGCGATCTTGCTGTCACTCAACGGCTTTTTCGCATTTTCCGCGGCCACCAGTTTTTTCAGGATGGCGCGAATCGCGGTGGATGAACATTCCCCTCCTTCGGCGGTACTGACATGGCTGGAGAAGAAGTATTTGAGTTCGTAGATGCCACGCGGGGTGTGCATGAATTTCTGCGTGGTGACCCGCGAAATGGTCGACTCGTGCATGCCCACCGCCTCGGCGATATCGTGCAGCACCAGGGGCTTCATCGCTTCGTCGCCGTACTCGAGAAAGCCGCGCTGGTGCTCGACGATCTGGGTGGCGACCTTCATCAGGGTCTCGTTGCGGCTCTGTAGGCTCTTGATAAACCAGCGCGCCTCTTGCAGCTGGTTGCGCATAAAGGTGTTGTCGGCGCTGGAGTCGGCGCGGCGAACGAAACCGGCGTATTGCGGGTTGACCCGCAGGCGCGGCATGGCCTCCTGGTTCAGTTCCACCAGCCAGCGGCCGTTGTGCTTGCGCACGATGACGTCGGGCACCACGTATTCGGGTTCGCTGGATTCGATCTGCGAGCCGGGGCGCGGATTCAGGCTCTGGATCAGTTCGATCACCTGGCGCAGGTCGTCTTCCTTGAGCTTCATGCGGCGGACCAGCTGGGCGTAGTCGCGATTGCCCAGCAGGTCCAGGTAGTCGCCGACCAGGCGTTGCGCTTCGCTCAGCCAGGGGGTCTTGGCCGGCAGCTGGCGCAATTGCAGCAGCAGGCACTCGCGCAGGTCGCGGGCGGCGATGCCGGCGGGCTCGAATTGCTGGATGCGGTGAAGGACGGCCTGAACCTCGTCCAGTTCGATATCCAGCTCCGGATCGAAGGCATCCAGCACTTCTTCCAGGGTCTCGTCCAGGTAGCCCTGGTTGTTGATGCAATCGATCAGGGTAACGGCGATCAGGCGGTCCTTGTCCGACATCGGGGCCAGGTTGAGTTGCCAGAGCAGGTGGCTCTGCAGGCTCTCGCCGACCGAGGTACGGGTGGTGAAATCCCACTCGTCGTCATCGCTGTTACTGCTGGGCAGGCTGCTGGCGCTGGTCTGGTAGACGTCTTCCCAGGCGGTATCGACCGGCAGTTCACTGGGGATGGTTTCGTTCCAGTCACCCTCTTCCAGGTTGTCGACCGTGGGGGCGGAGGCTTCCTGGTAGCTGCTTTCCTCGAAGCTTTCTTCCTTGTTGGGCTCCGGCGCAGCGCTCTCGGCGCCATCGGCCAGGGGGTCGCTGGTATCGAAATCCTCGCCTTCTTCCTGGCGCTCGAGCATTGGATTGGACTCCAAGGCCTCCTGGATCTCCTGCTGCAGGTCCAGGGTCGACAATTGGAGCAGGCGGATGGCCTGTTGCAGCTGCGGTGTCATCGTCAGCTGCTGGCCCATTTTCAGGACGAGCGATGGTTTCATGGCTTGGGCTTTGCACCTTAATTCGCCGACGCTGCTGCGTCATCCACTACAGGGGGCGCAAGCGCCACCAGGAAGCAAGTTATATGCCTGACATTGAAGAGTTTGTCTGGGATTTGCAACTTTTCAAGGAGGAAAATGCAGCGTTTAGAGGCGGAACTCGTGACCCAGATAGACTTCCTTCACCAGCTGGTTGGACAAGATGCTCGGCGCATCGCCCTCGGCTATCAGCTGACCGTCATTGACGATATAGGCGGTCTCGCAGATATCCAGGGTTTCACGCACGTTGTGATCGGTGATCAGTACGCCGATGCCCTTGGATTTGAGGTGATGGATGATCTGCTTGATGTCGCCGACCGAAATCGGGTCGACCCCGGCAAAGGGTTCGTCCAGTAGAATGAATTTCGGCGCGGTCGCCAGGGCGCGGGCGATTTCCACGCGTCGGCGTTCGCCGCCGGACAGGCTCATGCCCAGGTTGTCGCGGATATGGCTGATATGGAATTCCTGCAGCAGGGATTCCAATGCCTCGCGGCGGCCGGCGCGGTCCAGCTCCTTGCGGGTTTCCAGAATGGCCATGATGTTGTCGGCCACGCTGAGCTTTCTGAAAATCGAGGCTTCTTGGGGCAGGTAGCCGATACCGGCGCGTGCACGGCCGTGCATGGGCTGATGACTGATATCCAGGTCGTCGATCAATACGCGGCCCTGGTCGGCACCTATCAGGCCGACGATCATGTAGAAGCAGGTGGTCTTGCCGGCCCCGTTGGGGCCGAGCAGTCCGACTATCTGTCCGCTTTCGATCGACAGACTGACGTCGCGCACGACTTGTCGGCCCTTATAGCTTTTCGCCAGGTGCTGGGCTTTCAGAGTGGCCATTACTGGGGCTCTGCTGCTGTGTTCTTGGGTTGAATCACCATGTCGATACGCGGCCTCGGGCTGGTCACGTTGGTGCCGGTGGCACGACCGGCGTTGACGATCTGGCGGCGGGTGTCATAGACGATCTTTTCGCCTTCGAAGGTGTTGCCTTCCTGGATGACCTTGGCCTGATCGATCAGCACGATGCGCTCGTTGGCGGCGAAATACTGGATGGTCAGGCCGTAGGCCTTGACGACCTCCTTATCGACCGACGGTTTTTGCTCGTAGTAGGCCGGCTTGCCGACCGAGGTGAAGACTTCGATTTCGCCGGACGGTGTCTGGGTAATGGTCACGGTGTCGCCGGTGATTTTCAGTGTGCCCTGGGTGATGACCACGTCGCCGCGATAAACCGCGACGCCTTGCTTGTCATCCAGCTCGGCGCTATCGGCCTGCACTCGGATGGGCTCGTTGCGATCGCTGGGCAGTGCCCAGGCAGCCGAGCTGGCGAGGCTGAACAGAAGGGGGAGGATGCGGAAAGACAAAGGGTTAACGAGCCTCATGCTGGCCTCTTACGTTGGACAGCAGGAGCATCCTGCCGTCATTCAAGTACGCTTTCATTCCTTTGGCGGTGGTGACCCCATTGGCCGCTTCGATTCTAACGGCTTGCGAGGTCTGCGCATATTCCTTCTCGGGAATCACCGTCAGGCGACTGGTCGTCAGTATGGTCGGTCTGCCCTTGGCGTCGGTGCGTTCGACGCGGACATCGTCGATCAATTCCACTTCTTTGCCCTTGGGCGACACCTCGCCGCGGGCGCTGCGCACATGCCAGGGCAGGGGGGTGCCACGGTACAGCATCAGGTCCGGAGCGGACAGCAGGGTCATATCGGTGGTCTTGAGGTGTTCCATGCGATCGGCGGTCATCTCGTAGTGCAGCTCGCCATCGGCTTGGTACTGCACGGTGTCGGCCTTGATGACATAAAAATCGATGGCACTGTCGTCGGTGGCCGTGACGGTTTTTTCCATAAAGCTCACTGGGCTGATATTCCAGTAGCCGGCGGCTGCCAGCAGGGCCGCCAGCAGCGTGAAGATGGCGCCCAGTCGTAGTTTGCGCAGCATAAGTTGACCTATAGGTAAGCGGCTTGAGCCGCGTCCAGATTGCCCTGGGCGGCCAGGATCAGCTCGCAGAATTCCCGTGCAGCGCCTTCGCCGCCACGCGCCCGAGTAATACCGTGGGCATGGCGGCGGACGAAACCGTCGGCGCTGGCCACGGCCATGCCCAGGCCCACCCTGCGGATGACCGGCAGGTCGGGCAGATCGTCGCCGAGAAAGGCGACCTGGGCGTAGCTCAGATCGAGTTCGGCCAGCAGTTCATCGAGCACCGCCAGCTTGTCTTCTCGACCCTGGTACAGGTGCTGGATGCCGAGGTTTTTCGCACGACGCTCAACCACCGGGGTAGTACGCCCACTGATGATGGCGGTGCGCACCCCGGAGGCGATCAGCATCTTGATGCCCTGGCCGTCCAGGGTATTGAAAGTCTTGAATTCGCTGCCGTCGACCAGGAAATACAGTTTGCCGTCGGTCAGTACGCCATCCACATCGAAGATCGCCAGTTTGATCGCCTGCGCGCGCTGCAGCAGGTCTGGGCTTGTCGGCTGGTCGTTCATTCAGATCACTCCGGCGCGTAACAGGTCGTGCATGTTCAGGGCGCCCACGGGGCGATCCTGGTCGTCGATCACCACCAGGGCGCTGATCTTGTGGTCTTCCATGATTTTCAGGGCTTCGGCGGCGAGCATTTCGGCGCGTGCGGTTTTGCCGTGGGCGGTCATCACCTCATCGATACCGGCATGCCGAACGTCGATGCCGCGGTCCAGGGCACGGCGCAGATCGCCGTCGGTAAAGATACCGGCCAGGCGGCCGTCGCTTTCCATGATGACCGTCATGCCCAGGCCTTTCTGAGTCATTTCCAGCAGCGCATCCCTTAGCGACGTGCCGCGTTGCACCTGGGGCAGGCTGGTGCCGGCATGCATCACATCTTCGACCTTCAACAACAGGCGCCGACCCAGGGCGCCGCCGGGGTGGGAGAAGGCAAAGTCTTCGGCGGTAAAACCGCGGGCTTCCAGCAGGGCGATGGCCAGCGCGTCGCCCAGCACCAGGGCGGCGGTGGTCGAAGACGTCGGCGCCAGGTTCAATGGGCAGGCTTCCTGGGCGACCCGGGCATCCAGGTTGGCCTCGGCGGCCTTGGCCAGTGGCGAATCGGGGTTGCCGGTCATGCTGATCAGGGTAATGCCCAGGCGCTTGATCAACGGCAACAGGGTGATGATTTCGGCGGTGGAGCCGGAGTTGGAGAGGGCCAGCACCACGTCGTCACGGGTAATCATGCCCATGTCGCCGTGGCTGGCTTCGGCCGGATGGACAAAGAAGGCGGTGGTGCCGGTGCTGGCCAGGGTCGCGGCAATCTTGTTGCCGATATGCCCGGATTTGCCCATGCCGACCACCACCACGCGGCCCTTGCTGGCCAGAATTAGCTCGCAGGCGCGGACGAAATCTGCATCGATGCGCGGCAAAAGTCCCTCGATGGCTTCACGTTCGAGACGGATGGTCCGCTGGGCGGACTGAATCAGATCGCTGGATTGGCTCATGGGGAATCTGCAAGGGCTGGGGGCAAAGGCGCGATTATAGCGGTAAATGAGCGCCTGGCTCACCTGCTCATTGTCTCCAGGCAGCGGTAATGCGCTGGCAATGCGGACTGGCTCCAATTTCTGCCTGGGAAGGCCTTGGCGGGCAATGCTATAGTTCGCGGCCAGCTCGAACCGAGCCACGGACGCTTGGGGCGTGCAGTGGTCATTGGGCGTGTGTGAAGGGAAAGCTGTTTTGCCGGGAGTTCAGATGAGTGCAGAAAGTGCCTATGCCATCGAGCTGAAGGGTGTGTCCTTTCAGCGGGGCGTGCGCAATATTTTCGACAAGGTCGACATCCGTATTGCGCGGGGCAAGGTGACCGGCATCATGGGGCCTTCGGGTTGTGGGAAAACCACGCTGTTGCGCCTGATCGGCGCGCAGTTGCGGCCCAGCAGCGGCGAGATCTGGGTCAACGGCCAGAACCTGCCCGACCTCTCGCGTAGCGACCTGTTCGACATGCGCAAGCAGATGGGTGTGCTGTTCCAGAGCGGGGCGTTGTTCACCGACCTGGATGTGTTCGAGAACGTGGCCTTTCCGCTGCGCGTGCACACCGAGCTGTCGGACGAGATGATTCGCGACATCGTCCTGATGAAGCTGCAGGCGGTGGGGCTGCGCGGAGCCATAGACCTGATGCCGGACGAGCTGTCGGGCGGCATGAAGCGCCGCGTGGCCCTGGCTCGGGCGATCGCCCTGGACCCGCAGATATTGATGTACGACGAACCCTTCGTGGGCCAGGACCCGATCGCCATGGGCGTGCTGGTGCGCCTGATCCGCCTGCTCAACGATGCACTGGGCATTACCAGCATCGTGGTTTCCCATGACCTGGCCGAAACCGCCAGCATCGCCGATTACCTCTATGTGGTCGGCGATAGCCAGGTGCTCGGCTATGGCACACCGGATGAATTGATGAATTCCGATAACCCGCGTATCCGCCAGTTTATGAAGGGTACTCCCGATGGGCCGGTGCCTTTCCACTACCCGGCGCCGGCTTATGCCGAAGACCTGCTGGGAGGGCGCTGATGCGCAAACGTAGCCTTCTGGAGCGGATTCGCCTGCTGGGCCGCACGGGCATCGATGTGGTCGGCACACTGGGTGCTTCCGGTATCTTTCTGGCGCGGGCCCTGTTTGGGCGCGGCAGTCGTGGCAACGGTTTTCAGCTGCTGATCAAGCAGCTGCATTCGGTCGGCGTGATGTCGCTGGCGATCATAGTGGTGTCGGGACTGTTTATCGGCATGGTGCTGGCGTTGCAGGGCGTGAGCATCCTGTCCACCTATGGGTCCGAGCAGGCCGTGGGCCAGATGGTGGCGCTGACCTTGCTGCGCGAGCTGGGGCCGGTGGTCACCGCCCTGCTCTTCGCTGGGCGCGCCGGATCGGCGCTGACCGCGGAAATCGGCAATATGAAGTCCACCGAGCAGCTGTCCAGCCTGGAAATGATCGGTGTCGACCCGCTCAAATACATAGTCGCGCCGCGCCTGTGGGCCGGGTTTATCGCCCTGCCGTTACTGGCGATGATTTTCAGCGTGGTCGGAATCGGGGGGGCCGCCATGGTCTCCATCGACTGGCTGGGCGTCTATGAAGGCTCGTTCTGGGCCACCATGCAAAGCAGCGTGTCGCTGCGCGATGACGTGCTCAATGGCGTGATCAAGAGCCTGGTTTTCGCTTTCGTCGTGACCTGGATCGCGGTATTCCAGGGCTATGACTGCGAGCCGACCTCGGAAGGGATCAGCCGCGCCACCACCAAAACCGTGGTCTATGCCTCCCTGGCCGTACTTGGGCTGGACTTTATTCTGACTGCCTTGATGTTTGGAGACTTCTGATGCAAAACCGCACCCTGGAAATCGGTGTCGGCCTGTTCCTCCTGGCAGGGCTGCTGGCCTTCCTGCTGCTGGCCCTGCGGGTCAGCGGCCTGTCGGTGAGTGGCGGCAACGAGACCTATAAGCTGTACGCCTACTTCGACAACATCGCCGGACTGACCGTGCGCGCCAAGGTGACCATGGCCGGTGTGACCATCGGTAAGGTCACGGCCATCGACCTGGATCGCGACCGCTTTACCGGGCGGGTGACCATGGAGGTGGAAAAGCGCGTGGATAATCTGCCGCTGGATTCCACGGCGTCGATTCTGACGGCCGGCCTGCTGGGCCAGAAATACATCGGTCTGAGTGTGGGGGGCGAGGAGGAGATGCTGACGGACGGCTCTACGATCTACGATACCCAGTCGTCCCTGGTGCTCGAAGACCTGATCGGTAAATTCCTGCTCAATACTGTCAATAAAGACCAAGCCAAATAAGGAGATTGTCATGCTCACTGCCCTGCGTCGCGGCCTGCTGGTATTGATGGCCGCCTTGCCGCTGTTGGCCACGGCGGCACCGACCGCTCATGAAGTCGTACAAGACACCACCTCGCGGCTGCTGGCCGATCTCAAGACCAATAAGGAACGCTACCGCAGCGACCCTGCGGCGTTCTACGACGCGTTGAACGAGATACTCGGGTCGGTTGTGGATGCCGACGGCATTTCCCGCAGCATCATGACCGTCAAGTACCTGGGGCGCGCCACGCCCGAGCAGATCACCCGCTTCCAGGACAATTTCAAGCGCAGCCTGATGCAGTTCTATGGCAATGCCTTGCTCGAGTACAACAACCAGGACATACGGGTGCTGCCGGGTCGCCAGCAGGACCCGGAGCGTGCCACCGTCGAGATGGAAATCAAGGACGGCAAGGGCACGCTCTATCCCCTGTCCTACACCATGGTCAAGAAGGGCGACGCCTGGATGATGCGCAACGTGATCATCAACGGGATCAACGTCGGCAAGCTGTTTCGCGACCAGTTCGCCCAGTCCATGCAGGACAATGGCGAAGACCTGGACAAGGTGATCGACACCTGGTCCGACACCGTCGCCCGGGCCAAGCAACAGACCAAGGTCACGCCGTGAACCACGCGGCCATCCGCGAAGCGTCGCCAGGCCTGTTGCAACTGGGCGGGGTGCTCGACTACCGCAGCGGTCCGGAGTTGCGCACGCTGGGCGCCTACTTGATCAAGGCCAGCAGCGCCCAGGCGCTGGTGCTCGATTGCGCGGCTGTGAAGAAGTCCAGCAGCGTTGGCTTGTCCTTGCTGTTGGCCTTTATGCGTGATGCCAAGGCTCAGCACAAAACCTTGACCTTGCGCGCCTTGCCCAAGGATATGCAACAGATCGCCCAGGTCTGTGGGCTGACGGCGCTGCTGCCGCTGGAGTCCTGAGTCCCGCAGGTCGCCCTGGCGCATCGGCAATTCGCAGGCCCGGGTCTTTTTTTGTATGATGGTCGGCCCGCGCAGCGAGCCGAGCCCCTGCCGTGGTCAATACACGCGTCAATCGAGGTTGAGCATGCAGGCTGAAGACGTCAAGAACCTACTGGTGGCACAGCTGCCCGGTAGCCAGGTGGAAGTGGAAGGCGAGGGCTGTAACTTTCAACTCAATATCATCAGCGACGAGCTGGCGGCCCTGAGCCCTGTCAAGCGTCAACAGCAGGTCTATGCCCACCTGAACGCCTGGATCGCCGATGGCAGCATCCACGCGGTCACCATGAAATTCTTCAGCCGTGCCGCCTGGGCCGACCGTTCCTGATACCCGGACAGCGGCAAGGCGAGACGGTCACCGCGCCACGCAGTCGTTGCGTCGCGCAGTCATTTTTCAAGACGGCTTCTGTGCCCGCGGGCGATTGAGAGACTCATGGATAAACTGATTATTACCGGCGGCGTGCGCCTCAACGGCGAAATCCGCATCTCCGGTGCCAAGAACGCCGCCCTGCCGATTCTCGCGGCGACCCTGCTGGCCGATGGGCCGGTCACCGTGTGCAACCTGCCGCACCTGCACGACATCACCACCATGATCGAGCTGTTCGGGCGCATGGGCATCGAGCCGGTGATCGACGAAAAGCTCAGCGTGGAAGTGGATGCCCGGGCCATCAAGACCCTGGTCGCACCCTACGAGCTGGTGAAAACCATGCGCGCCTCGATCCTGGTGCTCGGCCCGATGGTCGCGCGCTTCGGCGAGGCCGAAGTGGCCTTGCCCGGTGGCTGCGCCATCGGTTCGCGGCCGGTCGACCTGCACATCCGCGGCCTGGAAGCCATGGGTGCGGTCATCGACGTCGAAGGCGGCTATATCAAGGCCAAGGCACCCGAAGGCGGCTTGCGCGGGGCGAATTTCTTCTTCGACACCGTCAGCGTGACCGGTACCGAAAACATCATGATGGCGGCGACCCTGGCCAAGGGTCGCAGCGTGCTGCAGAACGCCGCCCGCGAACCGGAGGTGGTCGACCTGGCCAACTGCCTGATCGCCATGGGCGCCCAGATCCAGGGCGCCGGCACCGACACCATCACCATTGATGGCGTCGAGCGCCTGGGCGCCGCGCGCTACAGCGTAATGCCCGACCGGATCGAGACCGGCACCTACCTGGTGGCCGCGGCCGCCACCGGTGGCCGGGTCAAGCTCAAGGACACCGATCCGAGCATCCTCGAGGCGGTGCTGCTGAAATTGCAGGAAGCCGGTGCCGAAATTACCACCGGGCCCGACTGGATCGAGCTGGACATGCACGGTAAGCGACCCAAGGCCGTGAACCTGCGCACCGCGCCCTATCCGGCGTTCCCCACCGACATGCAGGCGCAGTTCATTGCGCTCAACGCCATCGCCGAGGGCACCGGCACCGTGATCGAGACCGTGTTCGAGAACCGCTTCATGCATGTCTACGAAATGACCCGCATGGGTGCGCTGATCCAGGTGGAAGGCAACACCGCCATCGTCACCGGCACCCCGGTACTCAAGGGCGCGCCGGTCATGGCCACCGACCTGCGGGCCTCGGCCAGCCTGGTGATCTCGGCCCTGGTGGCCGAGGGCGATACCCTGATCGACCGCATCTACCATATCGACCGCGGCTACGAGTGCATCGAGGAAAAACTGCAGATGCTAGGTGCCAAGATCCGTCGCGTCCCCGGCTAGAAGCAGTTTTAAAACTGCTGCGCTAGCTGATACTGCGTTGAAAACAGGCTCGGAAGCCGCTAGCGGCTAACGCGCTTAGCGCGGCCCGAAGGGCGAGTGAAGCGAGTTATGCTCATTTACACCAGTAAACTCGTATGCGAGCCCAGTCCGCTTCCTCGCCGTTTTGACCAGCCGAAGGCTGTTACTAACGTAGCGCCTTGTCTCAGCTGCGCTCGCGACGTTTTTAAACAGCTTCTAAGGATTTTTTAAAATGCTGACTATAGCGCTGTCCAAGGGTCGGATTCTCGACGACACCCTGCCGCTGCTGGCCGAAGCCGGAATCGTGCCGACCGAGAATCCGGACAAGAGCCGCAAGCTGATCATTCCCACCACCCAGGCCGATGTGCGCCTGCTGATCGTGCGCGCCACGGATGTGCCGACCTATGTCGAGCACGGTGCCGCCGATCTGGGGGTGGCGGGCAAGGATGTGCTGATGGAATACGGCGGCCAGGGCCTCTACGAGCCACTGGACCTGCAGATCGCGCGCTGCAAGCTGATGACCGCCGGTGCCGTGGGTGCGGTGGAGCCCAAGGGTAGGCTCCGGGTGGCGACCAAGTTCGTCAACGTGGCCAAGCGTTATTACGCCGAACAGGGGCGCCAGGTCGAGGTGATCAAGCTCTACGGCTCCATGGAGCTGGCACCGCTGATCGGCCTGGCCGACAAGATTATCGATGTGGTCGACACCGGCAATACCCTCAAGGCCAATGGCCTGGAAGCCCAGGAGCTGATCGCCCATGTCAGCTCTCGGCTGATCGTCAACAAGGCCTCGATGAAGATGCAGCATGGACGTATCCAGGCGCTGATCGACAGCCTGCGCCAGGCCGTCGAGTCGCGACACCCGAGCTGATGCCTCGGGTGTGGCGTCACGCCGCACCGCCTATGGGCCCCATAGGTATTTTCCCCGCGCCAGGGCGCGCGGGGTTTTGCTAGCCTTGTTGGCCGGCATTCGCCACGCCTCAGTACCTTATTCCGAGAGACACGCCATGACCGCCACCGCCATCCGCCGACTCGATGCCGCCGCTCCGGATTTCGACCGCGACCTGGAGCATCTACTGAGCTGGGAAAGCGTGTCCGACGAGTCGGTCAACCGCCGTGTGCTGGAGATCATTGCCGATGTGCGGGCTCGTGGCGACGCGGCCCTGGTGGATTACACCGAGCGCTTCGACGGTCTCAAGGTCGCCAGCATGGCCGACCTGATCCTGCCGCGCGAACGCCTAGAGCTGGCCCTCAGCCGCATTACCGCGGCCCAGCGCACGGCCCTGGAGCAGGCCGCCGAACGGGTGCGCCTGTACCACGAAAAGCAGAAGCAGGACTCCTGGACCTACACCGAGGCAGACGGCACGGTGCTGGGGCAGAAGGTCACGCCGCTGGACCGTGCCGGACTCTACGTGCCTGGCGGCAAGGCCTCCTATCCATCTTCCGTGTTGATGAACGCCATCCCGGCCAAGGTCGCCGGGGTAACCGAAGTGGTGATGGTGGTGCCGACCCCCCGCGGCGAACTCAACGAGCTGGTGCTGGCCGCCGCCTGCCTGGCCGGAGTCGACCGGGTCTTCACCGTCGGTGGCGCCCAGGCCGTGGCCGCCCTGGCCTATGGCACGGAAAGCGTGCCGGCGGTGGACCAGATAGTCGGCCCTGGCAATATCTACGTGGCCACGGCCAAGCGTCATGTATTCGGCAAGGTCGGCATCGACATGATCGCAGGCCCCTCGGAAATCCTGGTGGTGTGCGATGGCCAGACCGACCCGGACTGGATCGCCATGGACCTGTTCTCCCAGGCCGAGCACGACGAGGACGCCCAGGCGATCCTGCTCAGCCCGGACGCTATTTTCCTCGATGCGGTCGCGGCCAGCATCGCCAGGCTGCTGCCGACCATGGAGCGGGCCGAGATCATCGGCAAGTCCCTCTCGGGCCGCGGCGCGCTGATCAAGGTGACCGATATGGTCCAGGCCATCGAGGTGGCCAACCGTATCGCCCCGGAACACCTGGAGCTGTCGGTGGCCGATCCGGAGCAGTACCTGCCGCAGATCCGCCATGCCGGCGCGATCTTTATGGGGCGCTACACCGCCGAGGCCTTGGGCGACTACTGCGCCGGGCCCAACCATGTGCTGCCGACTTCCGGCACCGCGCGGTTTTCCTCGCCGCTGGGGGTCTACGACTTCCAGAAGCGTTCCTCGATCATCCATTGCTCGGCGCAGGGCGCCTCGGCGCTGGGCAAGATCGCCTCGGTGCTGGCCCGGGGCGAATCCCTGACCGCCCATGCGCGCAGCGCCGAGTACCGCATCAAGGATTAAGGGTTAGCCGCAGCCGCGCACATGGGCCGCCCAGATGGACGACCTAGATGGCGCGCCGCGATACCCATCGCAAACGCAACGAACTCGAGGAGAGAAGGGCAGATGAGCAAATTCTGGAGCCCCTTCGTCAAAGGGCTGGTGCCCTATGTACCGGGCGAACAGCCGAAGCTGGCCAAGCTGGTCAAGCTGAACACCAACGAGAACCCCTACGGCCCCTCGCCCAAGGCGCTGGCGGCCATGCAGGCTGAACTCACGGACGACCTGCGTCTGTACCCGGATCCCAATGGCGACCGTCTGAAAGCCGCGGTGGCGGCGTTCTACGGCATCGAAGCGAATCAGGTGTTCGTCGGCAACGGTTCCGACGAGGTGCTGGCCCACGCCTTCTACGGCCTGTTCCAGCACGACAAACCCTTGCTGTTTCCGGATATCAGCTACAGCTTCTACCCGGTCTACTGCGGCCTGTACGGCATCGCCTACGAGCAGCTGGCCCTGGACGCGCAGTTCCAGATCCGCGTCGAGGACTACGTCCGGCCCAACGGCGGCATCGTCTTTCCCAATCCCAATGCGCCGACCGGCTGCCTGTTGCCCCTCGAGTCCATCGAGCGACTGCTGAAGGCCCATCCGGACAGCGTGGTGCTGGTGGATGAGGCCTATATCGATTTCGGCGGCGAGTCGGCCATCGCCCTGGTGGGCCGCTACCCCAATCTGTTGGTGACCCAGACCCTGTCCAAGTCCCGTTCCCTGGCGGGTCTGCGGGTCGGCTTGGCGGTGGGCCACCCGGACCTGATCGAGGCCCTGGAGCGGATCAAGAACAGTTTCAACTCCTACCCCCTGGACCGTCTGGCGATTGCCGGCGCGGCGGCGGCGTTCGAGGATCGCGCCTATTTCGAGCACACTTGCCAGGCTGTGATCGACAGCCGCGAGCAGGTGGTGGCCGGTCTCGTGGACCTGGGCTTCGAGGTGCTGCCCTCGGCCGCCAACTTCGTCTTCGCCCGCCATCGCGGGCGCGATGCGGCGCAGGTCGCGGCGGCGCTGCGCGCGCAGGGCGTGATCGTGCGGCATTTCACCCAGGCGCGTATTGCCCAGTTCCTGCGTATCAGCATCGGCGCGCCGGCGCAGAACCAGGCGTTGCTGGAGGCCTTGCGCGGTCTCTGACTCGCCGTACATATAAAAGGCCGGGACGCTTGGGCGTGACCGGCCTTTTTTATTTCGGCGAAAAACTGCGCGCTATTCGCTGTGGGCCTGACCGAGAAAGGTCAGGGAGCTGAACAGCCCACGGGTCTCGATGTCCGCATCGTTGGCCACCGGCAGGTCGAGCTCGGCGGCAATGATATTCAGGCCTTCGTTGCGCACTATCACCTGGGCGCGGCCTTCGGCATCGGTGGTGGCGCTGACCTGGTGCGGCGCACCGCGGAAATCGCCGATCAGCTCGACGCCGACGGCCGGCTTGCCGTCGACCCAGACCCGCAGGGGCAGGGGGTTGCCCGGCCCGACCTTGAGCGGGTCGGTTTCCGGCAGGATGACCAGCTTCAGCTGGTCCAGCTTCGGCAGGGTGACGCCTTCCTGGTAGATCGCCAGGCTGTACTTGAAGGTGTGCAGCGATTGCGTCGAGTCGGGGACCTGGCTGCGACCCTGGTTGATCCATTGCTTGTCGGCATTCTGCGACCACATGCCATTGTCCAGGGCCACGCCGACCACGGCCGGCGGGTTCAGCGGTTGCAGGCGCGCATGGTCCTCCAGGCGCTGCACCGTGACGGGGATCATCGTGCCGCGGGCATCGAAGGCCCAGGCCCCGCTGATTTTCTCGGCCTTGAAGGCGTTGTCCTCGGCGCCGTGGCCGTAGATGGTCTCGATCTGGCCGCGCCGCTGTTCGGTCCACAGGCCATGGGCCTGGGCCTGGTGTGTCACGAGTGTGCCGAGCAGGACGGCGAGCAGGGTTTTTGCGAGAAGGTGCATGGTGAGAGTCCGTATCAGAGTTGAAGGGAAAGGCTGAGGCTGAGGTTGCGTGGCTCGCCCGGATTGACCCAGACGGCATTGAAGGAGCGTTCGTAGTAGTGCTTGTCGAACAGGTTGTTCAGGTTCAGGCCGAGCGTGGCCTGCTGACTGAGCGGGTAGTGGGCGAGCAGATCGACCCGGGTGTAGGCCGGCAGGGTGAAGTCGCTGCCGGCCTGGCCGGAACGCTCGCCGACATAGTTGAGCGAGGCGCCCAGGTCGGCGCCACGTAGCGCACCGTCCTGGAATTCGTAGACGCCCAGCAGGCTGCCGCTCTGGCGGGCGATGCCGAGCAGAGGGCTGCCGGCCGGCAGCGCCGCGTCCCCCTGGGTGACCTGGGCATCGATAAAGGCAAAGGCGCCGATCAACCGCACGGCTTCGCCGAGCTGCCCGCTGACCTGCAGATCGATACCCTGGCTACGGGCTTCGCCGGCAGCGATGCTCTGGCCGGGATCGTTCGGGTCGGCCGTCAGCACGTTCTGCTTGGTGATGTGGAACGCCGCGAGCGTGGCACCCAGGCGGTCGTCGAACAGGTCGAGCTTGAGGCCCGCCTCGTATCCCAGGCCTTCTTCCGGCTCGAAGACCCGCCCATCGGCACCGGTGCCGTTGGGCTTGAAGCTGCTCGACACATTGGCGAACACCCCGACTTGCGGCGTCAGCTGATAGAGCAGGCCGGCGCGGGGGGTGGCGGCCTCGTGGGTCTGGTCGCTGCTGCTGCCCGTGGCACGGTTGAGCGAGGTCTGCTCAAAGCGCTCCAGCCGTAGGCCCACCAGGCCCTGCAGGCGTTCGCCGAAGCGTATCTGGTCCTGCAGGTTCAAGGCATGGGTGTCGACGTGCTCGAAAAAATCGTTCGGGTTGACGATGTCCGGTTTCGTCTGACCATACACCGGGCGATCGATAGCCAGGCCATAGCCCGCCGTGGTCAGGCTCTGGGGGTATTTCTGGCTGTTACGGTAGTTTTCGTACTCCAGACCGGCCAGCACCTGATGTTGCCAGGCACCTTCGAACCGGCCGTGCAGCTCCAGCTGGGTGATGCTGTCGTTCCATTCGAAGGCGCGCTCGCGGTAGAAACGGGTGACGCGCCCGTCTATCAACCGCACCGGTTCCGAGGATGCGCCCTGCAGTCGGCCTTGGGCGTAATGGTTGGCCAGGCGCAGGTACCAGGCATCGTTCAGGTCGTGCTCGAGGCTGGTTTGCAGCATCTCGTTGCGGTTGTCTATCTCGCCATCGTTGGGTTCGCCCAGGAAGGTGCTGGGCGAGACCGAGCCCAGTCGGTTGTCGACCGCCGGGATGCCGCGGTCGAAGACCGACGAGTGGCGAATGAACTCGCTTTCGATCAGCAGGCGGGTGTCCGGGCCCGCTTGCCAGCTCAGGGAGGGCGAGACCGCCACGCGGCGGTTACCGGCATAGTCGCGAAAGCTCTGGTTGTCCTCGGCGGCGAGCGTCACCCGGGACAGCAGCCTGGCGTCGTCGTCCAGGGGGGTGTTCACATCCAGGCTGCTGCGATAGCGATCCCAGCGGCCGGCGCTGAGGTTCAAGGTGGCGAACGCTTCGGCTTGCGGTTTCTTGGTGACGATATTCACGGTGCCACCTGGGTCACCACGCCCGTACAGGCTGGCCGCCGGGCCTTTCAACACCTCGATGCGCTCGATGCTGGCCGCATCCGGCGAGCTGTAGCTGCCGCGATTGATGCTGAAGCCATTCTTGTACAGCGTGCCGGTGGTGAAGCCGCGGATGCTGTACGAAAGGAACGACAGGCCGCCGAAGTTGTTCTGTCTGGATACGCCGCCGGCGAAGTCCAGGGCGTCGTCGATACGGCTGCTGCCCAGGTCCTCCAGTACCTGGGCCGGCACCACGCTGATAGCCAGGGGGATGTCGCGTATATCGGTATCGGTCCTGGTGGCGCTGGCCGAACGGGTCGCGCGATAGCCGCTGACCGGGCCGTCCGCGGCCTCGGCATCAGCGGTTACGCTGCTTTCATCGAGAACCAGAACAGAGGCTGTGGCTAAGGCGGGCAGACCGAGCAGGCCCAAGGGCAGGCTGGCAAAAAGGGCATGGGAAAGGCGCACGGGAGAGAGACTCAAATATAATGTAATAACATAACACTATAAATGAGATAACTTATCAACCCTGTATTGTTCACGAGATTCGCTAAGGGGTGTGCTGGCTAAGGCTGGTGGGCGGGCGCAGGCCGACTTCGGCGCTCATTGAGAGGTTCTTGCCGTTGCGCAGGATCTCGATCGCGATCTTCTGGCCGGGTTTTTCCCGGGCCACTTGGTTCATCGAGCGGCGGCCGTCGGTGGCCGGTTCGCCGGCGATGCTGAGGATCAGGTCGCCGGGTTGCAAGCCGGCCTTCTGTGCCGGGCCGTCGCGGTAGATGCCGGCGACTATGATGCCCGGGCGACCTTCCAGGCCGAAGGACTCGGCCAGCTCCGGGGTCAGGGGCTGCACTTCGATGCCCAGCCAGCCGCGGATGACCTGGCCGTGTTCGATGATCGATTTCATCACTTCCAGCGCCAGCTTGGTCGGGATGGCGAAGCCGATACCCTGGGAGCCGCCGGACTTGGAAAAGATCGCCGTGTTGATCCCGGTCAGGTTGCCGTAGGCATCCACCAGGGCGCCGCCGGAGTTGCCCGGGTTGATCGCCGCATCGGTCTGGATAAAATCTTCGTAGGTGTTCAGGCCCAGCTGATTGCGGCCGGTGGCGCTGATGATGCCCATGGTCACGGTCTGGCCGACGCCGAAGGGGTTGCCGATGGCCAGGGCCACATCGCCGATCATGATGTTGTCCGAGCGGCCGAGGGTGATGGCCGGCAAATCCTTGAGGTCGATCTTCAGCACCGCCAGGTCGGTTTCCGGGTCGCTGCCGATGATTCGCGCCAGGGTTTCGCGCCCGTCCTTAAGCGCCACCACGATCTGGTCGGCACCGGCCGTCACATGGTTGTTGGTCAGCAGATAACCTTCGGCGCTCATGATCACCGCCGAGCCCAGGCTGGACTCCATGCGCCGCTGCTTGGGCAGGTTGTCACCGAAGAAGCGCCGGAACATCGGGTCGTCGAACAGCGGATTGCCCGGCTTGCTGACGAACTTGCTGGTGTAGAGATTGGCCACCGCGGGCGCCGCGCGGCTTACCGCATCGGCATAGGACACCGGCCCCTGTTGGGCCGCGCCATACAGCGGCGCCTGGCGCACATTGACCGCCTGCTCCGGTAGCCCGACCCACTGCGGGTAGTACTGGATAATCAGCAGTGCCAACAGCACGCCTGCCAGCAGGGGCCAGCCGAGATAACGCAGGGCCTGGAGCATCGGGTCGATCCTGAGGGTTGCGGGGCGCGGGGGCGGCCCTTAAGGTGCGCCATTATACGAGGGCGCTGGAAATTAGGGAGGCGTCTGCAACAGCTTGATAAGGAGTCTGTATGGCCATTGCACTGACCACCCTGGTGGCTGAAGCCGACCGCTACCTGAATGCCGCGCGTATCGCCGACTACTGCCCCAATGGCCTGCAGGTCGAGGGGCGCCCGCAGGTGCAGCGCCTCGTCAGCGGGGTGACCGCCAGTCAGGCCCTGCTGGACGCGGCGGTCGAGGCCGGCGCCGATGTGGTGCTGGTGCACCATGGCTATTTCTGGAAGGGCGAGAACCCCTGCATCACCGGCATCAAGCAGCGCCGGCTGAGTACTCTGCTGGGCAACGACATCAGCCTTCTGGCCTACCACCTACCCCTGGACCTGCACCCCGAGGTAGGCAATAACGTGCAACTGGCCGCGCGACTGGGCATCACGGTCGAAGGTCCGCTGGAGCCGGACAATCCGCGCACCGTGGGCTTGGTCGGCGCCCTGGACGAGCCGCTGAGTGCGCAGGATTTCGCTCGGAGAATAGCGCAGGTGCTGGGCCGCGAGCCTTTGCTGGTAGAGGGTGCAGGCATGATCCAGCGGGTCGGCTGGTGCACGGGCGGCGGCCAAGGCTACATTGATCAGGCCATCGCCGCGGGGGTGGACCTGTACCTGACCGGCGAAGCCAGCGAGCAGACCTTCCACAGCGCACGGGAGAGCGGCATCAGCTTTATCGCCGCCGGTCATCACGCCACCGAGCGTTATGGGGTGCAGGCCCTGGGTGATTACCTGGCGCGACGCTTTGCCCTCGAGCACCGGTTTATCGATTGTCCGAACCCGATTTGAGGCGGAGCAAAGCTTTTTCGTCGGCATAAAGCTAGAACGTTTCGGTCTAACCGGCTGCCTGAATAGAAGATGGCGCTGTGCTAGAGTGCGCCCTCGTCCACGGCCCGCCGGCCCCCTTAACAGCATTCGTGAGTAGCCATGCTCGATAAAATGACCCACCTGAAACAGCTGGAGGCGGAGAGCATCCACATCATTCGTGAAGTGGCTGCTGAATTCGACAACCCGGTGATGCTCTACTCCATCGGCAAGGATTCCGCCGTGATGCTGCACCTGGCGCGCAAGGCGTTCTTCCCCGGCAAGCTGCCGTTTCCGGTGCTGCACGTGGACACACGCTGGAAATTCCAGGAAATGTACCGCTTTCGCACCCAGATGGTCGAAGAGCTGGGCCTGGACCTGCTGGTGCATGTGAACCCGGACGGCGTGGCTCAGGACATCAACCCCTTTACCCATGGCAGTGCCAAACACACCGATATCATGAAGACCGAGGGTTTGAAGCAGGCCCTGGACAAGTACGGCTTCGATGCCGCCTTCGGCGGCGCCCGCCGTGACGAGGAAAAATCCCGGGCCAAGGAGCGGGTCTATTCCTTTCGCGACAGCAAGCACCGCTGGGACCCGAAGAATCAGCGGCCCGAGCTGTGGAGCGTGTACAACGGCCGGGTCAACAAGGGCGAATCGATCCGTGTGTTCCCCTTGTCCAACTGGACCGAGCTGGATATCTGGCAGTACATCCACCTGGAAGGCATCCCCATCGTGCCCCTGTACTTCGCCGCCGAGCGCGAGGTGATCGAGAAGAACGGCACGCTGATCATGATCGACGACGAGCGCATCCTCGAGCACCTGACGGACGAGGAAAAAGCCACCATCCACACGCGCAAGGTGCGTTTCCGCACCCTCGGCTGCTACCCGCTGACCGGCGCGGTGGAGTCCGAGGCGACCAGCCTGACCGACATCATCCAGGAAATGCTGCTGGCCAAGACATCCGAGCGTCAGGGGCGGGTGATCGACCACGACCAGGCCGGCTCCATGGAAGACAAGAAACGTCAGGGGTACTTTTAAGATGTCGCATCAAGACGAGTTGATCAGCGAGGACATCCTCGCCTACCTGGCCCAGCACGAACGCAAGGAACTGCTGCGCTTTTTGACCTGCGGCAACGTCGACGACGGCAAGAGCACGCTGATCGGGCGCCTGTTGCACGACTCCAAGATGATCTATGAAGACCATCTGGAAGCCATTACCCGCGATTCGAAGAAGGTAGGCACCACCGGTGAGGAGATCGACCTTGCGTTGCTGGTTGACGGCCTGCAGGCCGAACGGGAGCAGGGCATCACCATCGATGTGGCCTACCGCTATTTTTCCACCGCAAAGCGCAAGTTCATCATTGCCGACACCCCCGGCCATGAGCAGTACACGCGCAACATGGCCACCGGCGCCTCGACCTGCGACCTGGCGATCATCCTGATCGATGCCCGCTACGGTGTGCAGACCCAGACCAAGCGGCACAGCTTTATCGCCTCCCTGCTGGGCATCAAGCACATAGTCGTGGCCATCAACAAGATGGACCTCAAGGGCTTCGATCAAGGCGTGTTCGAGCAGATCAAGGCCGATTACCTGCAGTTCGCCGAGGGCATCGCCCTCAAGCCCCGTTCGCTGCACTTCGTGCCCATGTCGGCGCTCAAGGGCGACAACGTGGTCAACAAGAGCGAGCGTGCGCCCTGGTACGACGGCCAGTCGCTGATGGAAATCCTGGAAACCGTGGAAGTGGCCGGTGATCGCAACTTCACCGACCTGCGCTTCCCGGTGCAGTACGTCAATCGCCCGAACCTGAATTTCCGCGGCTTCGCCGGCACCCTGGCCAGCGGCATCGTGCACAAGGGCGACGAGGTCATCGTGCTGCCCTCGGGCAAGGGCAGCCGGGTCAAATCCATCGTCACCTTCGATGGCGAGCTGGAGCAGGCCGGGGCCGGCCAAGCCGTGACCCTGACCCTGGAGGACGAGATCGACGTGTCCCGTGGCGACCTGCTGGTGCATGCCGACAACCGCCCCCAGGTGACCGACAGCTTCGAGGCCATGCTGGTGTGGATGGCCGAGGAGCCGCTGCTGCCGGGCAAGAAGTACGACATCAAGCGTGCCACCAGCTATGTGCCGGGCTCGATCGCCGGCATCCTGCACAAGGTCGACGTCAACACCCTCGAAGAAGGCCCGGCCAGCAGCCTGCAGCTGAACGAGATCGGTAAGGTCAAGGTGGCCCTGGACACGTCCATCGCCCTGGACGGTTACGCCCATAACCGCACCACCGGTGCCTTTATCGTCATCGACCGTCTGACCAACGGTACGGTCGGCGCTGGCATGATCATCGCTCAGCCGCTGAGCGGGCAGGGCGGCAGCGGCCACCATGGCGAGCTGGCTCATGTTTCGGTCGAGGAGCGCGCCGCGCGCTTCGGCCAGCAGCCGGCCACCGTGCTGTTCAGCGGCCTCTCCGGTGCCGGCAAGAGCACCCTGGCCTATGCCGTGGAGCGCAAGCTGTTCGATCTGGGTCGTGCGGTGTTCGTGCTGGACGGTCAGAACCTGCGCCACGACCTGAACAAGGGCCTGGCCCAGGACCGCGCCGGTCGCACCGAGAACTGGCGTCGCGCCGCCCATGTGGCGCGCCAGTTCAACGAGGCCGGGCTGTTGACCCTGGCGGCCTTCGTCGCCCCCGACGCCCTGGGTCGCGAAGAGGCCAAGGCGCTGATCGGCAACGAGCGGCTGCTCACCGTCTACGTCCAGGCATCGCCGCAGGTCTGCGCCGAACGTGATCCCCAGGGCCTGTACGCGGCCGGCGGCGACAATATCCCCGGCGAATCCTTTCCCTACGACGTGCCGTTGGATGCCGACCTGGTGGTCGACACCCAGAGCCTGTCACTGGAGGAAAGCGTCAGGCAGGTGCTGGCGTTGCTGCGTTCGCGCGGCGCGATCTAGCAAGCTGTTGAGAACTACCGGCCTCGCCTAGGTTTTCAACGGCCTGCTCATAGGCATTTGGTATCACGCCAGGGTGTGATACCCCATGTCGAAAGGTCGAAATAAAAAAGCCCCGCCAGAAATAGCGGGGCTTTTTTATGGGTGTGTATCCAGTCAAGTCAGGCTCCAGGCATGGCCACGAGCCTTAAACCCTTGTGCTCAGCTGAGATTTGCACAAGGGCTTGGTAAGCCCCTTACTTCTTCAGGCCAAAGGTTGCATCCAGGGTGCCGGGCACATCGGCGATTTTCGGCGCGTAGTCCTTGGGGGCTTCGTTGCTTTGCGGGCGGGTCAGGCGCTCCCGGGGGGCGCTGGGTTCGTCGCTGTGCAGGGTCGCGAGCAGGCGCTGGCGGGTCTGCTCGTCCAGGGCCAGGCGGTTGGCGCCCTCGGACAGGTGTTCCTGCACTTGCTGGTAGCTCTGGGTGAGTTTTTTCACCAAGTTGGCGGTGGTGTGGAAATGGGTCACCACCTCCTGTTGGTAGCTGTCGAAACGTTCCTGCATATCGTCCAGTTGCCGTTGGGTGCGGCTGGGTGCGGCGCTGGGTACCAGGCGAGCCACCAGAAAACCGATGGCGGTTCCGACCAATAGGGCCAGGGCCGGAAATAACCAGGCTGTGAGCGTCTGTTCCACGAGTCCTTCCTCTCTAAACGGCTTTGCTTTACGTTAACGGCTCGAACCTGCGCTGTATAGCGTGCACGCCGGCAAGGCGCCGCACAGGTTGAAATGAAAGCCGCGCCGGGGTTCGGTACTCCCTCCCCTTGGCGCGTAACTAGACGAGTAGACCCCCGTCGGGGTCACGGAGTTTCCTGGTGTCCACCCGCGAAGTCCCCCTATTGCTCGAGGGCCCCTGTGGCACCCTCGAAGCCCTCTACCTGGATCTGCCCGCGGCCCGCGGGCTGGCCCTGCTCTGCCACCCCAATCCGGTGCAGGGCGGCACCATGCTCAACAAGGTGGTTTCCACCCTGCAGCGCAGTGCCCGGGATGCCGGTCTGGCGACCTTGCGCTTCAATTACCGTGGCGTGGGCGCCAGCGCCGGCGAACACGATGTGGGCAGCGGCGAGGTCGACGACGCCGAGGCAGTCGCGACCTGGCTGCGGGCCCAGCACCCGGCCTTGCCGTTGAGCGTGCTGGGCTTTTCCTTCGGCGGTTTCGTCGCCGCCAGCCTGGCCGGGCGCCTGGAAACCCAGGGTGTCGAGTTGGCGCAGCTGGTGCTGGTCGCGCCAGCGGTCGGTCGCCTGGACGAGGACGCCGGCCTGCCGCAGCGCTGCCCTCTGACGGTGATCCAGCCCGAAGCGGACGAGGTGATAGACCCGGCAGCGGTTTTTGCCTGGTCCGAGCGCCTGGGGCGTGCCCATGAGCTGTTGAAAGTGGCAGAATGCGGCCACTTTTTTCACGGCAAGCTGGGCGATTTAAAAGCGCTGGTCTTGCCCCGCCTGTGAATCCGCTGCATTTTCGAATGCGGCCCGATAAGCGAAGCCCGCGATGACCACTCGTATCCTCACCGGTATCACCACTTCCGGCACGCCCCACCTGGGCAACTATGCCGGGGCGATTCGCCCGGCCATCGTCGCCAGCCGCCAGAGCGACGCGGACTCCTTCTATTTTCTCGCCGATTACCACGCGCTGATCAAATGCGACGATCCGTTGCGCATCCAGCGCTCGCGCCTGGAAATTGCCGCCACCTGGCTGGCCTGTGGCCTGGACACCGAGCGGGTGACCTTCTACCGCCAGTCCGACATCCCGGAAATCCCTGAACTGACCTGGCTGCTTACCTGCGTGGCCAGCAAGGGCCTGCTCAACCGGGCCCATGCCTACAAGGCCGCGGTGGACCGCAACCTGGAAACCGGCGAAGACCCGGATGCCGCGGTGACCATGGGCCTGTACAGCTATCCGGTACTGATGGCGGCGGACATTCTGATGTTTAACGCCAACCTGGTGCCGGTCGGTCGCGACCAGATCCAGCACGTGGAAATGGCCCGGGATATCGGCCAGCGGTTCAACCACCTGTTCGGTGGCGGGCGCGAGTTCTTCGTCCCGCCCCAGGCCCTGATCGAGGAAAGCGTGGCCACCCTGCCAGGCCTGGACGGGCGCAAGATGTCCAAGAGCTACGACAACACCATTCCGCTGTTCGGCAGCGCCAAGCAGCTCAAGGCGGCGATCGCCCAGATCGTCACTGACTCACGCCTGCCAGGCGAGGCCAAGGACCCGGACAGCGCGCACCTGTTCACCCTCTACCAGGCCTTCGCCACCGCGGCGCAGGTTGCCGAGTTCCGCGCCGAGCTGCTGGCCGGCCTGGCCTGGGGCGAGGCCAAGCAGCGACTGTTCCAGCTGCTGGACGACGAGCTGGGCGAGGCCCGCGAGTGCTATCACAGCCTGATCACCAAGCCCGACGACCTGGAGGACATCCTCCAGGCCGGCGCCCTCAAGGCGCGCCGGGTCGCCACGCCTTTTCTCGGTGAGCTGCGCGAGGCGGTGGGCCTGCGCTCCTTCCGTGCGGACCTGCAGGCCGGCAACAGCGGCAAGAAGAAGGCGGCCAAGGGGGTGCGTTTCGTCAGCTTCCGCGAGGAGGACGGCAGCTTCCGTTTCCGCCTGCTGAACGCCGAGGGCGAACAGCTGTTGCTGTCCAAAGGGTTTGCCGACGGCAAGGCCGCCGGTCAGGCGAGCAAGCGGCTGCAGGCCGGCGAGGCGCTGGACCTGCGCGCGCAAGACCTGGGCTTCGCCCTGTGGCTGAACGACGAGCCAGTGGCCGACAGCCCCTCGTTCGCCGACGCTGGCGCCCGGGATGCGGCCATGGCGCAGCTGCGCGAGGCGCTGGCGGCGCACTGATCCGGGCCGAGCGGTCTTGAGGGCGGCGCAGAGGGGTGGGTACTTGCGCTTGCCGCGCCTGGCGTCCAGCGAGCCGGTTGCCAATCCGCGGGGCCATCGCTACAGTGGCCGCCCCGTTTTGCTGGCCTAGCGACCGACCATGACCCCACTTGAGCGATACCAGGCTGACCTGAAGCGTCCCGACTTCTTCCACGATGCGGCCCAGGAAACGGCCGTGCGTCATTTGCAGCGGCTCTACGACGAGCTGGTGGCGGCGCACAAGCACAAGCCCGGGCTGCTCGGTTCGCTGTTCGCCAGGAAGAACCCGGAGCCGATCAAGGGCCTGTACTTCTGGGGCGGCGTGGGGCGCGGCAAGACCTACCTGGTCGATACCTTCTTCGAGGCGTTGCCTTTTCCGCAGAAGATGCGCACGCACTTCCACCGTTTCATGAAGCGCGTGCATGAAGAGCTGAAAAGCTTGAGCGGGGAGAAAAACCCGCTGCCGCTGATCGCCAAGCGCTTCGCCGCCGAGGCGCGGGTGATCTGTTTCGACGAGTTCTTCGTCTCCGATATCACCGACGCGATGATCCTCGCGACCCTGCTGGAGGAGTTGTTCAAGAACGGCGTCAGCCTGGTCGCCACCTCCAATATCGTCCCGGACGGCCTGTACAAGGATGGCCTGCAGCGTGCGCGCTTCCTGCCCGCCATCGCCTTGCTCAAGCAGCACACCTGCATCGTCAACGTCGACAGCGGCGTGGATTACCGCCTGCGCGCCCTGGAGCAGGCCGAGCTGTTCCACTGGCCGCTCGACGAGGAGGCCGAGGCCAGCCTGTCGCGCAGCTTCCAGAGCCTGCTGCCGGAGCATTGCGCGGTACAGGAGAACGAGGCGCTGATGATCGAGAACCGCGCGATCATGGCGCGCAAGATCGGCGACGACGTGGCCTGGTTCGAGTTCCGCGAGCTGTGCGACGGGCCGCGCAGCCAGAACGACTATATCGAGCTGGCGAAGATCTTCCACGCCGTGGTGATCGGCAATATCGAACAGATGGGCGTGCACGAAGACGATCTGGCGCGACGCTTTATCAATCTGGTGGACGAGTTCTACGACCGCAACGTCAAGCTGATCCTCTCCGCCGAAGTGGAGCTCAAGGATCTGTACACCGGCGGGCGCCTGACCTTCGAGTTCCAGCGCACCCTCAGCCGGCTGCTGGAAATGCAGTCCCACGAGTTTCTGTCGCGGGCCCACAGGCCCTGAGTTCGGACTGCGCTTATCCAGGCGGCTGAGGCCTGAACAAGTTCACGCCACGCCGTCCTGGTGCTGGAACTGCTGGCGGTACTGGTTGGGCGACAGCGCGGTGTGCTGGCGGAACAGCCGGGCGAAGAAGCTGGCATCGTCGTAGCCCACCTCGTAGCTGATGGTCTTGATGCTCTTGCGCGTGGCGCTGAGCAGGCCCTTAGCGGTTTCGATGCGCAGGCGCTGCAGGTAATGCAGGGGTTTGTCGCCGGTGGCCGCCTGGAAGCGCCGCATGAAATTGCGGATGCTCATGCCGTGGGCGCGGGCGACGTCCTCGAAGCGAAATTTGTCGGCGAAATGCTCCTCCAGCCACTGCTGGATCTGCAGCACATGCAGGTCCTGGTGCAGCTTTTGCCCGCCGAAACCGATACGCCCCGGCGTGTAGCTGCGTTGCACCTCGTAGAGGATATCGCGGGCCACCGCCTGGGCCACGCTGACGCCGCAGAAACGCTCGATCAGGTACAGATAGAGATCGCAGGCCGAGGTGACGCCGCCGGCGCAATAGAGGTTGTCGGCGTCCGACAGGTGCTTGTCCTGATTGAGCAGTACCTTGGGGAAACGCTCGGCGAACTCGCGGAAGAAGCGCCAGTAGGTGGTGGCCTCCTTGCCATCCAGCAGGCCGGCCTGGGCCATCCAGAACACCCCGGTGGCCTCGCCGCACAGCACGCTGCCGTTCTCGTGGCAGTCGCGCAGCCAGGGCAATACCTGCGGGTGATGGGCGCAAAGGGCGTCGAAATCGTCCCAGAAGGCCGGGAGGATGATCACGTCGGCGGCGCTCAGGCCGCCGTCCACCGGCAGGCTCACGCCGCTGAAGGTGCGCACCGGATGACCGTCGGGGCTGACCACCAGAATCTCCAGGGTCGGTGTCAGGCCACGGCCCAGCTGCTTGCCGTAGCGCAGGCTGGCCATATGGAAAAAATCCTTGGCCTGCATCAGGGTCGAGGCGAATACGCCTTCGGTGGCCAGGATGCAGATGCGCTTCAAGGGGGCCGATACGGCTAGGGTCATGGGCTCGGCTCTTATAAGGGGGAAGTGGCCATCGAGTGGCTGGATCGTCTTATTTTTTGGCGCATGTGTCCAGTGCGCGCAAGCGGCGCACTGACTACAGTCGTGACCTCTGCGTTTTCCTTTCGCTCTCAAGGTAGCCCCATGATCCCCAGAACCCTGTTTGGCTCGGAGCACGAGCAGTTTCGCGACAGCGTGCGCAAGTTTCTCGAGCAGGAGGCCGTGCCTTTCCATGCCCAGTGGGAAAAGGACGGCCATATCGACCGCGCTTTGTGGAGCAAGGCGGGGGAGGCCGGCCTGCTCTGCTCGCATATTCCCGAAGAGTACGGCGGCATGGGCGCTGATTTTCTGTTCAGTACCGTGGTGATCGAAGAGGTCGGCCGTCTGGGCCTGACCGGTATCGGCTTCTCCCTGCACTCGGACATCGTCGCGCCTTACCTGCTGCACTACGCCAGCGAGACGCTCAAGCACAAGTACCTGCCCAAGCTGGTGTCTGGTGAGATGGTCACCGCCATCGCCATGACCGAGCCGGGTGCGGGCTCCGACCTGCAGGGGGTGAAAACCACCGCGGTGCTGGATGGCGATCACTATGTGATCAACGGTTCCAAGACCTTTATCACCAACGGTTTTCTCGCCGACCTGGTGGTGGTGGTGGCCAAGACCGACCCCAAGGCCGGCGCCAAGGGCACTAGCCTGTTTCTGGTGGAGGCCGGCACCCCGGGTTTTGCCAAGGGCAAGCGCCTGGAAAAGGTCGGCATGAAGGCCCAGGACACCGCCGAGCTGTTCTTCCAGGACGTGCGCGTGCCCAAGGAGAACCTGCTGGGCCAGGCGGGCATGGGCTTCGCCTACCTCATGCAGGAACTGCCCCAGGAGCGCCTGACCGTGGGTATCGGGGCCCTGGCCTCGGCCGAGGCTGCGTTGCGCTGGACCCTGGATTACACCCGCGAGCGCAAGGCCTTCGGCAAGGCCGTTGCCGACTTTCAGAACACCCGCTTCAAGCTGGCCGAAATCGCCACCGAGGTGCAGATCGGCCGGGTCTTCGTCGACCGCTGCCTGGAGCTGCACCTGCAGGGCAAGCTCGATGTGCCGACCGCGGCCATGCTCAAGTACTGGGGCACCGACCTGCAGTGCAAGGTGCTGGACGAGTGCGTGCAGTTGCACGGCGGCTACGGCTATATGTGGGAATACCCGGTGGCCCGCGCCTGGGCCGACGCGCGGGTGCAGCGCATCTATGCCGGGACCAACGAGATCATGAAAGAAATTATCGCCCGCTCGCTGTAGTTCGGATGGCGCTGCGCTTATCCGGACAATCGGGTGCGGCGGGTTTCGCGAGGTTCTTTAGTGAGTCGGCCCTACCTGGGTGGCTCCACCGAGGTGGTCCCTCCCGTCCTGCGGAGCGAACCTGTTTCGTTTATCGCCGGTCCCACTGGGCATGGGCGATACGGGGAGTCAGCGATGCAGGATTCAGCCTTTGGCGATTGGGACGGCAGCGCGCAGCAGGCGCGCGTGCTGCAGCGCACGCTGGCCGAGCAGGTGCGGCTGGAGGACGACTTCCCACCTTTGCAGTTGATTGCCGGGGTGGATGTCGGCTTCGAGCAGCGGGGCGCGGTGACCCTGGCCGCTGCGGTGTTGCTGCGCGCCGATACCTTCGAGCTGCTGGACCAGCAGGTGGTGCGTCTGCCCACCACCATGGCCTATGTGCCCGGCCTGCTGTCGTTTCGCGAATTGCCGGCGTTGCTGGCCGCGCTCCGGGCGCTGCCCCGGGTGCCGGACCTGATCTACTGCGACGGCCAGGGCATCGCCCATCCGCGGCGCCTGGGCATCGCTTCGCACCTCGGGGTGGTGACCGGGCTGCCGACCATCGGCGTGGCGAAAAATATCCTGGTGGGCGAGCACGCCGAGCTGGCGCCACAGCGCGGTGCCCGGGTGCCGTTGATGCACGGCGACGAGATGATCGGCTGGGTGGTGCGCAGCAAGGACAGGGTCAGGCCGCTGATCGTCTCGCCCGGGCATCGGGTGAGCATGGCCAGCGCCCTGGAACTGGTGCTGGCCTGCGGTCGGGGCTATCGCCTGCCGGAGCCGACGCGCCTTGCCGATCGCCTGGCGTCGCGTCGTGGTCCGATGCCGTACTCCCCGGACCTGTTCACCTGATGACCTTCAAGGTGCGGGGTTGGGTTGTGCCCGATGAATTGCTTCCATGCCTTCCAGCACCTCGTCGCTCAGCCTGAGGTCGGCGCTGGCCAGGTTGCTTTCCAGCTGCGCCAGGCTGGTGGCGCCGATGATGTTGCTGGTCACGAAGGGTCGGCCGGTGACGAAGGCCAGGGCCATCTGGGCCGGATCCAGGCCGTGGGCGCGGGCCAGGGCCACATAGCGAGAGCAGGCGGCTTCGGCTTGCGGGTTGGTGTAGCGGGTAAAGCGGCTGTACAGGCTGATGCGACCGCCCGCCGGGCGCGCGCCGTTTTCATATTTGCCCGACAACATGCCGAAGGCCAGGGGCGAATAGGCCAGCAGGCCGCAGTCCTCGCGCATGGCGACTTCGGCCAGGCCGACCTCGAAGGTGCGGTTGAGCAGGTTGTAGGGGTTCTGTATCGACACCATGCGCGGCAGGTCGAGGCGCTCGGCAAGTTGCAGGTAGCTCATCAGGCCCCAGGGCGTTTCATTGGACAGGCCGATCTGGCGGATCTTGCCGGCCTTGACCTGTTCGCCGAGTACCTCCAGGGTTTCCTGCAGGGACGTGAAGCTGGCCTCGCTGTGCTGGTAACCCAGTTGGCCGAAGAAGTTGGTACTGCGTTCCGGCCAGTGCAGCTGGTACAGGTCGATCCAATCGGTCTGCAAGCGTTCGAGGCTGGCGTCCAGCGCGGCGACTATATGGGCGCGGTCATGCTTGAGCTGGCCGCCGCGGATATAACCGATGCCGTTGCCCGGGCCGGCGATCTTGCTGGCCAGTACCCAGTCGGCGCGGTTGCCTCGGGCCCTGAAGTACTGGCCGATGATCTGCTCGGTGCGGCTGTAGGTTTCGGCGCGCGGCGGCACCGGGTACATCTCCGCGGTGTCGAGGAAATTGATTCCGGCGGCGCGGGCGCAATCGAGCTGAGCGAAGGCCTCGGCCTCGCTGTTCTGTTCGCCCCAGGTCATGCTGCCCAGGCACAGGCTGCTGACTTTTAGGTCGCTACGACCCAGGTTGCGCATGTCCATGTTCACCTCCTTTGAAAAGGATCATCAAAGCAGGTTGAAATTTTTCGCGCAATCGGCATAATTCCGCAGCTGTTTTCGGCGGGGGATGCCAAGCCCGCTGAACTGGCCGTACGGACGTGATGACCCGAGCCCCCGATAGCGTCCGTCTGCGGCTGTCTTTGACTTGTCAAAGCTCGCACCATTCAGTAAGATCCGCCGTCTCATTTCAGGGCGGCCCCTGAGGCTATTAAAGAATGAAAACTTTTACCGCTAAACCGGAAACTGTAAAGCGCGACTGGTTCGTCGTCGACGCTGCAGGTCAGACTCTGGGTCGTCTGGCCACAGAAATCGCTACTCGCCTGCGCGGCAAGCACAAGCCCGAATACACCCCGCACGTGGATACCGGCGACTACATCGTCGTGATCAACGCCGAGCAGGTGCGTGTGACCGGTGCCAAGTTCACCGATAAAATGTATTACTCTCACTCCGGTTTCCCGGGTGGCATCAAGTCGATCAACTTCGAGAAGCTGATCGCCAAGGCGCCTGAGCGTGTGCTCGAGACCGCGGTCAAAGGCATGCTGCCGAAGAACCCGCTGGGTCGCGACATGTACCGTAAGCTGAAAGTGTATGCGGGCGCTGTTCACCCTCACACTGCTCAGCAGCCCCAAGAACTGAAGTTTTAACGGAATAGTTCATTATGTCGGCGACTCAAAATTACGGCACTGGCCGTCGCAAGACTGCAACCGCTCGCGTCTTCCTGCGTGCCGGTACTGGCAAGATCTCCATCAACAACCGCACTCTCGACGGTTTCTTCGGCCGCGAAACTGCCCGCATGGTAGTTCGTCAGCCGCTGGAACTGGTTGAGATGACCGAGAAGTTCGACATCTACGTCACCGTTCTCGGTGGTGGTGTCAGTGGTCAGGCAGGCGCCATCCGCCACGGGATCACCCGTGCCCTGATGGACTACGACGAATCCCTGCGTCCTGCCCTGCGCAAGGCCGGTTTCGTGACTCGCGATGCCCGCGAAGTAGAACGTAAGAAAGTCGGTCTGCGCAAAGCGCGTAAGCGTCCGCAGTACTCGAAGCGTTAATTCGCTGTTGCGTTCCAAGACGCCCAGTTTCCTTTCGGAGCTGGGCGTTTTTTTTGCGTCATCACCCAGGCTTGCGACAATCTGCCGCAGCGCCGGGTACCCGGCCGATAAGGCCTTCAGCCAGTGGTCGACGGGTAATTGCCTTGTCAGTAAAGGGGCTTTTCTTTACCATTCGGCAGACTTTTTGAAAGGCCCGATTTTTACTGAGTAGAGGCCTGAACACCAGGCCACAAAGCTGATGGGGAGACGACTGAATGAGCAATGACGGCGTGAATGCAGGCCGGCGTCGCTTCCTGGTAGCTGCCACTTCCGTGGTGGGTGCTGCAGGAGCGGTGGGTGCTGCGGTCCCGTTCGTGGGGTCATGGTTCCCAAGCGCCAAGGCCAAGGCCGCGGGTGCACCGGTGAAAGTGAATATCGGCAAGATCGAGCCGGGGCAGCAAATGGTTGCCGAGTGGCGCGGTCAGCCGGTGTTTATCGTGCGTCGCACCGACGAGATCCTGAGCAACCTGACGAAGCTCGAGCCGCAACTGGCCGATGTGCAATCCGAGGCTTCGGATCAGCCCGCTTATGTCGACCCCAAGCTGCGCTCGATCAGACCCGAACTGCTGGTGCTGGTCGGTCTGTGCACCCACTTGGGTTGCGCGCCGTCCTTCCGTCCGGAAGTGGCCCCCGCCGACCTGGGCGCGGAGTGGGTGGGTGGTTATTTCTGTCCCTGCCACGGTTCCCGGTACGATCTGGCCGGTCGCGTCTACAAGTCGCAGCCGGCGCCCTTGAATCTGCCGGTTCCGCCTCACTCGTACGAGTCGGATGATGTAATCATCGTCGGCGTGGATCAGGAGAAGGCATGATGAGCAAATTCATGGAATGGGTTGATGCGCGCTTCCCCGCGACCAAGATGTGGGAAGACCATCTCTCCAAGTACTACGCCCCGAAGAACTTCAACTTCTTCTACTTTTTCGGCTCCCTGGCCTTGCTGGTGCTGGTCAATCAGATCGTCACCGGTATCTGGCTGACCATGAGCTACACCCCTTCGGCGGAAGAGGCCTTCGCCTCCGTCGAATACATCATGCGCGACGTCGAATACGGCTGGATCCTGCGCTACTTGCACTCCACGGGTGCCTCGGCATTCTTCGTGGTGGTGTACCTGCATATGTTCCGTGGCCTGCTCTACGGTTCCTACCAGAAGCCGCGTGAGCTGGTCTGGTTGTTCGGCATGCTGATCTATCTGCTGCTGATGGCGGAAGCCTTTATGGGCTACCTGTTGCCCTGGGGCCAGATGTCCTATTGGGGTGCCCAGGTGATCATCTCGCTGTTCGGTGCCATTCCGGTGATCGGCGCGGACCTGACCCAGTGGATTCGTGGCGACTACCTGATTTCCGGTATCACCCTGAACCGCTTCTTCGCCCTGCATGTGGTCGCCCTGCCGATCGTCATTCTCGGTCTGGTAGTGCTGCATATCCTGGCGCTGCACGAAGTGGGTTCGAACAACCCGGATGGCGTGGACATCAAGAAATACAAGGACGAGAACGGCAAGCCGCTGGATGGCATCGCCTTCCACCCCTACTACACGGTGAAAGACATTGCCGGTGTGGTGGTCTTCCTGTTCATCTTCTGCTCCGTGGTGTTCTTCTTCCCTGAAATGGGCGGGTACTTCCTCGAGAAGCCCAACTTCGAAGTGGCGAATGCCTTCAAGACCCCGGAGCACATCGCGCCGGTCTGGTACTTCACGCCCTTCTACGCAATTCTGCGGGCGGTCCCGGACAAGCTACTCGGCGTGATCGCCATGGGCGCGGCCATCGCGGTGCTGTTCGTGTTGCCCTGGCTTGACCGCAGTCCGGTCAAGTCCATGCGCTACAAGGGCTGGATGAGCAAGGTCTGGCTGCTGGTGTTCTGCGTATCCTTCGTCATTCTCGGCGTACTCGGCGTGCTGGCACCCAACGATAATCGGACGCTGCTGGCGCAGGTCTGCACCTTCCTGTATTTCGCCTACTTCATTTTGATGCCGTTCTACACCCGGCTTGAAAAGACCAAACCGGTTCCGGATAGGGTGACTGGCTAATGAAAAAGTTACTTGCTGCATTGGTTTTCGCTGCGCTGCCAGCGCTCGCATTCGGCGCTGGAGGTGGTTATCACCTGGATCCGGTGGAGATCGACCTGCACGACAAGGCCGCTCTGCAGGACGGCGCCCGCACCTTCGCCAACTACTGCATGGGCTGTCACAGCGCCAAGTTCCAGCGCTATGAGCGGGTGGCGGACGACCTGGGTATCCCTCACGAGCTGATGCTGGAAAACCTGGTGTTCACCGGGGTCAAGATCGGCGATCACATGAAGATCGGCATGCAGCCGAAAGATGCCAAGACCTGGTTCGGCGCGGTACCGCCGGACCTGACCCTGGTGGCGCGTGTACGTGGCAACGAGTGGTTGTACACCTACCTGCGCACCTTCTACAGCGATCCGACGCGTCCATACGGGGTGAACAACAAGATGTTCCCCAATGTGGGCATGCCCAACGTCCTGGAGCCCCTGCAGGGTCGTCAGGTCATCGGTTGCAAGCAGGTGCAGGTGGTCGAGGAGGGCAAGAAGCAATACGACCCACTGACCGGTACGCCCATCACCCACGAGGCCTGTGACCAGCTGACCGTGCTGCCCAAGACCGGTTCGCAGACCGAGGCCGAGTTCGACGAGACCGTCAAGAACCTGGTGACCTTTCTGGCCTATTCGGCCAACCCGGTGAAGCTGGAAAGCCAGCGCATAGGCACCTATGTACTGCTGTTCCTGGCCTTCTTCTTCGTCTTCGCGTACTTGCTCAAGCGTGAATACTGGAAGGACGTGCATTAAATCGTTGTATGCCCGCTGTTGACGCACGCGCCCGTTAAGGGCGCGTCGTTTTTCTGCTTCTGATAATTCCAAACAAGCGAGGAGGACCGCCATGGGCGTGACCAACCGGTTGGCCTGTTACTCCGACCCCGCCGATCACTATTCCCACCGCGTACGTATCGTGCTCGCCGAGAAGGGTGTCAGCGCCGAGATCATCAACGTGGAGGCGGGTCGTATTCCGCCCAAGCTGGTCGAGCTCAACCCTTACGGTAGCGTGCCGACCTTGGTCGATCGTGACCTGGCGCTGTATGAGTCGACGGTGGTGATGGAGTACCTGGATGAACGCTATCCGCATCCGCCATTGCTGCCGGTGTATCCCGTTGCCCGGGCCAATAGCCGTCTGCTGATCCACCGTATCCAGCGCGACTGGTGCCGTCATGTGGACTTGATCCTGGACCCACGCAGCAAGGAGCCGGCCCGGGTGCAGGCGCGCAAGGAGCTGCGTGAAAGCCTGACTGGCGTCTCGCCGCTGTTCGCCGATAAAGCCTATTTCCTCAGTGACGAGCTCAGTCTGGTGGACTGCTGCCTGTTGCCGATTCTCTGGCGTTTGCCATTATTGGGTATAGAGTTGCCCAAACCGGCCAAGCCATTGCTCGACTACATGGATCGCCAGTTCGCCCGCGAGGCCTTTCGCCTTAGCCTGTCCGGTGTCGAACGCGACATGCGCTAATCCCATAAGGAGCCTTCGATGAAATCCAGTCGTCCTTATCTGGTCCGTGCTCTCTACGAATGGATTGTGGATAACGATTGCACGCCGCATCTGCTGGTCAACGCCGAATACCCCAGCGTGCAGGTGCCCAAGGGGTTTGCCAGCGATGGTCAGATCGTCTTGAATGTCTCGCCCAGTGCGGTGCGTCACTTGCATATGGATAACGAGGCGGTCAGTTTCGAAGGGCGGTTCGGTGGTGTGCCGCATACCTTGTTCGTGCCTGCCGCGGCGGTGCTTGCCATCTATGCCCGGGAGAACGGTCAGGGCATGGTCTTCGATGCCGAGCCGCCATTAAACGGTGGCAGTGAGGGCGTAAGCCCACCCGACGATACGCCGCCCGGTGGTGGTGAGCCGCCTCGTCCCAGCGGTCGGCCGAGCCTGAAGGTTGTCAAATAGAGGTGCAGGGCTGGAAAAGCGGCAAGAAAAAGGCGACCCGAGGGTCGCCTTTTTCGTACCGGGGGTATCGGTCAGTCGGTGTACTGGAACAATTTGATGATCTTCTGCACCCCCGATACGCCTTGCACCAGATTGGTGGCGCGCAGGCCTTCCTGGCGTGTCACCAGGCCCAGCAGGTAGACCACGCCGTTTTCGGTCACCACCTTGATGCGTGAGCCAGGAATGCCGTTATCGGCCAGCATCTGGGTCTTGATCTTGGTGGTCAACAAGGCGTCGTTGCTGCGTGCCAGGGTCGAGGACGGGGCGATGACCTGCAGCTCGTTGTGGACTTTCTTTACGCCCTGCACCGAGCGCGCGGCCTTTTCAGCCAGTTCCTTGAGTTCGGGGCGAGGCGTTTGGCCCGCCAATAGCACCGCGCCGTTGTAGCTGGTGACCACGATGTGCGAGGTGGTGTCGTTCAGGTCGGCATGGGCCCTGGTGATTTGCTCCCTGACCTTGGGGGCGGTGAATTGGTCGTCGATCTTGTTTCCCAGGCTGCGGTTACCGCAGCCGCCGAGCAAGAGGCTGAAGGCCAGGACAATAAGGACTAGCGGGGAAGGGGTCATTCTTCACTCCCAAAGAGTTGGCTGTCGATCAGGTCGCACAGGCAGTGGATGGCCAGCAGGTGGACCTCCTGGATGCGCGCGGTGACGGTCGAGGGTACGCGGATTTCCACGTCCTCGGGCAGTAGCAACGAGGCCATGCCACCGCCGTCGCGGCCGGTCAGGGCCACCACGGTCATTTCGCGGTCGTGGGCGGCCTGAATGGCCTGGATCACGTTGGCCGAATTACCGCTGGTGGAAATCGCCAGCAGTACATCGCCGGGTTGGCCCAAGGCACGGATCTGCTTGGAAAAAATTTCGTTATAACTGTAATCGTTGGCGATCGAGGTGAGGGTCGAGGTGTCCGTGGTGAGCGCGATGGCCGGCAGGCTCGGACGCTCGCGCTCGAATCGATTGAGCATCTCGGAAGAGAAGTGCTGGGCGTCGCCCGCCGAACCGCCGTTGCCGCAGGCGAGGATCTTGCCCTCGTTGAGCAGGGCGTGGACCATCGCCAGGCTGCCGTGTTCGATAAAGGGGGCCAGCACTTCCATGGCCTGTCGCTTGGTGTCGATGCTGGCCTGGAACAGCTGGTGGATACGGGATTGCATGTCCATCGGGGTAAGGGCCTTCAGTGGGGCGATTCAGGTGTCGAACGCGTTCGGGATCCAGTTCAGCTGTGCCGGAAATTTGCCGGGAGCACTGATGGCGATCACATCGAAGCGACAGGGGTGGCGTGACCAGCGGCTCTGCTCTTGCAGGAAATGCTGCGCGGCCGCCACCAGCTTCGTCCGTTTGCGCGCATCGATGCTTTCAATAGCGCCGCCCCAGGCGGTATGCCGTCGGTAGCGCACCTCGACAAATACTACTGTATCGCCGTCGAGCATGACCAGATCGAGTTCCCCGCGGCGACAGCGCCAGTTCTGGCTGAGCAGGCGCAGCCCCTGGTTTTCGAGGTAGGTGCGGGCCAGGGCTTCGGCCGCCTTGCCGCTGTCCTGGGGGCTGTCGCTCAAGGCGTGATCAGTTCGGACTATCGGGCAATAGCAGGACCTGGCCGTCGCGGAATTCGGCCCAGGGCAGCTGGCGCTCGATGCGCTGGCTCGGGTTCAGGCTCAGGCTGCCGGAGTGGCCTTCCATGCGGCTGTCCGGCAGTGCCTTGAATTGGCTTAGACGTGGCGCCAGACGATAGGCATCCACGCCCATGGCATAGAGCCGGCCCAGGCTGCCACCGGCTTGCGGCCACTGAGCGACCACTTGTTGACGCAACGCGTCGCTGTTTTGCAGCAACCAGGGGGTTTCGCAGAAGCGAATGCCATTGAGGTCCAGGTACTGGGTCTGGTTGTTGCTGGCGCTGTACAGGTTCGAAGTGGCGTAGACCGGTACGTCTCCGGCGTATTGGAAGGCCAGTGTCGGCTTGATTTGCTGGGCCTGCTGTGGGGTGGCTGCAAGGAAGATAAAGTCCACGTCCTGGCGGCGTGCCGGTTGGGTGGCGATCGGCACGCCCAGGGTGTTCTGCAGGCGTTTGCCGCGGGCCTCGCTCTGGCGCAGCTGGAACAGGTCGGCGATCTGCTGGGCCAGTTGCACCGGCTGGGCGATAGGCTCGGCGGCGACCAGTGTGCCGCCCGCGGCTTGCCAGCTTTGGCGGAAGGCGTCGAGCACCCGATCACCCCATTCGCCCTGTGGAACCAGTACAACGGCTCGGCGCATGCCGTCGGCCCAGGCGCGTCGGGCTACCTCGCGGGCCTCATCCTCGGCGGCCAGGCCGAACTGAAAGAGTTGCGGCGGGCCTTCCTGGCCGGCTTCGCTGTAATTGAGAGCCAGGGTGGTGAGGGGCAGTTGTTCGCGGTCGCCCAGCTGCTTGACCAGGTTTTTTTCCAGGGGACCGACCACCAGCTGAACGCCATCTGCCTGGGCCTGGCGATAGAAGTCGTCCAGGGAAGTCAGGCGCGCGCTGTCGTAGATTTCAATGGCCGGTGGATTCTGGCCGGCCTGCTGGGCCTCGTAATGCGCCGCCATAAACCCATCGCGCAGGGCGCGGGCCACCGAGGCCAGGGGGCCTTCTTCTGGCAGCAGCAGGGCGATCTTGGTCAGGGGCTGGCTGGCCAGCGCCTTGAGTTGATTCAACTGCTCGGGCAGCCGTTGTGCCGCCGGATGCTGAGGGTATTGTGCGCGCCAGGTATCGATAACGGCCTGCTGCTGTTGCAGGGTGCCGGCGCTCTTGGTGGCGCGGGCCAGTTCCAACCATCCGGCCAGGTCGGCATCGCCGGAGGGTTGCAGGTCGGCAAGGGGCAGGGCCGAAACCAGAGTCCAGATGGCTTCGTGGTTCTCGACCTCGGCGGCGCCGTCCAGCAGGGGGGCTATAAACACCCGCTCGCGGGTAGCGGCCAATGCCTGGCCGTCTGCTTGCAGGGCATTGGCGCGGACCAGCTGGGTGCGGATCTGCTGGATCACGGGCAGTTCGCCCACGCGCCCCAGGCTGGGATGCTCGAGGGCCTTGAGGGCCGCCTTGGGTTTGTTGCGGGCCAGGGCCAGTTCCGCGGTCAGGGTGCTGGCGAAAATCTGCTGAGCCGGTTTCAGGCCATCCAGGGCAACGGTTTCGAGAATGCGCGCGGCGCGGCCCAGGTCCTGCTGCTGGTAGGCCAGGTCGGCGGCAGCAAGGCGCAAGGATGCAGCCTCTTCCGGCGTGCTGTCGCTGGCCTGTTGCAGCAGCTGTTCCAGGCTGGCCTGAGGGGTGCGAGGCAATTCGCCCAGGGTGGATGAGGGCGTGGTAGTGCAGGCGGCGAGCAGGCCGGCTAGGCAAACGGCGAAGAGCGGACGCAGGCAGGCGGTCATGTATACGTTCCCTGATACTCGAGCAAGTGAGGGCGAAGTGTACCCAAGCCCTGGCGGGGGTGCGATGCCGTTGGCAGGAAACGGGCTACAATGCGCGCTTTCCACGTTATCGAGGTGCTGCTGTGACCGCTTCCGGGGCTCAGAATGCCGTCGTCGGCACGCTTTATGTGGTCGCCACGCCGATTGGCAATCTGGATGACATCAGTGCGCGGGCGCTGCGAGTGCTGCGCGAAGTGGCATTGATAGCCGCAGAAGACACCCGTCATTCGGCGCGCTTGATGCAGCACTTCGGCATTGCCACACCCTTGGCGGCCTGTCACGAGCACAACGAGCGGGATCAGGGCTCGCGCTTTATCGCTCGCCTGTTGGCCGGCGAGGATGTGGCGCTGATCAGCGATGCGGGCACGCCGCTGATTTCCGATCCGGGCTATCACTTGGTGCGTCAAGCGCGGGCGGCGGGTATCGCGGTGGTGCCGGTGCCAGGTGCCTGCGCGCTGATTGCCGCGTTGTCTGCGGCGGGCCTGCCCTCCGACCGCTTTATCTTCGAGGGGTTTCTACCGGCCAAGGCCGCCGGCCGACGCGCGCGGCTGGAGCGGGTCAAGGAAGAGCCGCGCACCTTGATCTTCTACGAAGCACCACACCGCATCCTCGAATGTCTGCAGGACCTGGAGGCGGTATTCGGCGGCGAGCGCCCGGCGCTGCTGGCGCGTGAACTGACCAAGGCCTTCGAAACCCTGAAGGGCCTGCCCTTGGCGCAGCTACGGGCGTTTGTCGAGGCCGACAGCAATCAGCAGCGTGGCGAGTGCGTGGTGCTGGTGGCCGGCTGGCAGGCGCCCGAAGGCGAGGCGGCGGTAAGCGACGAAGCGCTGCGGGTGCTCGATCTGCTGTTGACGGAAATGCCCGTCAAGCGCGCGGCGGCGCTGGCGGCGGAGATCACCGGGGTGCGTAAGAATCTCCTGTATCAGGCGGCCCTGGCACGTCAAGCGGGGGACTAGTCGGCCGTGGATCGCAGGCCCAAGTGGGTTTGCGCTCGGGCTCCACTCGAAGCTGGGCTTGTCCTGATGCCGCGCTGCCGTTACCCTTGTCGGCGGAGAGTCGATTGGACAGTCGCTGTTTCATTGCGTTCGCGCAGTGGGAGGGAGGAAAGTCCGGGCTCCATAGGGCGGAGTGCCAGGTAACACCTGGGGGGCGCGAGCCTACGGAAAGTGCCACAGAAAATAACCGCCTAAGCGCTTCGGCGCCGGTAAGGGTGAAAAGGTGCGGTAAGAGCGCACCGCGCGACTGGTAACAGTTCGTGGCTAGGCAAACCCCACTCGGAGCAAGACCAAATAGGGTTCCATTGGCGTGGCCCGCGCTGGAACCGGGTAGGTTGCTAAAGGCGTCCAGTGATGGCCGCCGTAGAGGAATGACTGTTCTAGACAGAACCCGGCTTATAGATCGACTCTCCACCTTTTACCTTCCCCCGTCACGCGCTCCAGCGTGACTCGCTTCGCTTAGTCTCCCCGCCTCGTTAATACCGAAATGATCTTACTCTTGATAAATCACTTTAACTTGAGTGGTTACCTCGCTGAGTTTGCTGAATTTATCCCTCGTTCCTCATGTTTATTCTCCGGTCGAAGCCTCCAAAAGTTCGCTAAATTGCCGATCCATAAGGCTTTTTACCGATCGACGTGCCTTGACGCTGGGGTTGGGGCGTTTCTATAGTGTGCGCCAGTGGCATGAAGTGGCACAAAGTGGGTTTTTAAGGCAGGGATGGCCTAACAACGTGGGGAACCGGAACCTTGTTTCGCGGAGCTAATGCCATCTCTCTCGACGCCAAAGGGCGACTTGCGATGCCAAGTAGGTATCGGGATGAGCTCGTGTCGAGATCGGCCGGCCAGTTGATCGTTACCATTGATGCCGTTGATCCCTGTCTCTGCGTGTATCCGCTGCCGGAATGGGAGCTGATCGAAACCAAGCTGCGTGAGTTGCCTTCCCTGCGCGATGAAACCCGTCGCCTGCAACGCCTGTTGATCGGCAATGCGGTGGACCTGGAGCTCGACGGCAGCGGTCGTTTTCTGGTGCCGCCACGCCTGCGCGAATACGCCAAGCTCGACAAGCACGTAATGCTGGTCGGTCAACTGAACAAGTTTCAACTGTGGGACGAGGGCGCCTGGAACGCTGTGGCTGAAGCGGACCTGGCGGCCATTAAGCAACCCGGCGGCCTGCCGGACGAACTGCGTGATCTGATCCTGTGACCATGACTCCAACCTACAGCCACATCACCGTGCTGCTCGATGAAGCCGTAGAGGCGCTCGCCCTGCGCGCCGATGGCTGCTACCTGGATGGCACCTTCGGTCGCGGCGGGCACAGCCGGCGGATACTGGAGCGACTTGGGCCAGCGGGTCGCCTACTGGGGTTCGACAAGGACCCTCAAGCAATCGCGACAGGACAAGCGCTGGCGGCCGAAGATGGCCGCTTCGTCGTTGTGCAGCGCAGTTTTGCGGAACTCGGCGATGAGGTAACTGTCCGCGGCTTGGCCGGTAAGGTCAGTGGCGTTCTGCTGGATCTGGGCGTGTCCTCGCCGCAACTGGACGATGCCGAGCGCGGGTTCAGCTTTATGCACGACGGTCCGCTGGACATGCGCATGGACCCCAGTCGTGGCTTTAGCGCCGCTCAGTTCATTGCCAGCGCTTCGGAAGAAGAAATCGCTCGGGTCTTCAAGGAATACGGCGAAGAACGCTTCGCCCGGCGCATGGCCCGTGCCGTGGTGTTGCGCCGCGCCGAACAAGTCTTCGAGCGCACCGCTGACCTGGCCGAAGTGCTCAAGGTCGCCAATCCGGCCTGGGAAAAAGGCAAGAATCCGGCAACTCGTGCCTTTCAAGGCCTGCGCATCCACGTCAACAGCGAGCTGGAGGATCTCGAGCGCGGCCTGACGGCCGCGCTGGAAACGCTGGAAATCGGCGGTCGTTTGGTGGTGATCAGTTTCCATTCCCTGGAGGATCGCCTGGTCAAGCTCTTTATGCGTCGGCACGTGAAGGGCGAAGCCGATACCCTGCCGCGCAACCTGCCGGTACGTCACGTGGCGTTCGAGCCGCGTATTCGCCTGATCGGCAAGGCGCAGTTCGCTTCCGAGGCGGAAACCCGTGCCAATCCGCGTTCGCGCAGCGCCGTGATGCGCGTGGCGGAGAAACTGCGTTGATCCGTCCCTTCGCCAAGCCAATGCCCGGCGGCAGCCTGCTGCTCCTGGTGCTGTTTATCGGCGTATTGGTCTCGGCCATTGCCGTGTCCTACAGCGCCCATTGGAATCGGCAGTTGCTCAATTCGCTCTATACCGAACTCAGCGTGCGCGACAAGGCCCAGGCCGAATGGGGCCGGCTGATCCTGGAGCAGAGCACCTGGACGGCGCATAACCGTATCGAGACCCTCGCCAGCGAGCGGCTGAAGATGCGCATACCAGAAGCCGCCGAAGTGCGCATGGTCGCGCCATGATGACGCTCCAAGGGGCACTGTACCCCTGGCGCATGCGCCTGGTGCTGATCCTGCTGGTCGGCATGGTGGGTGCAATCGCCTGGCGCATCATCGACCTGCAGGTGTTCGATCATGATTTCCTGCAGGGGCAGGGTGATGCGCGCAGCATGCGGCATATCACGATACCCGCGCACCGCGGGGTGATCACCGATCGCAATGGCGAGCCGCTTGCCGTGAGTACCCCCGTGCTGACCCTGTGGGCCAACGGCAAGGAACTGCAGGCGGCGCGTGTGCAATGGGATGCTCTGGCCGCCGTGCTGGGGCAAGAGCCCAAGGTACTGGCCGAGACCCTGCAGAAAAATGCCGCTCGCGAATTCTTCTATCTGGTGCGTGGCCTGACCCCTGAGCAGGGGCAGGCGGCACTCGACCTCAAGGTGCCGGGTGTCTATGGCATCGAAGAGTTCCGCCGCTTCTACCCGGCCGGCGACGTGGCGGCCCATGTGGTGGGGTTTACCGATATCGACGACCATGGCCGCGAAGGCATGGAGTTGGCGTTCGACGAATGGCTGGCCGGCGTGCCGGGCAAGCGTCAGGTGCTCAAGGACCGCCGCGGGCGCCTGATCAAGGATGTACAGGTCGTGCAGAATGCCAAGGCCGGCAAGACCCTGGCTCTGTCGATCGACCTGCGCCTGCAGTACCTCGCCCACCGCGAGCTGCGCAACGCCCTGACCGAGTTCGAAGCCAAAGCCGGCAGCCTGGTGATGCTCGACGTGAAGACCGGTGAGGTTCTGGCCATGGTCAACCAGCCCACCTACAACCCCAACAACAGACGCAGTCTGCAACCGGCGGCCATGCGCAACCGGGCGATGATCGATGTGTTCGAGCCGGGTTCGACGGTCAAGCCCTTCTCCATCGCCGCCGCCCTCGGTACCGGTCGCTGGACGCCGGAGATGACGGTAGACACCTCGCCCGGCACCTTGAGGATCGGTCGCTATACCATCCGCGACGTGTCCCGGGGTGGGGTGCTCAACCTGACCGAGATCCTGATGAAATCGAGCAACGTCGGCATCAGCAAGATCTCCTTCGATATCGGCGCCGAGCCCATTTATGCGGTGATGCAGCAGGTGGGCCTGGGTCAGGACACCGGATTGGGTTTCCCCGGCGAGCGGGTCGGCAATCTGCCCAATCACCGGATCTGGAAGCAGGCCGAAACCGCCACCCTCGCCTACGGCTATGGCCTATCGGTGACCGCGGTACAATTGGCCCATAGCTATTCGGTGCTGGCCAATGATGGGCAAAACGTGCCGTTGTCGCTGGTGCGTACCGATGTCGCCGCCAGCAGCACCCAGGTGATCGATCCGCAGATTGCCCGCACCGTGCTGGGCATGCTGAAGGCGGTGGTGGAAGAGCCGGGCGGTGGCGGTGCGCGGGCCAAGGTGCCGGGCTACCACGTCGGCGGCAAGAGCGGTACGGCGAAGAAGACCAGCGGCACCGGTGGCTACACCCAGGCGTCCTACCGTTCGTTTTTCGCCGGGGTCGCACCGATCTCCAACCCGCGTATCGCCATCGTCATCGTCATCGACGAGCCGGGCAAGGGCGGCTACTACGGCGGCCTGGTCGCCGCTCCGGTCTTCGGCAAGGTGGCCGCCGGTGCCCTGCGCCTGTTGAATGTCGCCCCCGACAATCTACCGCCGGCCGCGCCGCCCGCGGTCGCCGTCACCCCAGGCCAAGGAGGGCGCATCTGATGCCCATGCCGCTCAATCAACTGCTGCCCGAAGCCGGCAGCGCGGTGCTGATCCGCGAACTGACCCTGGACAGTCGCAAGGTGCGTCCCGGTGATCTGTTCCTGGCCGTGCCCGGCGAGCAGCAGGATGGCCGCCTGCATATCGCCGATGCCATCGCCCGTGGCGCCGCCGCCGTGGCCTACGAAGCCGAGGGCGCGCCGAGCCTGGGCGACAGCGGCGCGGCACTGATAGCCCTGAAACACCTGAGCGGTCAGCTCTCGGCCATCGCCGGGCGCTTCTATGGCGAGCCGAGCCGTGCCCTGCACCTGGTCGGCGTGACCGGTACCAATGGCAAGACCAGCGTCAGTCAACTCTTGGCCCAGGCTTTGGACCTGCTCGGCGAGCGCTGCGGCATCGTCGGTACCCTGGGCACCGGTTTTCACAACGAATTGGCCCTGGGCCGGCACACCACACCCGACCCCATCGGTGTACAGGCGGTATTGGCCAACCTCAAGCAGGCCGGCGCCCGTGCGGTAGCCATGGAGGTCTCCTCCCACGGTCTGCAGCAGGGCCGCGTCGCCGCCCTGGCCTTCGATGTGGCGGTGTTCACCAACCTGTCGCGCGATCACCTGGACTACCACGGCTCGATGCAGGCCTATGCCGCGGCCAAGGCCCGGCTGTTCGCCTGGCCGGGCCTGCGCTGCCGGGTGCTGAACCTGGACGATGAACAGGGTCGGCAACTGGCGGCAGAGTCGCACCCCTCCCGTCTGATCACCTACAGCCTGGACGACCCGCGCGCCACCCTCTATTGCCCGCGGGCGCAATTCGCCGACGACGGCATCCGCGCCACCCTGGTCACCGCCCAGGGCGAAGGCAACCTGCGCAGCCCGCTGCTCGGGCGTTTCAACCTGAGCAACCTGCTGGCCGTGGTCGGTGCCTTGCTGGGGATGGATTACGCGCTGGACGAAGTACTCCAGCTGCTGCCGCAGCTGCAGGGGCCTGCCGGGCGCATGCAGCGCCTGGGCGGCGGCGATCGGCCGCTGGTGGTGGTCGACTACGCCCATACCCCGGATGCACTGGAAAAGGTGCTGGTCGCCCTGCGCCCACATACCCAGGGGCGTCTGCTTTGCCTGTTCGGCTGTGGCGGCGACCGCGACCGCGGCAAGCGTCCTTTGATGGCCCGGGTGGTCGAGCAGCTGGCTGACGGCGTGCTGGTTACCGACGACAACCCGCGTGGCGAAGCGCCGCAGCAGATCTTCGAGGACATCCGCGCCGGACTGAGCACACCCCACGCCGCGACCTTCGTCCATGGCCGCGGCCAGGCCATCGCCCAGCTGATCGCCGGCGCCGACGCCCGCGATGTGCTGGTACTGGCCGGCAAGGGTCACGAGGACTACCAGGAAATCGACGGCCAGCGTCACCCCTTTTCCGACCTGGACGAGGCGACTCGCGCCCTGGCTATCTGGGAGTCCGCCGATGCTTAAGCCTATGCAGTTGAGTGAGATCGCCGCGTCCCTGAGCGGTCGGCTGTCGGGGCGCGACTGTGCGTTCTCGGCGGTCAGCAGTGACAGCCGGGCCATTGCCGCCGGGCAGCTGTTTGTCGCCCTGACCGGCCCGCGTTTCGACGGCCACGATTACCTGGCCCAGGTGGCGCGGGCCGGCGCCGTGGCGGCCCTGGTCGAGCGGGCGGTAGAGGGTGTCGACCTGCCGCAGCTGGTGGTGGCCGATACACGCCTGGCCCTGGGGCAGCTGGCCGCATTGAACCGTCAGGCCTACCAGGGCCGGCTGGCCGCGGTTACCGGCTCCAGCGGCAAGACCACGGTCAAGGAAATGCTCGCCAGTATCCTGCGCAGCGCCCATGCCGACGCGACCGTGCTGGCCACCCGCGGCAACCTGAATAACGACCTGGGCGCGCCCCTGACCTTGCTGGAGTTGGGCCCCGAGCATGCTGCGGCGGTGATTGAGCTGGGTGCCTCGCGCGTCGGCGAGATCGCCTACACCGTTAGCCTGACCCAGCCCCAGGTGGCGATCATCACCAATGCCGGCTCCGCCCATGTCGGCGAATTCGGCGGGCCGGACAAGATCGTCCAGGCCAAGGGCGAAATTCTTGACGGGCTGGGCGCTACGGGTGTGGCTGTGCTCAACCGCGACGACCCGGCCTTCGCCATCTGGAGCCGGCGAGCGGCCGGGCGTCAGGTGCTGAGCTTCGCCCTGCAGGACGCCAGCGCCGATTTCCATGCCGCCGACCTGGCCCGCGATGCGCGTGGGTGCGCGGCCTTCACCCTGCAAGGCCCGGCCGGCAACGCGCACGTACAGCTCAACCTGCTGGGCACGCATAACGTGGCCAATGCCTTGGCCGCCGCTGCCGCCGCTTATGCCATGGGTGTGCCGCTGGCGGCCGTGGTCGCCGGGTTGCAAGGCCTGGCCCCGGTCAGGGGACGTGGCGTGGCTCAGCTGACGGCCACGGGCGTGCGGGTGATCGACGACAGCTACAACGCCAATCCCGCATCCATATGCGCCGCGGTGGACAGCCTCGCCGGTTTTTCCGGACGTACCCTGCTGGTGCTCGGCGACATCGGCGAGCTGGGCGAGTGGGCCGAGCAGGGCCACCGCGAGGTCGGCGCCTATGCCGTCGGCAAGGTCGATGCACTCTATGCCGTGGGCCCGCTGATGGCCCATGCGGTGGCCGCTTTCGGTCCCGCAGCCCGGCACTTCGCCGATCAGGCCAGCCTGATCCAGGCACTGCAGAGCGAGCAGGGCGATACCACCATTTTAATCAAGGGTTCGCGCAGCGCGGCGATGGACAAGATCGTCGCGGCCCTCTGCGCCACTCACGGGGAGAGTCACTAATGCTGCTGCTGCTGGCGGAGTATCTGCAACAGTTCCATAAAGGCTTCGCGGTCTTCCAGTACTTGACCTTGCGCGGGATTCTCGGTGCGCTGACCGCGCTGTCGCTGTCCCTGTGGCTGGGTCCCTGGATGATTCGCACCCTGCAGGTCCGCCAGATCGGCCAGTCGGTGCGTAACGACGGTCCGCAATCGCACCTCTCCAAGTCCGGTACGCCGACCATGGGCGGCGCGCTGATTCTTTCGGCGATCGCGGTCAGTACCCTGCTCTGGGCCGACTTGCAGAACCGCTATGTCTGGGTGGTGCTGGGCGTGACCCTTTTATTCGGCGCGATTGGCTGGGTCGACGACTACCGCAAGGTGATCGAGAAGAACTCCAAGGGCTTGCCGAGCCGCTGGAAATATTTCTGGCAGTCGGTATTCGGCCTGGGCGCGGCAATCTTCCTGTATATGACCGCGCCCAGCGCGGTGGAAACCACCCTGATCCTGCCGGTGTTCAAGGACTTCAGCCTGGAGCTGGGCCTGGGCTTCGTGGTCCTGAGCTACTTCGTGATTGTCGGCTCGAGCAATGCGGTGAACCTCACCGATGGTCTCGACGGCCTGGCGATCATGCCCACGGTGATGGTCGGCGGAGCCCTGGGCATCTTCTGCTACCTGTCGGGCAACGTGAATTTCTCCAGCTACCTGCTGATCCCCTATGTGCCGGGCGCCGGCGAGCTGATCGTGTTCTGCGGCGCGCTGATCGGCGCCGGCCTGGGCTTTCTCTGGTTCAACACCTACCCGGCCCAGGTATTCATGGGTGACGTGGGTGCCCTGGCCCTGGGCGCCGCCCTGGGCACCATCGCCGTGATCGTCCGCCAGGAAGTGGTGCTGTTCATCATGGGCGGGATCTTCGTCATGGAAACCTTGTCGGTGGTAATCCAGGTCGCCTCCTTCAAGCTGACCGGCAAGCGGGTGTTTCGCATGGCGCCGATCCACCACCATTTCGAATTGAAAGGCTGGCCCGAACCCCGGGTAATCGTGCGCTTCTGGATCATCACGGTGATCCTGGTGCTGGTCGGCCTCGCCACGCTCAAGTTGAGGTGAACAGGTGTCATTGATCGCTTCAGACCACTTTCGCATCGTTGTCGGCCTCGGCAAGAGCGGCCTGTCCCTGGTGCGCTTCCTCACGCGCCAGGGCGTGCGCTTCGCCGTGGCCGACAGCCGCGAACAGCCGCCGGAGCTGGACACCTTGCGTGACCAGTTCCCCGAGGTGGAAGTGCGTTGTGGCGAACTGGATGTCGAGTTCCTCTGCCGCGCCGACGTGCTCTACGTCAGTCCGGGCCTGGCCCTGGCGACCCCGGCATTGCAGGCCGCGGCGGCACGCGGCGTGACGCTGTCCGGCGATATCGAGCTGTTTGCCCGGCATGCCAGGGCGCCCATCGTGGCCATTACCGGTTCCAACGCCAAGAGCACCGTCACCACCCTGGTCGGCGAGATGGCCCAGGCGGCCGGTAAACGCGTGGCCGTGGGCGGTAACCTGGGGACGCCGGCCCTGGACCTGCTGGACGATGCCGTGGAGCTGTACGTGCTGGAGCTGTCCAGTTTCCAACTGGAAACCACCGACCAGCTCAACGCCGAAGTGGCCACCTGCCTGAATATCAGCGAAGACCATATGGACCGTTACAGCGGTCTGCCGGCCTACCACCAGGCCAAGCACCGGATCTTCCGCGGTGCTCGCCAGGTGGTGGTCAACCGTCAGGACGCCCTGTCGCGGCCGTTGATCGGCGAGCAGCTACCCTGCTGGACCTTCGGCCTGAACAAGCCGGACTTCAAGGGCTTCGGGGTGATCGACGCAGACGGAGAACGGCACCTGGCCTTCCAGTTCGACGCCCTTATGCCGGTGCGCGAGCTGAAGGTGCGCGGCGCCCACAACCAGGCCAATGCCCTGGCCGCCCTGGCCCTGGGCCATGCCGTCGGCCTGCCCTTTGCCCCGATGCTGCAGGCCCTCAAGGCCTTTACCGGCCTGGCGCACCGTTGCCAGTGGCTGGGCGAGCGGGCCGGCGTGAGCTATTACGACGACTCCAAGGCCACTAATGTGGGCGCGGCCCTGGCGGCCATCGAAGGCCTGGGCGCCGATATCGACGGCAAGCTGCTGCTGGTCGCCGGCGGCGACGGCAAGGGCGCCGATTTTTCCGCCCTGCGCGCTCCGGTGGCCCGTTACTGCCGTGGGGTGATCCTGCTCGGCCGCGATGCCGAGCGCCTGGGCGCCGCGCTGGGCGATGCGGTGCCACAGGTGCGCGTACAGACCCTCGACGAGGCGGTGCAGGTCGCCGCCGCCCTGGCCCGCACCGGCGATGCCGTGCTGCTGTCGCCGGCCTGCGCCAGCCTGGATATGTTCAAGAATTTCGAGGAGCGCGGCCGCTTGTTCGCCGCCGCCGTGCAGGGGCTGGCCGCATGCTGACTTTTCTGCGTCCCTATCCCTCGCCCCTGTTCAGCCGTCGCGGCCTGAGCCTGGACTTCCCGCTGCTGGCCGGCTGCCTGGCGCTGCTTGGCCTGGGCCTGGTGATGATCACCTCGGCCTCGTCCGAGGTGGCCGCGGTGCAGTCCGGCAACCCGCTGTACCACATGATTCGCCACCTGTTCTATCTGGTGGTCGGTCTGGGCGCCGCTGGCGTGGTGCTGCTGGTTCCCCTGGAAACCTGGCAGCGAATGGGCTGGCTGTTGCTGCTCGGCGCCTTCGCCCTGCTGGTGCTGGTGCTGATTCCGGGCATCGGCCGCGAAGTGAACGGCGCCATGCGCTGGATCGGCTTCGGCGTGTTCAATGTGCAGCCCTCGGAAATTGCCAAGGTGTTCGTGGTGATCTACCTGGCCGGTTACCTGGTACGCCGTCAGATCGAAGTGCGCGAGAGTTGGGCGGGTTTCTTCAAGCCCTTTATGGTCCTGCTGCCGATGGCCGGCCTGCTGCTCCTGGAGCCGGACTTCGGCGCCACCGTGGTGATGATGGGCGCGGCCGCGGGCATGCTGTTTCTCGGCGGTGTCGGCCTGTTCCGCTTCAGCTTGATGGTGGCCCTGGCCGTCGGCGCGGTATTCGTCCTGGTGCAGACCCAGGAGTACCGCCTGCAGCGCCTGATCACCTTCACCGACCCCTGGGCCGACCAGTATGGCTCGGGCTACCAGCTGACCCAGGCGCTGATTGCCTTCGGTCGCGGCGAGTGGTTCGGCGTTGGGCTGGGCAACAGCATCCAGAAGCAGTTCTACCTGCCCGAAGCCCACACCGATTTCGTCTTCGCCGTGCTGGCCGAGGAGCTGGGCGTGGTCGGGGCCCTGGCGACCCTGGGACTGTTCTTCTTCGTCTGCGTGCGCGCGCTGTATATCGGCCTGTGGGCCGAGCAGGCCAAGCAGTTCTTCGCCGCCTATGTGGCCTATGGCCTGGCTTTTCTCTGGGTCGGCCAGTTTCTGATCAATATCGGCGTGAATGTCGGCCTGCTGCCGACCAAGGGTCTGACCCTGCCGTTTCTCAGCTATGGCGGCAGCTCCCTGGTCATCTGCTGCATCAGCCTGGCGTTGTTGCTGCGCATCGAGTGGGAGCGGCGTACCCAGCTGGGCAGCGAGGACGCGGACTTCGTCGAGGCGGACTTTGTCGAAGATCGGGCCGAAGACCGCGCCGAAGCGCCCGTGGGTCTGCACAAGGAGCCGCAGCATGGCTAATGTCCTGATCATGGCCGGCGGTACCGGGGGCCACGTGTTCCCCGCCCTGGCCTGCGCCCTGGAATTCCAGGCCCGCGGCTACCGCGTGCACTGGCTCGGCACGCCCCGCGGCATCGAGAACGAACTGGTGCCCCAGAACGGTCTACCCCTGCACCTGATCCAGGTCAGCGGCTTGCGCGGCAAGGGCCTGGCGTCCCTGCTCAAGGCGCCGTTCCAATTGCTGAAGGCCTTGTTCCAGGCGCGCAAGATCATGCGCGAGTTGCAGCCGGTCTGCGTGCTCGGCATGGGCGGCTATGTCACGGGTCCCGGCGGTTTGGCGGCGCGGCTGAGCGGGGCGCCACTGATCATCCATGAACAAAATGCCGTGGCCGGTACCGCCAACCGCTGCCTGCGCCCGTTCGCCAGCCGCGTCTGCGAAGCCTTTCCGGAGACCTTCGGTGCCAGCGCCAAGCGCCGTACCACCGGCAACCCGGTGCGCGAGGCACTGTTTCTGGAAACCCCGCGCCAGGCCCTGCACAACCGCCGGCCGCGCCTGCTGGTACTGGGCGGCAGCCTGGGCGCGGAGCCCCTGAACAAGCTGCTGCCCGAGGCCCTGGCCCTGTTGCCGGACGAGCTGCGTCCCGAGGTGTTCCACCAGGCCGGCAAGCAGCACGATGGCGTCACCGCCGAGCGCTACCGCGCCGTTGGGGTCGAGGCGCAGGTGGCCCCGTTCGTCCAGGACATGGCCCGTGCCTACGCCTGGGCGGACCTGGTGGTGTGCCGCGCCGGCGCCTTGACCGTCAGCGAGCTGGCCGCCGCCGGATTGCCGTCCCTGCTGCTGCCCTTGCCCCACGCCATCGACGATCACCAGACCCGCAATGCCGCCTACCTGGCGGACGCGGGCGCCGCCGTTCTACTGGCGCAACGTTCCACCGACGCCGCCGCACTGGCCGCGCAGCTGACCGAGGTGCTGATGCAGCCCGACCGACTGAACACCATGGCCCGGACCGCACGTCGTCTAGCCAAGCCCGATGCCACCCGCAGCGTGGTCGAAACCTGTCTGGAGGTGGCCCGTGGTTGAACGACGCAAGGTCTATCCGCAGCCGGAAATGCGCCGCATCCGCCGTATCCATTTCGTCGGCATCGGTGGTGCCGGCATGTGCGGCATCGCCGAAGTGTTGCTGAACCTGGGCTACGAAGTCTCGGGTTCGGACCTCAAGGCCTCGGCCGTGACCGAACGCCTGGAGAGTTTCGGCGCCCGGCTGTTCTTCGGCCATCGCGCGGAAAACGCCGAACAGGCCGACGTTCTGGTGGTGTCCAGCGCGATCAACAACGCCAATCCGGAAGTCGCCAGTGCCCTGGAGCGGCGTATCCCCGTGGTGCCGCGGGCCGAAATGCTTGCCGAGCTGATGCGCTACCGCCACGGCGTGGCCGTGGCCGGCACGCATGGCAAGACCACCACCACCAGCTTGCTGGCGTCGGTATTCGCCGCTGGCGGCCTGGACCCGACCTTCGTCATCGGTGGCCGCCTGAACGCCGCCGGCACCAATGCCCAGCTGGGCACCAGTCGCTACCTGATCGCCGAGGCGGACGAGAGCGACGCCAGCTTCCTGCACCTGCAGCCCATGGTCGCGGTGGTCACCAATATCGACATGGACCATATGAGCACCTACGAGGGGGACTTCAATAAACTGAAGAAGACCTTCGTCGAGTTCCTGCACAACCTGCCGTTCTATGGCCTGGCAGTGGTCTGTGTGGACGATCCGGTAGTGCGCGAGATATTGCCGCAGATCGCACGCCCGACCCTGACCTACGGTTTCGATGCCGACGCCGATATCCGCGCCATCAATGTCCGCCAGGCCGGCATGCTCACCTATTTCACCGTGCTGCGCGCCGGGCACGGTCCGCTGGATGTCTCGGTGAACATGCCGGGCAACCACAACGTGCTGAACGCCCTGGCGACCATTGCCATCGCCACCGATGAGGGTATCGACGACGCGGCCATCGTCCAGGGGCTGTCCGGTTTTCAGGGTGTGGGTCGGCGCTTTCAGGTCTACGGCGAACTGGCGGTGGACGGCGGCAGCGTGATGCTGGTCGACGACTACGGCCACCATCCGCGGGAAGTGGCGGCGGTGATCAAGGCGGTGCGCGGCGGCTGGCCGGAGCGGCGCCTGGTGATGGTCTATCAACCGCACCGTTTCAGCCGTACCCGCGATCTCTATGAGGACTTCGTCCAGGTGCTGGCCGAAAGCAATGTGCTGCTGCTGATGGAGGTCTACCCGGCCGGCGAAGAGCCGATTCCCGGCGCCGACAGCCGTCACCTGTGTCACAGCATTCGCCAGCGCGGCCAGCTGGACCCCATCTATATCGAGCGCGGCGTCGACCTGGCGCCGCTGGTCAAGCCGCTGTTGCGCGCCGGCGACATCCTGTTGTGCCAGGGTGCCGGCGATATCGGCGGCCTGGCCCCGCAACTGCTGCAGAGCCCGCTGTTCGCAGCGCGCCAGGGAGAGGCGAAATGAGCGAGAACCTGTTGAATACCCTAAAAAGCCAGGTACCGGTATCGGCCTTCGGCCGGGTCGCCGTGCTGTTCGGTGGCAAGAGCGCCGAGCGTCCGGTGTCCCTCAAGTCCGGTCAGGCCGTGCTGGAGGCCCTGCTGGCCGCCGGCGTTGACGCCTTCGGTATCGACGTCGGCGACGACCTGCTGCAGCGCCTGGCCGCCGAACGCATCGACCACGCCTTTATCGTGCTGCACGGCCGCGGTGGCGAAGACGGCAGCATGCAGGGTCTGTTCGAGTGCCTGGAGATTCCCTACACCGGCAGCGGCGTGCTGGCCTCGGCCCTGGCCATGGACAAGCTGCGCACCAAGCAGGTTTGGCAGAGTCTGGGCCTGCCGACCCCGCGCCATGCGGTGCTGGCCTGCGCCGAGGATTGCCGTGAAGCGGCGCTGGCGCTGGGTTTCCCCTTGATGGTCAAACCGGCCCATGAAGGTTCCAGCATCGGCATGGCCAAGGTGAACGATACCGAGGAGTTGATCGCCGCCTGGCGGGGCGCCAGTGCGTTCGATGCCCAGGTGCTGGTCGAACAGTGGATCCAGGGGCCCGAGTACACAGTCGCCAGCCTGCGCGGCCAGGTGCTGCCGCCGATTGGCCTGGGCACCCCCCATACCTTTTACGACTACGACGCCAAGTACCTGGCCAATGACACCCAGTACCGCATCCCCTGCGGCCTGGACGCGGCCAAGGAACAGGAACTCAAGGACCTCACCGCGCGTGCCTGCGAAGCCGTGGGTATTCGCGGTTGGGCGCGCACCGACGTGATGCAGGACGCCGAGGGCCGGTTCTGGCTGCTGGAAGTCAACACCGTGCCGGGGATGACCGACCACAGCCTGGTGCCCATGGCTGCCAGCGCCGCCGGGCTGGATTTCCAGCAGCTGGTACTGGCGATCCTGGCCGACAGCCTCGAGGCACGGGTTTAAACCATGACCACCACCCTCCGTCATCAGCCCCCCGCTATCGGCCGTGCCCCCGCACGCAAGCCGGCGCAGCGCGGTGCCAGCCGGATGGTGGCCAAGGAACCCCTGGCTCAGCGCCTGCCCAAGCCCAGTGCTTCGTTTTTCAAGGGCCTGCTCTGGCCTTTGCTGCTGCTGGCCCTGGGCTTCGGCACCTACGAACTGGCCCAGCGTCTGCTGCCCTATGCCGACCGGCCGATCGCGCGGATCGGTGTGCAGGGCGAGTTGAGCTATATCAGCCAGCAGGCCGTGCAGGCGCGCATCGCCCCCTTCGCCGCGGCCAGCTTTTTCAGCGTCGACCTCAAGGGACTGCGCGCCGAGCTGGAAACCATGCCCTGGATCGCCAGCGCCGAAGTGCGGCGGGTCTGGCCCGACCAGGTGGTGATCCGCCTGGAAGAACAACTGCCCATCGCCCGCTGGGGCGACGCGGCGCTGTTGAACAATCAGGGCCAGGCCTTCGCCCCGCGCGAGCTGGTCCACTACGAACACTTGCCGCAGCTGTTCGGGCCGCAACGGGCCCAGGAGCAGGTGATGCAGCAGTACCAGATCCTCAGCCAGATGCTCCGGCCCCTGGGGTTTACCGTGGCGCGCCTGGAGTTGCGCGAGCGCGGCAGCTGGTTTCTTTCCACGGGGCCGGACAACAGGGGGCAGAGCATCGAATTGCTGCTGGGACGTGACCACCTGCTGGAGAAAATGCGCCGTTTTATCGTCATCTACGGCAAGACCCTGAAAGAACAGAACGCGAATATCGCGCGCATCGACCTGCGTTACGCCAACGGCCTCGCCGTCGGCTGGCGCGAGCCGCCGGCGCCCACGGCGGCCGAAGCCGGCGTCGCGCAATGACCAAGGAGAACGCAAGACCCATGGCAAACGTGCAGAGCGGCAAGATGATCGTCGGCCTTGACATCGGCACCTCCATGGTGGTGGCGCTGGTCGGCGAGGTCACGGCCGATGGCCAGTTGGAAATCGTCGGCATCGGCACCCATCCCTCCCGCGGCCTGAAGAAGGGCGTGGTGGTGAATATCGAGTCCACGGTGCAGTCGATCCAGCGCGCCATCGAAGAAGCACAGATGATGGCCGGCTGCCGGATCCACTCGGCCTTCGTCGGCGTGGCCGGCAACCATATCCGCAGCCTGAACTCCCACGGCATAGTCGCCATCCGCGACCGCGAAGTCAGCCAGGCCGACCTGGAGCGGGTGCTGGACGCGGCCCAGGCCGTGGCGATTCCGGCCGATCAGCGGGTGCTGCATACCCTGCCCCAGGACTATGTCATCGATAACCAAGAAGGGGTGCGCGAACCTCTGGGCATGTCCGGCGTGCGTCTGGAAGCCAAGGTGCATGTGGTGACCTGCGCGGTGAACGCGGCGCAGAACATCGAGAAATGCGTGCGCCGCTGCGGCCTGGAAGTCGACGACATCATCCTCGAGCAGCTGGCTTCGGCCTACGCCGTGCTGACCGACGACGAGAAGGAGCTGGGCGTGTGCCTGGTGGATATCGGTGGCGGCACCACCGACATCGCCATCTTCACCGAGGGTGCGATCCGCCACACGGCGGTCATTCCCATCGCCGGCGACCAAGTGACCAATGACATCGCCATGGCCCTGCGCACCCCGACCCAGTACGCCGAGGAGATCAAGATCCGTTACGCCTGCGCCTTGGCCAAGCTGGCCGGTGCCGGCGAGACCATCAAGGTGCCGAGCGTCGGCGACCGGCCCCCGCGCGACCTGTCGCGCCAATCCCTCGCCGAGGTGGTCGAACCGCGTTACGACGAGCTGTTCACCCTGATTCAGGCGGAACTGCGGCGCAGCGGCTACGAGGACCTGATCCCGGCCGGCATCGTATTGACCGGCGGCACGGCGAAAATGGAGGGCGCGGTTGAACTGGCCGAGGAAATCTTCCACATGCCCGTGCGTCTGGGCGTGCCGCACAGCGTCAGGGGCCTGGCCGATGTGGTGCGCAACCCGATCTATTCCACCGGCGTGGGGCTGCTGCTCTACGGGCTGCAGAAGCAGGCCGACGGCATTTCCCTGTCCGGTGGCAGCAGCAGTTACAGCGATGAACCCAAGACACCTGTTCTGGAACGGCTCAAGCGCTGGGTCCAGGGCAATTTCTGATAACAAAGCGGTAGGCGTTATAACTAGAAAGTAAAGGAGAGAGCACCATGTTCGAGCTCGTAGACAACATCCCACAAAGTGCCGTGATCAAAGTCATCGGCGTCGGCGGCGGCGGCGGCAATGCCGTCAACCACATGGCCAAGAACAACATCGAGGGCGTGGAATTCATCTGCGCCAACACCGATGCCCAGGCCCTGAAGAACGTCGGTGCGCGCACCGTGCTGCAACTGGGTACCGGCGTGACCAAAGGCCTGGGCGCAGGCGCCAACCCCGAGGTCGGCCGTCAGGCGGCCCTGGAAGACCGCGAGCGCATCGCCGAAGTGCTGCAAGGCTGCGACATGGTCTTCATCACCACCGGCATGGGCGGCGGCACCGGTACCGGCGCGGCGCCGATCATCGCCGAAGTGGCGAAAGAGATGGGCATTCTGACCGTGGCGGTGGTGACCCGCCCGTTCCCGTTCGAAGGCAAGAAGCGCATGCAGATCGCCGAGGAGGGCATCCGTGCCCTGTCCCTGAGCGTCGATTCGCTGATCACCATTCCCAACGAAAAACTCCTGACCATTCTCGGCAAGGACGCCAGCCTGCTGTCGGCCTTCGCCAAGGCCGATGACGTGCTGGCCGGTGCCGTGCGCGGCATCTCCGACATCATCAAGCGTCCGGGCATGATCAACGTCGACTTCGCCGACGTGAAGACCGTGATGAGCGAAATGGGCATGGCCATGATGGGCACCGGCTGCGCCAGCGGTCCTAACCGTGCCCGCGAAGCGACCGAGGCGGCGATCCGCAACCCGCTGCTGGAAGACGTCAATCTGCAGGGCGCGCGTGGCATCCTGGTGAACATCACTGCCGGTCCCGACCTGTCCCTGGGCGAGTACTCCGACGTGGGTAACATTATCGAGCAGTTCGCCTCCGAGCACGCCACCGTCAAGGTCGGTACCGTGATCGACCCGGACATGCGCGACGAGCTGCACGTCACCGTGGTCGCCACCGGTCTGGGTGCGAAGATCGAGAAGCCGGTCAAGGTCATCGACAACACCCTGCAGGTTTCGACCAATAACGCGGCCAACGCGGCACCTGCCAGCGCCCCGCGCAACGAATCCACGGTCAACTACAAGGACTACGAACGTCCCACCGTGCAGCGTCAGAGCCACGGCGGCAGTGCCGCGGCAGCCAAGATGAACCCCCAGGACGACCTGGATTACCTGGATATTCCAGCCTTCCTGCGTCGTCAGGCCGATTGATGGAGTTAATCAGGAGTATTAGGGTGATTGGTATTCAGCAAAGGCGGGCTCTGCTATTATCGCCCCCCTTTGTTGAAAACTATTCGCAACTACTGCTGCAGCGGCCCAAGCCATGATCAGACAACGCACCCTGAAGAACATCATTCGTGCCACCGGTGTCGGTCTGCACTCCGGGGAGAAGGTCTACCTGACCCTCAAGCCCGCACCGGTGGACACGGGTATCGTGTTCTGTCGAACCGACCTCGATCCCGTGGTGCAGATCCCTGCCCGCGCGGAAAATGTCGGCGAAACCACCATGTCGACCACCCTGGTCAATGGTGACGTCAAGGTGGACACCGTGGAGCACCTGCTTTCGGCCATGGCTGGCCTGGGCATCGATAACGCCTACGTCGAGCTCTCGGCGTCCGAAGTGCCGATCATGGATGGCAGTGCTGGACCCTTTGTATTCCTGATTCAGTCCGCCGGGCTGCAAGAGCAGGACGCCCACAAGAAATTCATCCGCATCAAGCGCGAAGTCACGGTGGAGGAGGGCGACAAACGCGCCACTTTTATCCCCTTCGAAGGCTTCAAGGTGAGTTTCGAGATCGATTTCGATCACCCGGTGTTCCGCGATCGCACCCAGATCGCCAGTGTGGATTTTTCCAGCACTTCCTTCGTCAAGGAGGTCAGCCGGGCGCGGACTTTCGGCTTTATGCGCGACATCGAGTTCCTGCGTTCCCAGAACCTGGCGCTCGGCGGTAGCGTGGACAATGCCATCGTGGTCGACGAGAACCATGTGCTCAACGAAGACGGCCTGCGTTACGAGGACGAATTCGTCAAACACAAGATTCTCGATGCCATCGGCGATCTGTACCTGCTGGGCAATAGCCTGATCGGCGAGTTCCGTGGCTTCAAGTCCGGTCATGCCCTGAACAACCGCCTGTTGCGCACCCTGATCGAACAGAAGGATGCGTGGGAGGTGGTGACCTTCGACGACCCCAAGCAGGCGCCGATCTCCTATATGCGTCCGGTTGCGGCAGGTTAAGCAAGACTCTCTCTCTCTTTTACCTTTTTACAGGCCACCTACGGGTGGCCTTTTTTTTACGGCTATGATCGGCCGGGCTTGTTATTCGGCAGCTTTCACATGGCTGGCCAGGCGCTCTAGAGCGGCGCGCAGCTGGGGGTCGCGAATGCCTTCGGCGGTGGCCTGCAAGCTGCCGGCGGCAGTCGGCGAAAGTTCGCGCAAGGGGGACGAAGCGGGGGTCGGATGCGTCGGCGGTTGCACCTTGAAGCGGATTTTCGTTAAGGTCGCGAACATTTCCAGTTCCTGCAACTGGCGTTGCAGGCGTTTTTGCTGGTAGCGCAAACGGGTCGCCCAGTGGCCGTCGGTGACGATCAGCAGCAGGCAGCCTTCGCGCCAGGACGCCACTCGGCAGTGCTCGCGCGCCGCCGGTTGCAGTTGGCTTTCCAGCATCAGCTGCAGTCGGGCGAGGCGCTGAGCTTCGCCGAACAAGGCCTTGAGCGGCTTCGCCTCGCGTAGCAGCGCGGCGCTGGCCCGGGCCGGCAAGGGACGAAAAGTCATGGCGGGACGCCTTCGAGTACAGAGCCGGTATGGTAGCAGAAGGTGGCTGCCGACCCGGTCTGGAGGATTTTCATGCATATCATGCTGTTTAGTCGTCGCCACGGTGCCTCGCGTTCGCTGAATCTGGACTTGCGGCTGCTGTCCGGGCTGTTGCTGCTGGTGCTGACAGCCGCCTTGGGCGCCGGGGTGGCCCTGGGTGCCTGGTGGGTGCCCGCGCCCGTCGCGCCCGACACGGCGCGCCTCGACCGCCTGCTCGACGAGCAGCGGATCGAGGTGGGTGCCGTGCGCGGCGAGGCCCAGCGACAGCTGGATGCCTTCGCGGTGCACCTGGGGCAGCTGCAGGCTCGGCTCACGCGGCTCGACGCCCTGGGTGCACGCTTGACCGAGCTGGCCGAGCTGGATGCCGGAGAATTCGACTTCACCCTGGATGTCGGTCAGGGCGGCCCTCAGGAATTGCTCGAAGGCAGTGCCTATGCCGCCCCACCGTTCATGGCCAGCCTCGACGAGTTGGCCTCGTTGCTGGACAGCCGCGAGCAGCAACTGCAAGTGCTGGAGCAGGTTCTGGCCGAGCGCAGGCTCAACGAAGCCGAGATGCTGTCCGGTCGCCCGGTTCTGCAGGGTTATGTGTCTTCGCCCTTCGGCCGGCGCAGTGATCCGTTCAGCGGTCGACTGAGCCTGCACAAGGGCGTGGACTTCGCCGCCAAAGCCGGCAGTCCGGTGGTCGCGGTGGCGGCGGGCGTGGTGACCTGGTCGGGTCGCAAGAGCGGTTATGGCAATGCCGTGGAGATCAGCCATGCCGATGGCTATGTCACCCTCTACGCGCACAACCAGCGCAACACGGCCAAGGTCGGTGACCTGGTCGAGCGCGGACAGACCATCGCCCTGGTCGGTCGTAGTGGGCGTTCCAGTGGCTACCATGTGCATTTCGAGGTGACCAAGGACGGTCGCCTGGTCGATCCGGCCAGTTATATTGCGCGAGGGTCCACAGCTAAATAACGGTCCTTTCCTCATCTACGTTTCCGGGTAGAATGCCCGCTTCGCACGCAGCCATGAGCGCTGCTGGGGTGAATTCGCTCACCCTCCATCCATACGCGTGGAAGATCCTGTCGATATGTTTGCGCCTTTGTTGAAAAAACTCTTTGGAAGCAAGAACGAGCGTGAAGTCAAGCGCATGCTCAAGACGGTGCAGATCGTCAATTCCTTCGAAGAGCAGATGCTGGCCCTTTCGGACGAACAACTGCGTGGCAAGAGCCAGGAGTTCAAGGCTCGTCTGGCCAAAGGCGAGACCCTCGACCAGTTGCTGCCCGAAGCCTTTGCCGTGGCCCGCGAGGCCGGCAAGCGGGTCATGGGCATGCGTCACTTCGATGTGCAGCTGGTGGGCGGCATGACCCTGCACGAAGGGCGCATCGCCGAGATGCGCACCGGCGAAGGCAAGACCCTGGTAGCAACCCTGGCCGTTTACCTCAATGCGCTGTCCGGCAAGGGCGTGCATGTGGTCACGGTCAACGACTACCTGGCACGTCGCGACGCCAACTGGATGCGTCCGCTCTATGAGTTTCTCGGCATGTCGGTCGGTATCGTCACCCCGTTCCAGCCGCCAGAAGAGAAACGCGCCGCCTATGCCGCCGATATCACCTACGGCACCAACAACGAATACGGCTTCGACTACCTGCGTGACAACATGGCCTTCAGCGTGGAAGAGAAATTCCAGCGCGGCCTGAATTTCGCGGTTATCGACGAAGTCGACTCGATCCTGATCGACGAGGCGCGTACCCCGTTGATCATCTCCGGCCAGGCCGAAGACAGTTCGAAGATGTATTCGGAAATCAATCGCCTGATTCCGCGCCTCAAGCTGCATGTCGAGGAAGAGGAAGGCGTGGTCACCCAGGAAGGCCATTACACGGTCGACGAGAAGACCCGTCAGGTCGAGCTGAACGAGGCGGGGCATCAGTTCATCGAAGAGATGCTCACCGAGGTCGGTCTGCTGGCCGAGGGCGAAAGCCTGTATTCGGCCCATAACCTGGGCCTGCTGACCCACGTCTATTCCGGCCTGCGGGCGCACAAGCTGTTCCACCGCAACGTCGAATACATCGTGCAGAAGGACCAGGTCCTGCTGATCGACGAGCACACCGGCCGGACCATGCCCGGTCGCCGCCTGTCCGAGGGCCTGCACCAGGCCATCGAGGCCAAGGAGGGTCTGCCGATCCAGGCCGAGAGCCAGACCCTGGCCTCGACCACCTTCCAGAACTACTTCCGCCTGTATGGCAAGCTGTCCGGCATGACCGGTACCGCCGACACTGAAGCCTTCGAGTTCCATCAGATTTACGGTCTGGCCGTGGTGGTGATTCCCACCAACCGCCTGATGGCGCGCAAGGACTTCAACGACCTGGTCTACCTGACCCAGGAAGAGAAATACACGGCAATTATTACCGATATCAAGGAGTCCCTGGCCCAGGGCCGACCGGTGCTGGTGGGTACGGCTTCGATCGAAAGCTCGGAATACGTCGCCCAGCTGCTGACCAAGGCCGGCATCGAGCACAAGGTGCTCAACGCCAAGTACCACGAGAAGGAAGCCGAGATCATCGCCCAGGCCGGCCGCCCGGGTGCCCTGACCATCGCCACCAATATGGCCGGTCGCGGCACCGACATTCTGCTGGGCGGCAACTGGGAGGTCGAAGTGGCCGCCCTGGAAAACCCCACGGACGAGCAGGTCGCGCAAATCAAGGCTGACTGGCACAAACGCCATCAGCAGGTGATCGAATCCGGCGGTCTGCACGTGATCGCTTCCGAACGCCACGAGTCGCGTCGTATCGACAACCAGCTGCGCGGCCGTTCCGGGCGTCAGGGCGATCCGGGCTCCAGTCGATTCTACCTGTCCCTGGAAGACAGCCTGATGCGTATCTTCGCCTCCGACCGGGTGAAGAATTTCATGAAGGCCCTGGGCATGCAGGCCGGCGAGGCCATCGAGCACCGTATGGTGAGCAATGCCATCGAGAAGGCTCAGCGCAAGGTCGAAGGACGCAACTTCGACATGCGCAAGCAGCTGCTCGAATACGACGACGTGGCCAACGAGCAGCGCAAGGTGATCTACCACATGCGCAACACCCTGCTGGCCGCCGACGATATCGGCGAGACCATCGAGGAGTTCCGCCGCGAAGTGCTGGATGCCACGATCAACGAGCATATCGCGCCGCAATCGCTGCCCGAGCAGTGGGATATCGCCGGCCTGGAAGCCGCGCTGTTCAGCAGCTTCGCCCTCAAACTGCCGATCCAGCAGTGGCTGGACGACGACCACAAGCTTTACGAAGAAACCCTGCGCGAACGCATTCTTCAGGCATTGCTGGCGGCCTACGCCGAGAAGGAAGAGCAGGCCAGCGCAGAAGCCCTGCGCACCTTCGAGAAGCAGATTCTGCTGCGCGTCCTGGACGACCTCTGGAAAGACCACCTGTCGACCATGGACCACCTGCGCCACGGTATCCACTTGCGCGGCTACGCGCAGAAGAACCCCAAACAGGAATACAAGCGCGAGTCCTTCACCCTGTTCCAGGAACTGCTGGAATCGATCAAGCGCGACAGCATTCGCGTCCTGTCCCATGTCCAGGTGCGGCGCGAGGATCCGGCCGAGGAAGAGGCGCGCCTGCGCCGCGAGGCCGAGGCCATGGCCGAGCGCATGCAATTCCAGCACGCGGAAGCACCGAGTCTGGACAACTCCCTGGATATGCCGGGTGACGTCGAGGCCGTAGGTGATGTCGCCCTGGCTCCAGTGCGGACCGAGCCGAAGATCGGCCGCAACGAGCCCTGCCCCTGCGGCTCCGGCAAGAAATACAAACACTGCCACGGTCAGCTCAGCTAGCTGTGCCGAGTGTTCGCCGGCGGTTGGCCGCCGGCAAACACTCAGCCGGGTTCGGCTATGCTTGATCGTTACAACGCCGCGAACGGCCTGGCCGCTCGCGGCGTTTTACCATCGAATTCGCGCGTGCCCGGCGGCACGCTATGCACATACCTCAAGGAGCGCACCTAATGCCTGTCGGTCTCGGCCCTCTGCCTACCCTGCACCCGGTTCCCGGTTTCGAACTGGGCATCGCGTCCGCCGGTATCAAGCGTCCCGGACGCAAGGATGTGGTGGTGATGCGCTGCGCCGAAGGCTCGAGCGTGGCCGGGGTATTTACCCTTAATGCGTTCTGCGCGGCGCCGGTGATCCTGGCCAAGAAACGGGTACTGGGGCCGGTGCGTTACCTCTTGACCAACACCGGCAATGCCAATGCCGGCACCGGCGAGCCGGGCTTGCTCAATGCCACGCGCAGCTGCGCCGCCCTGGCGGCCCTGGCCGGTGTGGAGGCGGTCGCGGTGCTGCCGTTCTCCACCGGGGTGATCGGCGAGCCGCTGCCCGTGGAGAAGATCGAGGGCGCCCTGCAGGCCGCCCTGGACGATTTGTCCGAAAGTCATTGGGCCGAGGCCGCCAGCGGCATCATGACCACCGACACCCTGCCCAAGGGCGCCAGCCGGCAGTTCGTGCATGACGGCGTGACCGTCACCGTTACCGGCATCTCCAAGGGCGCGGGGATGATCAAGCCGAACATGGCGACCATGCTCGGTTATATCGCCACCGACGCCAAGGTCGCCCAGGCCGTGCTGCAGGATCTGCTGCGCGATGCGGCAAACAAATCGTTCAACCGCATCACCATTGATGGGGATACCTCGACCAACGATTGCTGCATGCTGATCGCCACCGGTCAGGCGCCGCTGCCGGAAATCAACCAGGCCAGCGGGGCGTTGTTCGCCGCGCTCAGGCAAGCGGTGTTCGAGGTGTGCATGGACGTGGCCCAGGCCATCGTGCGCGACGGCGAGGGCGCGACCAAGTTCGTCACCGTGCAGGTCAACGGCGGGGCCACGCACCAGGAATGCCTGGATGTCGGTTATGCCGTGGCCCACTCACCACTGATCAAGACCGCGCTGTTCGCCTCGGACCCCAACTGGGGGCGGATACTCGCCGCCGTCGGGCGTGCCGGAGTGGCCCAGCTGGATGTCAGCAAGATCGATTTGTTCCTGGGCGAGGTCTGCATCGCCAGCCGCGGTTGCCGGGCCGCCAGCTACACCGAGGAACAGGGCGCGGCGGTCATGGCCCGGGCCGAAATCACCATCCGCATCGAGCTGGGTCGCGGCACCTGCAGCGAGACGCTGTGGACCACCGATCTGTCCCATGAGTATGTGAAGATCAACGCCGAATACCGGACGTAACCGAAAACTACTGCGGGCTTCGCGCGTGATGCTTGAAAATAGGCTCGGACGACCGTAGGGAGAACGTCCAGAAGACGGCCCGGAGGACAAGCGGAGCGGGTAATGCTCATTTACAATTCGTAAACTCGTTTGCGAGCCCAGTCCGCTTCCTCGCCTATTTTTGCCTTGCCTGCGCGGCCCGACCGGACCTTCGCTCGCTACGTTTTCAAGCACTCTGCTAAGGCTTCTCGGCCGAAAGCCCTCGCTAGGGAAGGGTTGTGGCTGGCTCGCCTCGACTATTCCTCGGGCTTATCCCTGGATAGACAATCGGAATTTGCCCGGCCGGGCCACCGCCTTTAAGGTCTATGGCTTCCAACCAATCGAACACACGGTGGCTCCATGACCTTGCAACTGGTAATCGGCGATAAACCCATCTCTTCCTGGTCGTTGCGCGGCGCCCTCGCGCTGGAGCTGACCGGCGCGCCTTACACCGAACAGCTGGTCATGCTTAATCGGCCGGATACCCGGGCTCGCCTGATCGAGCATTCGCCCACCGGCAAGGTGCCGGTGCTCAAGACCGAGCAGGGACCGATCTGGGATTCCCTGGCGATTGGCGAATACCTGGCGGAAACCTTTCCCGAGGCGCACCTGTGGCCGCGCGGGCAATACCCGCGGGCGGTGGCGCGGGCGGTGTGCGCGGAGATGCACAGCGGCTTCAGCGCCTTGCGCACGCATCTGCCCATGGACCTCAAGCGCGACCAGGCTCTGGAGCCCTTGCCCGCCGAGCAGCAGGCGCTGGTGCAGGCCGACCTGCAGCGGCTGTTCGCCCTCTGGAGCGAGTGCCGCACGGCTTTCGGTGAGGACGGCCCGTTCCTGTTCGGCCTGCCGAGCCTGGCCGATGCCTTTTTCGCCCCGGTGGCCTCGCGGCTGCGCAGCTACCGGGTCGAGTTGCCGGCGCTGATCGCGGCCTATGTCGAGACCATCTACCAGTGGCCGGCCTTTGCCCGCTGGTACCAGGCGGCGCAGGCGTCAGCATGAACCGCGTGCAGGTGGCTGCAGCGGTGATTCGCCGGCCCGATGGACGCATCCTGATTGCCCGGCGCGCCGATACGCAGCATCAGGGCGGGTTGTGGGAGTTTCCAGGCGGTAAGGTCGAGGCCGGCGAGACGGTCGAAGCCGCCCTGGCCCGCGAGCTGGAGGAAGAGCTGGGCATCGTCCTCGGCGCGGCGCGGCCGCTGATCCAGGTGCGCCACGACTACCCGGACAAGCAGGTGTTGCTGGATGTCTGGGAGGTGTCGGCCTTTTCCGGCGAGCCCCGGGGGATCGAAGGCCAGCCACTGGCCTGGGTGACGCCGCGGGAGCTGGGCGATTATGCTTTCCCCGCGGCCAATCAGCCGATAGTCGCCGCCGCCCGCCTGCCCAGCCACTACCTGATCACCCCCCAGGGGTTGGACACGCCCGCCTTGCTTCACGGCCTGCGCGAGGCGCTGGCCCGGGGCGTCAGGCTGGTGCAGCTGCGCGCGCCGGACATGTACGACCCTCAGTACCGCGACCTTGCGGTGGATGCCGTGGGGCTCTGTGCCGGCAAGGCGCAGCTGATGCTCAAGGGCCCGCTGGAGTGGCTGGGCGATTTTCCGGCGGCCGGCTGGCACCTCACCGCGGCGCAGCTGCATCAGTACGCGAGCAAGGGGCGGCCCTTCCCCGCGACGCGCTGGCTGGCGGCATCCTGCCACAATCTCGAGGAATTGCGCCTGGCCGAGCAGATGGGGGTGGATTTCGTCACGCTCTCGCCGGTGCAGGCCACCCTGAGTCATCCCGAGGCCGTCCCCCTGGGGTGGCCGACGGCTGCCGAATTGTTGCAGGGGTTCAACAAGCCCGCTTTTTTGCTCGGCGGGTTGGGCCCGGACGACACCGTCACGGCCTGGCAGGCCGGCGCGCAGGGTGTGGCCGGTATCCGCGGCTTCTGGCCTACGTAGGATGGGTTGAGACGCGCAGCGTCGATACCCATCAATCCACGGTTTCGGTCCCGTCGAGAGGCGAGCGGCCAGGTGTCGAGCGTCCGCGGGATCGGTGCCATCCCGGTTGGTGCGCGTGTTGGGTTACGACGCCCACGGCTCCGCGCATGCCCCTGGTTTGCGCGCGCCTAACCCAACCTACGCGGCCCCACCTAGGCGCCCCCTCCCAACCTAGGGTTTTTCCGCCGGTTGCCAGAGGATTTCGTCGATGCCCTGGCGCCGGGCGATCAGGCGGGCGGCGACGAACAGCAGGTCGGATAAACGGTTGACATAGGCCAGGCCGAGGCCTTCCAGAGGCTCCACGGCATTGAGCCGTTGGCAGCGGCGCTCGGCGGCGCGGGCCAGGCTGCGGCAGACATGGGCCTGGGCGATCAGCGCAGAACCGCCGGGCAGGATGAAGTTCTTCAGCGGCCCCAGTTCTTCGTTCCAGAGGTCGATGGCCGCTTCCAGGCGCGCCACCTCCGCCTCGTTCAGAGCCTTGTAGGCTGGCATGGCCAGCTCGCCACCCAGGTCGAACAGACGGTGCTGGCAGGGCGTCAGCACCTCGATCAGCTCGCCCAGCCCGGGCCAGCGGTCCTGCTGTTCGACCAGCCCGGCCAGCAGCAGGCCCAGTTGGCTGTTGAGCGTATCCACCTCGCCCATGGCTTCGACCCGGGGATGGTCCTTGGCCACGCGTCGGCCATCGGCCAGGCCGGTTTCGCCGGCATCGCCCGTGCGGGTGTAAATCTTCGACAAGCGGTAACCCATAGTCAGACCTGTTCGGTGGCGGGCTCGTGAGGCGGTGCAGCCAGGGGCAGGCGCAGGGTGAAGCAAGTGCCCTGGCCGGGGGTGGACTGCACTTCCATTTGCCCTTTGTGGTTGTTGGTGATGATGAAATACGAGACCGACAGCCCAAGGCCCGTGCCCTGTCCGACTTCCTTGGTGGTGAAGAACGGTTCGAAGATGCGCTTGCGCACTGGTTCCGGCATGCCGGCGCCATTGTCTTGCACCTGGATTTCCACCCAGGGCGGATTGAGCCGGGTGCGCAGGATGATCCGTCCGGGCTCGCGAGTGTCCGGGCGCTGCTGAATGGCCTGGGCCGAATTCTTCAGCAGGTTGAGCAGCACCTGTTCCAGCTCGTTGGCGGTGCAGGGCACCGGTCCGACCCGCGGGTCGAACTCGCGTTGCAGGGTCAGGCCCTTGAAGTCGAAACCCTCGATCAGGGCGAAGTCGTTGCTGGCGATTTCCACGGCCTGATCGATCAGCGCCGGCAATTGACAGGGTGCCAGCTGGCGGTTGCTCAGGCGGCTGAAGCTGAGCATATGGCTGACGATCTTGGCGGCGCGGGTGCCGGCCTGCTGGATGCCGTCCAGCAGGTGTGGCACTTCGCGGCTTTCCAGGTAGCGGTTGACGGCACTCAGGTCGATACCGGCCGCTTCGGCCTGCTGCAGGTTCTTCGCCAGGTCCGGGGACAGGCGCCGGCGGATATTCTGCACATTGTGCAGGATGGCCCCCAGGGGGTTGTTGATTTCATGGGCCATGCCGGCGGCCAGGCCACCGACCGAGAGCATTTTTTCAGACTGCACCATCAGTTCTTCCATGGCCAGGCGCTGGCTGATGTCGTCGATGCGAATCACCACGCCGCGCCCCCCGCCGCCCATCAGCGGATAGAAGGTCAGGGCGTAATGATGCACTTCCTGGTCCTTGCTCCAGGTGACCCGCTCGATCTTCTCCACCCGGTGTTGCTCGGCGGTGCGTTTGAGCTGCGGCAGGTAGGGCTTAAGCGAGGGAAAAGCGAGAAACACTGGCTGGTTCAACGCCTCGTCCAGCGAGGTGCCGGACAGCGCGCTGGCCTCCTGATTCCACTGGGTGACATAGAGTTCGTCGTCCAGGGCGATCAGCGCCGAGGGCATGGAGTCGATGATGCTGTTGAGGTAGTGCTGAAAACCCGTGAGTTTCTTCTCGATCTTGCTGCGCACCTGCACTTCCAACTCCAGTTTGCGGTTGGAATGACGGGTCTGCTCGGCCAGGCTCTGGGCCTGGTCGAAGGCCAGCTGCGAGTCGTCGCGGGCGCGCTTGAGCTGCTGCTCGCGGGCTTCGATGCGCGACAGCATGGTGTTGAAGGCTTCGGCCAGGCTGCCGATCTCGTCCTGGTTGCCGCGTCCGGCCCGCAGGGCATAGTTCTCCTCGCGGGTGACCTGGCGCGACAGTTCCTCGAGCTTGCGGATCGGTCGGGTCACCAGGCGGCGGATCTGCCGGGCGACTATAAACCACAGCAGGATGCTGATCAGCAGGATCACCCCGCTGGCAGTCAGGGTGCCGGTGAAGAAGGCGCCTGGCAGCTCACTGGAGGCCACCAGCAGCAAATGGCCGGGGGCGGCATCCACCTGAGGCAGCTCGATCAGCAGGTTGGTGCGGAATTCGCTGTGGCGCCATTTCGCGAGGGCCTCCATGTGGGGCGGCAGCTCCAGCGGGTCGCCACGCGCCAGTTGCGCCAGCAGTCGCCCCCGGCTGTCGTAGAGTACGGCGGCGCGCAGCGGCGGATACTGGTCCAGGCGCTCAAGCAGGGCTTTGGCCGTGGCCGGCGAGCTCAGGGCATCGCGGCTCAGGGCCGGACTGGCGATCAGTCGGCCAAGGGTGTGCAGCGCCTGGGGCGCCATGCTTTCCTGAGTGATCCAGTAGGCGGCGCTGATAAAGGTCAGGTTGGCCACCAGCAGTACGGTGGCCAGCAAGGCCAGCAGGGCGGCCAGGACTTTGCGGCCCACCGGCAGATTTTCGAGGCGTTGGCGCAGGTTCATGGGCGGCCGAATCGCGGTGTGAAGCCCAGCAGGGTAACGCGGGCGTCAGTGGTGGGGCAATCCATGGGCGGCGAGATGGGCTTGCAGGCGCAAGTGTAGGGCCTGCAGCTGCGGCACCGGGACGCTATGGCGCATAGCCGTGGCACAGGCATGGCCGAGCAGGTAGCCGATCTCGGTGCGCTGCCGGCGGGCGACGTCCTGGTGCATGGACGAAAAATTTTGTGCTGTGGCGCGGATCACCCGCAGTACCTCGGCGTGCAGGTCCAGCGCCGCGGCCGGCTGACCGCAGCGTTGCAGCAGCTCGCCCAGTTCGGCGCACAGGACCGCCACTTCGTCGGGACGGTCCAGCAGGCCGCCGTTACGGCAATCGTGGAGCACGCTTAACGGGTTGATCGCGCAGTTGAGCGCCAGCTTGCGCCACAGGCTGGTGAGGATATCCGCCGTCCACTGGCCGGGAATCCCGGCGTCGGCCAGTTGCCCGAACCAGGCCGGCGGGCCACCACCGGCGGGATCGCCCAGCCAGGTAAAGCCCTGTCCGGCGAAAACCACGCGAAAATCGCCGTCGCGAAAGGCCCCTTCGGTGCTGGACGCCAGGATGCAGCGCTGCCGAGGAAGGCGGGCAGTCACTGCGTCCTGGCTGCCCAGGCCATTCTGCAGGAGGATCAGCTCGGCGCCCTCGGGCAGCCGCGGGGCCAGGCGTGCCACTGCCGCTTCGGCATCATAGGCCTTGCAGGCCAGCAGCAGACGCCGGATGGGCGTATCGGCTTCGCAGGTTTCGGCCTGGATGGGGTACAGCTGGCTCTGGCCGGCGTCTACCAGGCTCAGTCCGCCGGCGGCGCGATAGGCCGCCAGGCGCTGGACGTCGCGCAGGATCAGCCGTACCGGCTGTCCGGCGCGTGCCAACCGGGCGGCCCAGAGGCCGCCCAGGCTGCCGGCGCCCAGTACGTGCCAAGTCATGACAGGTTACTGGCCCGGTATCAGGCGCATGGCGGCTACCCGGCCGCTGGCGTAGGAGTCAGGCAACAGCTTGGCGGCATGCTGGATCAGGGTTTGCGGGTCGACCGGCAGGCTCTTGGCATTCAGGCCGACCAGGCTGATGCCCGCCTTGAGGCTGATAAAGCCCTCGCTGGTCTTGAAGGCCTTGAGGTTCAGGCCCTCATGCAGGCGCTTGAAGCTGGTGGGGGAGCATTCGTGCAGGTCTTCGAGCAGGGTCACCAGGCCGAAATGGGTATCGTCCAGGCGCGTCAGCACATCCAGGGGGCGCACCAGCTGTTGCAGGCGTCGGGCCACGCCGTGCAGCAGGTCGTTATAGAAGCTGTCGCCGTACTGCTTGCGCAGTTCGCCGGCGTCCTGCAAGCCGATCAGCAGGTAGCACACCGCGCCGCCGCGGGATTCGACCTGGCGCAGGTTGTCGAGCATCTTCTGTTCCAGGTAGCGCTGGTTACCCAGGCCGGTGAGTGGGTCGACCAGGTTGCGCTGCTCCAGGCTGGCGATGTTCTCGGTCAGCAGGCGGTTTTCCTGCAGCAGGCGCTGCAGGGTATTGCACAGGCGATCCGCGGCGAAGACGCGCGGTACCAGTTGCTCGTTCATCACCGCCTTGCTGATGAAATCGTCGACCCCGCGGTCGAAGGCCTGGCTCAGGACGTTCTCGCCCTCCTTGCCGGTGAGCAGGATCACATAGGTGTAGTGGTGGGCCATCTCGTCCAGTTGGCGCACGCGACCGGTGAGTTCCAGGCCATCGATCTCCGGCATCAGCCAGTCGGCCAGCAGCACGCTGGCCGGACGCTGTTCGAGCAGCTTCAATGCCTCGGCCGCGCTGTTGGCGAAACGCACGTCCTGGTAGCCGGCCTGGACCAGGGCGCGGCCGATCATGGCGCTGGAAAATTTGGCATCGTCCACCACCAGAATGCTGAGATGGGGGTTGGGCATGGGCAGGCTCGCAGGGCGTAAATAAAGGAGGTTCCGGTACAGGGCCGGACAGTGTGTGCAACTGTGGTTATATAATGTTCGTGCATTATTAACCATCAACACGCTTGGCGCGTCCCGTCCGTAAAGGCCGTCGCGCCGTCTATCTGGAGCAAACCCATGCCCTCGTTCGACGTGGTGTCCGAGCTGGACAAACACGAAGTCACCAATGCCGTGGACAATGCGATAAAGGAGTTGGAGCGTCGCTACGACTTGCGCGGCAAAGGCAGCTTCGAGCTCAAGGAGCTGACCATCACCCTGACTGCCGATGCGGACTTCCAGCTCGAACAGCTGGTGGAGATTCTCAAGCTCAGCCTGGTCAAGCGCAAGATCGAAGTGCAATGCCTGGAACTCAAGGACTCCTATGCCTCGGGCAAGAGCGTCAAGCAGGAAGGTACCCTGCGCGAAGGCATCGACAAGGAGCTGGCGAAGAAAATCGTCGCCCATATCAAGGACTGCAAGCTCAAGGTCCAGGCCGCCATTCAGGGCGAGCAGGTGCGCATTACCGGCAAGAAACGCGACGATTTGCAGGAGGCAATCGCCGCCCTGCGCGCCAAGGACTTCGGCATGCCCTTGCAGTACAACAACTTTCGCGACTGATCCAGGTTATCCCGTACAACGGATAATCGAGACCCGTTCAAGGCATGATCGAAACAAAGGGGACGCCTGACCGCGGACGGCATCGGCATCGGCATCCCGTTGCCGCCGCGGGTGGTGTGCCTGGTGCAGGCCCGTTGAAAAAAGTCGCCTTTAAAAAGCCCCGCGTGCGGGGCTTTTTTCAGGCCAGTTTGGACGGTGCGGGCGTTTCGACTTCCTGGGCCTGCGCCGGCCCGCGTCGCCATTGCAGGGCGATCAGCAGCAGGGTCGGGATTCCCAGCAAGGCCGTGAGCAGGAAAAACTGCGGGTATCCAAGCTTGTCCACCATGGCTCCCGAGTAACCGCCGATCAGGCGCGGCAGCAACAGCATGATGGAGCTCAGCAGGGCGTATTGAGTGGCGGAAAACTGCAGGTTGGTCAGGCTCGACAGGTAGGCGACGAAGGCCGCGGAGGCCAGGCCGCCACTGAAGTTGTCGGCCGAGATGGTGGTGACCAGCATCCTCAGGTCCGCACCCATGCCGGCCAGCATCATAAACAGCAGGTTGGTGGCCGCCGAGGCGATACCACCGATCAGCAGAATCGGCATGACACCGAAGCGCACGACCAGCAGGCCTCCGGCACCGGCGCCGAGGATGGTCATGACCACGCCGAATAGCTTGCTGACGCTGGCAATCTGATCCTTGGTAAAGCCCTGGTCAATGTAGAAAACGTTGGCCATGACCCCCATCACGGTATCGGACATGCGATAGGTGGCGATCAATCCCAGCAAGAGCAGGGCCTGCCAACGGTAGCGCAGGATAAAGTCGTTGACCGGAGTCAGCACCGGTGCCAGTCCACGACGGCCCATGCTGGACAGGCACAGCGCGGTGAGTACGGTGTAGAGCAGGGCGCGCAGAAAGGCCCGATCCTCGCGCAGCAAGCCCAGAGGGCTAATTTCGCCACTGAGCACGCTGGCGAAGTCGGTGTTGTACAGCTGGGTGAAGAGCGCCGGTACCGAGATCAGCAGCACGATCAGCACCAGTACCGAGGCGATCTGATGCTGAAAGCCGTAGCGCGCGGCCGCCAGACGGGTCTGCAGCGGTACCTTGGGCTCGCGCATCCACAGGCTGGTTGCCAGGCCCGGCAGCATCAGCAAGGCGAAGATCAGGTAAGTGCCGGACCAGGCGCCCGGGTTGTAAAGTTGCGCCGTGGAGCCGAACGTCAGGGCGAGATGCAGTGCCCCGGCCCCTGCCAGCAACATCGCGATCCGGTAGCCGGCCATATAACTGGCCGCCAGGGCGGCCTGGCGGCTGTCGTCGGCGATTTCCAGGCGGTAGGCGTCGATGGCGATGTCCTGGGTAGCCGAGGCGAACGCCACCAGTACGGCCAAGGCGATCAACCAAGGGAGGCTGCGCTGCGGGTCGCATAGGGCCATGCCGGCCAGTCCGATCATGATCAGGAATTGCGACAACACCAGCCAGGAGCGTCGCCGTCCCAGCTTGCCCAGCAGCGGCAAGCGCCATTGGTCGAGCAGCGGCGACCAGACCCATTTGAACGCATAAGCCAGGCCGATCAGGCTGGCGAAACCTATGGTGTCGCGGGCCACGCCGGCTTCGCGCAACCAAACCGACAGAGTGGAGAACACCAGCATAAGAGGCAGGCCGGCGGCAAAGCCGAGCAACAGCAAGGCCAAGGTGGCAGGACTGGAGTAGGCGGCGAGGGCGGCGCGCCAGGTTCTACGGGGCATCGGGCGGATTCTGCCTGCGGACTGCTGAACAAAGGGCGCACTCTAACCGCTGTGCTCCATTGGGCGCCAGCCATGCCGACGGATATCCACCCGGTCGTCGGACAGTAAAATACCTTCATCGCGCAGGCGGGCCCGCTGCTCCCGTCCCGAAGGGGTATCCGCGCCCAGGCTGAGGTATCCGCTGGCCGCGATCACCCGGTGCCAGGGCAAGCGCGTCTCGTTCGGCAGTTGGCTCAATATCCGCCCTACCCAGCGCGCCGCGCGGCCCAGGCCCGCCAGGTGGGCCAACTGCCCGTAACTCACCACAGTGCCGGCCGGTACCTGCGCCAGGGCCTGATAAAGCGCCTGGCGGCGTTGCTCGAGGCTGGCCATCGACGCGGTCGCACGGGACGGGGTGTCGCAAGGGGTCATCTGCTGTTTCCTCTATCGCCACCGCCGGAACTTGCTCGGGTATCCGTCGGTCAGTGCTTGTCCAGTGGCTGAGTATGCGGATAATGCACAGCTTTTCACCGAACTCGAGCCTAAGTCTGACCTATGTCGTCCAGAACCCTGCTGTGCCTTGCCCTTTCCGTCACCTGCGCGCCCGTGCTGGCCGACACCGTCTGGTTGAAGAACGGTGACCGCCTGACCGGCACCATCCGGGTATTCGATGGCGGCAAACTGCTGTTGGACACCGAGTACGGCGGTGCAATTGCCATCAAACTGAACAAGATCGCCACGCTGCAAAGCGAGCAGGCGCTGCTGATCAAGCAGGACGATCTGATCGGCGAAGTCGCCAAAGGCTTGCAGCCTGCCGAAGAGGGCCGGGTGACTCTGACCAATGGTAGCGCGCCGAAGACCGTTGAACTGGCCAGCATCGAGCAGATCTTGCGGCCCAAACCGCTGGTGCAGGACCTGGTCTGGTCCGGCAATGTGGATGTTTCGCTCGATTATGAAGAGGCGGAAAACACCACCGAAGACTACGACGTGGACTTCAAGACCAAGGCCCGTCATGGCCAGTGGCGACACATCGCCGAGGGTGGCTACAACCGCGAGTTCAAGGACGACACCAAAGTCACCGACAATTGGGACGCTGAATACTCACTCGATCGCTTTCTCGACGAACACTGGTTCTGGCAGGGCCGACTGGAGTACAAGCGCGACCGCATCGAAGAAGTCGTCCGTCAGCGTACCGTCGGTACCGGTCCTGGCTACCAGTTCTGGGACAACGAACTGGGGGCGTTCTCCCTGGGCTCGCTGCTCAATCGCACCGACTATGAATACCGCAACGGCGAACAGGAGAATTTCTACTCCCTGGGCATGAAGTGGGACTACAACCGCTACCTGGTCGGCAAGACGGTCGAGCTGTTCACCAATGGCGAGGTGGGCAAGCCGCTGGCCGGTGCGGCGGATTATTCCCTGGATGCCGCGGCGGGCTTGCGCTACAAGGTCACCGACTGGGCCTCGCTGAACATGAAGGCCGAGAAAGAGCTGGTCAGCGGCGGTTCCGATGGCCAGATCGACGAGACCCGTTACAGCATCGGCTTCGGTATCGGCTGGTAACTGCGCCAGGCCCCGCTGCATAAAAAAGCCCCGCACTGCGGGGCTTTTTTGTCAGTTTGCCTAGGCCCTAGATGCGCAGGCCACCGTCCAGTTCGAGAATCCGTCCGGTGTAATAGTCGTTTTCCAGGATATAGGCCACCGAGTGGGCGATCTCGGCCGGTTTGCCCATGCGGCGCAGGGGAATACCCGAGGTCATTTTTTCCAGGGCCTCGGGCTTCATGCCCAGGGTCATCTCGGTTTCGATAAAGCCCGGTGCCACACCCGCCACGCGGATGCCGTAACGCGCCAGCTCCCTGGCCCAGACCACGGTGTCGGCGGCTACGCCGGCCTTGGCGGCCGAATAGTTGGCCTGGCCGATATTGCCAGCCCGGGAAATCGAGGAGATATTGACGATCGCGCCCTGGTTCTTCAGCTCGATCATCTTGGCCGCCACTTCGCGCGTGCAGAGAAAGACCCCGGTCAGGTTGACGTCGATCACTGACTGCCATTGGGCCAGGCTCAGCTTGGTCATCTCGCCGTCCTTGATCTTGATGGTCAGGCCGTCGCGCAGGATGCCGGCGTTGTTGATCAAGCCATTGATCGCGCCGAAATCCTCCGCGATCTGCGCCACGGTCTGGATCACCTGCTCCTCATTGGCCACGTTGCACAGGTAGGACCGCGCTTCCACGCCTTGGGCCGTGCAGGCGGTGACGGCCTCGTCGAGTTTTTCCTGGTTCAAGTCGACCAGCGCCAGCTTGGCGCCTTTCCCTGCGAGGTATTCGGCCATGGCGCGGCCAAGACCCTGGCAGCCGCCGGTAACGATGATGACTTTGTCCTGCAGGTGCATGGTGCTCTCCCGAAAAAATTGCTGAGTTTGTCCCCGCCAGCGCCGAGAGTGGCTATTCTGGGCGCCCGTCCGTTTATGACGGATTCTGTGCAAGGAGTCATAAGTTGAGTGTCGAGGCCGGCAAGCATGCCCGAGAATTACTGCTCAAGGAATACCGCGGTGTGCTCTGCACCCAGTCCAAGGCGATGCCCGGCTATCCTTTCGGATCGGTGGTGCCCTACTGCCTGGACGCCCAGGGCTGGCCGCTGATCCTGATCAGCCGCATCGCCCAGCACACCCACAACCTGCTGCAGGACCCCAAATGCTCGTTGCTGGTCAGCCAGCGCGGCGCCGAGGATGTGCAGGCCGTGGGCCGTTTGACCTTACTGACCCAGGCCCGGCGCTTGACCGACGCCGAAGCCATCAGCGCCGCCGCCAAGCGTTACTACCGTTATTTTCCCGCGTCGCAGAGCTACCACAGTGCCCATGATTTCGATTTCTGGGTGCTCGAGCCGGTGCGTGGGCGCTATATCGGCGGCTTCGGCGCCATCCACTGGATCGATACCGTCACCCTGGCCAACCCTTTCGCTGGCGCGGTGGAGGCGGGCATGGTCGAGCACATGAACGGGGATCATGCCAAGGCCATCGCCCACTATGTGCAGCTGGCCGACCTGCCCGCCTCGCCCGAGGCGCAGCTGGTGGGTATCGACAGCGAGGGTTTTCACCTGCGCATTGAGCAGGGCCTGCATTGGCTGGCCTTTGCCGAACCCTGTGCTAGCCCCGGTGCGGTGCGCCAGGCCCTGGTGGCGCTGGCAAGAACCGAGCGAGGGCCGAGCGATCGCAGGGTCGAGGGTTGAAAACCGCTCCGACTGTCACCACTTAATACTTGTCTGCAAGCTCTTTCTTCCGTTAGGAATCGCTGATTCATGCGCGTTTTTCTGTTTCTGCTCCTGGTGTTTCCGCTGATCGAACTGACCGTGCTGATCCAGGTCGGCAGCGCCATCGGCCTATTGCCTACCTTGTTGCTGGTGATCGGCGGCGCCGTGCTCGGCAGCGTGCTGCTGCGGGTGGCCGGCGTGGCCACCGCCTTGCGGGCCCGCGAGCGTCTGGCCCGGGGCGAGCTGCCGGAGCAGGAGATGCTCGAAGGGCTGCTGATCGCCGTCGGCGGTGGCCTGCTGCTTCTGCCGGGTTTTATCAGCGATGTCTTTGGCCTTTTATGCCTGTTTCCCTTTACCCGTCGGGCCTTGGTCGACCGGCTGCGTCGACGTGCCCTGGAGCAGGCGCTGCGCCAGCGCGCCTTCGCCGACGGGCAGCAAGTCGATGCCGGGTCGAACCGCACGGGGGCACCCCCGCCGCGGGCCAACGAAGGGCGAGCCAACCTGATCGAAGGTGAATTCGAGCGCCGTGACCGCTAAAAATATTCAACGCCTGCCCTTGCAATCCCCCCGGCAAATCCCCACATACAGCTCACCGCAAGGTCTCTGTCGTTTACGACAGGCAGTCTTCTGCGGTCCGCTCTGCGGGCCGCAACCGGCAACGCCGGATGTGCTAACCCGCCGATGGCTACATCGGCCGCTTTTAATCACTTTTTAGGAGAGATTCGACAATGAAGCTTCGTCCTCTGCATGACCGCGTTGTGATCCGTCGCAGCGAAGAAGAATCGAAAACCGCAGGCGGCATCGTGCTGCCAGGTTCGGCCGCCGAAAAGCCCAACCGTGGCGAAATCCTGGCAGTCGGTACCGGCCGTGTACTGGACAACGGCGAAGTGCGCGCCCTGGCCGTCAAGGTCGGTGACAAAGTGGTGTTTGGCCCGTACTCCGGCAGCAACGCCATCAAAGTCGACGGCGAAGAACTGCTGGTGATGAGCGAGAACGAAATCCTGGCTGTGGTCGAAGGCTGATTTCGGCGTCTGCTCTCCCATCGAACTCCACCGAAACGAATTTGAGGAACAATCATCATGGCTGCTAAAGAAGTTAAGTTCGGCGACTCCGCTCGCAAGAAAATGTTGGCCGGTGTCAATGTCCTGGCCGACGCGGTAAAAGCGACCCTGGGCCCGAAAGGCCGTAACGTGATCATCGAGAAGAGCTACGGCGCTCCGACCATCACCAAGGACGGCGTGTCCGTTGCCAAGGAAATCGAGCTGAAGGATCGCTTCGAGAACATGGGTGCCCAGCTGGTCAAGGACGTCGCGTCCCGTGCCAATGATGACGCGGGCGACGGTACCACCACCGCTACCGTGCTGGCCCAGTCCATCGTCAACGAAGGCCTGAAAGCCGTTGCCGCCGGCATGAACCCGATGGACCTCAAGCGCGGCATCGACAAGGCGACCATCGCCATCGTGGCCCAGCTCAAGTCCCAATCCAAGCCGTGCGCCGACTTCAAGGCCATCGCTCAGGTTGGCACCATCTCCGCCAACTCCGACAATTCCATTGGCGACATCATTGCCGAAGCCATGGAAAAAGTCGGTAAAGAAGGCGTGATCACCGTTGAAGAAGGCTCGGGCCTGGAAAACGAGCTGTCGGTCGTCGAAGGCATGCAGTTCGACCGTGGCTACCTGTCGCCCTACTTCATCAACAAGCCGGACACCATGGTCGCCGAACTCGACGGCCCGCTGATCCTGCTGGTTGACAAGAAAATCTCCAACATCCGCGAAATGCTGCCGGTGCTGGAAGCCGTGGCCAAGGCCGGTCGTCCGCTGCTGATCGTCGCCGAAGACGTCGAGGGCGAAGCCCTGGCGACCCTGGTGGTGAACAACATGCGTGGTATCGTCAAGGTCGCTGCCGTCAAGGCGCCGGGCTTCGGTGATCGCCGCAAGGCCATGCTGCAGGACATCGCCGTCCTGACCGGTGGCACCGTGATCTCCGAAGAGATCGGCTTGAGCCTGGAAAGCGCCACCCTGGAACACCTGGGCAACGCCAAGCGCGTGATCCTCAGCAAGGAAAACACCACCATCATCGACGGCGCCGGCGTTCAAGCCGACATCGAAGGTCGTGTGCTGCAGATCCGCAAGCAGATCGAAGACACCTCGTCCGACTACGACAAAGAGAAACTGCAAGAGCGCCTGGCCAAGCTGGCCGGCGGTGTTGCCGTGATCAAGGTCGGCGCCGGTTCCGAAGTGGAAATGAAAGAGAAGAAGGCCCGTGTCGAAGACGCCCTG
>JAZKHB010000034.1:94470-123633 GCA_040385585.1 Pseudomonadota bacterium | reverse complement strand
ATGCTGCTCGGCCAGGTAGACCGTGATGGCGCCCACGGCGAAGGGCACCGCGTAGACGAAAGCGCCGGCCATCACGTCAGGCAGCGGGACGGACGCCAGGTCGCCGGAAAAGATCAAGCGCAGCAGCAAGCCGTAGGCTCCGCCGACCAGGAATGGCAGCCAGGCGGAAAAGGGCAATGTGCTTGGCCGGAGGCGGTTGCGGGTCGGTTGAACGTCCATGTGTGGATCCTAGGGGCAAAGGCCGCCAGGATACCGCTGCGCTGTGCAAAGTGCAGCGCCAGCGAAAACCGCCGAGAGTTCGGAAGGCGTCTGGACAACGTCGCAGGTGTGGGCCCAAGACGCTCGCGATAATTCGGTGGTGAAGCCGGCTATGCCGCGTCTAGCGCATTTTCACCTTATCCATGCCATCGTGCGGCAGGCGGTTTTCGTAGCCCGAACAAGCCTTGGCGCAGTCCGGGGCTGCGGTGTCCCGGATGGCGCTGCGCTGATCCGGGCTATTCTGGCAGGCAGGCTTTTCCTGAAAACGCTCTAAGGAGTTCCGCCCCAGGCTGCTACGCACCCTGGTAAGTCGCTGCCTCGGGAGCGCTAGGAGCCGAGCCCTAGGCGCTCAGGATATCGGCGCCAGGCTGACCCGCAATCGCTCCGCCCCCAGGGGCTGGCAGTGGATACGCACCGGCAAAAAGGCCTCGATCACCTGGATATTGCTGTCCAGATGCTCCGTGCGCCGGGGGGTGGTGAAGCTGCCGCCGCCGGCCAGGGCCATGGGCAACAGCAGCTGATCGGCCAGGTGCTCGGCGACTGCGGTCTCGCCGCCCAGCCAATCGCGGGCCTGTTTCGCCACCTGGTCGGCAACCTGCTCGGCGCGCAGCCGTGGCTGGCCGAAGGCAGCGAACAGCTCGGTGACCCGCTCGCAGCGCACCTCCAGCAACAGCGCATTGCCCGGTCCCTGCTCTTGGGGCAGGTGAACGAAATGCAGGGCCTCTTCCGGCAATTTGAGGCGCTTGGCCAACCGCTCCAGCTCTCTCGCCCCGACATGGCCGGGGACCCCGGCCAACAGGCAGCGCGCCTGCTGGTCGAGCACGGCGCCGCGCTCTTCCAGGTGCAGGGGTTGCAATGGGCCGGGCTGCACCTGGACCTCAAGCTGCCCGCCACCGGCCGGCGCGAAGCCATGGCGCAGCAGGGTCAACTCCACCTGGGCGCCCATGCGCCGCAACAGCGGCAGCCAGGCGCATTGCAGGAAATCGCTCGGCGGCGCGGCCGGGTTATGGGTGCCACCGCTGATGCGCAGGCGACTGTTATCGGGTGCCTGCAGCAAGGCCGGCAGCAGGGTCTGCAGCACCAGGGTGCAGCTGCCGGCGGTACCGATGCTGAAGCTGTAGTCGCCGGCCCTGATCGGGCCTGGCTGGAAATTCAGCGCCATGGCGCCAAGCTGCGCGCCCTCGACCTGGGCGCCACAAATTTCGGCCGCGGCCAGCACCGCGGTGAGGTGCTGACGCAACAGGCCAGGGCGGCTGCGCTGGGCGCGGATATTGATGATGCGAAACGCCCGTCCGCTGACCATCGACAGGCTTAGCGCGCTGCGCAGAACCTGGCCGCCGCCAATGGCGCCGTCCAGTTCGAGGAAATCCTTGCTCATAAAGTTCTAATCCAGATTAAACGGCTCAGTGCGCCAGTGCGCCGGCCGTTATGAATAACGCAGCACCGTCTCTAACAGATAACGGTCGAGCTCGGCCGTATCGCCGTCCGCCTTGGGCAGTGCCGGCTGCGTTTCGGCTTGCTGTAAGGCATGCTCGATAAAGGCGTGGATAGTTTCACGGCGCGGGCCATAGGCCGATTCCACCACTTGGCGCTTGAGCGTCAGCAGTGCCTCGATCTCGATCAGCAGGGCGGGATCATGCACCGTGGCGTCGAGCAGGGCGGCAAAGGTCATGGGCGGTCGGCCCAGGCCCTGGTCGATCCAGCGCACGGCCAGCAGCGGGCGCAGCACATAGAGGTACTTCTTGAAGCGCACCTGCTCGTCCTGCAGGTAGCCGCGAAAATTCTTCCTGGCCATCGACAGGTAATGATGCCGCGCCGCGGTCGGGCAGTAAAACTGCTCGGCCAGCGTGCGCAGTCGTTCGGCGGTGCCCGACTCGCTGCGGTAGACCAGCGGCGAGTCCAGCCACTCCAGCAAGGTGGGGTTGGATTTGCGCAACAGTTGCAGGGTCTTGCGCAACTCCCAGCCGCCGATGTCCAGCTCGTCGCTGAGCGGTCGCTCGATCACGTCGCGCGGTGCGTCCACCCGCAGGTACCAGGCCTGGCGCGGCACATAGACGAAGCGCACGTCGTAGTCGCTGTCTGGCGAGGCGAAGCCCCAGGCGCGGCTGCCGGACTCGCAGGCATACAGCACCTGCACATCGTACTGGGCTTCTATTTCCTTCAGCTCCCGTAGCACCCATTCGCGCATCTCGGGCGACAGCGGGTGGCGTTCATTCGTGTTCATCGATGGCCTCCTTGGCCGGGTTTACGCTCAACGTTTTTTGGGGGGCACATTTCGCGTGAAATGTGCGGCTCATCACGCGGCGGCTGCGGGCCGGTCGCCGAATCCGCGGGTATCGGCTACACAGTGGCCTCTTACAAGCTCCGCGGATAATCCCCTGTCATGGTCTATTCACATATCTTCAATTTGCTGGCCACCGTGCTGTGCTTGATCGGCGGCGTCCTGGGGGTGTGCCTGGTGCCGGGCCTGCTGGGCGTGCAGGGTGTCTTCTCCTGGCTGCTGCAAGGCCTGATGATGGTCGGGATGGTGGTGGTACTTTGTCGTTTCGCCTGGCCGGCGGCCAATTGGTGTTACCTGTTGGTTGTGCGCCGGACCCTAGTGACCTTTACCCAGGCCCGGCACTTCTCGGTGCTGCTGTCGATGGGCAAGAACCTGCAGTGGTTTCCGCTCAAGGAGCTGACCCAGATACCGCGTGCCGAAAGGGTTGCCTACCTGTATGGGTTTCTCGAGCACTGCCAGCGGGAAGGTTTGGTGCCGCATTCGAACAACCGCCTGCGCCGCTGGTTGATGTGCTTGGCGCCGGAGTAAGCGGGCCGATCAGTCGGTCGCGCTGGCGACCATTACGCTGAGCGTGCCGCGCGCGGGGTTGCAGATGCTCAGGCACCAGACACCCCACCAATCCTTGCCGTCGTCGAAATAATTGCTCCAGTCGCTGCGGTCCGGGTCGCGATGGGCTTCGCCGACCCAGTCCAGCACCTGCACGGATTCGCCCGCTCGCAGGCCCAGCAGGTCGAGCCAGTCGTGAAACAATGTGACCATTTCGTCTTCTCCTGGCCGGGTGCCGTAGGGCGGGTTGCGAAACGCGCTGAACAGCGGCACCTGGCCCTTTTGCCAATCGTGGGTGCGCCGCAACTGGCCGATGGCGTGCGGATCCAGCGACGCAGGCCGCGCCTGTTCAAGCTCGACCCGCAGCGCTGGCGGCAGGTGCGGGTCCGGGATCGCATGGCGGGAGACCATGCGCTGGCGCCAATGTTCGCGCTCCAGCTGGAGCTTTGCGAACAGCCCGGCCAACGCCTGGCGGTGCAGGTCTTCCCCGGCAACGCCCGGGGTGGGCAGGTGATACGCCTCGAACTCGAAGACACAGCCCGCCAGGCGCAGTCGCTCGCGCAGCTGCTTCAGTTGGGGGTCTCGTACTGCCTGTAACCCGTACATTGATCATTCCTCCATTAAGCGTTGGCGATCAGTCCAGCCAGTGCCCGTATTCGTTCGCCTTCAGTTTTCCGGACGCCGTCAGGGTGGCCAGCCCTGTCAGCAAGGTAGTGCGCTGTTGCGACGTCGGTTGCAGCGAATAGGCCCGCCGGCGTCTTTGCCCCCAGAGTTGCAGCGCTGCCCGCAACGGCGCCTGCTGGTCCTCGGCGTCGGACAAGCTCAAGGCGTGCAGCAAGTGCTGCAGGTTCAGCCACAGTGGGCTCAGCGCCGCCAGCCTCGCGACCTTGTCGTTTTTGCCGGTCAGCAGCGCCTCTGCCATTACGCTGCGCAACTGGGCGTCGTCGGCCGCCAGCGGCAGTTTATGCAGCAGGCGTGTGGCGCAGCGAACAACCTTGGGCGCCGGATCATCCAGGGCGTCCAGTAAGCGGGGTAACAGCGCCTCCGGCGCCACCACTGCCAGGGTCTCCAGAGCCGCCACGCGTACCGACGGGGCGCAGTGTTGCAGGGCCACCTGCAGGGCCGGCACGGCACCGGGTTCACCCAGTGCGTGTGCCAGACCTAGCAGGCCCAGCCAATCGCGTTTCTCGCTTGGCAAACGCTCAAGGCGTTGGATCAACACCGCGTTGCGGTCGATACCGTGCCGTGGGGCGGCCCAATGTGCCAGACAGCGCAGTGCCGGAGCCGGGTCAAGCAAGGCCTGGCGCAGCAGCGCCTGCAAATGTTGGGGATCCTCCTCGTTGCGAGCCAGCCACTCGCGCAGAGCGACGACGCGCAGCGAGGCGCTTGCGGCCTCATGGCCTTCGCGCAGTAAGTCCCGCGCCTGTGCCAAGGGCAGTCGTCGGCTAGCGGCCAAGGCCAGGCCCCTCAGGCTGATCTCCCGATGGTTCATCCCAAGGCGCAGGATGGCGAGCAAGTTGACTGCGGCATTTTCCAGCAGCAGGCCGAACACAAATCGCGCGGCTTGCCCCTGCCGCCCCGGCAATGCCGCTTCCAGCGCCGGCTGCGCCTCGGCCTGGGCCAATACCTCCGCCAATCGGGCGAGCATCCTGCTGTGGTCGCTGCGGCCCTTGCGGGCGAGTGCGAGCAGGGGCTCCAGGGCGAACAGCAGCGCGTCGGCCTGGCTGGGCTGAAGGTAGGGCTGCACGCCTTGCTCGGCCAGCTTGCGGATTTGCGGGACCCAGTCGTTGAGGCGTTCGGCCAGCGCGAGCAAAGCGTGCGGGCTTGTGCGTTCGCTCAGCACCCGGACCGCAATCTCACGGACAAAACCGTTCGAATGCTGGCTCAGCTGCAGCCAATCGCTGTGCTCATCGCAGCGGGTGAGCAGCTCCAGGGTCTCCTGTTCCCAATAGTGAAGCGGGCGTTGGCTGCGGTTGCGTAGGCGCTCCAGCCACTGTTTTAAATAGTCCATGGTATTTCTCTTTTATCCTTTAACGCACACCACCTGACGCAGGGTGTGCACCACTTCCACCAGCTCGCGCTGGGCGTGCATGACTTTTTCGATGTCCTTGTAGGCCATGGGAATCTCGTCGATCACGTCGAGGTCCTTGCGGCATTCCACGTGAGCGGTGGCGCGGATCTGGTCGTCCAGGTTGAACTGCTTTTTCGCCTGGGTGCGGCTCATCACCCGACCGGCGCCGTGGCTGCAGGAGCTGAACGCCTCCTCGTTACCCAGGCCGCGGACGATAAAACTCTTGGCGCCCATGGACCCGGGAATGATCCCCAGTTCGCCCTTCTGCGCCGACACCGCGCCCTTGCGGGTGATCAGTACGTCCTGGCCGAAATGCCGCTCCTTCTGCACATAGTTGTGATGGCAGTTGACCGCCTGCAGGTTGGCCTCGAAAGGCTTTCCGATCACCTGGCGCGCCGCGGCAATCACCGCCTGCATCATCAGTTCGCGGTTCTGCCGGGCGAAGTCCTGGGCCCAGCCCACGGCTTCCACATAGTCCTGGTAGTGCTGGCTGCCTTCCTCGAAGTAGGCCAGGTCCTTGTCCGGCAGGTTGGCGATGTGCTGACGCATATCGGCCTTGGCCAGTTCGATATAGAGGCTGCCGATGGCGTTCCCCACGCCGCGCGAACCGCTGTGCAGCATGAACCAGACGCGCTGGGCCTCGTCCAGGCAGACCTCGATAAAGTGGTTGCCGGTTCCCAGGGTTCCCAGGTGCTTGCGGTTGTTGGTCTTCTCCAGGCGCGGCTGTTTATCGGTGATCAGCTTGAAGCGCCCGGCCAGGTTCCCCCAGGCCTGGTCGGTGGCGGTGGGCACATTCTCCCAGGCGCCTTTATCGCGGCCGCTGCGGGTGCTGGTGCGGCCATGAGGCACGGCGCGTTCGATGGCATCGCGCAGCCCGCCGAGGTTATCCGGCAGGTCGCTGGCGGTCAGGGAAGTGCGCGCGGCCATCATTCCGCAACCGATATCCACGCCCACCGCGGCGGGGATCACCGCGCCGAGGGTGGGGATCACGCTGCCGATGGTCGACCCCTTACCCAGGTGCACGTCCGGCATCACGGCCAGGTGCTTGAAGATAAACGGCAGCTTGGCGGTGTTGATCAGTTGTTGCTTGGCTTCGGCCTCCACCGGCACGCCTTGGGTCCAGAGCTTGATCGGCTTGCCGTTGGCGACTTCCAGCAGTTGGTAGCTTGTGTCTTTCATGGTCTTGTCTCTGTATTCGATAAGCGCCGGCCATGGGGCCGTGCGCGTTTAAACGGTTCGCCGCAAGCGGCCATCGCTCAGGCGCCGTGCCAGCCGGCAGGGTCGGCAGCGCACGGCATGGGCGTATACCGAGCCTTGTACCACCTCGTACCACCATTGCTGTTGCGCGGCGGTCCAGACTTCGTTTTTATCGCAGTCGATGCAGCAAAACGGCTGATCCTGATACCAGCCGCGGGCGAGAAATAATGGCTCGCCGTAGCTGTTGTAGGACGCCAGCAGCGCTGGGTTGACCGCTATTGCTTCGGTTGGCGTGAAGCTTAGCGGCAGGTATTCGGCCAGGGCTTGCTGTGCCTTGGTGGCGCGTCGTTGACGAGCCGTCTTGATTTCCCGGCGGCGTTGTTTTCCGCTTTTCATGATGCCTATCCAGCCTGTTAATTCAGTCCGCCTGCCTGCCATTGGCAGGCGGCGCTGTTATTTCGGGGCGAGGGTCACCAGGCCATTCAACACTTGGTCCAGGCCGCCGAACACGGAAATCCGGTCGATGCGCTCGGCCACCCGTTCCAGGGTTTCCAGCTCCTTCAGGCGCAGGGCCGTCGGGTTGTCTTCCATCACCTTGGCGGTGTTGAGCAGCGAGCGCGTGGCCGAGGTTTCCTCGCGGCGACGGATCACATTGGCCTGGGCCGCTTTCTCCGCTTCCACCACCTGGGCCAGCAGGGCTTTCATCTCGCCGGGCAGGATGATGTCGCGCACGCCCAGGCTGCTGACTTCCAGGCCACAGCCCGGCAGCTTGATGGCGAGGTGGGCGCTGACCGCCTCGTCGATCCACTGCTTGTTCTCCAGCAGCTCGTCCAGGGTGCGGGTGCCCACCGCCGCCCGCAGGCCGAATTGCAGCTCGCGGTACAGGTGCTCCTGGGGTTTGGCCAGGCGCGAATGGGCCAGCAACACGTCGCTGTAGTGCCAGTTGGCCGCCAGGTTCAGGCGCAGGCTGATCTTGTCGCGGGTGAGGATTTCCTGACCGCTGACTTCCAGGGCCTGAATCCGCATATCCACCAGCTCGACGCCGATCTGCCGGTTGAAACGCCAGAAACCGTACTGGCCGGCTGGCAACAGTTCGATCACCTCGCCGTTGACCTTGAGCACGCCCACCTGGAACGCCGGCACCTGCACCAGCAGCACCGCATCCAGGCCCTGCAGGCTCTGGCAGCGCAGGCCGGGCTGGGTCAGCTGGGCGACCAGTGCGCCGTCCAGGCGGTAGTGCTGGCTCAGGTCGATGCGCTCCAAGCGCTGTTCGGCTTGGCCCTTCCAGTACAGGCGACGGCTGCCGGGCGGCAGTATTTCCACCAGCATGCCGTCCTCGACGCGCAAGCCTGCCTCGTGCTCGGCGGTATCGAAACGCTCGAAGCAGCGCTCGACCAGCGCCGGCTCGTTCTTGCGCAGGTAACCGGCCAGGCGGTGCTCGAACAGCGGGCTGTTCAGGCTGAAGTGCTCGACGCTCAGGCGGTTGCGCGGGTCGAAGCGGCGGTACAGGCCGGGCTCCAGGATCGCCTGGAAATCGCCTTCGGTGTAGAGCAGGGCGCGTTCGTTCTTTTTCACCACGAAGCGCTTGAAGATGTTCATTGTCGGTTTTCCTTTTTTCTTGTGGGGTGTCGGCGTTCGCCGATCCGTCGAGCATTCCGGGTGGGGCGGCGGGGAGTGCCTGCGTCTCGGCCGTCCTGGCCGTTTGGCCGATCCTCGGCCCAAACGCTGCTGCTGCCCGTCGCTCGACCCAAGGGCCGGGCGGATCGGCGGCGGCATCGGGTCCTCCCTCTGCCACGCCGACCGGTACTGCGGTGTTGCGGTATCGCTGCCGTGAAAGGGCATGTTTCGAGCGGGAGTCGAACCCGCGGCCGATCTTCCGAAGAAGACTGCTCTACCGACTGAGCTATCGAACTGGCTCGGGCAGGACTCGAACCTGCGACATATCTTTCGAGAAAGATTGCTCTACCGACTGAGCTACCGAGCCAATGACCGAGCGTTGCGGCGGCGGCATACGGGGCACCCGAACCCGAAGGTGGATCCCCGCACCGGCGGGATTGGATTCCCGGCCCGTTGGCCTGCCTGGCGCTGTGGTCGGGAGTGGTAGTGCGAAGGGCGTGCCATAAGGCCGGTGGTGGGGTTATATTTCTAATAAGTTATTGATTTATATAAATAAATTATTTTTTATAGATTTTTTTGAATAAGTCGCTCGGCCACGCTTCGCTGAATTGATATATTTATTTATCTGAATTTATCTTTTGGTATAGGACATGCTCGCCAAGAAAACCGTCGCCATCGGCTTTGTCGGCGCCACCCTGGATAGGGTCGGCAAGGGCGCCAATCGCTGGAGCAAGTGGCGGCCCAGCATTGGCCTGTGTCAGCAGGAGGACCTGCTGATCGACCGCCTCGAGCTGATCCACAGCCCCCGCGACGCCAGCCTGGCCGGGCGCATACGTGACGACATCGCCGCGGTTTCGCCGGAGACCGAGGTGCGCCTGCATGCCATGGCCCTGCGCGACCCTTGGGATTTTCAGGAGGTCTATGGCGCCCTGCACGAGTTCACCAGCGCCTATGCCTTCGATACCGAGCGCGAGGAGTACCTGGTGCATATCACCACCGGTACCCACGTCGCGCAGATCTGCTGGTTCCTGCTGACCGAGGCGCGTTACCTGCCGGCCCGGCTGGCGCAGACCTCGCCGGGGCGGCGCACGGAGGAAGCCACCCACAGCGGCACCTGCACCCTGATCGACCTCGACCTGTCGCGCTACGACGGCATCGCCACGCGCTTTCGCCGCGAGCAGCAGGAAACCCTGGCGTTCCTCAAATCCGGCATCGCCACGCGCAACCCGGCGTTCAACCGCAGCATCGAGCAGATCGAGCGGGTGGCGGTGCGCTCGCGGGCGCCGATGCTGCTGGTCGGCCCCACGGGCTCGGGCAAATCCTTTCTGGCCCGGCGCATTTATGAGCTCAAGCGCGCCCGGCATTTATTGCAAGGGCGTTTCGTCGAGGTCAATTGCGCCACCCTGCGCGGCGACGGTGCCATGTCCGCGTTGTTCGGCCACAGCAAGGGCGCCTTTACCGGCGCCCAGGCGGCGCGCGAGGGGCTGCTGCGGTCGGCCGATGGCGGCATGCTGTTTCTGGACGAAATCGGCGAGCTGGGGCCGGACGAGCAGGCCATGTTGCTCAAGGCCATCGAGGAAAAACGCTTCTTTCCCCTGGGCAGCGACAAGGAGCTGGAAAGTGATTTTCTGCTGATCGCCGGTACCCATCGCGACCTGCGCGAGCGGGTGCGCCAGGGCCTGTTCCGCGAGGACCTGTTCGCCCGGATCAACCTCTGGACCTTCGAACTGCCGGGCCTGGCCGGGCGCCGCGAGGATATCGAACCGAACCTGGAATTCGAACTGGAGCGCCATGCCCGCGAGCAGGGTCGCCAGGTGCGCTTCAACCTGGAGGCGCGCCGGCGTTACCTGGCCTTCGCCGCCAGCCGCGACGCGGCCTGGAGCGGCAACTTCCGCGAGCTGTCCGCCTCCATCACGCGCATGGCCACCCTGGCCGACAGCGGGCGGATCGACGAGGCCCAGGTGGACGAGGAAATCCTGCGCTTGCAGCGGGCCTGGAGCGGCCAAGAACCGTCCGGGATGGACCATCAGCAGGCGCTTGAGCAATTGCTGGGCGAGCGCTGGCAGGCGCTGGACCTGTTCGACCAGCTGCAGTTGCCGGGTGTTATCGCGTTGTGCCGCGAGGCGACCAGCCTGTCGGATGCCGGCCGCCGGCTGTTCGCCCAGTCGCGCCAGGGCAAGAGCCAGCCCAACGATGCCGACCGCCTGCGCAAGTACCTGGCGCGTTTCGGCCTGGACTGGAAAAGCCTGCGTTAGGTTTACCCCTCTGGAGTTATTGATGATGATCGAGCGCCTGCTGCCCCGTCATGCCGCCGACTACCGTGCCCTGATGCTCGAGGCCTATGCCCGTCACCCTCGGGCCTTCACCTCCAGCGTCGCTGAACGCACGGTGCTGCCGCTGGCCTGGTGGGCGGCGCGGCTGGAGCCGGGGCCGCGGGCGAAAAGCCTGGTGCTGGGATGCTGGCACGCCGGAGCCATGGCTGGCGTGGTCGGGTTGACCTTCGCCCAGCAGGAAAAAGCCCGGCACAAGGCCAAGCTGTTCGGCCTCTACCTGTCACCGTCCTTGCGCGGCCAGGGCCTGGGCCATGTGCTGGTGCAGGCGGCCCTGGCCGAGGCGCGCGCGCGCGACGGGCTGCGGCTGGTGCAGCTCAGCCTGACCGAGGGCAACCAGGCCGCCCTGGCACTGTATGAGCGTTGCGGCTTTGTCACCTTTGGGCGCGAACCCCAGGCCCTGGCGGTGGACGGCGAGTATCTGGCCAAGCTGCAGATGAGCTGTGAGCTGACCGAGGCCGCTCCGGTTTAAGGCTGCACGCCACTTGGCGGGTACAGGCGTACAGAATCCATCGATCGCCAGCAGACCATTGGCTGCCGATAGTTGATTGTTCTCAAGCTTCGCGTGCAAGTCATCGCAGGCGCCGGAAAGCCTTTTACGGTTCTACGCCGCACAGCGCGGCAAACCCTTTTACGCCTCGAGAGCCAGGCGCATATGGATCAGCGCCACCCGCTGCCCCTGGGGGGCTTGGCGTTCTTCGATGGCATAGGGCTCGAACCCCAGGGAAGGGTAGAGCAGCAGGCCGGCGACATTCTGGTTGAAGCAGGAAATGCCGATTTCCCGGGCTTTGTGCCGGGCGCGGGCGATGCCGATCATCTGCTCGATCAGGTAGCGGGCCACGCCCTGGCCGCGGGCGCTGGGCGCCACTATCACATTGCCGATCGAGCAGCGGCCGTCATTTTCCCAGCGGTAGAAGTTGGCGAAGCCGAGTACCTCGCTATCCCGCTCCACTACCGTGGAATCCGAGCGCTGGGCCATGGCCGCCCGCAATTGTTCCGCTGTCAGGGGGTCGTGGGCTTTGGGAAAAAAGAAGAACAGCTCGTCCGGGTTCTGAGGAAAGGTGCAGAGCCGGGCGATGTCCTGTTCTGTCGCGGGGCGATGGCTCAAGGGCATTTCGGGTTACCTGTCGAGGCTCGGTTCGGGGGTATCAATCTCGTATTTTGCGAGCACGGCTTAAGCCACGCAATCGCTGCGCCGTGGGTGCTGGAACTATGCCGACCCGGACAGAAGCGATGCCCCGTGGTTGGCTCGGCTTCACCGCGAGGCCGACAAGCTACGAGGACCGTCTCGGCAGGGCGGCCACTTCCTGGTAAAAGTCTCGTGGGTTCACGTTCCTTGTGCCGGTGGGCAGGTTAACGCCGTGACGCAGTCCGGTGTAGGCGCTGTTCGGGAATTTTCGTAGAGATGCCCGAGGCAGGGTGGCCGTTGCCAGGGCTCTCGCGGCGCGCGGTGCGCAGCCGACCGGCGGTTCGGCGGCCGTTGGGTGCCTGTCGGCCCGCGGCAACCGCCTGCGTGGTGCGCCGGCGGCTCTAGCCTGGGCGGCGCGTGGCGGAATGCCAGAGGCGCTGTTTGTGGCCTGGTCGCCTGATTGGCTGGCTTCGCGCCTTGCCAGGGGCGCAAGGGCGGCGCCAGAATGCGGCCCTCTTTCTGCGGTTTTGCCCCGCCCGATGTAAGGATTACCGATGCCCGATTCCGTTGCTGCCGGCCTGCGCCTGGCGCCCGAGGCGCTGACCCGTCCCTTCGATGCCGCTCAGTTTAACTTTGCCATCACCGATGACCTGGAGCCCTTTCGCGGGGTGCTGGGGCAGGAGCGGGCCGTGGAAGCCCTGCAGTTCGGCGTGGCCATGCCGCGTCCCGGTTACAATGTATTTGTCATGGGCGAGCCGGGTACCGGACGCTTTTCCTTCGTCAAGCGCTACCTCAAGGCCGAGGCCAAGCGCCTGGCCACGCCGGCGGACTGGGTCTACGTCAATCATTTCGACGAGCCGCGCGAGCCGCGTGCCTTGGAGTTGCCGCCGGGCACGGCGGGGGCCCTCGTCGCCGATATTGGCCTGCTGATCGACAACCTGCTGGCGACTTTCCCAGCGGTATTCGAGCACCCGGCCTACCAGCAGAAGAAGAGCGCCATTGACCGCGCCTTCAACCAGCGCTACGACAAGGCCCTGGACGTGATCGAGCGCCTGTCCCTGGACAAGGGCATCGCCCTGTACCGCGACAGCACGAACATCGCGTTCACCCCGATGAAGGAAGGCAAGGCCCTGGACGAGGCCGAGTTCGCCCAGTTGCCGGAGGTCGAGCGCGAGCGCTATCACACCGATATCTCGGCACTGGAGGAGCGCCTCAACGAGGAACTGGCCAGCCTGCCGCAGTGGAAGCGCGAATCGAGCAACCAGCTGCGCCAGCTCAACGAGGAAACCATCACCCTGGGCTTGCAGCCGCTGCTGGCGCCGCTCTCGCAAAAGTACGCGGAGAATGCCGGGGTCTGCGCCTACCTGCAGGCCGTGCAGCTCAACCTGCTGCGCACCGTGGTCGAGCAGATGGTGGATGTGGACAAGGCCGACGCCCAGACCCGCAACCTGCTGGAGGAGCAGTACAGCCCCAGCCTGGTGGTCGGTCACCACGCCAGCGGCGGCGCGCCGGTGGTGTTCGAGTCGCACCCGACCTACGACAACCTGTTCGGCCGCATCGAGTACAACACCGACCAGGGCGCGCTCTACACCAGCTACCGGCAGCTGCGCCCCGGCGCCCTGCACCGCGCCAATGGCGGCTTCCTGGTGCTGGAGGCGGACAAGATGCTCGGCGAGCCCTTCGTCTGGGATGCGCTCAAGCGCGCCCTGCACGCGCGCAAGCTGAAAATGGAATCGCCCCTGGGCGAGCTCGGCCGCCTGGCCACCGTGACCCTCAGCCCGCAGGTGATCCCCCTGCAGGTCAAGGTGGTGATCATCGGCTCGCGCGAGCTGTACTACGCCCTGCAGGACCACGATCCGGACTTCCAGGAGATGTTCCGCGTGCTGGTGGACTTCGACGAGGACATCCCTCTGCACGACGACAGCCTGGAACAGTTCGCCCAGCTGCTGAAAACCCGCACCTCGGAGGAGGGCATGGCGCCGTTGACCGCCGACGCGGTGGCGCGCCTGGCCACCTACAGTGCCCGTTTGGCCGAACATCAGGGGCGCCTGTCGGCGCGTATCGGCGACCTGTTCCAGCTGGTCAGCGAGGCCGACTTCATCCGCCAGCTGGCCAGCGACAGCGTCACCGACGCCGGGCATATCGAGCGTGCGCTCAAGGCCAAGGCCACCCGTACCGGTCGGGTCTCGGCGCGAATTCTCGACGACATGCTGGCTGGCATCATCCTGATCGACACCGCGGGCGCGGCGGTCGGCAAGTGCAACGGCTTGACCGTGCTGGAAGTCGGCGACTCGGCCTTCGGCGTGCCGGCGCGCATCTCCGCCACCGTCTACCCGGGCGGCAGCGGCATCGTCGACATCGAGCGCGAGGTCAACCTGGGCCAGCCGATCCACTCCAAGGGCGTGATGATCCTCACCGGGTACCTGGGCAGCCGTTATGCCCAGGAATTTCCCCTGGCGATTTCCGCCAGCATCGCCCTGGAGCAGTCGTATGGCTATGTGGACGGCGACAGCGCCTCCCTGGGTGAGGTCTGCACCCTGATCTCGGCCCTGTCGCGCACCCCGCTCAAGCAATGCTTCGCCATCACCGGTTCGATCAACCAGTTCGGCGAAGTGCAGGCGGTCGGCGGGCTCAACGAGAAGATCGAAGGCTTCTTCCGCCTGTGCGAGGCCCGTGGCCTGACCGGCGAGCAGGGCGTGATCATTCCTCACGCCAATATCACCAGCCTGATGCTCGACGAACGGGTACTGCAGGCGGTGCGCGCCGGACAGTTCCATGTCTATGCGGTGCGCCAGGTGGACGAGGCCCTGGCCCTGCTGGTGGGGCAGGCGGTCGGCGCGCCGGATGACCAGGGCTGTTTCCCGGAGGGCAGCATCAATGCGCGGGTGGTCGAGCGGCTGCGCGACATCGCCGAAATGGACCTGGAGCTGGACGACGGCGAAGCCGACAAACTCAAGGCCGCCGAGCTGCTGGCCCAGGCGGCAGCCGCGGAAAAACCGCAGAAGCCTCCGCGCAAGGTGCCGAAAAAACCGCTTCCGTCCGCCGCCTCCTGAGTCGCGCCGGTCGGCTAGGCCATGGCCGCCGCCCGGCGGCCTAGCGCTTCTGGCGTTGCCTGCGCAGCGCTTCATCCACAGAGTTATCCACAGCGGCACGCAGCGTATGGCGGTCTTCCCTGGGTGGTCCACCGGGGTGTAGGCTTGCCACTGGACTCTGCGAGGGCAGCCGCCATGGCACGTCACCTCTGTCTTACCCGTGATTGCCTGGGCCTGGAAACGCGCATCGAATGCGCCATCCGCCCACTGGCGGGCGAGCGCGGGCTCTGGACCCTGCTCTGCGTCGCCGGCATGGCCCGTTCCCAACCCTCGGCGATCAAGGCCCAGGGCCCATTCCCCGGGCCTCTGGCGGCCGAAGCGGTGCTGCTGGCGATTGCCGAAAACCTGCGCGCGCTGGGTTACGCCGAGTCCCTCGAGCCGCCCATCTGGCGCTTGCATATGCAGGCGCAGCTGCGACGGTTGAATGCCGAACGCGCTCCGCACCGGGGCGACTACCAGTTCCGTCCCGACACCTGAGGGCGTCCGGCTCCATTGGGACCGTGCTCGAGCGCCTGGCCGCGGATGCAGCGGCCCGGACGGGGCAGGACTGCCGCGCAGAAAAGTTATCCACAATGGGAGCCACCGCTCAGGCGCGCCTGGTCCGAATGCCGGGGCCGCTTCGCTCGTGTCTGTAACTGCCCGAGGGGCCTGGGTATACTCGGCGCCAGTTTTGACTCACCGGTGAGAGACCATGGAACGCATTATCGAGAACCTGATGTACGCCTCGCGCTGGCTGTTGGCACCGATTTATTTCGGTCTGTCCCTGGGGCTGTTGCTGCTGGGCCTGAAATTTTTCCAGGAAGTTTTCCATGTGCTGCCCCACGTGTTCGAGCGCACCGAGTCCGAACTGATTCTGGTGATCCTCTCGCTGATCGACATGTCCCTGGTGGGCGGTCTGCTGGTGATGGTGATGTTTTCCGGTTACGAGAACTTCGTCTCGCGCCTGAATATCGACGAGGGCACCGAGAAGCTCGACTGGCTGGGGACCATGGATGCCGCTTCGCTGAAGATGAAAGTGGCCTCATCCATCGTCGCGATTTCCTCCATCCATCTGCTGCGGGTATTTATGGACGCGCAGAACATCAAGCCCGAGTACCTGCTCTGGTACGTGATCATCCATATGACCTTCGTAGTCTCGGCCTTTGTCATGGGTTATCTGGATAAGGTGACCAAGCACGACCACCTCTAGCCTGCTTTCAGCAGCCTCCTAACCGATCATTCCCGTGATTCCCGTCATTCCTGCGAAGGCGGGAAGAAGGTGGGAAGAAGGTGGGAATCCAGGTGTGGCCGAGCCCGGGGCATCCGCCAGGCAGCCTCGACCTGCGCTCGGGGCTACCAGGCATTTCCTCGCTTAAAGCTGTACATAATTTGTATTTGTACAATTTTATGTATAGGTTTAAGTGGCGAGGTGACGCCATGAAACTCCACGACCTGAATCAATATGCCCATGCGGGGCAGCTCGACGAACTGAATCTGATCTCCATCGAAGGCGGTATCTACCTGCTGGAGGCGCGCATGGACGGTCGTGCCCATCCGGTGTGCGACGAGCAGGGTAAGACCCTGCACCTGCGCTCGGTGGAGCATGCCCGCGACCTGTTGCAGGGCCTGCCGCCGCTGCCGTTCCACCTGGTGCACGCCGTGGTGCACGATGAAATGTGCGGGCTGCAGGATGGCACCCAGTCCACCCTGCGCGTGCCCATTTCCCTGAACTCGTCCTGGTAGGGCCATGACGCGTTTGGCCCTGGTGCTGGGCGACCAACTGTCCTTTGACCTGCCCAGCCTGTTGGCCCTGGATCCGCGGCGCGATGCGGTGCTGCTGGCCGAGGTGGCCGCCGAGGCCGAGCATGTGCCCCACCATCCGCAGAAGATTGCGCTGATTTTCAGCGCCATGCGGCATTTCGCCGAGGCCTTGCGTGAGCGCGGTTTTACGGTGCACTACGTGAACCTGGACGATGGGCAGAACAGCGGTTCGCTGCCCGGCGAGCTGAGCCGTTGGGCCGAGCGGCTGCAGGCCGAGGAGCTGCACCTGACCGAGTGCGGCGACTGGCGGCTGGAACAGTCGCTCAGGCAGTGCGGGCTGCCCATCACCTGGCATCCGGACAGCCGCTTTCTCTGCGCGCGCGAGGAATTCGCGCACTGGGCGTCCGGCCGCAAGCAGCTGCGCATGGAATTCTTCTACCGTGAGATGCGGCGCAAGAGCGGCCTGCTGCTCAACGGTGACGGCACGCCGGTGGGCGGTGCCTGGAATTTCGATGCCGAGAACCGCAAGGCGCTGCCCAGGCAGATCAAGGCGCCCATGACCGCGCGCTTTACCGCCGATGCCATGACCGAGGAGGTGCTGGCCCTGGTGGCCCGGCGCTTCGGTCACCACTATGGCAGCCTGGCGGCCTTCGACTACCCGGTGACCCATGCCGAGGCCGAGGCCCTGTGGCAGCACTTTCTCGACTTCGCCCTGCCGGCCTTCGGCGATTACCAGGACGCCATGGCCCTGGGCGAGCCGTTCCTCTTCCACGCGCGGATCAGCGCGGCGCTGAATATCGGCCTGCTCGACCTGCGCCGCCTGTGCGCCGATGTCGAGGCGGCCTACTGGCAGGGTCGCGTGCCGCTGAACGCCGCCGAAGGCTTTATCCGCCAGCTGATCGGCTGGCGCGAGTACGTGCGCGGCATTTACTGGCTGCACATGCCCGAGTACGCCGAACGCAACGCCTTCGGCAACACCCGGTCCCTGCCCGCCTTTTACTGGACCGGCCAGACCCGGATGAAATGCATGAGCCAGGCCATCGGCCAGACCCTGGAACATGCCTATGCCCACCATATCCAGCGGCTGATGGTCACCGGCAACTTCGCCCTGCTCACCGGCATCCAGCCCCGTCAGGTGTGCGATTGGTACCTGGCGGTCTATATGGACGCCTTCGACTGGGTCGAACTGCCCAATACCCTGGGCATGGTGATGCACGCGGACGGTGGTTACCTGGGTTCCAAGCCTTACTGCGCCAGCGGCCAGTACATCAAGCGGATGTCCAACTATTGCGGCGACTGCGTCTACAAGGTGACGGAAAGCACCGGCGAGAACGCCTGCCCCTTCAATGCGCTGTACTGGCACTTCCTGATGCGCCATCGACCGCAACTGGCGGGCAATCACCGCCTGGGCATGATCTACCGCGGCCTGGACAAGATGACCGAGGCCAAGCAGCAGGCGCTATGGCAGCGCGGCGAGCAACTGCTGGCAACCCTGGATGCGGGCGAGGCGTTGTGAAGAAAGCCGAGCTGCCGGTCAAGACCTGCGCGGTCTGCACGCTGCCCTTTGCCTGGCGCAAGAAATGGGCGCGTTGCTGGGACGAGGTCAGGTACTGCTCCGAGCGCTGCCGGCGTTCGCGGCCGACCGGGTAGGGCCGGCCTCGTGGCTGTGCTAGGCTGACCGCCCTTTTTTACCCACAGCGGAGCCGCGTCATGGCCGAATTCAATCTTTCCACCGACGAAACCCGCGTCAGCTACGGCATTGGCCGTCAGCTGGGCGACCAGCTGCGCGACAACCCGCCACCGGGTGTCAGCCTGGACGCCATCCTGGTCGGTCTCACCGACGCCTTCACCAATAAGGCCAGCCGCGTTAGCCCGGAAGAGATGAACGCCAGTTTCAAGGTGATCCGCGAAATCATGCAGGCCGAATCCCAGGCCAAGGCCCAGGCGGCGGCTGGCGAAGGCCTGGCCTTTCTCGCCGAGAACGCCAAGCGTGCCGGCATCACCCAGCTGGCGTCCGGTCTGCAATACGAAGTGCTGACCGTCGGCGATGGCGCCAAGCCGTCCCGCGAGGACAGCGTGCGCACCCACTACCATGGCACCCTGATCGACGGCAGTGTGTTCGACAGCTCCTACGACCGTGGCCAGCCTGCCGAATTTCCGGTCGGCGGCGTGATCGCCGGCTGGACCGAGGCCTTGCAACTGATGGGCACCGGCAGCAAGTGGCGCCTCTATGTGCCGAGCGAGCTGGCCTATGGCGAGCAGGGCGTTGGCAGCATCCCGCCGCACAGCGTGCTGGTGTTCGATGTGGAGTTGCTGGCGATTTTGTAAGCCTGGTCGAGTGACCCGCGGGCTGGCGATCCCGGTTGCGCGGGCGTTGGCCTGCGCGGGCATGACGGGTTAACCCAGGGGGTGACCCGGACGGCGCCGCGCTTGGTTACGAAGCGCTGCCTGCCCTGTCGCACAGCATGACGCTCAATGCAGCTCGTTGACTGGGCGTAGGGCCTGGGCGTAGCAGAACAGGAACAGGCTGCGCACCAGTTCCTTCTGTACCGCGGGTTCGCTGGAGTTCAGCGCCGCCAGGTCCACCTCGCCCTGGCTCCACAGCTCCTCCAGGGCCTCGGCTTCCACCAGGGCGCGGACTTCGCCGGTTTCGCGGTGCAGGACGCGCAGGTAGGGTTGAGGTCTGTCCAGCCAGGCGTCGATCAGGTAAGTCATGGCAAGGCTCCAATACAAGGTATTGGATGAGAATAATTCTTATTTGAATAAAAGCAAGGCCTGACAGGGTCCTGTGCGTTTTCCGCCGCCCATAAAAAACCCGTCGCGAGGACGGGTTCGTTCGAGGCCTGGACGCCCAGCGGTTAGTGGCTGCGGGCCACGGCGAAACGGCTGAGCTCAACCAGGGCGTCGCGGTACTCGCTGGGGGGCAGGGCGTCCAGGCAGGCAATGGCGCGTTCGGCATAGTCGCGGGCCAGTTGGGCGGTGTAGTCCAGGGCGCCAGAAGCTTCCACGGCTTCGCGGATGCTTTCCAGGTCGTCCAGACCGCCTTTCTGGATGGCCTGGCGCACCAGCGCCGCCTGCTCGGGGGTGCCGTTGGCCATGCAGTGGATCAGCGGCAGGGTCGGCTTGCCTTCGGCCAGGTCGTCGCCGACGTTCTTGCCCAGGGTCGTGGCATCGCCACGGTAGTCCAGCAGGTCGTCCACCAGCTGGAAGGCCACGCCCAGGTGGTCGCCGAAGGTCCGTAGCGCCTCGCTTTGTTCGGCACTGGCGCCGGCCAGGGCGGCGGCGCTGTGGGTCGAGGCTTCGAACAGCATGGCGGTTTTGCCGCGGATGACTTCCATATAGGTGGCTTCGCTGGTGCTGGCGTCGCGCACCTTGGACAGCTGCAGCACCTCGCCTTCGGCGATCACCCGGGTGGCCCGCGAGAGGATGCGCATGACATCCATGGAGCCCAGTTCGACCATCATTTCGAAGGAGCGCGAATAGAGGAAGTCGCCCACCAGCACGCTGGGCGCGTTGCCCCACTGGGCATTGGCGGTGGAGCGGCCGCGGCGCATGTCAGACATATCAACCACGTCGTCGTGCAGCAGGGTGGCGGTGTGCAGGAATTCGACGGTCGCGGCCAGCAGGCAGAGGTCGTCGCCCTGGCGCCCCAGTGCCTTGCCGCACAGCAGCACCAGCAGCGGGCGCAGGCGTTTGCCCCCGGCCGAGACGATGTAATCGCCGATTTTCGCCACCAGGGGCACGCGGGAAATCAGTTGTTTGCGGATGATACCGTCGACCGCGGTAAAATCGTCCGCCACCGCGTGGTAGAAGGCCTGGGGTTGCATCGGCGATAGTGCTCCTCGAGGGTTGCGCGGCATGCTAGGGGCCGGGGTGGGGGCTGTCAAGGCGAGTGCCGGAGGTGCTTGCGCGGCGCTGATGGCTTGCGTACAATCGCGGCCCCTGAACTTCCCTGGGCAGCACCTGCCTTACGCAATTGCAAGGGCGTCCTTCCGGCCCCAAGCAGCCATGCCAGCCGACGACTATTCCTATAAAGCGCTGGGTGAGCAGGATTAACGGAGCAAAATTTATGTACGCAGTAATTGTTACCGGTGGCAAGCAGTACAAAGTCACTGAAGGCGAATACCTGAAGATCGAAAAACTCGAACTGGCCACTGGCGACGCCGTGACCTTCGACCGTGTGCTGCTGGTCGGCAACGGTGACGACGTGCAGATCGGCGCCCCTGTGGTAGCCGGCGCGACCGTCGTGGCCGAAGTGATCGCCCAGGGCCGTCACGATAAAGTGACCATCATCAAGTTCCGTCGCCGCAAGCACCACATGAAGCGTCAGGGCCACCGTCAGTGGTTCACTGAGATCAAAATCACCGGTATTCAGGCTTAATTTTTTCAGCCTAATCCCCTTACTTGGAGTATTGAACTCATGGCACACAAAAAAGCTGGCGGTAGTACCCGCAACGGCCGCGACTCAGAATCGAAACGCCTTGGCGTTAAGATGTATGGCGGCCAGAAAATCATTCCTGGCAACATCATCGTGCGTCAGCGCGGCACCCAGTTCCACGCCGGTTACGGCGTCGGTATGGGCAAGGATCACACCCTGTTCGCTAAAGTCGAAGGCGTGATCAAGTTCGAAGTAAAGGGCGCGTTCAACCGCCGTTACGTGAGCGTCGTCGCGGCCTGATCGCGAGATTGCTGGAAAAGCCCTGTCTCGCGACGGGGCTTTTTTGTTTCTGTATGCTCGAGGCTTTTGCAAAGTCGCCTCGTCCGGCGCGGGTTGCGCCGGGTCGCACGATTTTGCAAAAGTCTTAGGTTCCTGTGTTATCTAGCCCGTTCTCGTGGCGGGAGGCGTGTCCATGAAATTCGTCGATGAAGTATCGATTTTTGTAAAAGCCGGTGATGGCGGTAACGGTTGCATGAGCTTCCGCCGCGAGAAATTCATCGAGAACGGCGGTCCCAACGGTGGCGACGGCGGTGACGGCGGCTCCATCTATATGGTGGCCGACGAAAACCTCAATACCCTGGTGGACTACCGCTACACCCGGCGCTTCGATGCCGAGCGTGGAGCCAACGGCGGCAGCGCCGATTGCACCGGTCGCAAGGGCGAGGAGCTGGTGCTGCGCGTGCCGGTCGGCACCACGGTGATCGATGCCGCGACCCAGGAAGTGATCGGCGACCTGACCCAGGCGGGCCAGCGTCTGCTGGTGGCCCATGGCGGCTGGCACGGGCTGGGCAACACCCGCTTCAAATCCAGCACCAACCGCGCGCCGCGCCAGACCTCCCTGGGCAAGCCGGGCGATGCCCGCGACCTCAAGTTGGAATTGAAGGTGCTGGCCGATGTCGGTCTGCTCGGCTTGCCGAACGCCGGCAAGAGCACCCTGATCCGTTCGATTTCGGCGGCCAAGCCCAAGGTGGCGGACTATCCGTTCACCACCCTGATCCCGAACCTGGGCGTGGTCAGCGTCGACCGCTACAAGAGCTTCGTGGTGGCGGATATTCCCGGCCTGATCGAAGGCGCCTCCGATGGCGCGGGTTTGGGCATCCGTTTCCTCAAGCACCTGGCGCGTACCCGCCTGCTGCTGCACCTGGTGGACATGGCGCCGCTGGACCTGACCGATCCGTGCGATGCGGCCGAGACCATCGTCAGCGAGCTGACCAAGTTCAGCCCGTCCCTAGCCGAGCGCGACCGCTGGCTGGTGCTGAACAAGGCCGACCAGATACTCGAAGAAGAGCAGGAGGCCAGGGTCAAGGAAATCACCGAGCGCCTGGAGTGGACCGGACCGGTCTATGTGATCTCGGCCATCGGCCGCGAAGGCACCGAAAAACTCTGCCACGACATCATGCGTTACCTCGAGGAGCGCACCCTGCGCCTGGCCGAGGAACCGCAGTACGCCAAGGAACTGGCCGAGCTGGATCGGCGTATCGAAGACGAGGCCCGTGCCCAGTTGCAGGCCCTGGACGACCAGCGCGCCTTGCGTCGCACCGGCGTCAAGGCGGCTGGCGTCGAGGAAGACGACAGCTTCTGGGACGAGGAAGACGACGAAGATGGGCCGGAAATCATCTACGTTCGCGATTGACCCTCGAGGCCGCCTCGCGGGCCGTTGAAAAAGGTAACGAGCGACGGCTAGACAAGGCGAAACTAGTCGAAAAAGCGCAGTTTACACGCAGTAAATGAGCATTTTGAGAGTGGTTTCAACGCCGTATAGCCTAGCGCAGTAGTTTTTCAACAGCCTGCAAAACGCGGCGTTGTACTGACTTATCCCAGGGCGGCGCCGGGCCGGTGCGCCGCAGACTGACCAAGGCTGGAAAACCATGCGGGACAAGGTGACGGGCGCGCGGCGCTGGGTGGTGAAGATCGGCAGCGCCTTGCTGACCGCCGATGGCCGTGGCCTGGACCGGGCCGCCATGGCGGTGTGGGTCGAGCAGATGGTGGCGTTGCGCGAGGCGGGTGTCGAGCTGGTGCTGGTGTCCTCCGGGGCGGTGGCGGCCGGCATGAGTCGGCTGGGCTGGAGCGCACGACCCAGTGCGATCCACGAGCTGCAGGCCGCCGCCGCGGTGGGGCAGATGGGCCTGGTGCAGGCCTGGGAGTCGAGCTTCGCCGTGCACGGCCGGCATACCGCGCAGATCCTGCTGACCCATGACGACCTGTCCGACCGCAAGCGTTACCTCAACGCCCGCAGCACCCTGCGCACCCTGGTGGAGCTGGGCGCCATACCGGTGATCAACGAAAACGACACCGTGGTCACCGACGAGATCCGCTTCGGCGACAACGACACCCTGGCTGCCCTGGTCGCCAACCTGGTGGAGGCTGACCTGCTGGTGATACTCACCGACCGCGACGGCATGTACGACGCCGACCCGCGGCACCACCCCGAGGCGCAGCTGATCTTTGAGGCGCGGGCCGACGACCCGGCCCTGGATGCCGTGGCCGGCGGCGTCGGCGGTGCCCTGGGGCGCGGCGGCATGCAGACCAAGCTGCGCGCGGCGCGTCTGGCGGCCCGTTCCGGCGCCCATACCATCATCGTCGGTGGCGCCATCGAGCAAGTACTGGCCCGGCTTAAAGCCGGCGAGCGCCTGGGTACCCTGCTGGCGCCGGAGCGCGGCCTGCTGGCGGCGCGCAAGCAGTGGCTGGCCGGCCACCTGCAGACCCGCGGCACCCTGGTGCTGGACGCGGGCGCGGTCACCGCCTTGCAGCAGGGCCGCAGAAGCCTGTTGCCGGTGGGCGTGAAGCGTGTGCAGGGCAGCTTCCGGCGGGGCGAGATGGTGGTCTGTGTCGATCCCGATGGGCGCGAAATCGCCCGCGGCCTGGTCAATTACAGCGCCCTGGAGGCGCAGAAAATCGTCGGTCAGCCGTCCGATGCCATCGAGGCCCTGCTCGGCTATGTCGACGAGCCGGAGCTGGTGCACCGGGATAACCTGATTCTGGTTTGATCACGCTGGGCGAGGGGTGGAGTGATGCGCGTTATTGGAATGATGCTTGGGGCCTTGCTGATGGTGCCGGCACTGGCCGCCGCCGAGCAGATCGGCGAAGTCTCCACGGTATTCAAGTGGCTGGGACCCAACGACAAGGTGGTGCTCGAGGCCTTCGACGATCCCAAGGTGGAGGGCGTGACCTGTTACCTGTCGCGGGCCAAGACTGGTGGCGTCAAAGGGGGGCTGGGGCTGGCCGAGGATCGCTCCGAGGCCTCGATCGCCTGTCGTCAGGTCGGCCCGATCCGTTTTGTGGGCGAATTGAAAGACGGCGAGGAGGTGTTCAAGGAGCGCATCTCCCTGGTGTTCAAGACCCTGCAGGTGGTGCGCTTCTTCGACCGCCACCGCAGCACCCTGGTGTACCTGGCCTACAGCGACCGGATCATCGAGGGCAGCCCGCAAAATTCGGTTACCGCCATTCCCATCATGCCCTGGCCGGAAAAGCCCTGAAGGCACGCGGCGCGCGGTGCGACGCATCGCCGCCTCGGGTGATTGCACCGCGTGGACAGCAAGTGCTTGACCTTGCCACAAGGTAAAGGTTGATCCTTAGGCCATCAGGCTGTTGAAAAAACTACCTGCGTTGCCGATACGGCGTTAAAAACAGGCTCGGACGAACGCAGTGAGAACGTCTGCAAGACGGCCCGCAGGGCGAGCTGAGCGAGTAATGCCCATTTACACCCCGTAAACTGCGCGTCCTCGCCCGTTTTTGCCTTGTCTCGGCTGCCTCGCCTACGTTTTTCAACGGCCTGTTATAAGCCTTGAAGGAGCCTTGCCATGACCCGCGCCGAACCCCTCGACCTGTCCCTTGACCTGCCCATCGCCGGGATGAGCTGCGCCAGTTGCGCCGGCCGGGTGGAGCGCGCCTTGCAGAAGGTGCCGGGGGTACGCAGCGTCAGCGTCAACCTGACCAACGAGCAGGCGCGCGTCGAGGGCGCACTGCTCGCGCTGCCCATGCTGATCGAGGCCGTCCAGGCCGCCGGCTACCAGGTGCCTACCCGGCGGCTGGACCTTTCCTTGAATGGCATGACCTGCGCCAGCTGCGCCGGGCGCATCGAGCGGGCCCTGCAGCAGGTGCCCGGGGTGCTCGCGGTGTCGGTCAACCTGGCCAGCGAACGGGCCCACCTGCAGCTGCTGGGCCGGGTCGAACCGGCCACGCTGATCGAGGCGGTCAGGGCCGCCGGCTACCAGGCCAGCCTCGTCGAGGCGGCGACAGCGGACCCGGTCGCCGCCCGGCTGCGTCGCGAACGCTGGGCCCTGCTGCTGGCCCTGGTCCTGGCCGCGCCCCTGGTGCTGCCGATGCTGCTGGACCCCTTGGGCCTGCACTGGATGCTGCCGGCCTGGGTGCAGTTCGCCCTGGCCACCCCGGTGCAGTTCGTGCTCGGCGCGCGCTTCTATGTGGCCGGCTGGAAGGCCTTGCGGGCCGGCGCCGGCAATATGGACCAGCTGGTGGCCCTGGGCACCAGCGCCGGCTACGGCCTGAGCCTGTACCTCTGGTGGGCGGCGCCGGCCGGCAGCATGCCGCACCTGTATTTCGAGGCCTCGGCGGTGGTGATCGCTCTGGTGCTGCTGGGCAAATACCTGGAAAGCCGCGCCAAACGCCAGACCGCCAGCGCCCTGCGCGCCCTGGAGGCCCTGCGTCCAGAGCGGGCCGTGCGGGTGCGCGACGGTCGGGAGGAGAGCGTGGCCATCGCCGACCTGGGCCTGGACGATGTGGTGCTGGTCAAGCCGGGTGAGCGCTTTGCCGTGGACGGCGAAGTGCTGGAAGGCCGCAGCCATGCCGACGAGGCGCTGATCAGTGGGGAAAGCCTGCCGGTGCCCAAGGAGCCCGGCGACCGGATCACCGGCGGCGCCCTCAATGGCGAGGGTCGCCTGCTGGTGCGTACCACGGCCCTGGGCGGGGAAACCGTGCTGGCGCAGATCATCCGCCTGGTGGAAGACGCCCAGGCCGCCAAGGCCCCGATCCAGAAGCTGGTGGACCGGGTCAGCCGGGTATTCGTACCGGTGGTGCTGCTGATCGCCCTGGCCACCCTGGTCGGCTGGCTGCTGGCGGGCAGCGACCTGGAACTGGCGCTGATCAATGCCGTCTCCGTGCTGGTGATCGCCTGCCCCTGCGCCCTGGGCCTGGCCACACCCACGGCGATCATGGCCGGCACCGGCGTGGCGGCGCGCCACGGCATATTGATCAAGGATGCCGAGTCCCTGGAAGTCGCCCATGGCGTGACGGCCGTGGCTTTCGACAAGACCGGCACCCTGACCTCCGGCACGCCGCGCATCGCGCATCTTGCATCCTTGCGCGGGGATGACGAAAACGCGGAGCACGAGTTGCTGCGCCTGGCGGGGGCCCTGCAACGCGGCAGCGAGCACCCCCTGGCCAAGGCGGTACTGGACGCCTGCGCCGAGCGTGGCCTGAGCATCCCGCCGGTCGGCGACAGCCAGGCCCTGGCCGGGTGGGGTATCGCCGGCAGCGTGGAAGGCCGGCAGCTGGCCCTGGGCAATCGCCGCCTGCTGGAGGACAGCGACTTGCAGGCCGGTGCGCTGGCTGAATCCGCGCGCGCCTGGGAGGCCGAGGGACGCACCCTGTCCTGGCTGCTGGAGCGGGCGCCGCAGCCTCGGGTGCTGGGCCTGTTCGCCTTCGGCGATACCCTGAAGCCGGGCGCCGCCGAGGCGATCCAGGCACTGCGCGCGCGGCAGATCAGCAGCCACCTGATCACCGGCGACAACCGCGGCAGCGCCCAGGCGGTGACCGATGCCCTCGGGCTGGATGCCATGCACGCCGAGGTGCTGCCCGCCGATAAGGCCGCCCTGGTGGCGGAGTTGAAGAAGACCGGGGTGGTGGCCATGGTCGGCGACGGTATCAACGACGCTCCGGCCCTGGCAGCCGCCGATGTCGGCATCGCCATGGGCGGCGGCACCGATGTGGCCATGCACGCCGCCGGCATCACCCTGATGCGCGGCGACCCGCGCCTGGTGCCCGCGGCCCTGGATATCGCCCGACGCACCTACAACAAGATCCGCCAGAACCTGTTCTGGGCTTTCATTTATAACCTGATCGGCATCCCGCTGGCCGCCGCCGGCCTGCTCAATCCGGTGCTGGCCGGTGCGGCCATGGCCCTGTCCAGCGTCTGCGTGGTGAGCAATGCGCTGCTGCTCAAGACCTGGACGCCCGACGACCTGGCTTGAGGTGGGGCAACCGGCCCCAGCCCGAAGCGATCGCGGCCTCGAACCCTGGAGAACCTGAAGCGATGAATATCGGCCAAGCAGCCAAGAGCAGCGGCCTGACGGCCAAGATGATCCGCTACTACGAAAGTATCGGCCTGTTCGCGGCCGCCCGCCGCAGCGACAGCGGTTACCGTCGCTACGACGCCCAGGACCTGCAGCGCCTGGCCTTTATCAAGCGGGCCCGGGATCTGGGCTTTTCCCTGGAGGAAGTCGGTCAGCTGCTGGCCCTCTGGCAGGACCGCGAGCGCGCCAGCGCCGACGTCAAGGCCCTGGCCAGCGCCCATATCGAGGGCCTGAACCGCCGGATCGGGGAGCTAACCGGCCTGCGCGACAGCCTGCAGGAACTGGCGGAGCACTGCCAGGGCGACGACCGCCCGGACTGCCCGATTCTTAAAGGCCTGGCGGCCGAGGATGGCTGCCCTTAGGTTGCGGAACTGCGTCAGACAAGAAAGAAAAGGCCGTTCCCGGCCTTTTCCACTCATACGAGGCTCACTGCATCCAGGGCGGCGGCGGTGGCTCGTCGGACTTCTTGGTGGGCGCTTCGGCTTCCGCGCGGCCAACCTGGCGGCGTTCGTCGTCCAGGCGCGCGGCTTCGATCTCGCGGATGACCCCGTCGACATCGGCCAGCTCGTCCGGCTCATCGAACTCACCGGTCAGCAGGCTGCCAGGATGCAAGGTGCCGGCCTCGTACAGGGCCCACATTTCCTTGGCGTACTTGGTCTTCTTGAGCTCCGGGGCGAAGCGTCCGAAATAGCCCGCCATATTGCCGACATCCCGCTCCAGCATGCTGAAGGCGTGGTTGTTGCCGGCGGCGTCCACCGCCTGGGGCAGGTCGATGATCACCGGCCCGTCGGGACAGAGCAGCACGTTGAACTCCGAGAGGTCACCATGCACCAGGCCGGTGCAGAGCATCAGTACGATCTGCTTGATCAGAAAGGCGTGGTATTCGCGGGCCTGGTCGGGCTCCAGGGTCACGTCGTTCAGCCGTGGAGCGGCATCGCCGTAGCCGTCGGTGACCAGCTCCATCAGCAGCACGCCCTCGAGGAAGTCGAATGGCTTGGGCACTCGAACCCCGGCGGCGGCCAGGCGGAACAGCGCCGCCACTTCGGCGTTCTGCCAGGCGTCTTCGGTTTCCTTGCGGCCAAACTTCGAGCCCTTGGCCATGGCCCGGGCCTGGCGGCTGTTGCGCACTTTGCGGCCTTCCTGGTATTCGGCGGCCTGGCGGAAGCTGCGCTTGTTCGCTTCCTTGTAGACCTTGGCGCAGCGCAGATGCTCCCCGCAACGCACGACGTAAACGGCTGCTTCCTTACCGCTCATCAATGGACGCAGCACTTCATCGACCAGGCCGTCTTCGATCAGCGGCTCAATTCTTTTTGGAGTCTTCATCAGCTTTTATCGAGGGTCCTGTGTGGCCAAATACACGGTAGCAGCACGTTATACGGCAATGGTCCCACAGCGCCCAGCAGATGGCGACCGTTGAAGGCATAACCGCGTCTCAACCGGCGAGCAAATGTTGGCGCAGGGCGTCGAGGGCATAGCGCACTTTGGCCGGTTGGGCATCGCGCCGTGGGGTGACCAGGTAGACGCCGAAGGAGGGGGCCTGCCAATGCGGCAGCAGCACCTGCAGGCGACCGCTGGCCAGCTCCTCGCGGATTTCCTGTTCCGGCTGCAGGGAAATGCCCATGCCGGCCAGGGTGAATTGGCGCAGCGAGAGGATATTGTTGCAGCCGACCCGGCTGTCCAGGCGCAGCATGCGCACCTCGTCCTGGGGGCCGCGCAAGACCAGCGGCGTCTGCGGCGATTCCTGGTTGAGGGTCAGCCAGTCGTGGCCCGGCAAGTCGTCGGGGAGCAGGATCGGCGCCTTGCGCGCCAGGTAGGCGGGCGCCGCGCACAGCAGCATGCGCGAGTCGCCGATATGCCGCGCCACCAGGCTGGAATCCTCCAGCCGGCCCAGGCGAATGGCCAGGTCGATGCGCTGCTCGATCAAGTCGATCTGCTCGTCGTGGAAGAACAGCTTCAGGCGCAGACCGTTGTGGGCCTGCAGCAGAGGCATCAGCGCCTGAATGATTGGCCGGCCGGAAAACCCCACGGGCGCGGCGATGCGCAGCTCCCCCACCGGCGCGTCGCGCAACTCGGCCAGTCGCTGTTCGGCCTGCTGGGCCAGGACCAGCACCTGGGCGCAGCTCTGGTAGAAGGTGGCACCGGCTTCGGTCAGGGTC
>JAZKHB010000034.1:0-94460 GCA_040385585.1 Pseudomonadota bacterium | reverse complement strand
GCGGGTGGTGCGGTGCAGCAGGCTGACCTGGGTGCTTTGCTCCAGCTTGCGAATCTGCTGGCTGACGGCCGAGGCGGTCATGCCTAGCGCCTCGGCGGCAGCCACCATCGAGCCGCGGTCGACCACGGTGGCGAACACTGCCATGCGTTTGAGTTGCTCCATACTATCTCTCGATTACTAAGCAATGCTTATGAGTTAAAGCATTTTTAGCCTATTTATCCCAGGTTTATCCAGCTGCAATCATGTGTCCACTTACACATGACTTGGAGAATGCAATGAAAATCGCCCTGATCGGTGCCAGCGGCTTCGTCGGTTCAGCCCTGCTGCAAGAAGCCCTGGACCGTGGCCACAGGGTCACCGCCATCGTCCGCCACCCGGAAAAACTGCCCGTCCATGCCAACCTGGTCGGCCTTAAAGCCGATGCCTACCAGGCAGATGCCATCGCCGCGGCTGTGGCCGGCCACGATGCGGTGCTCAACGCCTTCAACCCTGGCTGGCAGGAAGCCCAGATACGCACCCTATTCGTGCGCGGCAGCCAGGCGATTTTTGCCGGCGTGAAGCAGGCCGGCGTACGGCGCCTGCTGATGGTTGGGGGCGCCGGTAGCCTGTATGTCGCCCCGGGTGTGCAGCTGATCGACACCCCGGGCTTCCCGGCCGCCTACAAGGAAGGCGCCGAGGGCGCACGCCAGGCCCTGAACCTGATGCGCGAGGAAGCCGCGCTGGACTGGACCTTTTTGTCGCCACCCGCCCTGTTGCAACCGGGCGAGCGCACCGGGCACTACCGCCTGGGCGGTGATCAGCTGCTGATGGACGGCGACGCGCCGGCCGGTATCTCCGTGGCCGACCTGGCCGTGGTAGCGCTCGACGAGCTGGAAACCCCCAAGCACTCGGGCCGCCGCTTCACCGCCGCTCGTGAGTGATTTACCGCAATGCCGGGCGCTGTGCGTCCCGGTCTATAACAGGCCGTTGAAAAAACGTAGGCGAGGCAGGCAAGACAAGGCAAAAGCAGGCGAGGATGCGGAGTTTACGAGCTGTAAATGAGCATTCCGAGCCTGTTTTTAACGCAGCATTGCCAACGTAGGTAGTTTTTCAACGACCTGATCAGGGGTTCGCCATGACTTTTACCGCGCTGTCCCAAGTGTCCACTGATGCCCCGGCTCGCTATATCGCCCGGCTGTGCAAACATTTCCAGCACAAGGTGCCGGTGACCTTCGACACCCGCAGCGGGCGTATCGAGTTTGCCTTCGGGCTGTGCTTGCTCAGCGTCACTGACCAGGGCCTGAACCTGCAAGTACGGACCGCAGAGGCCGACGACCTGGAAAAACTCCAGCAGGTGGTCGCCAGCCACTTCCAGCGTTTCGCCCGGCAGGAAGCCCTGACTCTGGATTGGCATGTAGAACAGGCGACCTGAGGAGGGGCCGCTTGAACACAGCGCATTCTATGGGGATGGGTGGATTACGCGGCATCCGGGCTGAATCTTGCCGCCTTCGGCAAGGTCTGAGGTTTTATCGTCCACCCCCTGAGGCCCGCCATGACCCTGACCAACGCGCTGCAACATTACCGCATCGACTATTGCCTCAACGGCCAACCCTGCAACACCACGCTCGGCGAGTTCGGCGAGCCCAGCCTGGAGCAGATCAAGCTGCACCTGTTGTTGCGCCACGGCGACCATCCGCAGGTGATTGAGGATGCGCCCTGGGAAAGTCCCGCGGTGCGCTCCAGCCTGGACACCCGTTTGATGGAAGTGGGTATCGACGAGATTCGCGTCACCCGGGTCTAACAGGCTGTTGAAAAACTACCTGCATGACCCCTCTCGAGAAAAAGATCGGGGCGTTAAAAACAGGCTCGGACAAGCGAAGCGAGAACGTCTGCAAGACGGCCCGAAGGGCGAGCGGAGTGATTTACAGCTCGCAAAGTCGAATGCGACCCCGGTGCGCTTCCTCACCTGTTTTTGTGGGGGCGCCTAGCCGGGCCGCCTAGGTCGGGAGCGCCGAGCCTTGTCTCGGCTGCCACGCCTACATTTTTCTACTGTCTGCTAAACCTTGGCGGTTTCCAGCACCTCGATCGCCGGGTTTTTCGGCTGGTTGCTCTGACGCCATTGCGGCAGGCCGATCAGCACCACGGCACCGATGATCACGGCCATGGCCAGCCACTCCACGGCTCCCACCTGTTCGCCGGCGAACCAGATGCCCAGCACTACCGCCACCACCGGGTTGACATAGGCATAGCTGGTAGCCGACGCCGGACGCACATGCTTGAGCAGGTAGAGGTAGGCACTGAAGGCGATGATCGAGCCGAACAGCACCAGGTAGGCCAGGGCCATCCAGCCGGCCGCAGTGGGCCACTGCTGCATGCGCTCGCCGCCGATCAGGCTGGCGACCAGTAGCGCGCCGCCGCCGGCCAGCATCTGCGCCGCGCTGGACATGGGGCCCTGGGGCAGGGGCAGCGACTTGCCCCAGACCGAGCCGAAGGACCAGGCCGCCGTGGCGAACAGGATCAGGGCCGCGCCGGCTGGGCTGGCCTGCAGGTTCGAGCCCAGGTTGAGCAGCCCGATACCCACCAGGCCGATGACGATCCCAGCCCACTCCAGGCGGGTATTGCGCCAGCCCCAGAACAGCCCGAACACCAGGGTGAACAGGGGTACGCTGGCCACCGCCAGGGCTGCCACGCCGGAGGCCACGCCCCAGTGCTCGGCCACCGTGATGCCGCCATTGCCACAGGCCAGCAGCAAGATGCCGATCTTGCTCGCCGCCAGCCATTGCTGCCCGCTCGGAGCCGGTACGCCGCGCCAGCGCAGCCAGGCATACATCAGCGTACCGGCGACCAGGAAGCGGATGCCAGCCATCAGCATCGGCGGCCAGGATTCAACACCGATGCGGATCACCAGGTAGGTCGAGCCCCAGATCAGATAAAGCGCCGCGAAGGCGCCGACCAACAGAAAAGGAAAACGTGCGGACATGAGCGGCTCGATAGGCAGAAGAATCCAAGAGCGCTAGTCTATGTCGCCGCCAGCGCCTGCTTAAGACGGGCCCGCTGGTTATCCGGTGGCGGCACCTCATAATCGACGGAAATCGCCGGCCTCGACCGTCGTTTCAACACCACTGCCTCGCGAGTTCAACATGGACAGGTACGACCGCCTCATTCTCAGTGCCCTGATCGAGGACGGCCGCCTGTCGTTCGCCGAACTGGCACGTCGCGTCAGCCTCTCGCCGCCCGCGGTGGCCGAGCGGGTCGCCAAGCTGGAGGCGAGCGGGGTGATTCGCGGTTATCACGCCAGGGTCGACCTGGCCAAGCTGGGCCTGCCCATCGAGTGCCTGATCGAACTGAGCATTTTCGAGCACAAATCCCAGAGCGCCGCTCTCGAAGCCCTGGCGGCCATGCCGGAACTCAGCCGCTGCCACCTGGTGACCGGCGAGGCCTGCCTGATCGCTCAAGGCGCCGTGGCCTCGATGCCCGAACTGCAGGCCCTGATCAACCGGGTCTCGGTCTATGGCACCAGCAAGACCTCGCTGATCCTCTCCAGTCCCTTTAATGATCGCGCCCCGGCGACCCTGCGCCAGCCGGGCAATGGTCAACGCTGAAAGGTTAGCGTGGATGGCTGCGGTCGGCGTGCCGGCTATGCAGCGGCTAGGGCATTGATAAAAATTCCTGGCTGACCGTTGGTGGCTGCAGAGTAGAGCGGTATGTCCACCGAGAACCTCAGCCGTAGCCGGAGGGGTGGTGATTGTCGTTCCCGCGAAGGCGAGAATCCAGGCGCGGCGAGGTCTCTGGATACCCGCCTGCTTCCCATCCTTCCAGGAATGAAGTGTTGTGCGGGGCTCTCGGTAGGCGGGCCTTCCAGCTATCTACACAGAGGGGGGCTTCGCGGCTAGGGTTTTCTACAGGCATAAAAAAACCGACCCTGAGGTCGGTTTTTTCGGAACGCTTACCTTAAGCAGCTGCGGCTTCGCCGAGTGCTTTGATGTGCGCGTTCAGGCGGCTCTTGTGGCGTGCGGCCTTGTTCTTGTGGATGATGCCCTTATCGGCCATACGGTCGATTACCGGCACAGCCAGCACGTAGGCGGCTTGGGCTTTCTCGTGTTCCTTGGCATCAATGGCCTTGACCACGTTCTTGATGTAGGTACGAACCATGGAGCGCAGGCTGGCGTTATGGCTACGACGCTTCTCAGCCTGTTTAGCGCGTTTTTTGGCAGAAGGTGTATTGGCCACCGTCGAGCTCCTCGAAAAACTTTGGGGAATGACTAAACAAATAAGGCCGCGAATCATGCCGACGTGCCGAGGCAATGTCAAGCCTGTTTGCGCGATATGACGCTGGCCGGGCGGGAAGGGGATCGCTACACTCGGCGGCCTGCGCGCGGCCGTGGCCAAGGCTCGCGGCTGCGCTGCATGGCGGCGGGCGCGTCCCGCTTTCCGGCCCCCTTCGGCACTGTCTTATGAATCTATTGAAGTCGCTGGCCGCGGTCAGCTCCATGACGCTGCTGTCGCGTATCCTGGGTTTCGTGCGCGACACCATAGTCGCGCGGATCTTCGGCGCGGGTGTGGCCACGGATGCTTTCTTCGTCGCCTTCAAGCTGCCCAACCTGCTGCGGCGGATCTTCGCCGAGGGCGCGTTCTCCCAGGCGTTCGTCCCCATCCTGGCCGAGTACAAGAATCAGCACGGCGAGGAAGCCACCCGCACCTTTATCGCCTACGTGACCGGGCTGCTGACCCTGGTGCTGGCCGTGGTCACGCTGCTCGGTGTACTGGCGGCGCCCTGGGTGGTGTGGGCGACGGCGCCGGGTTTCGTCGATAACCCAGAAAAATTTCAGCTGACCAGTGAGCTGTTGCGGGTCACCTTCCCTTATATCCTGCTGATCTCCCTGTCCTCCCTGGTCGGTGCGATCCTCAACACCTGGAACCGCTTCTCGGTGCCGGCCTTCGTGCCGACCCTGCTGAACCTCAGCATGATCGGCTTCGCCCTGTTTCTGACCCCCTATTTCGATCCGCCGGTGATGGCCCTGGGCTGGGCGGTGCTGGTGGGCGGTCTCTTGCAGCTGCTGTATCAGCTGCCGCACCTGAAGAAGATCGGCATGCTCGTGCTGCCGCGCCTGAACCTGCGCGATGCCGGGGTCTGGCGGGTGCTGCGGCAGATGGGACCGGCCATTCTCGGCGTGTCGGTGAGTCAGATCTCGCTGATCATCAACACCGTCTTCGCCTCGTTCCTGGTGGCCGGCTCGGTCTCTTGGATGTACTACGCCGACCGCCTGATGGAGCTGCCCTCGGGGGTGCTGGGCGTGGCGCTGGGGACCATCCTGTTGCCGGTCCTGTCCAAGACCTTCGCCAACAAGGACGTGCCGGAATTTTCACGGGTGCTGGATTGGGGGCTGCGCCTGTGCCTGATGCTGGTACTGCCCTGCGCCATGGCCCTGGCCTTGCTGGCCGAACCCTTGACGGTTTCGCTGTTCCAGTACGGCAGATTCAGCGCCCATGATGCCCAGATGACCCAGCTGGCGCTGATCGCTTACTCGGTGGGCCTGACCGGCATCCTGCTGATCAAGGTCCTGGCGCCAGGGTTCTATGCACAGCGCAATATCAAGACTCCGGTGCGGATCGCGCTCTTTACCCTGGCCATGACCCAGGTAATGAACCTGATCTTCTATTTCGGTTTTCCAGACGGCACCCGTCACGCCGGGCTGGCCCTGGCCATCGGCCTGGGCGCCTGCCTGAATGCGGGACTGCTGTACTGGCAGCTGCGCAAGCAGCAGCTGTTCGTGCCGCAGCCGGGCTGGGCGCGGTTTTTCGCCAAGCTGGTGGTGGCTGTGCTGGTGATGGCGGCGGTATTGCTGGGCCTGCTGTACCTGATGCCGGCCTGGGACCAGGGCGGCATGCTGGCGCGTTTCAGCCGCCTGGGCCTGCTGGTCGGCGGCGGCGTGCTGGCTTATTTCGGCAGCCTGGGACTGCTGGGCTTTCGGCCCAGGGACTTTACCCGCAAGGCGGTGCTGTGACTTTGTGCAGCCGTTCCCCCTCCCGGCGGCGCTTGCCGGCTGTGGCGCCTGTTGTCCGGCCCCGGGTGTGGTTATAATCGACCACTTTGCGAGCAAGAAGCGTCCTATGCAGCTGGTTCGAGGCCTACACAACTTGCGGCCCCAGCATTTGGGCTGCGTCGCCACCATCGGCAATTTCGACGGCGTGCACCGGGGCCATCGGGCCATCCTGGCGCGTCTGCGTGAGCGTGCCCAGGCGTTGGCGCTGCCCAGCTGCGTGGTGATATTCGAGCCGCAGCCGCGGGAGTTCTTCAGCCCGGAAACCGCCCCTGCACGCTTGACGCGCCTGCGCGACAAGCTGGCCTTGTTCGCGGAGGAGGGCGTGGACCGGGTGCTGTGCCTGGCCTTCAACCGCCGCTTGCGCGAGCTGAGCGCCGCCGAGTTCGTCCACACCGTGCTGGTCGAGGGCCTGGGGATCAAGGATCTGGAGGTTGGCGACGACTTTCGCTTTGGCTGCGACCGTGCCGGGGATTTCGCTTTTTTGCAGCAAGCCGGCCAGGCCGAGGGTTTTAGCGTGGCCGCCGCCGCCACGGTCGAACTGGATGGCCAGCGGATCAGCAGCACGCGGGTGCGCGAGGCCCTGGCGGCCGGGGATTTCGTCCTGGCGGAACGCTTGCTGGGGCGGCCCTTCCAGATCGCCGGGCGGGTGCTGCACGGACAGAAGCTCGGCCGCCAGCTGGGCGCGCCAACGGCCAATGTGCAGCTCAAGCGCCGTCGCGTGCCGCTGACTGGGGTCTACCTGGTCAGCACCGAGGTGGATGGCCGGCCCTGGCCGGGCGTGGCCAATATCGGCGTACGGCCCAGCGTGGCCAGCGATGGCCGCGCGCACCTGGAAGTGCATCTGCTGGATTATGCCGGTGATCTGTATGGCCGGCGCCTGACCGTGGCATTCCACCACAAGCTGCGTGATGAGCAGCGTTTCGCCTCCCTGGAGGCGCTGAAGACGGCGATTGCTGCCGATATCGCCGCCGCCCGAGCCCATTGGCTGGGTCAACCGCTTACGAAGTGAAGAGCCTGACATGACCGACTACAAAGCCACACTGAACCTTCCGGATACCGCCTTCCCGATGAAGGCCGGCCTGCCCCAGCGCGAACCGCAGATTCTGCAGCGCTGGGACAGCATGGGCCTGTACCGCAAGCTTCGGCAGATTGGCGAAGGTCGCCCCAAGTTCGTCCTGCACGACGGCCCGCCCTACGCCAACGGCAGCATCCATATCGGTCATGCGGTCAACAAGATCCTCAAGGACATCATCACCCGCTCCAAGACCCTGGCCGGCTACGACGCCCCCTATGTGCCGGGCTGGGACTGCCATGGCCTGCCGATCGAGCACAAGGTGGAAACCACCTTCGGCAAGAATCAGCCGGCCGACCTGACCCGCGAGCGCTGCCGCAGCTATGCCGGCGAACAGATCGAGGGGCAGAAGGCCGACTTTATCCGCCTGGGCGTACTGGGCGACTGGGACAACCCCTACAAGACCATGGACTTTGCCAACGAGGCCGGCGAGATCCGCGCCCTGGCCGAGATGGTCAAGCAGGGCTTCGTGTTCAAGGGCCTGAAACCGGTCAACTGGTGCTTCGACTGCGGCTCGGCCCTGGCCGAGGCGGAAGTCGAGTACCAAGACAAGAAGTCCGACGCCATCGACGTCGCCTTCCCGGTGGAGGATGCGGACAAGCTGGCCACCGCCTTCGGTTTGAGCGCTTTGGCCAAGCCGGCCAGCATCGCCATCTGGACCACCACGCCCTGGACCATCCCGGCCAACCAGGCGCTTAACGTCCACCCCGAATTCACCTACGCCCTGGTCGATGTGGGCGACAGGCTGCTGCTGCTGGCCGAAGAGCTGGTCGAGTCCTGCCTGGCGCGCTACGGCCTGCAAGGCGAAATCATCGCCCGCGCCCAGGGCCAGGCCCTGGAGCTGATCCGCTTCCGCCATCCGTTCTACGCGCGCTTCTCGCCGGTGTACCTGGCCGACTACGTGGAGCTGGGCGCCGGTACCGGCATCGTCCATTCGGCGCCGGCCTATGGCGAGGACGACTTCCGTTCGTGCAAGGGCTACGGCATGACGAACGACGAGATCCTCAGCCCGGTGCAGAGCCATGGCGTGTATGTCGACTCCCTGCCGTTCTTCGGCGGCCAGTTTATCTGGAAGGCCAACCCGGCTATCGTCGCCAAACTGGAAGAAGTCGGCTGCCTGCTCAAGCACGCGGTCATCCAGCACAGCTATATGCACTGCTGGCGGCACAAGACCCCCTTGATCTACCGCGCCACCGCGCAGTGGTTCGTCGGCATGGACACTCAGCCGAACCAGGGCGCACCGCTGCGCGAACGCGCCCTGGCCGCCATCGAGCAGACCGCCTTCGTCCCGGCCTGGGGCCAGGCGCGCCTGCAGGGCATGATCGCCGGGCGTCCGGACTGGTGCATTTCCCGCCAGCGCAACTGGGGCGTGCCCATCCCGTTCTTCCTGCACAAGGAAAGCGGCGAGCTGCACCCGCGCACCGTCGAGCTGATCGAGCAGGTCGCGCAACGGGTGGAGCAGCAGGGCATCGAGGCCTGGTTCAAATTGGACGCCGCCGAGCTGCTGGGCGACGAGGCTGCGCAGTACGACAAGATCAGCGACACCTTGGACGTCTGGTTCGACTCCGGTACCACTCACTGGCACGTGCTGCGCGGCTCCCATCCCCTGGGTCACGGCAGCGGCCCGCGCGCCGACCTCTACCTGGAAGGCTCGGACCAGCACCGCGGCTGGTTCCATTCGTCCCTGCTCACCGGCAGCGCCATCGACGGCCATGCGCCCTACAAGGAACTGCTGACCCACGGTTTCGTGGTCGACGAGAACGGCCGCAAGATGTCCAAGTCCCTGGGCAACGTGGTCGCGCCCCAGGAAGTGAACGACAGCCTGGGCGCCGATATCCTGCGCCTGTGGGTCTCGTCCACCGACTACTCCGGCGAGATGGCGGTGTCCAAGGTGATCCTGCAGCGCAGCGCCGACGCTTACCGGCGTATCCGCAACACCGCGCGCTTCCTGCTCTCCAACCTGACCGGCTTCGACCCGGCGCAGCACCTGCTGCCGGCCGCGGACATGCTGGCCCTGGACCGCTGGGCGGTCGACCGTGCCCTGCTGTTGCAGCGCGAGCTGGAAGAGGCCTACGGCGAATACCGTTTCTGGAACGTCTACCAGAAGGTGCACAACTTCTGCGTGCAGGAGTTGGGCGGTTTCTACTTGGACATCATCAAGGACCGCCAGTACACCACCGCCGCCGACAGCGTGGCGCGGCGTTCCTGCCAGAGCGCGCTGTTCCATATCGCCGAGGCGCTGGTGCGCTGGATCGCGCCGATCCTGGCCTTTACCGCCGACGAGTTGTGGGAATACCTGCCGGGCGCGCGCGACGAGTCGGTGATGCTCGGCACCTGGTACCAGGGCCTGAGCGAGCTGCCGGCGGATGTCCCCCTGGGCCGCGCCTTCTGGGAGCAGGTCATGGCGGTCAAGGTCGCGGTAAACAAGGAGCTGGAAAGCCTGCGGGCGGCCAAGGCCATTGGCGGCAACCTGCAAGCCGAGGTCATCCTCTATGCCGAAGATGCGCTGTGCGTCGACCTGGGCAAGCTGGGCAACGAGTTGCGCTTCGTGCTGATCACCTCCACCGCGACCCTGGCGCCCCTGGCCGATGCGCCAGCCGATGCCGTGGTCACCGAGGTAGCGGGCCTGAAGCTGAAGATCGTCAAATCCAGCCATCCCAAGTGCGGTCGCTGCTGGCATCACCGCGAGGACGTTGGGGTCGACCCGGCGCATCCAGAGATCTGCGGTCGCTGCGTGGACAATATCCAGGGTGCCGGCGAGGTGCGTCATTATGCGTAAGCGACTGATCGGAGCCGCGTCATGAGCCGTCTGGGCAAGCTGCCATGGCTCTGGCTCACCCTGCTGGTGCTGGCGCTGGATTATTTCAGCAAGAGCTATTTCGAGAGCCGGTTGAGCCTGTACGAGCAGATCGTGGTGATCCCGGACTATTTCAGCTGGACCCTGGCCTACAACACCGGCGCGGCCTTCAACTTCCTCGCCGAAAGCGGTGGTTGGCAGCGCTGGTTCTTCGCCGCCATAGCCCTGGTGGTCAGCGTGGTGCTGCTGGTCTGGCTCAAGCGCCTTAAAACCCAGGATACCTGGCTGGCCATCGCTTTGGCCCTGGTGCTGGGCGGCGCCCTGGGGAATCTCTACGACCGGGTGGTGTTCGGCCATGTGATCGACTTTATCCTGGTGCACTGGCGCAACCAGCACTATTTCCCGGCCTTCAACGTGGCGGACAGCGCCATTAGCGTCGGCGCCATCCTGTTGGCGCTGGACATGTTCAAGAGTCAGAAATCCGGAGAAACCGTCCATGACTGATTCCCCCCAACAGCGCATCGGCCCCAATACCCGGGTCACCCTGCATTTCGCGCTCAAGCTGGACAATGGCGAGCTGGTGGACAGCACCTTCGACAAGACCCCCGCGACCTTTAAGGTCGGCGATGGCAATTTGCTGCCCGGCTTCGAAGCCGCCTTGTTCGGCTTCAAGGCTGGCGACAAGCGTACTGTGCAGGTCGAGCCGGAAACCGGTTTCGGCCAGTCCAATCCGCAGAACCTGCAAGTGATACCACGGGCGCAATTCAAGGACATGGAGCTGTCCGAGGGCCTGCTGGTGATCTTCAATGACGCGGCCAATACCGAGTTGCCCGGCGTGGTCAAAAGCTTCGACGACAGCCAGGTGACCATCGACTTCAATCACCCTCTGGCCGGCAAGACGCTGAGCTTCGAAGTGGAAATAATCGAGGTCAAGGCACTTTAACCGGCTGTTTAAAAACTACCTGCGTTGCCGATACGGCGTTAAAAACACCCTCGGACGAACGCAGTGAGAACGTCTGCAAGACGGCCCGCAGGGCGAGCGGAGCGAGTAATGCTCATGTACAACTTGTACACTGCGCATCCTCGGTTGTTTTTGACTTGTCTCGGCGGCCTCGCCTACGTTTTTAAGCGGCCAGCCAAGGCGTAGGAGCCAGCTTGCTGGCGATGAGACAGCTATTTGCGAAGTGCCACGTGGGCTGAACTGTTCGCGTTCCCGCGTTACACTGGCGCTCCATCGTTTCGCGTGCCGAGAGCCTCCATGCAGATCAAACTCGCCAATCCCCGCGGCTTCTGCGCGGGTGTCGATCGGGCGATCGAAATCGTCAACCGTGCCCTGGAAGTCTTCGGCCCGCCCATCTATGTGCGCCATGAAGTGGTGCACAACAAGTTCGTGGTCGAGGACCTGCGCGCCCGCGGCGCGGTGTTCGTCGAGGAACTGGAACAGGTGCCGGACGACGTGATCGTCATCTTCAGCGCCCATGGCGTGTCCCAGGCAGTGCGCCAGGAGGCCGCGGGACGCGGCCTCAAGGTCTTCGACGCGACCTGCCCATTGGTGACAAAAGTGCATATGGAGGTGGTGCGCTACAGCCTCGAAGGCCGCGAGTGCATCCTGATCGGCCATGCCGGCCACCCCGAAGTGGAAGGCACCATGGGCCAGTACGACGCCAGCAATGGCGGCGCCATCTACCTGGTGGAAGACGAGGCGGACGTGGCGCGCCTGCAGGTGCGCAACCCCGAGGCCCTGGCCTTCGTCACCCAGACCACCCTGTCGATGGACGACACCAGCCGGGTGATCGACGCCCTGCGGGCCAAATTCCCCAGTATCGGCGGCCCGCGCAAGGACGATATCTGCTACGCGACGCAGAACCGCCAGGATGCGGTCAAGCAACTGGCCGCCGATAGCGATTTGGTGCTGGTGGTCGGCAGCCCCAACAGCTCCAACTCCAACCGGCTGCGCGAACTCTCCGAGCGCCTTGGCACTCCGGCCTACCTGATAGACGGCGCCGAAGACCTCAGGCGCGAGTGGTTCGACGGCATCGCCAAAATCGGCATCACCGCCGGCGCCTCGGCACCTGAAGTGCTGGTGCTGGGCGTGATCGAACAGCTGCACGCCTGGGGCGCCAGCGGCGCCGAGGAGCTGCAGGGCAGGGCGGAGAACGTGACGTTTTCCATGCCCAAGGAATTACGGCTTAAAACCCTGGTGTGAAGAGGCATCTAGCGCCGGGTTTCAAGTACTGGTCGACCCTCGATAGGCCTGGATTTACCCGGTAATACGGACAAGACAGGGTTTGCGCCTGGCGTATCTACCTGGCCACATCCTGAGTGTCCTCTATCAAGCCCAGAGGCCACGGGTCGCCTTGGTAAGCGCCCCGGCCTTATCCATTTTCCGACGCAGGCGGGTTTGACCCTAACGCCAGCATTCCATGGGTGTCGCGGAGGAGGTGCCGCTTGCGGTTCGCGCGCCCTGGGCATTGAGCGTCAGGACCAGGCACTCGAGGTCCTTGGTCTGGGTTCCGCCCTCTGTGGGGGTGGCTGTCAAGGTATAGCCCCCGTCATCCGCAACCACGGCAACGGTCAAACGATACTTGTCGTTTTCCGACGTCACGACTGTGGTAGCTCCGGACCCGCTGACGTTGCGCAAGCCCAACTGAGCGATATCGTCTTGCACGCCGATATAGACATTGTTCTGCGCAAAATACCGTTCCTGCCGCGCCGCTGCGTCGCTCAGCAACGACTGCGCCTCGGTGCGGTCGCTGCGTAGCACGTACCTGCCATACATGGGCAGCGCAATGGCTGCCAGGATCCCGATAATCGCCACCGTGATCATGATTTCGATCAGCGTGAAGCCTCTAACTTTTTTAAAACTACCCATCACTGTGCCTCCTCTGGAATGACGCGCCAGTTTTGGCGACCGTTGGACGTGGGGCCGGGTGAGTAGACCATGCTGTCATCGGCAGTGCTGAAAAGTTCGCTGTTATTGGTCGCGAAGCCGCCGGGGTTCTTGCTGGATGGCCTGAAACCGGAAATAACGGTGTCTTTATCATCATATTCAACGGTATCACCATCATCGACAATGGTATTCCTATTGATATCAAAGACATTGAATTTGGTTCTGCCGCCACTAAAGGGATCGATGCCATAGATCCAGGCCGTGATGCCCTCCTGGCAGGGATCCTCGTTGGGTGTGAGTGTGCTGAACAGCAGAGACTCGCCACGCGCGGCCATGGGGTTGATCATCATCTCGCCCGCCAAATCATTGCCCACGCTGAGATCGAAATACCAGCCCCACTTATTGACGCTGCTGTCTTCGGTGTCGGTTGCGCCGACATCGTACCAGAGGCCACTAATTTCCTCCTGGCTCTGCACCCGAAGCGTATTCGCGGCCGTCGTGAAGGGGTTAGTAATCTCATCGATGATGCTTTGCTGCAGTAAATCTGCTCGTGTCAATGCGTCGGTAGGCGCGCTGGTACTTTCCGCGCGGGTTTTCCTGTCCCAGATGCCGTACATGCTCTGAGCACGCGTATCGTCTACCGTCGCGTCGGTAGTTTCGAAATACTTGCCGGTGCCGAAGACCACGATATAGCCGAGCATGGTGGGGTGGCGTACCAGAGACGGGGGTGCGGTGATGGCTTGCGCCGTCGACTCCGCGACTGGACGTCCGTCCATGGCGGTATAGAGCGGCTTGTCATCATAGGCGACTTCGAACTGGTCCTTGTAGCTGGACGAGTCCTGAATGCCCGAAGGATTGACCGTGGCCTCGTAGCGCGCGAAGGGGTCCAGGGCCGTGCTGTTGCGAATGCTGTTGGGGATCAGGTCGAAGCGCCACAGGTTGCCTTGCAGGTCGCCCGCGTAAGCGTAATCGGCAACACCGTCGTTGTTATTGTCAGCGGCCTTGATACTGGATAATCCGTTGGCTTTGGTGTCGTCGCCGGTTACCACCAGTTTTTTAACCAGTTCGCCGGTTTCTACATCCAGAATCATCAGCGCGGCTTTATCCGAAGTCGTATCGGTCTGATTGCCGTAGCCGTTAGCCATTAGCACGGCCCAGTTACCGGTATGCAGTCGCGCCATGACCGGTTGTGGGAAGCTGTAGCCGAGGTCTTCGTCCTCCGCCGAGCTGAATTCCCAGAGCAGTTTGATATCGTCCGGGTCGGTGATGTCGAGTGCAAACAGGGATCTGCCACCGGCCCGCAGGGTGCCGACCAGCACGGTGTGCCAGCCACCGTCGAAATAGACATCGGACACCACGGGGGCACCATCGACGTAATACTGATGGGCGCCGCCTTTGTAGCGTTGACCCGGCAACTTATACATATTCTGCAGTACAGCGGTAGGAACGTAGGCAAAGGTTTCTTCGCCGGTAGTGGCGTCGAAGCCATGCAACATGCCGTCGTTGGCGCCCACATAGATCATGGGCCGGCGTTTGGGCTCTGTTTCTGTGCCTATCAGCTCGGAGGTATTGGCATCCCTGAATGTCAGGTAATCCCCGCTGTCACCGTCGATGAGATCAGCCAGATAGCCCAGGTACTTGGGCGTGCCGACGATTACGGGCGCGGAGTTGATGATGTCGCCCAATAGGGTGCTGCGCTCGCGGAACTGGCCCTCGGCGGCGCCTTCCCCGCTGCGGTCGCCGCGCAGGTAGGCGACGCGTTCGTCGCCCCGGGTATCGACCGCCTGATTGGTAGTGTCGAAATCGATATTGAACAGCTCCTTCTGCTCAGCGGTCAGGTTGCTCCAGGTAAAGTCCTGAAGCTTGCTGCTGGCGCTGGCATCGAACATCTTGATGTTGCGGCTGCTCTGGGCATCCAGCACGGTTTTAGCGGACCAGACCTGGACGGCCGCTTCACCACTGGCCCTTGTGTATTTGATCAGGTCGCCACTCCAGTCCTCGCTGTTGAACTGAGTCTGATAAACAGCGCGGGTCAAGTCGTCGCCGACCAGGGATGCAACCACGGCAGGAGCGCTGGCGGTTGCGGTACGGTTGCTGATGCGGTTGATGATGTCGCGAAAGGCGTCGACGATTTTGTCCGGGCTGTCCGCGCTGAAGAACTCACCGCGCGAGTTAATGGCCGCGTGCCAGAGGTCGTAGACGTTGTTAGGGCTGTTATCGCTCGGGGCTGGCCAGAGCGCGGTGCCTGCCCTGAGTGCGTCGTAACCGGCACCGCCGAAGGTATCGCCTGTCCAGGGAATGGCGCCGTTGCTCAGGAACGAGCCCAATCCCAGGCCGATGGTATAGGTCGTCATATGCTGCCAACTGGCAGGGTCGTTCCTCGGGTCCCAGTACTGGGTATCGGCAACCGCATTGGGCGCGACTATGATCTGCTTGACTTCGTTGGCCAAGGCGCTTCTGGCATCGGTGGCCCAGTAATGGAAAGCCAGGTCGGCCAGGGTATTGGTGGTGGCACCCAGGAAAGGCCGTTGCTGGGTGTAGGCTTTACCATCCGGCAAGGTGCTGTTGGCGTGGTCGGGTTTCAGGGTTTCGCTGGGCACGCCGTCGGCCAGGGTCCAGATACCGTCTGTCATCATGATGTGGTAGCTGGGGCGGCAGGCGTATTCCGGACCTTGCACCGTGGTGCCGGTCCCGCCGGCACTGGTCAGCGGCTTGGGGTTGGCTGCCCAGGCATCGTTTGTTTTCAGGAATTCGCCTGCTCGCGCCATGGCCGCGCGCAAGGGCGTGCCGCCATTGGCATTAACGGTTTCCAGCCAGGCGAAGAAATTACCGCGGTGCTGGGCGGAGAATTTACGAATGTAGTTGGTGCCGCAGTTGGCCGAGTTGAGCGTCGTGCAGGTCGACAGGTCTTGCCAGGTCAGGCGCACCGCACCCGGGACCCCATTGAAGGCCAGGTTGGCCGCGCTCAAGGTAGCCAGGGTCCGATTACGGTAGAAGGAATACCAATTGGCAAAGTTCTGGCGCTCGTCGGTACCCGACGCCACATCGTCAGTGCGCTGCATGCCGGATGTGCTGTTGACGTTAACCAGTTTGTAGCAGTTCTCATCGGTAATTGCGCTGGAGCAGCCAGTCAGGGTGGTGTCATACACATAGTAGTAGGCGGGGACACCTACCTGGGTAAGGTTGCCTCTATTCACCGTAGTGGTGATGGTCGGTAACACGGTGGTGGGGGCGGTGATTGTATAAGTAGTGCCGCTTCTGACGCAGGTCGCCACAGGCGGGTAGGTGACCTGGTTCTGGGTGGTGGTGGCGGTGGTATAGCCTTGACTTGGGGTGTTGGGGGTAGAGGTGCTGGGTCCCGCCGAGGTGGTGGTTGGAGTCGAAATAACCGTGGAACAAGTCGTTGTGCCGAGGCGGGTGGTCGTGGAGGTAACCCCACCGTTGGTGACCGTCCGGGTTTGGCCGACGTTTATATTACTGGTGAACGTCGCCGTATAAGTGCCGATTGTTGGAGTGCCTGGGGCGCTATTGCTACTGATCAAAAGCGGGCCGAAATCGGCTACGGGGTTCGAGGCCAATCTGGGGTCAGTGTTGCTATAGCCATAAGCGGTGGGCAGCGCGGCGAAGGGGTTATAGGTCCAGGAAACCCTGTAGTCGCTGCTTAGGTTGAGCGAACCGCCGGCCGACCTGAAGCCGCTGTTCAGGGCGTTGGTGAAACTGGTGCTGTAGGGCGTAGCGGACTTGTTGCCAGCGGCATCCACCTTGACCGGCAACAGGTAGGTGACGGCCGGGTTGTAATACATGGGGTTGGACGTCGAGGACTTGGCGCGGCGTGTCGCGTGGTTGACGTTGTAGCTGTCGGGCGCGAAGGCCCAGCGCATGCTGCCCGAATCGTCCAGTGTCAGGATCAGGTTGGGCGCCACACTTTCCGTGAGAATCAGCGGGGACTGACCGATCTCCAGCAGGCTGGCCTGGGCCTGCTGGATGCCGCTGAACAGGAAGGTGCAGGCCAGCAGGCTGAATGTGCTCTTGCCGTAAAAACGCGAAGTCTTCATGGTCAGTTTCCGTTATCGAAAAATTTGGCGGTGTTCGAGCGGAGCATCGCCACGCTGTTGGGCCGATTTGTAAAGGTGGTCTGCGCCTGGCTGTTGACCTCGTAACGGAATGTCCCGGTCTGGTTCAGCATATTGCCGTACTCGGGGTTCTCGGTTGCCCCCGACTCTCCGCCTGTAGGGGCCATCAGGGCATACCATTGAATGCCGGTATTGACGTCGCTCTCAGTGCCGTCCAGCGGAAAATAAGGTCGGGACTTGGCGGCATCGGCAAAGAGATTCTCGTAGCTTGGCAAGGTCGCCAGCAGGCAGGCGCCCGGCCGTACAGTGGGTGCTGCGGTGGGGCAGTCCGCCGAGGGTTCCAGCGGTTTGACCGGCAACGTCATGCTCAGCTCGCCGTCGCGCAGCCCGGACTCGGCCGAGTTGCCGAGGCGTTGTTGTTCGATAAAGTTGCCCGTGATGCGCGACTCGAGCGCGACTTCGCGCGCGCTGGACAGCGCCAGTACCGTGACCACCAGCAAAATGATCATGGCAATAAACAGGGAGGCGCCGCGTTGCTGTCCGGGTGCGCCGTGCAACGCTTTAATCGTGGTGTATGTATTCATGGCATGCGGTTCCTTAGCATTACGGTGCCTTGTGCGACCTGATAAAGATGGCCCAGATCGGCCGCTTCCACGACTGTGACTTCGGCGGCAGTGGCGCCGGTAAGTTCTTTCCAGTTAGCCAGGGCGGCTTCGATTTCCACTGCATCGCGCAGTTGCTCGCTGCTACCGCGCATCAGCAGGCTGTAGCGGGCCGTCAAAATGGGGTTGCTGCCGGGGTCGCCCGTCAGGTACTCGACTACTTCCCGTGGCGCGGCAGCACTGCCGACACCCAGCTCGAAACGCAGATCGCTGACGCCGCTGACCATGGCGCCGCTGTTTGCCTCAAGCAGAACCGTACCGTTGCGCGCGACATGGGTGCTGGTGCAGGTCAATTCGCCTTTGTCCGTGTCCAGCCACAGGCGCTCGACGAAAATCTCCGGCGTCGGGGTATAGGGTTTGGCAATGCTGGCCTTGGAGGCATCGATCACGGCATTGCCCAGGCAGTCCAGGTCCTCTTCGTCCCGGGGGTGGTAGCGAATGCACAAGGAACTGCTGCTGACGCGCTTGATGGATTGTCCGGCAGTAAAGGCACCGCAACCAGAAATGTCCCCGCCTACCTGCGGAAAGGCATTTTCCGGTAGCTCCGTAGGGCTGCGGCGATAGCCTGCCCGGGTGAGTTCCTGTTGCAACAGCAGTTGGCTGAAACGACCGCCCTCCTGATTCTCGGACTGGTTCTGCTGAAAAAGATAGCTGCGCTTGTTATCGAGGTAGATCTGCGTGACGCCCAGCATCAGCACGAGGCTGATGACCATGGCGACCATCAGTTCGATCATCGATAGCCCGGTCTGATTTCTTGAAAGGTGCATGAGGGCTGTCCTAGAGTTGCGTGCGCAGGCGGTAAGAGCACTGGGTACTGGTGGCGGCATTGGGATCCGTGGCATCCATGCATTGGCCTTGTTTCACCGTCCAGACCAGTTGAATCTCCACGGCCGAGCCCTCGTCGTCGTCACAGGTGCCCGCGACCTTGGAACGGCAGATATAGAAGTCGCTGGTCAGCAAGGCCGCCGTGACGCCCGGCAGGAGCCTGGCGGCTTTCTGCGACCAGCAGCTCAATTGCTCCGCCTCGACGTTCGTCGTGACGGTGCAGTCGGCGGGTGCCGCGGCGAAGGCGGTGGCCTCTTCCTTGTAGAACTCGGCAGCCCCATTCGGGCTGGCGCGCATCAGCTCCACCAGGTCGTTGGCCAGCATGGCGGCGGTGTTGCGTTGCACCGAGTCCTGGGTGTACTGCACAGTGCGCGACTGCATGGCAACCATGCCAAGAACACCGACCGACACCAGAAGCAAGGTGATCAATACTTCGATCATGCTGAAGCCGCGCTGGCTGCTTATGATTCTGTTCATGGCGTGCAGGTACTCATGTAGGAGGCGTTGTTCTCGGTTTTACCGCGAGGCCAGGTGCGAGTACTGCCGCTGTTTTGTACTGTGAGGGTTATGGCATTTCTGAAGTCGTCTTCGCGGCAGGCAATAATGCTTACCGCGGTGGATGCCGTGCCGTTCGAACGGAAGGTGACCTCCTCGGCATTGGCGAGGACGTCGATGTTCGGCGGGTTTTCCAGGGTGCGCAGCGACGTCGTGTCGGCATCGTCGCAATCTTTCTTGAGGGTCCAGACCTCGGCTTCGAGGCAGGCGGTCAGGCTGGCTTTATTCTGTACGGCCGTGCTGCGGGCATACTGCATAAAACTCAGCAGTTCGTTGCTGGCGGATTCGGTGCGGTTGTTACTGACGAAATTAATGAAGCTGGGCACCGCGACGGCGACAAAAATACCCACAATAGCCACGGTGATCATCAGCTCTATCAGGGTAAAGCCATGCGACTGTGATGAGCGTCCCATCAAAAACTCCTCGAATGATTGCGAGGCTGATGATGACGAGCGTGCCGGGTGTTGTCTTGCGTGGCGGGATAACCGGAACAGAACGCAGGATAGTCGGTATAACGAGCGGGCCGCCCCGGACGGCTCAAGCGCAGCGGATAGCCGGGTTCTGCTTGGGCTCAAGACCGCGAACTTGCCTGAGTCTTCCCTGGCGGTTGATGACGAGTTGTAAAACCACCTTGCCGTTGGCATCGCAGAAGAGGAATCTGCCGTCGCTACTGGGGCTTGTACCGTTGCTATGAAAGCGGACGCTGCGGCTGAAGCCTCGCCATTCGAGGCGATCCTCTGTGGTCAGGCGTTGCTGATTTATCGGCTGTCGGGTCTCGGGAAAGTGCAGCAGCCAGCCCAGCTCCCAGTGATGGTCGCAGCGCTGTCCATCGCTGGAGCCGCAGAGTTCGGCATCGCGATGATGAATCACGCTGCTGGCGCGCGCTTGATTGATATGAGCCTGTAGTTGATCGCGCAAGGTTTCGATGCGGTTGCGCTCCACCCAGTTTTTGAAATTGGGCAAGGCGAACGAGACGAGCAGTGCCAGCAGAAGCAGGGTAATAAGCAGTTCGATCAGGCTATAGGCCTGCTGATAGAGGGTTTTCATAGTAGGGGCCTTCCGTTGCGTATGTTGCGTGTAAGCGCTTCAGCCGTCCTGGCTTCCTTGTGTTTAGCGCGCTGCCGGGGGTTGTCAATCGGGTTTCTAAGGGATGGGGTGTGATGACGGGTGTTGTGCTGGTGGGTGGCGGAGTCGTTGGATTGCTGAGTGCCAAATTGTTGGCCGAGCAAGGCTGCAAGGTTGAGCTTGTCGAGCGAGGCGCCGTGGGCCGGGAAGCCTCCTGGGCCGGAGGCGGTATCGTTTCGCCCCTGTATCCTTGGCGCTACAGCTCTGCGGTGACTGCATTGGCCCATTGGTCTCAGGGCTTTTATCCGGTGCTCGCCGAACGTTTGCTGGCGGAGACGGGTATCGACCCCGAGGTGCATGCCACAGGCCTGTATTGGCTGGATCTGGCGGATGAGGCGGATGCCTTGGCTTGGTCGGTGTTGGCGGGACGCGACCTGAAATCGGTGGGTCCGGCGCAGTTGTACCGCGCGGTTCCAGCGCTGGGTGATGGTTTCGACAAGGCCTTGCATATGCCGGGTGTGGCCAATGTGCGAAATCCGCGGTTACTCAAGGCCCTGCATACCGCCTTGCTCAAACTGCCGAATGTGACGCTGCATGAGCACTGTGAAGTCAGCGGTTTTATCCTCGAGGAAGGCGCCGTACGGGGCGTGCAGACGGGCCAGGGGGAAATCAGGGCTGAACGTGTGGTGCTGGCTGCCGGAGCCTGGAGCGGTCTGCTGTTGGCCGGACTGGGAATCGAGTTGCCTGTCGAGCCGGTCAAGGGGCAAATGATTCTGTATAGATGCGCAGAAGATTTTCTCCCGAGCATGGTGCTGGCCAAGGGGCGTTATGCCATTCCCCGGCGCGATGGCCATATCCTGATCGGTAGCACCCTGGAATTCGAAGGGTTCGACAAGACGCCTACCCGATCCGCGCGGGACAGCCTCGAGGCTTCGGCCATCGAGCTGTTGCCGGCGCTGGCGCAAGCCGAGGTGGTGGGGCATTGGGCGGGGCTGAGGCCCGGCTCGCCGGAAGGCATTCCCTTTATCGGGCCGGTGTCCGGTGTCGAGGGATTGTGGCTGAACTGCGGCCATTATCGTAATGGCCTGGTACTTGCGCCTGCTTCGTGCCGCTTGCTGAGCGATCTGTTGCTAGGCCATCCGCCGATCGTCGATCCAGCGCCCTATGCGCCGGACGGCCGTCTTGCTCAGGCGTGACGAGCCGTTAATGCTGGGTAAACAGCGAAGTAAGCAGTCCGTTTGTAAATCGGCATGTCCGCATCTGACCTGAGCCGCTATCTAGCGCACCGGTAAAGTACTCAATCGATCCCCAGCTTTTTCAAGCGATAACGCAGCGAACGAAAAGTCAGGCCCAGGCGCTGGGCGGCGGCGGTGCGGTTCCAGCGGGTTTCCTCCAGCGCCTGCATAATCAGGTTGCGCTCGATGTCTTCCAGGTAGTCTTCCATGTTGTCGATCTGGGCCAGGTTGGCCTCGCCGCCTTCGGCAGAGCAGGGCGTGTCGCTCAGGCGCAGGTCGTGGGGCTGGATCTGATCTTCTTCGCACAGGGTGTAGGCGCGTTCGAGCATATTCTCCAGTTCACGCACGTTGCCCGGAAAGCGGTAGCTTTTCAGCTTGTCCAGGGCTTCGCTGGTAAGCCGAGCAGCGGGCAGGCCGGTGCCGTCGGCCAGACGCTTGAGCATGGCCTCGGTCAGCAGGGGAATGTCTTCGCGCCGTTCGCGCAGGGGCGGGACGCGCAATTCGATCACGTTCAAGCGGTAGTAAAGGTCTTGGCGGAAGCGCTCGGCCGCCACTTCGGCGGCCAGGTCCTTGTGGGTCGCGCACAGAATGCGCACATCCACCACCTGCTCTTGCTGACCGCCCACGGTGCGCACGGCTTTTTCCTGGATGGCGCGCAGCAGCTTGACCTGCATGGCCAGGGGCAGGTCGGCGACCTCGTCGAGAAACAGGGTGCCGCCGTTGGCGGCCTGGAACAGGCCCTGTTTGTCCTCGATGGCACCGGTGAAACTGCCTTTTTTATGGCCGAAAAATTCGCTCTCCATCAGCTCGCTGGGGATGGCGCCGCAGTTCACCGGGATAAAGGGCTGTTCGCTTCGCGGACCCAGTTCGTGGATCAGGCGCGCCACCAGCTCCTTGCCGCTGCCGGACTCGCCGCTGATATACACAGGTGCCTGGCTGCGGGCGAGCTTCTGGATCTGCTTGCGCAAGGCGCGCATGGGTGGAGAGTCGCCGAGCAGGCGACTGTCCACGGGCAATTCTTCGCTTGCCGGGGTGCCCAGGCGCAATGCGGTATTGACCAATTCGCGCAGGCGCGTGAGGTCCACCGGCTTGGTCAAGAAATCGAAGGCGCCGGCCTTGAGCGCATTGATCGCGGTGTCCACGCTGCCGTAGGCGGTGATCATGGCGACCGGCACTTGCGGATGGCGCTGCAGGATATGCTGCACCAGCTCCAGCCCGGTGCCGTCCGGCAGGCGCATATCGGTCAGGCACAGGTCGAAGGGCTCGCGAGCTAGCCATTCCCGGGCTTCCTTGACGTTGCGTGCGCTGCGGGTGTCGAGTTTCATCCGGCCCAGGGTGATTTCCAGGAGTTCGCGGATATCGGGTTCGTCATCGACGATCAGGGCTCTTTGCCGGGTGCTCATGGTCAGCTCAGCTTGCGGGGATGGGCGAAGGTGATGCGAAAGCAGCTGCCGCCGCCCTCGCGAGGTTTGTAGTCCAGGCGCGCCTGGTTGCTCTCGCACAGCTCGCGAGAAATATACAGGCCCAATCCCGTGCCCTTGTTCTCGGTCGTGTAGAAGGGCTCGAATATCTGCTGCAGCTGCTCCAGCGCCACGCCGGCGCCGTCGTCCAGCACCTCCAGGACCGGCAGGTCGGTGTCGGCGTCGCGAAACAGCCTGAGCCAGAGTTGGGCCTGCTTGTGTTTCTTCTGGCTGTAGCGTAGGCCGTTTTCCACCAGGTTGGTCAGGACCTGGTTCAGTTGATGGGGGTCCATGCGAGTCTGGATGGTGCTGCCGGTGGTTTCCAGGTGCAGCAACTGGTTGGCCGGGGCGGCGCTACGAAATTCGCTGGCGAAACGGTGCAGCCAGTATTTGAGGTCGAGCAGTTGTGGCTCGGCCTGGCGTCGGCGCGAGAGCTGCAAAACGTTCTCGATCACCAGATTCATGCGTCGCGAATGGTCCTGGATGATCTGGGCCAGGCGCAGATCCGGGCCGTCCAGGGTTTCGGACTCCTGCAGCAACTGTGCGGCATGGCTGATGGCGCCCAGGGGGTTGCGGATCTCGTGGGCAATGCCGGCTGTCAGGCGGCCCAGCGCCGCCAGCTTAAGCTGTTGAGCCTGTTGGGCGACCTGGGAAATGTCGTCGAGAAAAATCAGGCTGTGCTCCTGTCCGCCGCGTTGCAGCGGCACGAAGCTGGGCTGTAGCGCGGGGCCATCCGGCACCGCCTGCAAGCTGGCGGGGCGCAGGCTCGGGTTGTGTCGCCATTGCTGCAGGCGCTTGATCAGCTCGGGGCAGTAGGGGTCGAGAATCTTGCCGTTGAGCAGGCCGCGGCCCAGCAGGTTTTGCGCGCCTTGATTGGCCAGCAGCACCCGGTGCTGGGTATCCAACACCAGAATGCCGGTTCGCATGCGCTGCAGGATTTGGGCGTTCAGGGCTTCCAGATTGGCCACATCGGTGGCGCGCTGTTCGGCCAGGCTTTCGCTGATCTGCGCCCGGCGGGTCAGGCCTTGGGCAAATACAGCCGCTGCGAAGCACAAGGCGCCCAGGGCACCGGCCTGCACATATTGGGCCGCGGCCGCCGGACGGCCGATGCTCAGGTAGAAAGTCAGGGAGATCAGGGCGATGGCGGCGACCGCGGCAATCAGCAGGCCGATACGTCCGCGCAGCAGGATATTGGCGATGGCGACCGCGACGATCATCAGGTTGCCGATGCCGCTGGGCGTGCCGCCTGCGGCATAGAGCAGCCCGGAGAGCAGCAGCACGTCCACCAGCGCCAGGCTGAAAATCTGGGCGAGGTGCCGAGGCCGCTGTACCAGCACGGCGACGAGGATATTCAGGATCAGGTAGAACCAACTGCCGTTACGGAACAGCTGGGCGTTGGTCATGTCCAGCAGTTGGCCGTCCATGTCGCTGGAAATCAGCAGGACCAGTGCCAAGCCGATGGTGAGCCGGTAGAGGTGATAAAGGCGCAGAACGCGGCGGCCCTGATTGTCGCTGAACGTCAGGGTCTCAGCGCTCACTGGAATGCGAGTCCTGTTCCAGGTGCGCCTGGCTGCAATACCAGCTCTCGTTGTGGGGCAGGGCGTGTTCGCGAGGGACATGGATGCCGCACTGGCTGCAGCGCACCATCGGCGCCACGACGGCCTGCTCGGGCGCGCGCCGACCTTTCTGGCTCAGTCGGCGCCAGAGCCAGATGGCGGCAAAAACCATGGCAACCCAGAACAGCAGGCGGAACAGACCCATAAAATGCTTTTCCCTTTATCCAGGTCGTCAGTCTAGCCAATCGATTCAAGCCGGCACAAACGCCGTGCATGAAGCCGAGGGCTTCGTATCAGTCTGTGGCGACCAAAATAAAGAAAGAGGCGTTTAAGCCTCTTTCGTGTTCAGTGCTGTGGTCAATGTTTCAGTCGAACAAGCCGAAGGTCATATAACTCCACCAGGAGCGGCCTTCATCTGCCTCTTGTGGCATGTCCGACTTCAGCTCATCGGGGATGCTTTCTTCGGCGTCTTCGTACTGACGAATCACATCCTGGCTGGCGCGGGTTTCGCCTGGTGGCAGCGGCGTATCGGTTTCGATCAGCCCAAGGGTGACCTTGGCCAGCCAGGAGCGGCTGTCCGCTTCCTCTTCGCGAGGCACGAACTTGCCGTCTTCCAGGCTCGGGTGCTCGGGGTAGTTGAGTTTTAGGGCTTCCAGGCTGGTGGCCGCCAGGTCGTCGAGGCTCAGGTGCTGGTAGGCCTCCGTCATCACCGCCAGGCCATCGCCCACGGACGGGGTTTCCTGGAAGTTTTCCACCACGTAGCGACCGCGGTTGGCCGCCGCGACGTACGCCTGACGCTGCAGGTAGTAGTGGGCAACATGGATGTCATAGGCCGCCAGCAGGTTACGCAGGTAGACCATGCGCGCCTTGGCATCCGGGGCATAGCGGCTGTTGGGGAAGCGGCTGGTCAGTCGCGCGAATTCGTTGAAAGAATCGCGTGCGGCGCCCGGGTCGCGCTTGGTCATGTCCAGCGGCAGAAAACGCGTCAGTAGGCCACGGTCCTGGTCGAAGGCCGCCAGGCCCTTGAGGTAATAGGCGTAGTCCACGTTCGCGTGTTGCGGGTGCAAGCGGATAAAACGCTCGGCGGCCGACTTTGCGGCTTCCGGTTCGGCATTCTTGTAGTAGGCGTAGATCAGCTCCAGCTGCGCCTGTTCAGCGTAGCGGCCGAAGGGGTAGCGCGACTCCAGGGCCTTGAGTTTGCCCACCGCGCTGGTGTAGCTCTTGTTGTCCAGATCGGCCTGTGCCTGCTGGTACAGTTCGGTCTCGCTCAGGTTCTCTTCCACGACCTCGTTGGACGAGCAGGCGACCGTAAGGGCGAGGATGGCGATCAGCAGCAGGTGTTTCACTGGCATGGCGGCTTGCGTCCCTGTGACGGCTGGCTGTCTTGGACAGGGCCGTCCTGTTATGATGAGGCCCCGGTAACCCCGGGACAAAGACGCCGTATTTAACCACAAGCGCGCAGCCGAAACCAAAGGCTACGCCCCCCCGCCGTTACCGAGCATGCCTGCTATTACTACACAAGCCATACAACTGCGCGCCGTGGTGCCGTCCGAACTGGGCGGGCAGCGGCTCGACCAGGTTGCCGCCCAGCTGTTCGCCGAACACTCCCGCTCCCGCCTGACCGCCTGGATCAAGGACGGCCTGCTGAAGGTCGACGATGCGGTGATTCGTCCTCGCGATATCGTGCACGGCGGGTCCGTGCTGCATCTGGATGCCGAGCAGGAAGCCCAGGGGGAGTGGATTGCCCAGGATATCGCGCTGGATATCGTCTTCGAGGACGAACATATCCTGGTGCTGAACAAGCCCGCGGGCCTGGTGGTGCATCCAGCCGTCGGCCATCAGGACGGCACGCTGCTCAATGCCCTGCTGCACCACGTGCCGGATATCGTCAATGTGCCGCGTGCCGGCATCGTCCACCGCCTGGACAAGGACACCACCGGCTTGATGGTGGTGGCCAAGACTCTGCAGGCCCAGACCCAGCTGGTCGATCAGCTGCAAAAGCGCAGCGTCAGCCGCATCTACGAATGCATCGTCATCGGCGTCATCACCTCGGGCGGCAAGATCGACGCGCCCATCGGCCGTCATGGCCAGCAGCGCCAGCGCATGGCGGTGATGGCGGGCGGCAAGCAGGCGGTCAGTCACTACCGGGTGCTGGAGCGCTTCCGCTCTCACACCCACACCCGGGTCAAGCTGGAAACCGGACGCACGCACCAGATCCGCGTGCATATGGCCCATATCAACTACCCGCTGGTGGGCGATCCGGCCTACGGTGGGCGCTTCCGCATTCCGCCGGCGGCCAGCGCGACCATGGTCCAGGCCCTTAAGGACTTTCCCCGGCAGGCGTTGCATGCGCGTTTCCTCGAGCTGGATCACCCGATCACGGGCCAGCGCATGAAATGGCAATCGCCCTTGCCCGACGACTTCGTCTGGTTGCTTACCTTGCTGCGCCAGGACCGTGAAGCCTTTATCGGCTGATGCCTGGCCCGGCGACTGGTTGCGGCCCGACTGGCCGGCTCCGGCGCATGTACGCGCCTGCGTCACGACCCGCGCAGGCGGCGTCAGCCAGCCCCCCTTCGAGTCGTGCAACCTCGGCGAGCATGTCGAGGATGACCCCATCGCCGTTGCCGAAAACCGTGCACGCCTGAGCGCCGCCCTGGATTGCCAGCCCGCCTGGTTGCGCCAGGTGCATGGTGTCGCGGTGGTCCAGGCCGAACCGGCCAGGGTGCGCGACGCCGATGCCAGCTGGAGCGCCACGCCCGGTGTCGCCTGCGCCGTGATGACCGCCGATTGCCTGCCGGTGCTGTTTTGCGACCGTGCCGGCAGCCGAGTGGCGGCGGCCCATGCCGGTTGGCGCGGCCTGGCCAACGGGGTGCTGGAAGCGACCCTGGATGCCCTGGCCGTGCCAGCGCCCGACGTGCTGGTGTGGCTGGGGCCGGCTATCGGCCCCGAGGCCTTCGAGGTCGGTCCAGAAGTGCGCGAGGCTTTTGTCGGCCAGCACCCGGAGGGGGCCACGGCTTTCCGTCCAAGCGGCAATCCGCTGTATCCGCAGCGCCTGCTGGCCGATCTCTATGCCTTGGCGCGCATTCGTCTGGCGGCGCGAGGCATCACGGCCGTCTATGGTGGGGGGCTGTGCACCTTCAGCGACGAGCGCTTCTACTCCTACCGCCACATGCCGCGCACCGGGCGTTTCGCCTCGTTGATCTGGCTGCAATAGGGCGGCTGGCCATCGGGCCAGTGACCCAGATCAATACCGCGCGGCTTGAATCCCTGACAATCGGCCTCATCTAGACTGCTATATCGGCAGGCTTTTGTCAGAGGTGCGCCCATCGCACTGGCCTGCTTTTTTGAGGGAAGGTGACACCATGCGAATTGAACGTTTCACCAGTAAATTGCAGCTGGCCCTGTCCGATGCCCAGTCCCTGGCCGTTGGTCACGATCATCCGGCCATCGAGCCGGTCCACCTGATGCATGCCCTGCTCGAGCAGCAGGGTGGCTCGATCAAGCCGCTGTTGATGCAGGTCGGCTTCGATGTCACGGCCCTGCGTCAAGCCCTGGCCAAGGAGCTGGACCAGCTGCCGAAGATCCAGAACCCCACGGGCGACGTGAATATCGCCCAGGATCTGGCGCGTCTGCTCAACCAGGCCGATCGCCTGGCGCAGCAGCGCGGCGACCAGTTCATCTCCAGCGAGCTGGTGCTGCTGGCGGCCATGGACGAGACCAGCAAGCTGGGCAAGCTGTTGCTGGCCCAGGGCGTGAGCAAAAAGGCCCTGGAAAACGCCGTGGCTAACCTGCGCGGCGGCCAGGCGGTGAACGACCCGAATGCCGAGGAGTCGCGTCAGGCCCTGGATAAATACTGCATCGACCTGACCAAGCGCGCCGAGGAAGGCAAGCTGGACCCGGTGATCGGTCGCGACGATGAGATCCGCCGGACCATCCAGGTGCTGCAGCGGCGCACCAAGAACAACCCGGTGCTGATCGGCGAGCCCGGCGTGGGCAAGACCGCCATCGCCGAAGGCCTGGCCCAGCGCATCGTCAACGGCGAGGTGCCGGATGGCTTGAAAGACAAGCGCCTGCTGTCCCTGGATATGGGGGCGCTGATCGCCGGGGCCAAGTTCCGCGGTGAGTTCGAGGAGCGTCTCAAGTCCCTGCTCAACGAGCTGGGTAAGCAGGAAGGGCGGATCATCCTGTTTATCGACGAGTTGCACACCATGGTCGGCGCCGGCAAGGCCGAGGGCGCCATGGATGCCGGCAATATGCTCAAGCCGGCCCTGGCCCGCGGCGAGCTGCACTGCGTCGGCGCCACCACGCTCAACGAGTACCGTCAGTACATCGAGAAGGATGCGGCCCTGGAGCGGCGCTTCCAGAAAGTGCTGGTGGACGAGCCGTCCGAAGAGGACACCATCGCCATCTTGCGCGGCTTGAAAGAGCGTTACGAGGTGCACCACAAGGTGGCCATTACCGACGGCGCGATCATTGCCGCGGCCAAGCTCAGTCACCGCTATATCACCGACCGCCAATTGCCGGACAAGGCCATCGACCTGATCGACGAAGCCGCCAGCCGCATCCGCATGGAGATCGATTCCAAGCCCGAGGTGCTCGATCGCCTGGAGCGCCGGCTGATCCAGCTCAAGGTCGAGGCCCAGGCCCTGAAGAAGGAAGACGACGAGGCGGCGATCAAGCGCCTGGAGCGGCTCAAGGAGGAAATCGCCCGGTTGGAGCAGGAATACGCCGACTTGGAGGAAATCTGGAAGGCGGAAAAAGCCGAAGTGCAAGGCTCTGCGCAGTTGCAGCAGCAGATCGAACAGGCCAAGCAGGAGCTGGAGGCGGCCCGGCGCAAGGGCGACCTCAGTCGCATGGCCGAGCTGCAGTACGGGGTGATCCCGGACCTGGAGCGCAGCCTGCAAATGGTCGACCAGCACGGCAAGACCGACAACCAGCTGTTGCGCAACAAGGTGACCGAGGAGGAGATCGCCGAGGTGGTGTCCAAGTGGACCGGCATTCCAGTGGCCAAGATGCTCGAAGGCGAGCGTGACAAGCTGCTGAAGATGGAGAGCCTGTTGCACCAGCGTGTCATCGGCCAGCATGAGGCAGTGGTGGCGGTGTCCAGCGCGGTGCGCCGTTCGCGGGCCGGGTTGTCCGATCCCGACCGCCCCAGTGGCTCCTTTCTGTTCCTCGGCCCCACCGGCGTGGGCAAGACCGAGCTGTGCAAGGCCCTGGCGGAGTTCCTGTTCGACACCGAGGAGGCCATGGTCCGCATCGATATGTCCGAGTTCATGGAGAAGCACTCCGTGGCCCGGTTGATCGGTGCGCCCCCGGGCTATGTGGGTTATGAAGAGGGCGGTTATCTGACCGAGGCGGTGCGGCGCAAGCCCTATTCGGTGGTGCTGCTGGACGAGGTGGAAAAGGCCCATGCCGACGTGTTCAACGTGCTGCTGCAGGTGCTGGAAGACGGACGCCTGACCGACAGCCATGGACGTACCGTGGACTTTCGCAATGTGGTGATCGTCATGACCTCCAACCTCGGCTCGGCGCAGATCCAGGAGCTGATGGGCGACCGCGAGGCGCAGTACGCCGCGGTGATGGATGCGGTGAGTGCCCACTTCAGGCCGGAATTTATCAACCGGATCGACGAGGTGGTGGTGTTCGAGCCCCTGGCCCGCGAGCAGATCGCCGGTATCGCCGAGATCCAGCTGGGCCGCCTGCGTCAGCGCCTGGCCGAACACGAGCTGAGCCTGGTGCTCAGCCCCGAGGCCCTGGATAAGCTGGTGGGCATCGGTTACGACCCGGTATACGGCGCTCGGCCGCTGAAGCGGGCGATACAGCGTTGGATCGAAAATCCCCTGGCCCAGGCCATTCTCGCCGGACGCTTTACGCCGGGCAGTCTGATCACCGGGCGGCTGGAGGGCGAGGAGATCGTCTTCGTCTAAGGCGGCAGCTGTATGGAAAAAGCCCCGCAGTGCGGGGCTTTGTGTTTATTGCTTTCGGGGATTTGAAGACGAGTCAGAGGTGCCTGAGCAGCACCGCCAAGGCTGCGGCCTGGTCTTCCGCCAGGTCGATGATATGGAAGCCTGCCCAGCTGTGCTGGCCGTCTGCGCCGGGACGGCTCCAGAGACAGTCCGCGCCCAGCTTGACCTCGCTGATGCCCTCGACCGCCCGGGCACTGGTCAGGCGACACTCGATCACCGCATCCGCGGCATGGGGCGTGTCGCTGAACAGCATAAAGCCGTCGGCCGAGAGGTCCACCACGCGGCCCAGTCGGTTTCCAGAGTGCAGGTCGAAGACTTCCAGCTGCAGCTCGGTGTGCTGACGGCTGTGCAGACGACGATCGTCCATAAACGCTCCTTAGCGGGATTCTTCTGTGCGGCCGGTGAAGCGCTGCAGCACGCGATAGATGGCATGAAGGGCACGGTCCATCATGGGCGTGCCGCGTTCCGGTCGAACGATACGGGCCAGGCCCTGCTCCATTTCACTGGCCAGCAGGGTCAGGGGCTTGATGGCAACTCTTTGCCCGCTCTGGTCGACAAACATATAGTTATGAGTGGTCGGGCTGAACCAGGACAACTTGAGGGTGCGGGTCTTGTCGCCGTCGACGAACTCGAACCAGGTGCCGAAGTCGAGCTGGCCCAGCTCCTTGGCCAGGGACTGCGCGCGTGGCGACAGGCCCGAGGCCTGCGGCGCCGTAGTGGCCAGGGCCGCGTCTTCGCCGAGCATGGCGCCCAGCGGACTTTGCGGTAACTGCGGGTTCAGTTGCGCGGCGATCTGCGGTTGCTTGGCTTGCACCGCGTATTGGCAGGCCACCAGGTCCTGCAGCAGGCGACGAATGCCGTCCTCATGGTGACCGCCGAGCAGCTCCAGCCCCTGACGCAGGTCCTTGAGCAGTGCCTCGCGCATTCCCTGCAGGTGCTCACGTCCGGCCTGATCCTGGGGGGTGCCGCTCCAGGCCAGCTGCTCGGCCACCTCGCCGCCTCGCTGCCATTCGCGGCTCTGATCGCCATGACGCAGCAGCACGAACACCAGCACATCGGTCCAGGTCATTTCCAGGAAGTTGCGGATAATCGCTGGCAGCATCCGCCCCGCCAGGGTTCGGCTGACCACATCGACGGCTTGCTGGCGGGCGTCGAGGAGCTTGTCGCGGCCTTTGGCGGCTTCCACGGCGCGGCGTTCGCGCAGTTCGACGCGGTGCTTGAGGGTGGTGATGAACTCGTTGAACTCATCCAGCAGGCTATCGAACAGTTGCAAGTCGCCGCTAAAGCCGTGCAGTACCCGTTCCACCACCCACTGGATCTTGGTCAGCAGGCTGCGATCGTCGCCTTCGCAATCGTAGCGGGCTCCGGCCTGGGCCATGGCATTGAGCAAGCGGCGTGCTGGGTGATGGTGCTGGGTGAACAGCGCCTTGTCCTGCAGCGCGACTTTCAGATAGGGGGTGTGCAGGTGCGACAGGGCGGTCTTGCAGCTATCCGGCAGGTTGTCGTCGTCCAGGATAAAGTCGAACAGCATGCCGACGAGGTCGATCACGTCGGCTTCCTGGTTGGACAGGCGCTGTTGCCCGGGCAACTGGCTGTGGTTTTCCAGTTGCTGTTGCAGGTCGGCCTTGAGGGCCTCTACCGGTTGCGGCTTGTGTAGGCGTTGCGACAGGTCCTGGCCCGACTGTTCCTGCAAGCGATCGAGGGCGCTGAGCAGCTCCGAGACGCTGTAGCTCTGGGTGGCGCCGCGGGGCGCAAAACTGGCGATGCTGCGGGTGCCACCCAGTAAAGGGGCATCGATATTGCGCTGACGATGCTCGCCGAGCAGGGCCGCGAGGCCGCTGAACAGCGCGCCGGGATCGTTGGGTGGCGGGGCGCTGAGATCGCTCGGTGCGTTAGCTTGAGGCGCAGGGCTGTCTGCCTTAACGCCCGCGCTGGTGCTGCTCGTCGAGACGCTGGGCCTGGATGGGTTGCTGTTGCGCGGGGCGGTGTATTTCAGATTGGGCAGTACATCGGCTTCGATCAGGCGCTGGTTGAGCGCGTCGTAGACCTGATCCAGGCCCTGCATTACATGCTGATCGAACAGCATATAAAGGATAGCCTTGATTCTGAGCGGGAAAGGGCAGGGCGTCAGGGCCAGGCGAAAGGCCTGGGCAATGGCCTGGGGGCCGAAAGGATTGCTGTCCTCGCCGAGCTTCTGGCCGTTGTTCAGCAGCGCCAGGCGCTGGTCCAGGGCGAACAGGGGTTGGGCACAGCGCGCTTTGACCCGGCTGACCATATTGATGACGTGCAGGCTTTCCTCGTAATCGTCGTTCTGCACCAGGGCCAGCTGTTCGGCTTCCAGGGGCATGGCGGTCGCGGTAGGTTTGAGCGTGCCGTCGAGGAAGTCGGAAAAATTGCCGGCGATGCGCTGGTGGTAGGTGCGCTCGATCTGCGGGCGCTGCCTGCGAATCTCGCGCATGTTGTCGAAGAACAGCGTTTGCACCTGATTGTTTTCGGCCTTGTCGGCGCACTCGAACAAGGTATCGTCGACTTGGGCGAAGACCCCGGTGAGGTGTTCGGCCAGGCGATTCATCACCAGTTTGCGACACGCGAGTACCAGCTCGCCAAAACGTGGCTGAATACCACGGCTTGCCAAAGTGGGTGACGGTTTGGGGGGGTCCTGGGTGCTCATGGGCGGTCCTGGCTAGGCCTCGCGGCAAATGCATGCAGGGGTAATCGACGACGACCCGCTGGACCAAGATATAGCAGTCTGCCGCAGAACTGCAAAGCATTGTCTTGATTGCAGTTTAAGGGGCTTGACAGGGCGTTTCTAAACCGTAGAATAGCGCGCCTCAGATACGGGATTGGCTAAACCCAAGCCGGTGCTGAGACAGCAGTAAAAGAAGTAATAGTTCCGCGATAGCTCAGTTGGTAGAGCAAGTGACTGTTAATCACTGGGTCCCTGGTTCGAGTCCAGGTCGTGGAGCCAACTTCTTATCGGGGTATAGCGCAGTCCGGTAGCGCGCCTGCTTTGGGAGCAGGATGTCAGGAGTTCGAATCCCCTTACCCCGACCATTTTTGGGTCGTTAGCTCAGTTGGTAGAGCAGTTGGCTTTTAACCAATTGGTCGTAGGTTCGAATCCCACACGACCCACCATTTTCTGCTCTGGCTGTTTCGGAGTTGAATCTTAAGGCCTCGATGGCCGTTTCATCGAAAGCCGGTAAAAAGCGCCCCGCGGGGCGCTTTTTTTTGCCTTTTTTTCAGTGACTTTGAAGCTGATAGAGCCTGTGTTTACCTGCAAAGGCCCGCGATCTCATAGGGACCGTCTTGTTCCTGCGCGGGCCAGCGCCTGTCGACCAGCTAATAACTCATTCGTGATGCCGGGGTTCCCGCCTTCGCAGGAATGACGGGGAACGACGGTGCAAGCACATCCCGCCTGGATGGCATCCAGGCGAAGAAAGCCGAGTCAGTGCAGTTTCAGCCGCGGTTCGGTGCCGCGGCCGATTCGACCGCTGAGCATCAGCATCGCCGTGCGGAACAGGCCAAACAGGGCGACCTGGTGCATGCGGTACAGCGAGACGTAGAACAGACGCGCCAGCCAGCCTTCGAGCATTACGCTGCCCGTTAGATTGCCCATCAGGTTGCCCACCGCGGAAAAGCTCGACAGCGAAATCAGCGAGCCATAGTCCCGGAAGCGGAACTGCGCCAAGGGCTGTCCGCCGATACGCCGTTTGAGGGATTTGACCAGCAACGAGGCTTGCTGGTGGGCGGCTTGCGCCCGCGGCGGCACGTTGCTGCCATCGGGTTGCGGGCAGGCGGCGCAATCGCCGAAGGCGAAAATCGCCTCGTCGCGGGTGGTCTGCAAGGTGGGCGTCACCACCAGCTGATTGATCCGGTTGCTCTCCAGTCCGCCCAGTTCCCGCAGAAAGGCCGGTGCGCGGATGCCTGCCGCCCAGACCTTGATGCTGGCCGCGATCACCTGGCCCTGGGCGGTCACAAGGCTGTCCGCGGTCACTTCGCTGACCGAGGCGTTGGTCAGCACGGTGACGCCCAGCTTCTCCAGCGTGGCATGGACGGGGCCGCCGATGTGCTCGGGCAGTGCGGGCAACACTCGCGGGCTCGCCTCGACCAGGGTGATGCGCATGTTTTCCGGTCGAATACTGTCCAGGCCGTACGCGGCCAGCTCGCGAGCCGCATGGTGCAATTCGGCGGCCAGCTCCACGCCCGTGGCGCCGGCACCGACTATCGCCACGCTGATCCGGTCGCTATCCCCGCTGACGCCCGCATGGGCGCGCAGATAGTGACCGAGCAGGCGGCCATGAAAGCGTTCGGCTTGCTCGCGGGTGTCCAGAAACAGACAGTGCTCGGCCGCACCGGGCGTACCGAAATCGTTGGTGGTGCTGCCGACGGCGATAACCAAGCTGTCATAGGCCAGGGAGCGCTCCGGCAGCAGAACCTCGCCCTGCTCGTCGTGGGTCGCCTCCAGGCGGATCTGCTTGCGCTCTCGGTCGAGGCCGGTCATGCGTCCCAGCTGGAATTCGAAATGATTCCACTTGGCCTGAGCCAGGTAGTTCAACTCGTCCACCGAGGAATTCAGCGAGCCGGCCGCCACCTCGTGCAGGAGAGGCTTCCAGATATGGGTCAGGTTGGCGTCGATCAATACGATCTCGGCCTGTCCGCGCTTGCCCAGGGTTTTACCCAGGCGGGTGGCCAGCTCCAAGCCGCCGGCGCCGCCGCCGACGATCAGGATTCGATGGGTCATGGTGGATACTCACAAGGCTTATAGAAATCTGCGGCGAGGCCGTGGGCGCGAGCGCGAAGCGGCTCATAGCACCAGACGGCTCAGGAGGCGGCTCAACAGGCCGAGGCCGATGACAATGACCACGATGATCAGCATCAGGCGCCCGGCGTGAAAGGGTTGGCGCTCGACTTGATGCTGAGGGGCATTCAGGTACTGGTCGACCTTGGCTTGGTCTTCAGGGCTCAGGCGACTGGACATAAAAGCCTCGCGTAACGGATGAGCCATTCTAGGCGTGCTTGGTGTTTTGTGCGAGCGTGTCCCCTCAGAGCGGCTCGACGCACAGGGGGTCTTCCAGGCGGATGATGCCGCCTTGCAGCACACGGGCGGTAATCCCCCCGTGTCCGCGGGTGGCCTGGAAGGTGCCGGGACCCAGGCGCTCTTCCAAGCGCGCACAGGGTTGGCACCAGCCGGTGGTTTCCAGAATCGCCTGACCGAGGCGAAAGCGTCGGCCCTTGAGGCTGAACAGGTTGATCCCGCTGATGGCGATATTGCGCCGCAGTTCCTGAGGCAATAGCGGGTGTTCGGGCGGACGGCCGAGCAGGGCGGCGATCACCGCCAAGTGCTCCCATTGGATCAAGGTCACCTGCCGGGCATTGCGCGGGCCGGGCCGGCTGTGGTCGCCGGTCAGGCCGGCCTCGCGGCGCGCCTCCACGGCCTGCAGTTCCAACATCGCGCCGCGTGCGGCGGGACGTACCCCAATCCAGCGCACCTGCCCCTGTTGCGGCACCGCCGCGAGCAGCGCTTGCAGGGGGCTCACAGGCCGACACCAAGGTCGAACAGCACGCTACGCCCCAGGTTCTGCCGTAAAAAATCCGGCGCCTGCGGGTGGGCGAACAGGACGCGGGCGTAGGTCGGGCCGACCAGGGACAGCGAGCGCCAGCCCTGGCGCAGGTATTCAATGGGCGGCGGGAAAGGGCTGTTGAAGTCAGGTACCGCGCGCTTGAGGTTGACGTAGGCCAGCAGGTCCAGCTCGCGCAGGTCCAGGCCGCGCTCCATGTAGTTATGCGCCTTTTTGCGCAGGGTGGGCGCCAGGCGCGCCTGCAGTTCGGCGGTGGCAATGCGTTTGGGGCGGATTTCGCGGCGCACCAGCTGGCTCAGCGAAAAGGCGTTGCGGCGGCGCTGCAGCTCGGCACGCCAGTCATCGTTCAATCGTCGGCCTTCGTCCAACACCAGGAATACCTCGAAATTGGCCTCGCGAAACAGCACATCCGGCGGCTCCTGGGCGGCCGGGCTGAACTCGTCGAGGCGGTGGGGTACATTCAGCGCTTGCAGCAGGCGCTGGCAGACCCAGCGCTCACGTTCCCATTTGCGCGCATTGGAGAGAAAGGCATTGGCCTGCTCGGCCTGATGGGTCAGCAGGCGCAGGTAGTCGGAGTCGTCCATCGGCGAAGCTTAGCCCGTGCCTTGGTACTTGTGGTATCCCTGTCGCCTGTGCCTGTCCCGAGGTGCTGAACGCCGGGCTCGGTTCGGTATCTCCAGCTGTGCTGGAGGGGCTTCGGCAACATCCGGTGAAGGCGCCTATGACTCAGGCCCAGAACGAGGGATGGCAAAAGTGCTCGCCTTACCGACGGCTTTAGCGCGGCCACCTCTATCCAATGCTGCCCCGATACCTCAAGGAGCCTCGTCGTGATTGCCGCTCAACTGCTCTCTCCCGCCAGTCAGTCGATCGGCTGGCTGCTCTATCTGCCGGTCGTGCTCTGGGCAGCCTGGCGGGCGCCCTGGCTGGAGCTGCTCAGCGATATCCGGCGCCAGCACCTACTGGGCGGCACGGTACTGGCGCTGTTCGTGCTGTGGCTGGTGCGGCGTGATTTCGATTCGGGTCTGTCGCTGCATTTTATCGGTTTGACGGCCGTGACCCTGTTGCTCGATTGGCCCTTGGCGGTGGTGGCCGGCTTGGCTGCACAGCTCGGGCTGGTGGTGATTGGCCGCCAGGACCTGGCGGCACTCGGGGTGAACGGGCTACTGCTGGTGGCGATCCCGGTGCTGATCACCGAGGTCTGCGCGGCGCGGGTCGAGCGCGCGCAGCCGCGCAATTTGTTCGTCTATATCTTCTTCTCTGGGTTTTTTCCTGCGGCCTTGGCGGCGTTGTTCTGCATCCTGGCGGGGGTCGCCTTGCTGTGGTTGGATGGGCTGTGGCCCATGCCGCCCTGGTTGTTCGATTTCGCCGGCTTCGTCTGGCTGATCACCTTTCCCGAGGCCTTTATCAACGGCACAGTGGTCAGTGCGCTGGTGGTGTTCTATCCCGATTGGCTGGAAACTTTCAACCGCAGCCGCTACCTGCAGGCACCGTGGAAAGACGACGAGCCACCGGGTGGGCTTGGTTTGTAGCCCGAATAAACGCAACGCGTAGCCTGGGTTGAGCGTAGCGATACCCGGGGGAGGGTCGTGGTGGGTAGCGCTGCGCTAAGCCTGCGCGGCTCGACCTAGGCGGCCCCACCTACGCGGCTCTACCCCTACAGCAGGCTCAATGCGCCCGCGGTGGCAGGTCGCTGGAAAACAGCTCGTCTTCCACCGAGTCGCCGGGAATGGCGTGTTCCTCCGCGGCCCAGGCGCCCAGGTCGATCAGTTTGCAGCGCTCGGAACAAAAGGGGCGGTGGACGCTTTGCGCGCTCCACTCGACGGGGGCGTTGCAGGTGGGGCAGTTGACGTTCAGGGGTTGGCTCATGGCTGGCCTCCATGCAGGGTCAGATAAAAGCGGTGCAGACGTTCGACTTCTACGCGCAGCCAGTCTAAACCGCGGTCGTTGAGCAGCACATCGTCCGCATGGCGCAGGCGCTCCTCGCGGCTGGCCTGGGTCTTGAGAATGGCCTGCACCTGCTCTTCGGTGACCTGGTCGCGTTGCAGGGTGCGCTGCACCTGTACCTGCTCCGGTGTATCCACCACCAGCAGGCGCTGTGTCAGGTGCCGCTGGCCGGACTCGATCAGCAAGGGCGAGACCAGAACCGCATAGGGCGACTCGGCGCGGCTCAGGTTCTCCAGCAGGGCCTGATTGATCAGGGGGTGCAGCAAGGCTTCCAGCCAGCGGCGCTGCGCCGGGTCCTGGAAGATTCGTACGCGCAGGGCTGCGCGGTCCAGTCGGCCATCGGGCAATAACAGTTCAGGGCCGAAATGCTCGGCGATCCGCAGCAGTGCCGGCTGGCCGGGCTCGACCACCCAGCGCGCCGCGTGGTCGGCATCTACCGTATGCACGCCCAGATCGCTGAAGTGCTGGGCGGCCGCACTCTTGCCGCTACCGATGCCGCCCGTCAGACCCAGGATCCAGGGGCTGACCATTTTATTTAAAGCCGGCGATTTGCAGGTAATTGGCCGTAATAGTGTCACCCCAGAGCAGGGCGATCCAGCCGGCAATGGCCAGATAAGGGCCGAAGGGGATCGGCGTGCTGGTCTCCGCATTGCGCAGGCGCAGCATCAGCAGCCCGAGCACCGCGCCGACCAGGGACGACAATAGAATGGTCAGCGGCAGAATCTGCCAACCGCCCCAAGCACCGAGCATGGCCAGTAGCTTGAAATCGCCAAAACCCATGCCTTCCTTGCCGGTAATCAGCTTGAACAGCCAGTAGACCGACCACAGGCTGAGGTAGCCGAAGATCGCCCCCCAGAGCGCCGTTTCCAGGCTGGTGAACAGCCCGAAGCCGTTGACTATCAATCCCAGCCAGAGCAGGGGCAGCACCAGGGCGTCGGGCAGCAGCTGATGATCGGCATCGATCAAGCTCATGGCCAGCAGGCCCCAGGTCAGTACCAGCATGGCGCCGGCCTGCCAGGTAAAACCGAAGTGCCACGCCACATAGGCCGACAGCAGGCCGCAGGCCAATTCCACCAGGGGGTAGCGCTTACTGATCGGTGCCTTGCAGCTGGAGCATTTGCCGCGCAGCGCCAGGTAGCTGATGACCGGCAGGTTTTCCCAGGGACGAATCTCGTGGCTGCAGTGCGGGCAGCGCGAATTGGGCAGCAGCAGGTTAAAGGTCTCGCCTTCTGCTGCGGCCGGCAATTCCAGTATCTCCCGCGCCTGGTCCTGCCAGTCCCGCTGCAGCATCTTCGGCAAGCGATAGACCACTACATTCAGGAAGCTGCCGATCAGCAGCCCAAGCAGCAGCGCGCATAAAACAAAGGCCAGCACATGGCTGGCCAGAAAGTCGAGCAAGGGCATGAGTTAGACCACGTTCCCCAGTTGGAAGATCGGCAGGTACATGGCGATGATCAGGCCGCCGATCAATACGCCCAGTACGGACATGATCATGGGCTCCATCAGGGCTGTCAGACCATCCACCGCGTTATCGACTTCAGCTTCGTAGTAACTGGCAACCTTGTCGAGCATCATGTCGAGTGCGCCAGACTCTTCCCCGATGGCCGTCATCTGAATGGCCATGGAGGGGAAAGCGCCCGTAGCACGCATGGAGAAGTTCAACTGCATGCCGGAAGTGACGTCTTGCTTGATTTTAAGTACGGCATTTTTAAACACGATATTGCCAGTAGCGCCTGCAACCGAATCCAGGGCCTCGACCAGCGGAACACCCGCCGCAAAGGTGGTGGACAGGGTGCGTGCGTAACGCGCAACCGAAGATTTATAGATGATGTCCCCGATAACCGGTGCTTTAAGGGCAACACGGTCCAGCCAATTGCGGAATTTCTCCGAGCGTTTCTTGGTTTGGCCTAGCACGAAAATACTGCCGACAATGCAGATGACGAACAGCCACCACCACTCTTGCAGCCCTTCGGAGATATCGATCACGAAGAGGGTGAAGCTGGGCAGTTCGGCACCGAACCCGGCAAAAACGGTCTTGAATTGCGGTACTACCTTGATCAGCAAAATGGCGGTCACAATAACTGCGATCACCACCACCGCGATGGGGTAGTTCATGGCTTTCTTGATTTTAGACTTCAGTGCCTCGGTCTTTTCCTTGTAGGTGGCGACCCGGTCCAGCAGGTTTTCCAAGGCGCCGGCTTGCTCGCCGGCATCCACCAGGTTGCAGAACAGGTCATCGAAGTACATGGGCCGCGTGCGCAGCGCCGCCGCAAAACTGTTACCCGCCGCCACATGTTGCTTGATGTCGTCCACCAGCTTGCGCATGTTCTGGTTTTCGAGGCCCTCGCCGATGATGTCGAAGGACTGCAGCAACGGCACGCCGGCCTTCATCATGGTCGCCATCTGCCGGGCGAACAGGGCGATGTCCATGGGCTTGATTTTTTTGCCTGCGCCGCCAAGCAACGAAACCGACTTCTTGCGTACCTTGAGCGGGTTGATGCCTTGCTTGCGCAGTTGCGCCTTGACCAGCGCAGGGCTCTGGCCGCTCGATTCCCCCTTGATCTTGGAGCCTTTGCGGTCGGTCCCTTCCCAGCTGAAGGTGCTGGTTTTCAATGCTTTCACGGCCATGATTAGTCCTTCGTCACGCGGTTGACTTCTTCGAGGCTGGTCACGCCTTGCATGGCCTTCAGCAGCGCCGAGGTACGCAGGTCATTGAAGCCGTCTTTGCGCATTTGCGCGGAGATATCGATGGAGTTGCCTTCCTCCATGATAATCCGTTGAAGGGCCGGCGTGTTTTTAACCACTTCATATATTCCGAGTCTGCCCTTGTAGCCGCCATTGCAATTATCGCAGCCCACCGGGCCGTAGATCTTGAAGCTGCCAATCTTGTCGGCGGGAAAACCTTCTTCGATCAGCGTCTCGCGGGGTACCGCCACTTCCTTCTTGCAGCTGCTGCACAGCTTGCGCGCCAGACGCTGGGCGATGATCAGGTTGATCGAGGTGGCGATGTTAAAGGACGGCACGCCCATAGTGCGCAAGCGGGTCAGTGTCTCGGCGGCGCTGTTGGTGTGCAGGGTCGACATCACCATATGCCCGGTCTGGGCCGCCTTGATGGCGATCGAGGCGGTGTCGATGTCGCGGATCTCGCCGACCATGATGATGTCCGGGTCCTGGCGCAGGAAGGAGCGCAGTGCCGCGGTAAAGTCCATGCCCTGCTTGGGGTTGACGTTGACCTGGTTGATGCCTTCCAGGTTGATCTCCACCGGGTCTTCGGCGGTGGAGATATTCACGTCCACGGTATTGAGGATATTCAGGCCGGTATACAGGGAGACGGTCTTGCCCGAGCCGGTGGGGCCGGTGACCAGGATCATGCCTTGGGGCTGCTTGAGGGCGGCGAGGTAGAGCTCTTTCTGCGACTCTTCGTAACCCAGTGCATCGATGCCCATCTGGGCGCTGGAGGAGTCGAGAATCCGCATCACGATCTTCTCGCCCCACAAGGTGGGGCAGCTGCTGACCCGGAAATCGATGGACTTGGTTTTCGAGATGCGCATCTTGATCCGGCCATCCTGGGGCTTGCGCCGTTCGGAGATGTCCAGGCTGGCCATGACCTTGAGGCGCGCCGAAATGCGCGGCGCCAGCTGGATCGGCGGGCGTGCGATCTCATGCAGGATGCCGTCGGTGCGAAAGCGCACCCGGTAGGCTTTTTCATAGGGTTCGAAGTGCAGGTCGGAAGCCCCGCCCTTGATAGCATCCAGCAGCATCTTGTTGACGAAGCGAACCACTGGGGCGTCGTCGGCCTCCTGGGTCGCTTCCGCGCCCTGGCCGTCGTCGCTCGAGGCTTCGATATCCAGGTCCAGGTCGCCCATGTCCTCGAGCCCGCCGGTGCCGGTATCGAAGAACTTGTCGATGGCCTCGCCGAGCTTGTCATCCTCCACCAGCACCGCTTCGGTATTCAGACCGGTGCTGAACTGCACATCGGTGATGGCCTGGTGGTTGGTCGGGTCGGAGATGCCGACAAAGAGCTTGTTGCCGCGTCGCCAGAGAGGAAGCACGCGGTGCTGGCGCACCAGCTTTTCGGCCACCAGGTCCTTGGGAAGGCTGTCTTTATCCAGGCTGCCCAGGTCCATATAAGCCACGCCGAACTGCTCGGCCGCCACCTCGGCCAACTGGCGACTCTTTACCAGCTTGTTCTGAACCAGATAGGTCACTAAAGAGATCTTATTGCGTTGCGCCTGCCCATGGGCCTGTTGCGCGGTCTTCTCATCCAGCAGCTCGGCCAGTACCAGTTGCTTGGCCAGGCCCGAGAGGTTCACGGTGTCATTCATGGGGTGCGCTCACAAGATTCATCCTTGCCTTATAGCGCAGTCGTCGGTTGCTGCCAAACGCGCGGTCCGCATATGCCAAAAAATGTCAGTTAATGGTGTTTTCTGCCGGCGAGCAGTGTGGCTCGATTGCACTGGAGGTATTTCAGTTCCAGAGGGAAATGCTGGATGAGTTCGCCAGGGCCGGGCTGGCGCTCAGATCAGGCGGGCTTTCTATTGGGAATGACCAGTTGTGAGCAGGCTTGCTCGAGTTGGCACGCTACCTGCTTTGTTACAGGCAGGTCGAATGACCTTCCAACGTCGAGGAGACACCTGAATGAAAGCTCAAATGCAAAAGGGTTTTACCCTGATCGAATTGATGATCGTGGTTGCGATCATCGGTATCCTGGCCGCCATCGCGCTGCCGCAGTACCAGAACTACATCGCCCGCAGCCAGGTGGCGCGGGTAATGGGTGAAGCCGGTAACCTGAAGACCGCGGTCGAGCAGTGCATCCTGCGTGGCGATATCGCTGCCATGCAAACCAACGCCGAAGTCGGTGCTGCTGTTGCAGCAGGCACTTGCCTGTTGGATGGTACCGCTTCCACCCTGATGGACGGCGACGGTGATAGCCCCTTCACCCCAGCAATCGATGGTGTGAACGGCTACCCAGCAGTAGTTTACGATGCAGCTGCAACCACCATCACCGCTACCTTCGGCAGCGGCGCAGCAGCGTCCTTGACCGATGCTGCGGATCCTACCCTGGTTTGGACTCGTGACGCTCAAGGCACCTGGTCTTGCACCACCGGTGTTGACGACAAGTACAAGCCCAAAGGTTGCGACCAGTAATGGTTGCCTGACCAGAGGCATGGTGTGAGTGGTTTCAGGGTGGGGTCGCGGATGGCGCCACCGTTAGTCTAGAACTACACAGGCTTCATGTAACGGTCAATAAGAGCCCCGCTTTATGCGGGGCTTTTTTATGGGTGTAGGTACCGAGTATTAAATGTGCTTTTGTGCAAAACCTGATTGCCGATGCTTTCATCTTCGGACTGTAAATCTGTATGCCTTGGTGGGTGTATGGGTAATAGGTTTTGGCTTGATGCTTGCAATAATTTAACGGTCGCTGGGGTGAGGTTTTAATGATGAACAAGCCAAACACGGGTTTTACCTTGATCGAGCTGATGATAGTGGTGGCGATTATCGGCATTCTCGCGGCCATTGCCCTGCCGGCTTATCAAAATTATATAGCCACCTCACAGGTGACCAGGGTAATGAGCGAGGCGGGCAGTTTGAAAACCGCGGTCGAAAGCTGCCTATCGAAAGGTTCAATAGTGGGGGTGCACAGCAATGTGCTGGTGGGCAACGTGCTGCCCTCCACCGCCTGCAGCCTGGACGCAACTGCCTCGACCTTAATGAGCGGAGCGGCGGTCGGTACCCTGGGTGCGCCGGCCATAGCGGACGTCAATGGTTATGCTCAGGTTGCCGATCCCTTGACGCCGACCGCCGCCATCACCGCCACCTTCGGCAGCGGTGCGGTCATGCTGCTCACCGGGCCTGGGGCCGATAGCCTGGTCTGGCAGCGCAGCGCGGACGGGACCTGGACTTGCACGACCACGGTGCCGGCGAGATATCGGCCCCTGGGTTGTCAATAAAGGCGGGTCGCTTTTACAGACTCAGCCGCATCGACAAATCCACTGCCCTGACGTCCTTGGTCAGGACGCCGATGGAGATATAGTCCACGCCGGTTTCGGCCACGGCGCGCAGGGTGCTTTCGTTGATGCCGCCCGAGGCTTCCAGCTTGGCGCGGCCTTGATTCAGGGCCACGGCCTGGCGCATATCGGCCAGGGACAGCTCGTCGAGCATGACGATGTCGGCACCGGCGGCCAGGGCTTCTTGCAGTTCTTCCAGGTTTTCCACCTCCACTTCCACCGGCTTGCCGGGGGCGATGGCGTGGGCGGCGGCGACCGCGGCGGCGATGCTGCCACAGGCGGCGATATGGTTCTCTTTAATCAGGAAGGCGTCGTACAGGCCGATACGGTGGTTGTGGCAGCCGCCGCAGGTGACGGCGTATTTCTGCGCCAGGCGCAGCCCCGGCAGGGTCTTGCGGGTGTCGAGCAGCTGCACCGCGGTGCCCTCGACCAGGTCGGCATAGTGGCGGCAGCGGCTGGCGACGCCGGACAGCGTCTGCAGGAAATTCAGCGCCGTGCGCTCGCCGCTCAACAGGGCACGGGCCGGGCCCTGAAGGGTGAAGAGGGTCTGGTCGGGCGCGACCCGCTCGCCATCGGCCACCTGCCAGTGCACGGCCACGCGCGGGTCGAGCTGGCGAAAGACCGTATCGACCCAGGCCGTGCCGCAAATCACCGCGGCTTCGCGGGTGATGATCCGGGCGTGGGCCAGGCGCTCGGCAGGGATCAATTGCGCGGTCAGGTCGCCACTGCCCAGGTCTTCGGCCAAGGCGCGGCGCACGGCGGTTTCGATGTCTGCGGTAAGATCGGCGAGAATCAGGTTCGGCATGCTTGGCTCCGCAGCGTAAATCGGGCGATTATAGGGGCTGGCGTGACAGGTTGTAGTGCTGGCGAAGGTTTATCGGGGCTAGATTCGACATTCCGAGCGGGCATTGGTCGTGCAGGAGCGGCCGTTGGTAAGTGGATCAGGTGCATCTGTGACGCACGTCATATCTGTAGCAGAAATGCCGAGCCGATTCCGTTAGGCTCGTCCCATAATGCAGCATCACAGTCAATTTGACGCCACGCTTTTGACGTTACGGACAATGTCGGTTTGAGGTGCAGACTTGCTCTACAGTCTGTGGGAGGTTTGTAATGAAGACCGATGCGAATGTGGTGCAGCTCAATCCGGCTGGCCCTCATCACTCGCCCACTTCGCCGCTAGGAAGACTGCCCGTGGCGCTGACCCAAGTCCGTGACAAGGCTGCTTTGCAGCTCAAACAGTCGCTGCAGGCCCTGTTCGACAATGCCGACGATACCCTGTTCGAGATGGCCGACCGTGCCACCAGCAACGTCGAGCAGAACTCGTTCTTTGAGGCCATGCGCGACCTGCGCCTCAAGCGCAAGAGTATCGAGCGCGGCCTGTTGCACAAGGTCTTCGAGGCGTTCGCCGCCCTGACGCAGTACGAGATCGGCAAGCCGCCGCCCCTGGATGCGGTGAATTTCGAGACGCTGGCGTTGATGCAGAACGACGCGCTGGAAGAGTCGGTCGCCATCGACGCCATGGTCGCCAAGGTGATGAACCGCGATGGCACGGCCCTGGGCCACCTGACCACCCGTTTCAATACCCTGATCAGCAAGAAACTCGACGACAAGAGCAACCCCCTGGGGCCGACCACCCTGTGCGAATTTTTTCTCGCGGCCTGCAGCAGCCTGGGCGTGGAGATCAGGGTCAAGCTGATCATTCTCAAGCTGTTCGAAAAATACATCCTCAGCGACCTCGATCAGCTGTACGCCGAGGCCAACCAGCAGCTGGTCGCCTCCGGCGTATTGCCGGAATTGAAGTCGGCGCCGCTGCGCCGCACGCCGAACCGCGCCGCGCCGGCTGCGGCGGGCGCGCGCGCGAATGCTGGTGCTGGCGCGGCCATGGCCGAGGGCGACTACAGCGAAGAAAACGTCCAGCAGGTCTTCGGTGCGCTCCAGGAGCTGTTGTTCCAGGTGCGCGGCAGCGGCTTCTCCCAGCGCGCCATGGCTGGCGATGCCATGCCGATTTCCAGCAATGACCTGATGCGCCTGCTCTCGCACATGCAACAGCGCCTGCCCGTGCAGGACGGCGCCAGCGACGATTTCGACCTGCGCCACCAGCTGGAAAATCTGCTGACCCGTGCCAGCGCCAAGAGTGGCAAGGCCCGGGTAGTGGGTGAAGTGGACGAGGACGTGATCAACCTGGTGTCCATGCTGTTCGAGTTCATTCTCGACGACCGGACCCTGCCCGACTCACTCAAGGCGCTGATCGGCCGTCTGCAGATCCCCATGCTGAAAGTGGCGGTCCTGGACAAGACCTTCTTCAGCCGTGGCAGCCATCCAGCGCGTCGCCTGCTCAATGAAATCGCCGCCGCGGCCCTGGGCTGGGGCGAGCAGGACCATACCCAGCGCGATACCCTGTACCAGAAGATCGAACACGTGGTGCAGCGCCTGCTCCACGACTTCGTCGACGATCCGGCGATCTTTTCCGAGTTGCTGGCCGAGTTCCTGGCCTTTACCGGCGATGAGCGTCGGCGCAGCGAGCTGCTGGAGCAGCGCACCCGCGATGCCGAAGAGGGCAGCGCCAAGGCCGAACTGGCCCGCCGTGAAGTGGAACAGGCGCTGAATGAACGCCTGCTGGGCAAGACCCTGCCAGAGCTGGTGGTGCGCCTGCTACAGGAAGCCTGGAGCAAGGTGCTGATGCTCACCTGCCTCAAGCACGGCAGCGAGTCGCCGGAATGGGCCGCCGCCCTGTCCACCATGGATGACCTCATCTGGAGCGTCGAGCCCCACGAGGACCCCGAGGCGCGCCTGAATCTGCTGGAACTGGTGCCCGGGCTGCTCAAGGCCTTGCGCGAGGGCATGACCAGCGCGGCCTTCGATCCGTTCTCCACCAGTGATTTCTTCGGTCAGCTGGAAATCCTGCATGTCCAGGCCTTTCAACGCTTCAAGCGGCCCATGCCGGAAGAGCCCGAGCCTGGTACCGAGTTGCTCGCGGATGATGAGCGGGCGGATATCGCACCCTTGCTCGATCTGAATTCCGATGTCCAGGCCCTGTTGCCTGCCGAGGAAGCCGCTCCGGTAATGGTCGAGGTGATTGAGGAAATCGTCCTGCGGGTACCGGGCCAGAGCCCGGTGCAGGAGGTGGAAGTCAGCCTGCCGGACGATGACGAGACCGTGCTGGCGGTGGACAACCTGCGGGTCGGCAGCTGGGTGGAGTTCCAGGAGGACACGGAGCACAAGCTGCGTTGCAAGCTGGCGGCCATTATCAAGCCCACCGGCAAGTACATCTTCGTCAACCGCACCGGCATGAAGGTGCTGGAAAAGACCCGCATGGGCCTGGCGGTGGAGTTTCGCAAAGGCGCCATTCGCCTGCTCGACGATGCGCTGCTGTTCGACCGTGCCCTGGAGTCGGTGATCGGCAACCTGCGTCGCCTCAAGGGCGCCTGATTCGCGGTGACTGCACTGGACGCCCGGCCCCGCGCCGGGCGTTTTGTTTGCGCGCCGCGCCAAGGCCCCAGAGGTAATGCTTATCCCGCTCTTGGTCTGCGACGCGGCCTGCTTTAGGCTTGCAGCCCAGACGGCCCCGTTGGCCGGTGGCGTCATCAGGTCAGGAGCCTTGCCATGCAGTTGGACCCCGACAGTGGCTGGTGCCAAGGCATTCGCCACTGCCCCTCGCCAAATTTCAATGCGCGCCCAGACGGGGAAATCTCGCTGCTGGTGATCCACAATATCAGTCTGCCTCCAGGCGAGTTCGGCACTGGCCAGGTCCAGGCCCTGTTCCAGAATCGCCTGCGCGCCGACGCGCATCCGTATTTCGCGACCATCGCCAGCCTGCAGGTGTCCGCGCATTTCCTGATCGAGCGAGACGGGGCTATTACCCAGTTCGTTTCCTGTCGCGACCGCGCCTGGCACGCCGGGGTCTCGGACTTTGCGGGGCGTGCGCAGTGCAACGATTTTTCCCTGGGCATCGAGCTGGAGGGTACCGATGAGCAGCCTTTCGAGGCGGCGCAGTACGGGGCATTGATCGCGCTGGTGCGTCAGCTGCTGGCGTCGTACCCGGCGATTACCCCGGCGCGCATCTGCGGTCACAGCGATATTGCCCCGGGGCGCAAGACCGATCCCGGTCCGGCGTTCGACTGGGCCCGCCTGCGCGCGGGCTTGACTCCCTCACAGCAGTCATAGGAGCGGTTATGAGTTTTCTGGTGTTATTGCTGATGCTCTGGGTGGAAAAATTTTCCGCCTGGCGCTGGCGTATCCAGCAGGACGGCCTCTGGTTGCGAGGGCTGGCGAAGGTTCAGGGCGACGCGGGCCTGGCGGCTTCGCCCTGGCTCGGCCTGGCGTTGCTGGTGCTGCTGCCGGTGCTGCTGTTGGGTCTGTTGCTGGCGGTGCTGCAACCCCTGGCCTATGGCTGGCTGGCGCTACCGGTGCATGTGCTGGTGCTGGTCTACAGCCTGGGACGTGGCGATGTGCAGAGCGCCCTGGGGCCCTTCCGCGATGCCTGGCGCCGAGGTGACAGCCAGGCGGCCTATCACGTCGCCGAGCGCGACCTGGGCCTGGCGGCCGAGGAGGGCGAGGCCTTGCTGCTGCGGGTACAAGACCACCTGCTGTGGCAGGCCTACCAGAGTTTCTTCGCGGTGATCTTCTGGTATGCCCTGCTCGGCCCCCTGGCCGCGCTGGCCTACCGTCTGCTCGCCCTGGCCGGCGAACACGCCGAACAGCCGGCGCTGCGCGAGCGCGCGCAGCAGCTACGCCATGGGTTCGACTGGCTGCCGGTACGGGTACTCACGGCCAGTTTTGCCCTGGTCGGCAATTTCGTCGCGGTCAGCCGGGCGCTTTTGCAGGACCTATTGAATTGGGATATCTCCGCGGCCCAAGTGGTCGTCACCGCCGGGCGCGCCGCCGGTGAGCTGTCGCCGCCTCTCCTGGGCGAGGCCGGGGTGGCCAGTCTGGACGAGCTCTGGCAGCTGCTGGTGCGCGCCGCCATGCTCTGGTACGCAGGGTTTGCCCTGTGGACGCTGTTGCTCTAGGGCCTGTTGACACTAGCATCGCGAGTCGCGTTGCCGTGAAGAAGGGTCCCAGGCCAGGCGCGAAACGCGGGCAATGGTCATTCCCTTGCCAAGTTTCGCAACGCTGAATGGGGCCTTTATTCGCGCAACCCGCAGGGCTGGATCTGTTTTGATGCGATAAGAAATTACTTGTTGCTCGTTCTGAAGCACCCAACGGTGCGTCCGATGCCGGGTTTGGTTTCAAAACCGGTACCGGTACCGGTACCGGTTCCGGCGCGGCCGTGCGGGTAGTGTCAACAGGCCCTAAAAGCATGTTGCCCCATGGCCCGGCGTCTAAGACTTACTTCCGAGGGACCTGCGCGCCCGCTTTGCGCTGAGGCCGGATCGCGGGTTCATCATCCCCGCGGGGGCGTGCTCATCCTGCTTGCAGGCCGTCGTTCCCCGCATCACCGGCTGCGGCTACTGGCGCTCTGGGTGGACATGCAGCTCTGCTCCGCGGCTGCCAGCGGCCGGTCAGGTATTTCGTGACAATGCTCTATACCAGGAGGGTGTCTGGTTCTGGCCAGCAATAACCGTTCGCCCGATTGCCACTCATTAACCTTAAGTTACAGAACGCAGAGTCGATACCGGGTATACAAGCGCCATACTCACTTGCGTTACGCCTCGGTTATGCGGTTCGGTCCGTCTCGGCCGATCTGCGAGACGCACGACTACCGGGTAGGACGGGCCGGCCACCGGCCCCGGTGTGAGTGCCACAATAATAATTCTGGAGACGCCCCGTGAAGAGCCTGTTGTATCCGGCCATCGCCCTGATGAATCGCCTCAGTTTCGCCATGAAGTTCAGCCTGATCAGCGTGCTGTTCTTCCTGCCCATGCTGGTGACCAACTCCTTTCTGGTGCGCGACTCCTACCAGCAGTTCGTCGGCACCCGTACCGAGCTGGCCAGCCTGGAGCTGCTGGGCAGCAGCCTGAAGCTGCGCCGCGATCTGGAGAGCCTCAACGACCTAGTGGCGATCAATGCCATTATCGGTCAGTCCGGTCAGTCCAGTCAGTCCGGCGAACTGGACACGCGCTTGAACCGCTTGCAGGGCGAGCTGAACGACAGCTTGCAAGCCCTGGCTCCGACCAGCGACGACGCTGCGCAGCTCGAGGAATTCAACGCCAAGCGCGTCGAGATGCTCGCCGCGCTGCAGGCCATCCAGGCGGAGGGCTCGCTGCCGAGCAAGAGCGCCATGGCGCAGAAACTGCTGGGCGACGCCCAGGTCTTTATCAAGCTGGTGGCCGGTCAGGCCGGGCTCAGCCAGGATGCCGAGCGCGATGTGCGCCAACTGACCGAGCTGATCACTACGGTCACCCCGCGGGTCACCGCGACCCTCAGCAAAGGCCGGGCCATGGGCGCCTATTCCCTCGGCCAGGGCTTTCTCGATTCGGCGACCAGCGCCAAGTTCGACGAACTGCTGCTGGAGTTGGACAAGCTCCATGGCGAATACGGCCAGGACCTGGACGCCACCCTGGGTGACAGTCCGGCCGCGCGCCGCGCCCTGGACGACCTGGCCAGCGCCAGCCGCGAGACCCTCAAGAGCAGCGTCGGCCTGTTCGAAGACAGCATCGTCGTGGCCGACACCCTGGAACAGCCCTGGCCAGAGTTTTTCGATCAGGTCAGCGCACTGATGGACAAGAGCTACCAGCTCAACGATGCGGCCCTGGGCCTGCTCGACCAGCAGTTGCAGGTGCGTCTTGAGCAGAAGCGTTCGCAGATGCTGCTGCTGGTGGTGGCCCTGGTGCTGGTATTCCTGCTGATTCTCTACCTCTACGGCGCCTTCTATGTCTCGACCCTGAGCACCCTGCACAGTCTCGGTCAGGTGATGGACAAGGTGGCGGCCGGCGACATGACCGTCAGCTTCACCCCCCAGAGCCGTGACGAGCTGGGCGAGCTGGGCCAGGTGTTCAACGCCACCGTGGTCAAGATCCACCACCTGATCGAACGGGTCGGCCAGACCGTGGTCGAGGTCGAGCGCCAGGCCGAGCGGGTGGAGCTGATTTCCGGGGAAAGCAACCAGGCGGTGGCCGGTCAGCTTGGGCAGATCGACCAGGTCGCCACGGCCATGAACCAGATGTCCGCCACCGCCGCGGAGGTGGCCCGCAGTGCCGCCGCCGCGGTGGGCAGCGCCCAGAGCGTGAACCAGGAAACGGTCAACGGTCGCGCCCTGGTGGCGTCCCAGGTCGGCAGCATCCAGCGCCTGGCCGGCGAGATCGACCAGTCCATGGCGGTGATCAACCAGCTGGCCAGCGACAGCGCGTCGATCAGTCAGGTGCTGGATGTGATCAAGGCCATCGCCGAGCAGACCAACCTGCTGGCGCTGAACGCCGCGATCGAGGCGGCCCGCGCCGGCGACCAGGGTCGCGGGTTCGCCGTGGTGGCCGACGAGGTGCGCAACCTGGCCAAGCGCACCCAGCAATCCACCGAGCAGATCGAGCAGATGATCGCCAAGCTGCACGGCGGCGTGGGCGCGGCGGTCAAGACCATGAGCGTCAGCCATCAGATGGCCGATGGCACCGTGAGCGAGTCGGGCAAGGTGCAGCAAGCCCTGGAGAATATCCTCGGCGCGGTGGGCATGATCGTCGACCAGAACCAGCAGATCGCCACGGCCGCCGAGGAGCAGACCGCGGTGGCCCACGACATCGACCAGAACATCGTCGAGATCAACCGCGCCGGCCAGCGCACCGCCGAGGGCGCGAGCCAGGCCGAGCAGGCCAGCCGCGAGCTGTCCGATCTGGTGGCGCGGCTCAAGCAGCTGATCGGTGCCTTTCGCGTCTGACAGGCTGTTTGGCTGCATCGAGGCCCGCTGATCGGCGGGCTTTTTCGTTTCGGTTCAGCCACAGCAGTGTTGAGTTGGATCGCATCGGTCAAACCGCGATAGGCGCCGCCAGCGCGACGGCGGATGAAAAGGACGTCATCCGCCCTACGAGGCCGGGGTTACTGCCAGTCGCGCACCAGGCCGCGGAACTGGGCATCGATCAGGTTGGCGGTGTCCTGCAGGGGGTCGAACAGGCTGGGGTCGCGGGTCCAGTCGGTGAACAGACCGATCAGCTGCGCGTGCAGGGCGCGCGAGGCCAGGCGGGCACTGACGCCGGGCTGCAGGCGCGAGGCGGCTGCGCTGAATAGCTGCTCGCTGAGGTCGATAAACCGCCGGATAAAGGCCAGGTGGCGCTGCTCGGCCTCGCGCAGCTCGTCGGTGAATTCGCAACGGTGCAGCAGGATGGTGAAGATGCGGCGTTTCTGCTCGTGGCGGGCCAGGTTCTCTATGGCTTCCACGCACAGGTCGCGCAGCAGCCGCAACGGATCCTGGCCGGTGCAGCCGGACAGGCGCCGGGCCAGCTCTTCGGGCGGCAGTCGCACCTGGTCGAGCATTTCATGAAACAAATGCGCCTTATTCTGGAAGTGCCAGTACACCGCGCCGCGGGTCAGCTGCGCCGCGCGGGCGATTTGTTCCAGGGAGGTGTGAGCCACGCCTTTTTCCAGGAACAGCTGTTCGGCGGCGGCCAACAGGGCGTTGCGGGTCTTTTCGGCGTCTTCCTTGGTTCGGCGCATGCTGGAATGGACGGATTCGTGGTGGACAGGCCACGGAGTGTAACGATTTTATTCGTGAGGTTTTGTTTACAAACGTCAATGTATGTAACTAGCATGACGCCCTTCGCCGTAAATGCTCTGTGCCGTCTCGGAGACGCCCCATGTCCTGCTCCCGCCTTCTACCTTTCGCCGTGCTTGCCCTGAGCGCCCTGGGCGCGCCGTTGGTGTCGGCGGCCGATGCCCCGGCCGGCAGTCCGCCGCCACCAGACGTGCAGGTGGAGACCGCCCAGGTGGCGAACCTGCCCCTGGTCCTGGAGTACGCCGGGCGTACCGCCGGCTACCGCGAGGTCGAGGTACGGGCCCAGGTCAACGGCATCATCCAGGAGCGCACCTACCAGGAGGGCAGCCGGGTGCAGAAGGGGCAGGTGCTGTTCCGCATCGACCCGCGCATCTATCAGGCGGCCCTGGCCCGGGCCCAGGCGGCCCTGGCTCAGGAACAGGCCCGTCTGCGCCAGACCGAGCGCGACCTCAAGCGCATCCGCGAGCTGCAGGCCAAGGGTTATGCCAGCGAAAGCGAGCTGGACAACGCCATTTCCAACTACGAGCAGAGCAAGGCCAATATCCAGGCCGCCCAGGCCGAGGTGCAGGCCCGGCAGATCGACCTGGACTATTGCACGGTCAAGGCGCCCATCACCGGCATTACCAGCCGCCAGACCCGCTCCGAAGGCAGCCTGGTGGCGGCCAGCGATCCGAGCTCCAGCCTGCTGACCCAGCTCACTCAGCTGGACCCGATCTTCGTCAACTTCGCCTACCCGGATGCCGAGGCCGAACGCCTGCGCAGCGGCGTGCAGAGCGGCAGCCTGAGCCTGCCGGCCGACGGCCAGCTGAATGTCGAGGTGCTGTTCGGCGACGGCAGCCGCTACCCCGTCGAAGGCCGCGTCGACTTCACCGACAGCCTGATCGACCGCGGCACCGGCACCGTCAGTGCCCGTGCCGTGGTGCCCAACCCCAAGCAGGAATTATTGCCCGGGCAGTTCGTGCGCATCCTGGTCAAGGGCGTCAGCCTGCCGAAGGCGATCACCGTGCCGGAGCGCGCGGTCGGCCAGGGGCCCAAAGGCACCTTCGTTTATGTGGTGGACGAGCAGGGCCTGGCCCGCCAGCGGGCGGTGACCACCGGGCAAACCGCCAACGGCCGCTGGGTGATCGAGTCAGGCATCGGCGCCGGTGACCGGGTCATAGTCGAAGGCCTGCCCAAGGTGCATGCCGATGCGCCGGTCAAGGCCAGCGAGGCGCCCGCCGCCACGCCTGCCGCCGCCACACAACCTTAAGGAGCGTCGTCCATGATTTCGCGCTTCTTTATCGACCGGCCGGTGTTCGCCGCGGTCATCTCCATCGTCCTGGTGATGGCTGGCCTGATGGCCATGCGTTCGCTGCCGATCGCCCAGTACCCGCAGATCCTGCCGCCCCAGGTTTCGGTCAGCGCCAGCTACTCCGGCGCCAGCGCCCAGGTGATCGCCGAAACCGTGGCCGCGCCCCTGGAGCAGTCGATCAACGGCGTGGAGGGGATGATCTACCAGCAGTCCAACTCCGGCGGCAATGCCATGAGCCTGTCGGTGTACTTCGAGGTCGGTACCGACCCGGACCAGGCCACCATCGATGTCAACAACCGGGTCCAGGCCGCCCTGGCCAAATTGCCGGAAGAGGTGCGCCGGCTCGGGGTGCGGGTGGAGAAAAAATCCTCCGACATCCTCCAGGTGGTGACCCTCTACTCGCCGGACAACTCCCTGGACCCGATCTATATCAGCAACTACGCGCTGATCAACCTGATCGATGAACTCAAGCGTATTCCCGGGGTGGGCGATGCCCGCCAGTTCGGCTCCAAGGACTATGCCATGCGCATCTGGCTGCGCCCGGACAAGCTGGCGCAGTACAACCTGACCTCCATCGAGGTGGTCAACGCCATCCGCGAGCAGAACTCCCAGTTCGCCGCCGGCAGCTTCGGCCAGGAGCCCCTGCGCCAGGAGCAGGACTTCACCTACGCGGTCACCACCCAGGGGCGGTTCACCGACCCGGCGCAGTTCGAGCAGGTGATCCTGCGCAGCGACGCCAACGGCGCCAGCCTGCTGCTCAAGGACGTGGCCCGCGTCGAGCTGGGCGCCCAGGATTACTCCCTGGTGACCTCGCTCAACGGCCAGCAGAACGCCGCTTTCGGTATCTACCTGCAGCCCGGCGCCAATGCCCTGAATACCGCCGACGCGGTGCAGAAGACCCTGGACAGGCTGTCCGGCAGCTTCCCCGCGGGCATGGCCTACAAGATTCCCTACGACACCACCAAGTTCGTCAGGGTCTCCATCCAGGAGGTGATCTACACCTTCTTCGAGGCCCTGGTGCTGGTGGTGCTGGTGGTCTTTATCTTCCTGCAGAACTGGCGCGCCACCCTGATTCCGGTGCTGGCCATTCCGGTGTCGCTGATCGGCACCTTCGCGGGCATGTACCTGCTGGGCTTTTCCATCAACCTGCTGACTCTGTTCGGCATGGTGCTGGCCATCGGCATAGTGGTGGACGACGCCATCGTGGTGATCGAGAACGTCGAGCGGGTCATGGCCAGCGACAAGCTCGGCCCGCGCGAGGCGACCATCAAGGCCATGGAGGAGGTGACCGGCCCCATCATCGCCATCGTGCTGGTGCTCTGCGCGGTCTTCGTGCCGGTGGGCTTTCTCGGCGGCCTGGCCGGGGAGATGTATAAGCAGTTCGCCATAACCATTGCCGTGTCGGTGGTGATCTCCGGCATCGTCGCCCTGACCCTGAGCCCCGCGTTGTGCGCCCTGCTGCTCAAGCCCGGGCACCACGAACCGATCGCGCCGTTCCGGGTGTTCAACCGCTTCTTCGACCGCATGACCGGCGGCTACACCGCCGGCGTGCGCTTCTTCCTCAAGCGCGCCATGGTCGGCTTGTTGCTGTTCGGCGGGATGATCGCGGTGATGCTGCTGCTGTTCGGCCGGGTGCCCAGCTCCCTGGTGCCGAACGAGGACCAGGGCTACGTGATCAATGCCTATTTCCTGCCGCCCGCCGCGTCCCTGAGTCGCACCGAAAAGCTCAGCGGCGACGTCACCCGCCAGCTGATGGAACACCCGGCCGTCGAGGACGTGGTGACCTTCGCCGGTTTCGACGTGCTGACCTTCGGTACCCGCAGCAACGCCGGCGTGTCTTTTGTGCCCCTCAAGGACTGGGAGGAGCGCACCACCGAGGCGCTGGACGCGCGCAACCTGCCTGGCGAATTCATGGGCATGGGCGCCGCGCAGCAGGACGGCATGGTCATGACCTTCAACCCGCCGCCCATCACCGGCATGAGCACCACCGGCGGCTTCGAAGGCTTTATCCAGGACCGCAGCGGCGGCAGCACCGAGCAGCTGGCGGCCAAGGTGGCGGCCTTCCTCGAAGCGGCCGCCAAGCGACCTGAACTGGCCGGCCTGCAGTCCACCTTCAATGCCGGCGTGCCGCAGTACTACATCGACCTGGACCGCAACAAGGCCAGCGCCCTGGGCGTGTCGACCAGCGACGTGTTCACCGCCATGCAATCGACCTTCGGCAGCTACTACGTCAACGACTTCACGCTCTATGGCCGCACCTTCCAGGTCAGCCTGCAGTCCGAGGCGGACTTCCGGCGCAAGCCCGAGGACCTGGCCCAGGTCTATGTGCGCGCGACCGGCGGCGAGCTGGTGCCCTTGTCGGCCCTGGTCCAGGTGCGGCGTATCCTCGGTCCCGACAGCTACGCACGCTTCAACGTCTACCCGGCGGCGAAGATCCTCGGTGGCCCGGCCCCCGGCTACAGCTCCGGTCAGGCCCTGGCGGTCATCCAGGAAGTGGCCGACGAGGTGCTGGGCAGCGATTACAGCATCGGCTGGACCGGCTCGGCCTTCCAGGAACTGGCGACCCAGGGCTCGGGCGGCACGGCCTTCCTCTTCGGCCTGATCATGGTCTTCCTGATCCTGGCGGCCCAGTACGAGCGCTGGACCCTGCCCCTGGCGGTGGTCACCGCGGTGCCCTTCGCGGTGTTCGGTGCGATTCTGGCGGTGTGGCTGCGCGGCCTGGAGAACGACCTGTACTTCCAGGTCGGGCTGATCACCCTGATCGGCCTGGCGGCGAAAAACGCCATTCTGATCATCGAGTTCGCCGTGTTGTGCCGCGCCAAGGGCATGAGCATCTTCGACTCGGCGCTGGAAGCGGCCCGGTTGCGCTTCCGTCCGATCATCATGACCTCGCTGGCGTTTATCCTCGGTGTCGTGCCCCTGGCCATCAGCAGCGGGGCCGGTTCGGCCAGCCGCCACTCCATCGGGACCGGGGTGATCGGCGGCATGCTCGCCGCCACCTTCCTGGCGATCTTCCTGATTCCCATGTTCTACCTGCTGGTGGAGGCCGGGGCGGAAAAGCTCGGCGGCAAGAAGAAAACCGCGGTGACGCTCGACAAGGCAGCGGAGCGGGGCTAGGGCCTTGCCCGCGACACGCTTGACCGTCAAAGGCGGCATTTCCACGCGGAGCGTGGGAGCGCTGAGGAAACCCTGATCGGGCCCGGCTGAAGCGCGCGGGCCTCTAAAGCTAAAGGCACCGTGCAGAGCCTATGGGAACCTCGTCATGCCCGCGAAAGCGGGTATCCCGGGATGCGGATTCAAGCCTTTTGCGCGCGCCCGGCCGGTCGATTTTCCGGCGCGCTTTTTCACTTCACTGCAGGTCCTCATGAACCCTCGCATCATCCTGATCCTCGGCGCCCTGAGCGCCTTCGGCCCCCTGGCCATCGATTTCTACCTGCCCAGCTTCCCGACCCTGGCGCGGGTCTTCGCCACCGATGTCGAGCATATCCAGCTGACCCTGGCGGCCTATTTCGCCGGGCTGGCCATCGGGCAGTTGGCCTACGGTCCGGTGGCCGACCGCTACGGCCGGCGCGGGCCGCTGCTGTTCGGCGTGATTCTGTTCACCCTGGCCTCCCTGGGCTGCGCCCTGGCCACCAGCCTGGAAGCCCTGATCGCCCTGCGCTTCGTCCAGGCCCTGGGCGGCTGCGCCGGCATGGTGGTGTCGCGGGCGGTGGTGCGCGACCTCTGCGATCCGGTCGATGCCGCCCGGACCTTTTCCCAGTTGATGCTGGTGATGGGCGTGGCGCCGATCCTCGCGCCCCTGGCCGGCGGGCTGTTGCTGGCGCAGTTCGGCTGGGCCTCGATCTTCTTCTGCCTGTGCCTGTTCGGCGCCCTGGCCGCCATGGGCGTGGCTCTGTGGCTGCCGGAAACCCTGAGCCAGCTCGAACCGCGCCCGCCCCTGCGCGGCACCCTGCGGCGTTACCTGAGCCTGCTGCGCGACCGGGAGTTTCTCGCCTACGGACTGTCAGGCGGCGTGGCCATGGCCGGCATGTTCGCCTATATCGCCGGCTCGCCTTTCGTGTTTATCGAGCTCTATGGCGTGCCGGCCGAGGACTACGGCTGGCTGTTCGGGGCCAACGCCGCCGGCTTTATCCTGGCCGCCCAGGTCAACGCGCGGCTGATGCGCTACGCCGGCCCGGGCTTCTGGCTGCGTCGCCTGGCCTGGCTCCATGCGGCCTGCGGCGCCGCGTTACTGATCCTGGCACTGGTCAAGCCCGCGGCGCTCTGGCCGCTGCTGATTCCCTTGTTTATCGGCATCGCCAGCCTGGGCTGCATCATTCCCAATGCCACGGCCTGCGCCATGGCCAAGCAGGGTCATCACGCCGGCAGCGCCTCGGCCCTGATGGGCAGCCTGAGCTTCTGCGTGGCGGCCGGCGCCTCGGCTCTGGTCGGGCTGTTGCACGATGGCAGCGCGGTACCCATGGCCCTGGTGGTCGCTCTGTGCGGCCTGATCGCGGCGCTGCTGGCCTGGTACAGCGGTCAGCTGCAGACGGGCACGACCAAGCCCTGAACCACCCGAAACCTGGCTGATAAACAGCGTGTTCAGCCAGCCTCGCGGGCGCGCGTTTCTGGCAAGGGGTGGGGCGCCTCGAGGCGTGCCTGCAGGGTGGCGATAAAGGCACGGGCTTCGGCCTCGCTGCGAAAACTCACGCAGTGGCGGCCCAGGCCGACTTGCCAGCGATGACCCTGGTGGGTGGTGATGGGGCGGAGTTGAATCTGCATGGCGACTTCTCCCAGTAGGGCCCGCAGTGTAAACCCGTGCCGGGCGGCTTTTGCTGATCCGCATCAAGTCGGCGACTGACGGCGCGGCCCCCTGTCTGGGACCTGGCTGTGTGCCCGCTTGGCTGGGTTTTCGGGACGCAAGAACCGCCTTTGCAACTTATAGGTTGGACAACGCCTTGTTTGTCCACCGTGCCGGGTGGTGGATAAAACACTCCGTTCACCATGGCCCTACGGTGGCTGTGCGCTCGATTGGCCGTACGAAGAGACCTGTACGCTCTGTCCATCCACCGTGCCGGAAGGTGGTGGATAAATACGACGTTATCCACCCTACGCTCCCCGGTACCAGCCGTGACCCTTAAAATCCTTCGAGGACGATCTTGCCGCGGGCCGCTCCGCTTTCCAGCAGGGCGTGGGCGCGCCGCAGGTTCTGTGCATCGATGCGGCCGAAGTGCTCGCCCAGGGTGGTTTTCAGGGTGCCGGCATCGACCAGCCGCGCGACGCGCGCGAGCAGGCGGTGCTGCTCGACCATGTCCTCGGTCTCGAACAGCGAACGGGTGAACATCAGTTCCCAGTGCAGCGACAGGCTCTTGCGCTTGAGCTTCATCACATCCAGCGGTTGCAGCGGGTCGTCGATCAGCACCAGGCGACCCTGTGGGGCCAGGGCTTCGATCAGGGCGTCGAAATGCCGGTCGGTCTGGGTCAGGCTGGCGACATGGGTGACCCGCTCGATGCCGATGCGCTTGAGTTCGACGTCCAGGGGCCGGCTGTGGTCGATCACATGGTGCGCACCCAGCTCGCGCACCCAGGCCTGGGTCTCGGGGCGCGAGGCCGTGCCGATCACGGTCAGTCCGGTGAGCTGGCGCGCCAGCTGGACCAGGATCGAACCCACCCCGCCCGCGGCGCCGACGATCAGCAGGCACTGGCCCTGGTCGACATTGTCCTGGCTGACCTGCAAGCGCTCGAACAGCAGCTCCCAGGCGGTGATCGCCGTCAGGGGCAGGGCGGCGGCCTCGGCAAACCCCAGGCTTTTCGGCATGGGACCGACGATGCGTTCATCCACGACGTGCCGTTCGCTGTTGGCGCCCGCGCGGTTGATCGCACCGGCGTAATACACCCGGTCGCCGGGCTGGAACAGCCCGACCTCGGCCCCCACCGCCGTGACGACACCGGCGGCATCCCAGCCGAGGACCTTGGCCTCGCCGTTTTCCGGGGCCACAGTGCGGCGGATCTTGGTGTCCACCGGGTTGACCGAAATGGCCTTGACCTCGACCAGCAGGTCGCGTGGGCCAGGGGTCGGCTCGGGCAGCTGCACGTCCTGCAGGGCGTCACTGTGCTCGGCGGCCAGGGAGTGGTAATAGGCGATGGCTTTCATAAACCCTCCTCAGAGTACGCGCTGCATAAGCTGATGATCGACCCGCTCCAGCAAGCTGCCGCAGCGTTGGCCGAACGCCAGAAAGTGCGCGGTCTGCTGGTGCGCCTTGAGGGCGTCGGCGTCCTGCCATTGTTCGATCATGCTGAATACCCGGGGGTCGTCCTGATGACGGTGCAGGTTGTATTGCAGGCAACCGGCTTCGGCCTGGCTGGGTGGCACCAGTTGGCGCAGGCCGGCCTCGACGGCAGCGGCCTGGTCGGGAAGGGCGGTGAGGGTGGCGATCAGCGTGAGCGGGGTGGGCACGGCGACTCTCCTGTTCAAGGGATGTCCATGCTCGGTTATTCGATTGACGAGAAAAATGCCCTGCAACTAGAGTCTCTTTCATTATTTTTTTGAAAGTGGAGCGCCATGCTGCGTTTCGATGACCTTCAGCTGTTCGTGCGTACCGCCGATGCCGGCAGCCTGTCCGCCGCCGCCCGCCTGCTGGATATCTCGCCGGCGGTGGCCAGCGCGACGCTCAAGCGCCTGGAGCAGCAACTGGAAGCGCGTCTGTTCAGCCGCTCCACCCGCAGCCTGCGCCTGACGCCCGAGGGCGAGCTGTTTCTCGGTCATGCGCGCCTGGCCTTGCAACACCTCGACGACGGCCGCCAGCAACTGGCCGGCAGCAAGGTCGGCATCAGCGGGCTGTTGCAGCTCTCGGCACCTTCGGATTTTGGTCGCAATACCTTGCTGCCCTGGCTCGACGAGTTCCAGCTCGCCCATCCGCAGTTGCAGCTACGCCTGCTGCTCGGTGACCGCGTCACCGACCTGTTCCGCGAGCCGGTGGACATCGCCCTGCGCTATGGCGCGCCCGAGGATTCCAGCCTGGTGGCCTTGCCGGTGGCGGCGGACAATCGACGGGTGTTGTGCGCCGCCCCGGCCTACCTGCAGCGGCACGGTACGCCCGCCTCGCTGGAGGCCCTGGCCGGGCATAATTGCCTGCTCTACAGGCTGGGCGGCCGGGTGCACGAGCGCTGGCGGTTCAGCGATGGCAAGCGCGAGCAGGGCATCAGTGTGCGCGGCGACCGGGCCAGTGACGATGCCGATGTGGTGCGCCGCTGGGCGGTGGCCGGTGCGGGGCTGGTGTACAAGTCCTGGCTGGATGTGGCCGGCGACGTGCGGGCCGGTCGGCTGCTGGTACTGTTGCCCCAGTGGCTGGGCGAATCGACGCCGCTCAACCTGGTCTGCGCGCACCGCGCGCAGCTGAGCAAACCGGTGCTGTTGCTGCGCGAGTTTGTTCAGGCCCGCTGTGCCGAGCTGCTGGTGCATCGACCATGGCCGCACTAGCAGGCTGTTGAAAAACTACCTGCGTTGCCATCGCTGCGTTAAAAACAGGCTCAAAATGCTCATTTACAACTCGTAAACTCCGTTTTTTTACCTGTTTTTGCCTTGCGCTGCCTGCCTCGCCAACGTTTTTCAACGGCCTGCTAGGGCCTGTTGACCTTAACATCGCGAGTTGCGCGGCCGTGCAGAGAGTGTCAACAGGCCCTATTATGCCGGGACCTTGCGGCAATCGATCGCAGGGCTGCTGTATAACCGCCCCGGATGCCGATGCTAAAGTCGCCGCCATGAAACAGACCCGCCATCACCGCGAACTGACCGCCTGGGTGCTCTACTTCAGCATCTTGTTCAGTGCGTTCGCCTGCAGCATCAGCCACGGTCGGATGGCCGGCTTGCAGCTCAGCGGCATCGGCGGGGCCTACTGTTCCAGCCAGGGCAATCTCGGGTCCGGCCTGGACGCGGGATTCGCCGGCCCGTCCGGTGGCGGCCTGACGTCCCTGCTGGGTTGTCCGCTGTGTGGCGCCCTGGGCTTGGGGTTGGCCCTGTTGTTTTGCCTCGGCTGGTTGCGCCTTGCCGCTCGCTGCCCGCGGCCTTCCTTCGAGCGGCGCCGCAATTCGCCGCCCCGTTACACCTGGCCCTCGGCCAATCCCCGCGCGTCCCCCTTTCTGGCCTGACGCCTGCTCAATCGACCGCGGTCGATTCCCTGACCTGTAAGCGCCTTGTGCGGCCCTTGGCTGCCCCGATTCCGGGCGTTCTGCACGCACACAAGACTTGGTCCAAGAACCCAGCGGATGGAACCTTGACATGCAAACCACTTCCCCAACGTTTTACCACCTGGCCTGGCGCTGGCATTTCTATGCCGGGTTGTTCGTCATTCCTTTCCTGATCCTGCTGTCGCTGACCGGGATCGTCTACCTGTTCAAGCCGCAGCTGGATCGGCTGATGTACGCCGACCTGCTGCAGGTGCCGGTGGCCGAGCAGCGCCTGAACGCCGACCAACTGATGGCCGTGGTGCAGCAGGCCTACCCCTCGGCCACCGTCACCCAGTACCTGCCACCGGTTGCCGAGGGACAGAGCGCACAGTTCGTGGTCGCCGCCGGCGAGCAGACCCTCAACCTGTTCGTCGATCCCTACCGTGGCCAACTGCTGGGCAGCCAGGATGCGCAGAACAATCTGCAGGCGATTGCCCGGGCGCTGCACGGCGAGCTGATGATCGGCACCGTCGGCGACCGGCTGATCGAACTGGCGGCCGGCTGGGGCATCGTCCTGGTGATCTCCGGGCTCTACCTCTGGTGGCCGCGGGGTCGCGCGGGCGCCGGCGTGCTCTGGCCGCGCCTGGCCAGTCGCGGGCGGTTGTTCTGGCGCGACCTGCACGCGGTGACCGGGTTCTGGGGCTCGCTGCTGCTGCTCTTCATGCTGCTGACCGGAATGACCTGGACCGGCTTCTGGGGGGCGCAGTTCGCCGGCGCCTGGAACCATTTCCCCGCGGCCATGTGGGACGCGGTGCCGCAATCCGGGCAGCTGACCCGCAGTCTCAACGAGGGGCATCGGCAGACCGTGGCCTGGGCCGCGGAGACCGTGCCCCTGCCGGCTTCGGACCCCCACGCCGCGCACAACGGCCAGGCTCCGGCCGCCGCCGCTGCCGCGCCGCGGGTCAGCCTGCAGCAGGTGGTCGACACCGCGCAGGACCGCGGCGTGCAGCCGGGTTACAGCATCGCCCTGCCGACAACGGCGCCAGGCGTGTACAGCATCGGCCTGTTCGCCGACGATCCCCGTAACGACGCCACCCTGCACCTGGATCAATACAGCGGCGCGGTGCTCGCCGATCTGCGCTGGGCGGATTACGGTGCGGTGGCCAGAACCGTGGAAACCGGGGTCAAGTTGCATGAAGGCAAACTGTTCGGCCTGGCCAATCAACTGCTGATGCTGCTGGTCTGTTTGCTGATTCTGCTCAGTGCCGTCAGCGGTCTGATCATGTGGTGGCAACGCCGGCCGGCCGGGAAATTTGGCGTACCGCCGCTGCGCCATGACCTGCCGCGCTGGAAGACCGCGATTGTCATCATGCTGCTGCTCGGCGCCGCGTTTCCCCTGGTGGGCGTTTCCCTGCTGCTGGTCTGGGGCCTGGATGCGCTGTTGTCGCGGTTCGGCGCCTGGCGCCAGCGAATCGCTGCCTGATGCCGTTCGCGCCTGCGCCGCGTATCGCGGGCGATCATCGATACCTTTTGGGAGCTTCACCATGCCGTTGAAAAAGACCCTGCTGCTGGCTGCATTGCTGACCCCGGGGCTGTTCGCCCAGGCCCAGGACTTCGCCGTGGGCGAGCTGGATATCGTCCACCCCTGGTCACGCGCCATGCCGCCGGTGGCGCCCACCGCGGCGGCCTATTTCACCGTGCGCAACCGCGGCGCCGTGGACGACCGCCTGCTCGCCGTGCAGACCCCGGTTGCCGGCAAGGCCGAGCTGCACCAGCATCTGCATGCCGATGGCGTGATGAAGATGCAGCAGGTGCAAACGGTGCCGATTCCAGCCGGTGGGCAGGTGACGTTCGAGCCCATGGGCTATCACGTGATGCTGTTCGACCTGCGGCAGCAGGCCCGGGACGGCGAGCGCTTTCCCCTGACCCTGACCTTCGAGAAGGCCGGCGCGGTCGAGGTCGAGGTCATGGTGCACCAGGACGCGCCATCGCCCGAGGCGGCGCCAGCGCACGCGCACTGAAGGGCTGGACGGCCGCGGGTAGCAGTCCTCAGGGCTGGTTGCCCATCAGGCGCTCGACCTCGCCCTCGGCCTTCAGGCTGTCGAACGCGGCGCGGCTGCGCGCCACGGTCTGCTCGTCCGTGGCCTTGCTATAGGCCATATACAGGCCGGTCGTCAGGGCCTCCAGGGTATGCACCTTCTCCAGCCGGTTGCAGTCGATCCGGGCTTCCTGGCACATCAGCCGCAGGTCGCCTTCAGGCATGGGCACCAGCTGCACTTGCTGGTTCAGCAGCTTCCTGAAGTTCTCGCCGTTCTGCGCCGAGACCACCAGCTTGCTGAAACCCTGGGTCTTCAAGTAGTGATGGCGCACGTCGTCGCGCAGTACACCGACGCTGTACTGCCTGGCGTCGTCCAGGCTGCTGACCTGGATGGCGGTGTTTTCCCGCAGCTTGTAGAAGTGGTAATCGATACGGGTGATTTCCCCCACCCACTCGAACAGCGGTTCGCGCGCCGGGGTGCGGGCGATCAGGTAGATCAGCACGTTGGGCTCCTGCAGCGCCATGTCGTAGGCCCGCGCCCAGGGGTAGAGGGCCAGGCGGTAGTCGTTCAGGCCGGCGCGCTGCAGCGTGGCCTCCACCACCCGGGTCGCCGGTCCGGCCACCCTGTCGTTCTGCAGGTAGCTGTAGGAAGTGGCTTCGGTGACGCCCTTGATGGGCTCGGCCTGGCTGCTTGCGCAGCACGCGACCAGCAGCAGGGCGGTGCAAAGGGATGTGAGTGCTTTCATACGAGTCTCGGTGCGGTCATCAGTCGGCTATCCGGTTGCGGCCCTGGCGCTTGGCCCGGTACAAGGCCTGGTCGGCGCAGTGCAGCAGCAGGTCGAAGCGGTCCATGGTCTGCGGCTCCAGCTGGGCGACGCCGATGCTCAGGGTCACATGGGGCGCCACCAGGGACGTGCTGTGTTCGATGCCCCGCGCCGCCAGTTCCAGGCGCAGGCGCTCGGCGGCCCTGCGCGCCTGCGCCGCATCGGAGCCGGGCAGCAGCACGGCGAACTCTTCGCCACCGATACGTGCCACCAATTCGCCGGCGCGGGCGAAAACCGCGGTCAGGGTGTTGGCCACGGTTTGCAGGCATTGATCGCCCAGGGCATGGCCGTAGGTGTCGTTATACAACTTGAAGAAATCCACGTCGCACATCAGCACCGACAGGGGCTGGCCCAGGCGCATCGCGCGACGGAATTCAATCTCCTTGAGTTCGTCGAAATGCCGGCGATTGGCCAGGCCGGTCAGCGGATCGCTGCGCGACAATTCTTCCAGGCGGCTGTTGGCCGCGCGCAGCTCGGCGGTGCGCTCGTCCACCAGCTCGGCCAGACGGTCGCGGTGCGCCGCCAGGGCCTGCTCGTCCTGGCGCTGGCGCTCCAGGTAGGTCCACAACTTGTCCTGCAGGTCGTTGACCCCGGCCTCCAGCAGGCTCAGCTCGTCGCGGCGCGAGACCGTGCGTTCCAGGCGCAGGTTCTGCACCAGGTTGGCGGGCGACAGCTGGCCCAGGTGCCGGGCGATATGCTGCACATGCACCGTGACCGAACGGTTGAACATCCACATGATCAGGCCCGCCAACAGCAGCGACTGGATGATCTGGGTCACCATGATGCTGGCCACATCGTCGATCAGGCGCTGCCAGAGCAGGCGCTCGTCGCCTTCCAGGTTCAGCTCGCCGACGGTCTCGCGTGCGTCGGCATAGGGCTCGTAGGTCAGCATGCGTTGCAATGCCGGTGCCCGTCCGGAGGGCGGGTGCTCGCTGCGCTGACGCGTCAATACCTCGGGCGCGCGTCCGGCTCGCAGGATGCGCAGTTCGACCCGCCCCACCGGGGCGACCTGGGCGACGCTGTCCAGTTGGGTCTGCAGGGCTTCTCGGTCCATTTCCCAGATGGCCTTGGACAGGGTGCGCTGGAACACCTGATCGATCAGCGTCAGCTCGGCGCTCATGGTCGCCAGGTTGGCGTGCCAGGCGGAGGCGGTGCGAACCGCCACGGTGATCAGGGTGAACAGCAGACAGAAGGCCAGAGTCGCCAACACCAGGCGGCGCCCCAGGGAGCCGGCGGGCAGGGGCTTCCCGACCGGGTCGGCGGGCGACACCTACAGCCACTTCCTGGCGATGGCGTCGTAGATGCCGTTGCTGCGGATGGTCGCCAGGCCCTGGCGAAAACGCTCGACCGTGGCGTCGGGGGTCTGTGGACTGAAGGCCATGTGCAGACCCGCTTCGCCCGCCACGTCCGGCAGGTGCAGGGCGCGTACCACGGTCTGGGCCGGATCGTCGCCGGCCTGGCGTATCAGGTGCAGGGCATTGAGTTCGATGGAAATCCACAGATCGACCCGGTCGAACTTGAATTTCTCGTAGTTGTACTCGTACTTGTTGTTGGACTGCAGGTTGCGGCCCAGGGCGAAACCCTTGCTGATCAGGTACTGCTCCCCGGCGTCCTCCTTGACCGTGGCGATCTGATAGCGGCGGGCGTCGTCCAGGTTCTGCAAGGCGATCTGGCGTCCGGGCTTGGCGTAGAGGTACCAGTTCATCGGCGCGATGATACCCACCCACTTGAACTGCTTCTCGCGCTGGGCGGTACGGGTGATGGAGTAGATCAGCACGTTTTCGCTGTTCAGGGCGATGTCGTAGGCTCGCGCCCAGGGCATGGACTGGATGCTGGCCTGCACGCCGACTTCCTTAAGCACGGCCTGCACGACCTCGGTACTCATGCCGGTGAGTTGCCCGTCCAGGGTCATGTTGTAGGGGGGCAGTTCTTCGGTGACGATGCGGATTTCGTCGGCGGCGCGCACTGGCGATGCAAGACAGGCCAGCCCCGCGCACAACCAGGCGAGGGCCTTGGAACGACTGGGCAAGGGCAGTTTCATGACAGCGGCCACCTCGACAACGGCTGAGAGCCTGGTGCGGGCTGATATCGGACCTTGGCAGAATGCCATTGTTGCTCCGCCGGCGTATACCCTGTGTTTCGGCGGCGCACCTGGAAACTTCAGGTAGTGCAGGCGTCAGGTCCGTGGCGGCGAAATTTCGGCGACCAACGGCGCGCCGTCGGGCTGGCGGCGGATCTAGGGCTTGTTGACACTAACATCGCGAGTCGTGTTGCCGCGAAGAAGTGTCCCAGGCAAGGCGCGGAACGCGGGCAATGGTCATTCCCTTGCCAAGTGTCGCAACGCTGAATGGGGCCGTTATTCGCGCAACCCGCAGGGCCGGATCTGTTTTGATGCGATAAGAGGTAACTCTCCGCTCGTTCTGAAGCCCCCAACGGCGCGCTTCATGCCGGGTCTGGTTTCAAAACCGGTACCGGAACAGCTTCCGGCGCGGCCGTGCGGGTAGTGTCAACAGGCCTTAGACCAGGCGCGCCTCCAGGCTGTTCTGCGCCAGGCGCTTGGCCTGGTCCTGGGTCATGCCCAGGTGCTGGTGCAGGGCGGCGAAGTTCTCCGTGACATAGCCGCCGAAGTACGCCGGATCGTCCGAATTGACCGTCACCTTCACGCCCTGCTCGAGCATCCGCAGGATGTTGTGCTGGCCCATATGCTCGAACACGCAGAGCTTGGTGTTGGACAGCGGACAGACCGTCAGGGGGATCTGCTCGTCGATCAGGCGCTGGATCAGCCGCGGATCCTCGCTGGCACGCACCCCATGGTCGATGCGACTGACCTTAAGCAGGTCCAAGGCCTGCCAGATGTACTCCGGCGGGCCTTCCTCGCCGGCATGGGCCACGGCCAGCAAGCCCTCGCTGCGCGCCTTGGCGAACACCCGCTGGAACTTGCTCGGCGGGTGGCCCAGCTCGGAGCTGTCCAGGCCCACGGCGATAAAGGCCTCGCGAAAGGGCATGGCCTGGGCCAGGGTCGCGAACGCCTGCTCCTCGGGCAGGTGGCGCAGAAAGCTCAGGATCAATCCGCTGCTGATGCCCAGCTGCCGCTCGCCGTCCTTGAGCGCGGCGGTAATGCCATTAACCGCCACTTCGAAGGCAATGCCCCGGTCGGTGTGGGTCTGGGGGTCGAAGAACGGCTCGGTGTGGATGACGTTCTGGTGCTTGCAGCGTTGCAGGTAGGCCCAGGTCAGGTCGTAGAAATCCTGCTCGGTGCGCAGTACGTCGGCGCCCTGGTAATAGAGGTCGAGAAACTCCTGCAGGTTGTTGAAGGCATAGGCGCCGCGCAGGGCCTCGACGTCCTGCCAGGGCAGGGCGATCCTGTTGCGTTCGGCCAGGGCGAACAGCAGTTCGGGCTCCAACGAGCCTTCCAGGTGCAGGTGCAGTTCGGCCTTGGGCAGGGCATTGAGCCAGTCGTACATGGTTGGGTCTCGGATCGGGCGAAGTGCCGACGAGTTTAACCCTTCGCCCAGCTTTTCTCTGTCACCAAGGAATCTTCCGGCCCTGGTAATCGATAAAGTGATGGCCGCCCCGACCGGCATAGGCCTCGATCTGCGTCGCCAGGCCCTGGCAGCTGGCGGCGATCTCCAGGCTGGCGTTGGGTCCGCCCATCTCGGTCTTGACCCAGCCCGGGTGCAGGGACAGGACCGTCGGCCGTGGCTCGGCCAGGTCGCAGAACAGGCTGTGGGTCAGGGAATTGAGGGCGGCCTTGCTGGCCTTGTACAGGGCGAGGTCATTGCCCTCCGGATTGGCCACGCTGCCCAGTACCGAACTCATAAAGGCCAGTACGCCGGTGCCCGGACGCAGCTGTCCGAGCAAGCGTTCAGCCAGGCGGATCGGGGCGACGGTATTGGTCATGAATAGCTGGCCCAGCTCCGCCGCGGTGGCGGCGCTCGCCGATTGGTGCGCAGGGCCGAGGATGCCGGCATTGACCAGCAGCAGGTCGAACACCTGGCCGCGCAGTTGCCCGGCCAGTGCTTCCAGGGCGCTGGCATCGTCGACATCCAGGGTTTCGATGCGCACGCCGGGCAGGGCGTTCAGGGCCTGGGCGCGTTGCGTGTCGCGCACCGTGGCGGTGATCTGCCAGCCGTCGCCGTGGAGCTGCCGGACCAGGCCCAGGCCGATGCCGCGGGAGGCGCCGATGATCAATGCGGTGTTCTGAACGGACATGCTCTGCTCCATCGAGGGGCGTTGGCCCTCGATTCATACAGCGCACGGCAGAAGGGTGCCGACGCTGTTGCCTATTGCGCCAGCGGTGCACCACGCGACCGCCGGGTTTCACTCACGCAACCGGGCGCCCTGGGTGCGACCATGGTCGGTGTCGATGTCGTAGCGTTTTTCATCTTTCACGTAGTCGGCCAGGATGCCCTGGGCGAGCTCGTTGGCGGCGGCCTCCAGGGCCTTGCAGCTGCGCAAGGCGTCCATGTCGGCCATCTCGGCGTCGATCGTCTCGGCGGCCTCCTGGCCAAAGGCGTAGTGCCCCAGCTCATGCTCTTCCAGGGCTTCCAGGTAACGGTCGAACGCCTCGCGCTGCTTGGCCGTGCCACCTTCCAGTTCGGGCAAGGTGATGGTGCTCGTCAGGCGGGTGTCGACCCGGGTGATGTAGCACTCTCCGTCGGCCTGTTTCCAGCGGAAGCGCCAGTTGATGTGCCAGCGGGTATAGCCATGGAAGATCTTGCCGCCCGATCGAATCGGCGTGGCGGCCGCCAAGGCTTCGCGCACCGTCTCGTAGGCATCGGCGTCGGCTGCGTAATACTCGTAGTCCAGCTGTTCGTTGACCTCTGCCAGCGCGGGGCTCGCGAGTGCCAGGAGCAGCACTACCACATGGGGGGCTTTGATCGGCAAAGGGCGGCCTCGCAGTCTCGGGGGGATGCAGTCAAGCCTAGCAGCCGCCGTGTCGTCTCGTAAGGTGACAGGGCGGCGGCTCAGGCGCGCGGCGGTGTCAATCCGCAGCCCTTGAGGATGATATGGACCAGGTTCTGGGTGGCCACGGCGAAGTCGTCCTTGCTCAGCTTCTTGCGCCCGGTCAGGCGGGCGATCTGGCTGGAGAAGTCGGCGTAATGCTGGGTGCTGCCCCAGAGCAGGAAAATCAGGTGCACCGGGTCGATCGGGTCCATCTTGCCGGCTGCGATCCAGGCCTCGAACACCGCCGCCCGGCCGCGGAACCAGTTCTGGTAGTCCTGGTTGAAGTGTTCGGACAGGCAGTCGCCGCCGCTGATCACCTCCATGGCGAAGATCTTCGAGGCCAGCGGCTGGCTGCGGGAAAACTCCATCTTGGCGCTGATATAACCGGCCAGGGCCTGGGCCGGATCGTCCTCGGCGCTCAAGTGGCTGAAGGCGCTGTCCCAGAGTTCGAGGATATGCCGCATGACCTCGACGTACAGGCCCAGCTTGTTGCTGAAGTAATAGTGCAGGTTGGCCTTGGGCAGGCCGACGGTCTGGGCGATGGTGTTCATGCTGGTGCCCTTGAAACCGTGACGGGCGAATTCGACCTCGGCGGCCTTGATGATCGCCTCCTGGTTTTTCTGACGAATACGCCCGGTCATCTTGCCGGCGAGGGTGGCATCCTGTGCGGGTTTTTTAGCGGACATGAACGATTCCGAACGGGTCAGGTGGGCGAGCGCCTGCACTGATACCCCACTGCCGCTCGGGTGACAAGTACGGGGCAGGGAAAATGCCCGGCGGTATGCACTGGGGCACCACACAGCCTTCTTCGGAGCCACACCCATGCACAGCACGTCACGCTGGCTGATTCGCAACGCCAGCGCCATCCTCACCGGCAGGCCGGGCGCGGCGGCGCGCGCCGCCGGGCCGGATATCCGCATCGTCGCCGGGCGCATCGCCGCCATCGGCGTCCTCGAGCCCGAACCCGGCGAAACGCAGGTCGATGCCCGCGAATGCGTGGTCTACCCGGCCTGGGTCAACACCCACCATCACCTGTTCCAGTCGCTGCTCAAGGGCGTGCCGGAAGGGCTGGACCAGAGCCTCGGCGCCTGGCTGAGCGCGGTACCGTCGCGCTATCGCGGCGCCTTCGACGAACAGAGCCTGCGCCTGGCCGCGCGCATCGGCCTGGTGGAGCTGGCGCGCTCGGGCTGCGCCACCGTGGCCGACCACCATTACCTGTACAGCCCCGATATGCCCTTCGATGGCGCTGCGATCCTGTTCGAGGAGGCCGAGGCCCTGGGCCTGCGCTTCGTGCTTTGCCGCGGCGGCGCGACCCAGATAGGCCCACGCGAGGCGGGTACGCCGGCCGAGCGGCGGCTGGAAGGCCTGGACAGCTACCTGGCCGACGTCCAGCGCTTGGTCGCCACCTACCACGACCCGGCGCCGGATGCGTATCGGCGTATCGTGATGGCGCCCACCAGCCCACCCTATTCGGTCAGCCCCGCTGGCCTGCGTGAAACCGCACGGGCCGCGCGCAGCCTGGGAATCCGGCTGCACAGCCACCTTTCGGAAACCGTCGATTACCTGGACGAAGTCCAGGCCCGCCATGGCATGAGCCCGGTGGCCTACTGCGCCGAGCACGGCTGGGTCGGTGACGACGTCTGGTTCGCCCACCTGGTCAAGCTGCTGCCCGAGGAAATCCAGCTGCTCGGCGCCACCCGCACCGGCCTGGCCCACTGCCCGCAGAGCAATGCACGCCTGGGCAGCGGCATCGCCGACGTGGTTGCCATGGAAGCGGCCGGCATGCGCATCGCCCTGGGCGTCGACGGCGCCGCCTCCAACGAGGCCTGCGACATGCTCAGCGAAACCCATGCCGCCTGGCTGCTGCAGCGGGCCAAGGGTGGCGAGCGGGCATTGCCGCGCACCGCGGGTGGCACCCGGGAAGGGGGCGCCCATGTGGCCAGCATCGAGGATGTGGTGCGCTGGGGCACCGCGGGCGGCGCCCGGGTGCTCGGCCTGGAGGCCGTGGGTACCCTGGACGTCGGCCAGGCGGCGGATATAGCCCTTTATGCCCTGGACGATCCGCGCTATTTCGGCCTGCACGATAGGGCCGTCGGGCCCGTCGCCTGCGGCGGGCGCGCCCGCCTGAAAGCCCTGTGGGTCGGGGGGCGCCGGGTGGTCGAGGATGACCGCATTCCCGGTCTGGACATGGCCGAGCTGGGCCGCCAGGCCAATGCGGCGGTGATCGAGCTGCAACGCCGGGTCGGGGTACGGCGCTAGCTAGCGCTTGTATTGCGAGGGGCAGTAGGCGCGGGTCACGTCGGGGTGGCGCAGGGCCTGGTGCTTGGTGGCGCGTCCGGCCATGCGCGTGCGCCACAGTCGAAACGACGAGGCCTTGAGCTGGCGGCGCATCAGGGCGACCACCTGGGGTTCGCTCAGCCCGAAACCGCGGGCAATGGCCTCGAAAGGCGTGCGGTCTTCCCAAGCCATCTCGATGATGCGCGAAAGCTCGGCGGGGGCGAAGGCGGGTTCGTGGGCTGTCATGACGCGGGGCTCGGATGGGTCGGCGAGTGGCCGAGTATGCCTCGGCAAAAGCCATAAGGGTATTTGCCGAACGAGCCTGGGCATCATGCCGCGATCCTCTAACGCCAGACCGCACGGCAGGCATCCATTCGGCACTAGCGCTGCGTCGCCGGTTCCGGCCAGTTCAGGGTGCCCGAATCGCTGAAGCGCGCGCTGCCGAACAGCCCGCCGCCCAGCTTGCCGCGCAGCACATAAGGCAGGCCCTGGCCCGGGGTATGGCCGGCCAGGCGCCAGGCCTGGCGCACGGCCGAATAGGCGGAAATGCTGATCGGCACGCTGATCAGGGTTTCGCCGAAGCGCGGCACCTGGCCGCGCTGGTCGCTCACCCCGCTGGCCAGGCGCTGGCCGTTGACCTCCAGGGCCAGGGCCAGGCCGTCGTAGTCGATGGCCCGGTCGTTGGGGTTCTGTACCCGCAATTTCACGGCAAAACGCACCTCCAGCTCCTGCGCGGGCAGCGGCTCAAGGCCCACCAGGTCAATGTTCAGCGGATCGCGGGGGGGCAGGCTGGTGCAGGCGCCCAGGACCAGCAGCAGGCCACAGTACAGGCTGCGCAGCAGAAGGGCAGGACGATCGAGGAGGGGCATCGGACAGTTCCAGGGATACGGACGTGCTGTATCGGACCCTTTGTGACGGCTTTCGCTCAGAAACCCTGAACCCTGACGAAGGGGCTGGTGGATGAATAAGGCGTCACCCAGCCTACGTGGCTGCGATTCAGCGCGATGGTGAATGAAAAAAACGTCATCCGCCCTACGTAAATGCACGGGATCAGGCGGTGGCGGCCAGGGCTTCGAGAAAGCTTTCCAGCACCAGGTGCGGACGGCGGCCCTTGGCGGTCACCGAGGCCAGGCTCAGGTCGTAGAAACGCGTGGCCGGCTTCAGCGCGCGCAGCCGGCCCTGCTGCACCCAGAGGCTGGCGTAGTGGTCGGGCAGGTAGCCGATAAAGCGCCCGGTCAGGATCAGAAAGGCCATGCCCTCGCGGTCCGAGGCGCTGGCCGTGCAGTTCAGGGCCTGGTAGCGGGCCTGGATCTCCTCGGGCAGGCGAAAGGTCGGGGCGATGGCGTCCTGGGCCTGCAGGCGCTCATCGCCCAGTTGCTCATCGTCCACATAGAACAGCGGATGACCCACCGCGCAATAGAGCAACGAACGCTCCTCGTACAGCGGCTGGTACTCCAGTCCGGACAGGGCGCCGGCCTGGGGCACCACGCCGACATGCAGGCGGCCGTCCAGCACCCCCTGTTCCACCTCGCCGGGCGGGGTCATGCGGATCTGGATGCGCACCTCCGGCCCGCGCTCCTTCAGGCGTGCCAGGGCATGGGTGATGCGCATATGGGGCAGGGTCACCAGGTTGTCGGTCAGGCCGATATTCAGCTCGCCGCGCAGGTGCCGGTGCAGGCCGTTGACCTCGGTGCGAAAGCTCTCCAGGGCGCCCAGCACCTGCAGGGCCGACTGGTAGACCTCCTGGCCTTCCTCGGTCAGGGCGAAGCCGGCGCGGCCGCGCTGGCACAGGCGCAGACCCAGGCGCTGCTCCAGGTCGCTCATCTGCTGGCTGATCGCCGAGCGGCCGATCCCTAGCACGCCCTGGGCCGCGGAAAAGCCGCCGCATTCCACCACGCTGCGAAACAGGCGCAGCAGGCGGATATCGAAGTCGCTGACCTGGGCCAAGGGATCGGGGCGGTGGTTGCTCATTGTTTAGTCATAGGTGATCTAAAGATAACAAAAATCGGATTTTAACGACTTTAAGCCCATGGCATCGTGGCTGCAATCGATTCGATACCTGCTGTTCCATGCGAGGCCACCGATGAACATGCCGCAGACCGCCACCCCGTCCCTGGCCAGCCAGCTGAAGCTGGACGCCCACTGGATGCCTTTTACCGCCAACCGCAGCTTCCAGCGCGACCCGCGCTTTATCGTATCGGCCCAGGGCTGCTGGCTGACCGACGACCAGGGGCGCCAGGTTTACGACAGCCTGTCGGGCCTGTGGACCTGCGGCGCGGGGCACTCGCGCAAGGAAATCCAGGAAGCGGTGGCCAAGCAGCTGGGCACCCTGGATTACTCGCCGGGCTTCCAGCATGGCCACGCGCTGTCCTTCAAGCTGGCCGAGCAGCTGGCCGAGCTGTGCCCGGAAGGCCTGGACCATGTGTTCTTCACCGGCTCGGGTTCCGAGTGCGCCGACACCGCGGTGAAAATGGCCAAGGCCTACTGGCGCCTAAAGGGCCAGGCCAGCAAGACCAAGTTTATCGGCCGCGCCCGTGGCTACCACGGCGTGAATATCGCCGGCACCAGCCTCGGCGGCATCGCCGGCAACCGCAAGATGTACGGCCAGTTGATGGACGCCGACCACCTGCCGCACACCCTGCAACCGCACCTGGCCTTTACCGAGGGCATGGCCGCCACCGGCGGGGTGGAGCTGGCCAACGAGCTGCTCAAGCTGATCGAGTTGCACGACGCCTCGAACATCGCTGCGGTCATCGTCGAGCCGATGTCCGGCTCGGCCGGCGTGATAGTGCCGCCGGTGGGCTACCTGGCGCGCCTGCGTGAAATCTGCACCCAGCACAATATCCTGCTGATCTTCGACGAGGTGATCACCGCGTTCGGACGCATGGGTAAATGGACCGGCGCCGAGTTCTTCGGCGTGACCCCGGACATCCTCAATGCCGCCAAGCAGATCACCAACGGCGCCATTCCCCTGGGCGCGGTGATCGCCAACCGCGAGATCTACCAGACTTTTATGCAGCAGGCCACGCCCGAGCATATGGTCGAGTTCACCCACGGCTACACCTACTCGGCCCACCCGGTGGCCTGCGCCGCCGGCCTGGCTTCCCTGGAACTGCTCAAGCGGGAAAACCTGCTGCAGCAGTCCGCCGAGCTGGCGCCGCAATTCGCCCGCGGCCTGCACGACCTCAAGGGCGCCCGGCATATCCTGGATATCCGCACCTGCGGCCTGGCCGGCGCCATCCAGCTGGCCCCGCGCGACGGCGATCCGGTGATCCGTCCGTTCGAGGCCGGCGTGGCCCTGTGGAAGGCCGGTTTCTATGTGCGCTTCGGCGGCGACACCCTGCAGTTCGGCCCGATGTTCAACGCCAGGATGGACGACCTCGACCGGGTGTTCGGCGCCGTGGGCGACACCCTGAACCGGCTGGATTGATGCGCATGACCGTAGGGTGGATGACGTCTTACTCATCCACCGAGCACAAACACCCCAGGTGGATGAAGACAGCGTCATCCACCCTACGACTTCGGAGTTATCCATGAGCCTTATCCCGCACCTGATCAACGGTGAGCCCCATCACGACGAGGGGCGCTGCGCCGAGGTGTTCAACCCCTCCACCGGCACGGCCATCCGCCGGGTGCCGCTGGCCAGTCGCGCCACCGTGCAACGGGCCATCGACGCCGCCCAGGCCGCCTTTCCGGCCTGGCGCGCCACCCCGGCGGCCAAGCGCGCCCAGGTGATGTTCCGCTTCAAGCAGCTGCTGGAACAGCACGAGGGCGCCATCGCCCAGCTGATCAGCGAGGAACACGGCAAGACCCTGGAAGACGCGGTGGGCGAACTCAAGCGCGGCATCGAGAACGTCGAGTTCGCCTGCGCCGCCCCGGAAATCCTCAAGGGCGAATACAGCCGCAACGTCGGCCCGAACATCGACGCCTGGAGCGACTTCCAGCCCCTGGGCGTGGTGGCCGGCATCACCCCGTTCAACTTCCCGGCCATGGTGCCGCTGTGGATGTACCCGTTGGCCATCGTCTGCGGCAACTGCTTTATCCTCAAGCCCTCCGAGCGCGACCCCAGCTCCACCCTGTATATCGCCCAGCTGCTGTGCGAGGCCGGCCTGCCCAGGGGCGTGCTGAGCGTGGTGCACGGCGACAAGGACGCGGTGGACGCGCTGATCGAGGCTCCCGAGGTCAAGGCCCTGAGCTTCGTCGGCTCCACCCCCATCGCCGAATACATCTATGCCGAAGGCACCAAACGCGGCAAGCGCGTGCAGGCCCTGGGCGGGGCGAAGAACCACGCCGTGCTGATGCCCGACGCCGACCTGGATAACGCGGTCAGCGCCCTGATGGGCGCGGCCTACGGTTCCTGCGGCGAACGCTGTATGGCCATCTCGGTGGCCGTGTGCGTGGGCGATCAGATCGCCGATGCCCTGGTGCAAAAATTGATTCCGCAGATCCGCGGCCTGAAAATCGGCGCCGGTACCCGCTGCGGACTGGACATGGGCCCGCTGGTCACCGGCGCGGCGCGGGACAAGGTCAAGGGCTATATCGACGCCGGCGTCGCCCAGGGCGCGAGCCTGGTGGTCGACGGCCGCGACCTGGTGGTGGCCGGCAACGAGAATGGCTTCTTCCTCGGCGGCAGCCTGTTCGACCGGGTGACCCCGGAAATGAGCATCTACACCGACGAGATCTTCGGCCCGGTGCTGTGCATCGTCCGGGTCGGCAGCCTGGAAGCCGCCATGCAGCTGATCAACGACCACGAATACGGCAACGGCACCTGCATCTTCACCCGCGACGGCGAAGCGGCGCGGCTGTTCTGCGACGAGATCGAAGTCGGCATGGTCGGGGTCAACGTGCCCCTGCCGGTGCCGGTGGCCTACCACAGCTTCGGCGGCTGGAAGCGCTCGCTGTTCGGCGACCTGCACGCCTATGGCCCGGACGGCGTGCGCTTCTACACCCGTCGCAAGGCCATCACCCAGCGCTGGCCGCAACGCGCCAGCCACGAGGCCGCGCAGTTCGCCTTTCCGAGCAATGGCTAATACGTAGCCTGGGTTGAGCGCAGCGATACCCGGGGGCTAGGAGCGGACAAGGCGATAAAGCCAAAGGCCAGTCGAGAGACTGGCCTTTTTGTTTGAGCTACCTCGGTTGAGTATCGTGAAACCCACCAGGCTTTTCCCTGGGTATCGCGTTGCTCAATCCAGGCTACGGTCTGCTTCTCTCGCCAGTCGCTAGCTCGTCGGCATCACCACCTGCCCAATCCACCGGCAACACCCCGGCCGCGACGTAGCGATGGAAGGACGACCACGGCCAATCGATCACGCGCTCCACATGCCCGTGCTTGCGTGGGTTATGGTGGATGTAATCGACATGGCGGGCAAAGTCCTTATCGTCACGAATCCGATGTTCCCAATAACGCTGCTGCCAAATGCCGCGTTCTCCCCTGCGTTGGCGGCTAGGCGATATGCACTCGCCGGCTGGCAAGGCTCGGGAAAATCCGCTCTTGATAAGGCGCCAGCGCAACGCAAAATCCGCCTCCCCAGGTGGCAACGTGCAGAGCGCATGCAAATGATCAGGGAGGACAACGATCGCCCTGATATGCCACGGATGAAGGCGCACCACATGCCTGAAGCTGGCGCGCAGCAGATCGATATGCGCGGTCAGCAAATCGCTACGGCGGTTCGCCAGGTTGAGGGTAAAGAACCAGGTTGCCCCTGGCGTTCTGTCGCGACGGTAAAGCACCATTGCTGCAGTCCCTTGCAGATAAGAATTCCCCAATGGTAGCCCGGCTCGAGCGAAGCGACACCCGGGAACCAGTGCCCTGAGTATCGCTGCGCTCAACCCAGGTTACGTGCTGGATTTCGGTAAAAATTCATTAAGGCTCAATGGGTTAGTCGAGGTCTTACGCACAGTTACTGTGCAACCCCCTGTGGATAACCTGTGCGGCCATGGCTGCAGCCGGTGAGGGCTATGGGGTGCAAGGGTTTGGTTGTTTTTTATACAGGCGCCAGTCCGCTACAATCGCGGCCCCGCATCGCCGAGGTTTGCATGTCGTCCCTTGAACTCTTCGCCGCCACGCTTGGCGTGATCGCCGTCTGGCTGACGGTCAGACAGAATCCCTGGTGCTGGCCGATCGGCCTGGTGATGGTGTCGCTCTACGGCTGGATCTTCTTCGAAGTGAAGCTGTATTCGGACATGCTGCTGCAGGGGGTGTTCGCCGTGCTGCAGCTCTACGGCCTGTGGCAGTGGACCCGTGGCGGCGCGCGGCAGCAGGGCCGCGACGTCAGCCGCCTGAGCGTGCCGGGCCTGGTATTGAGCTTGGTTATCGGCACCGCCGGCAGCCTGGCGCTGGGCTATCTAATGGCTACTTATACCGATGCGGCGGCGCCCTGGCTGGATGCCGCGCTGGCCGCCTTCAGCCTGGTGGCGCAGACCTGGATGGCGCAGAAGCGCCTGGAATGCTGGCCCCTGTGGCTTGTGCTGGATGTGCTGTTCGTCGGCCTGTTCGTCAGCAAGGGGCTGTACCTCACGGCCGGTCTTTATGGGCTGTTCTGCCTGTTGGCGCTGCAGGGCTGGTTGAGCTGGCGGCGTGCTCCGGCGTTCGCCGAGGCATGAAGGTACTGGTGCTGACCGGTCCGGAGTCGACCGGCAAGAGCTGGCTGGCCGCTGCGCTGCAGGCACACTTTGGCGGTCTGCTGGTCGGCGAGTACGTGCGTCACTTTATCGAGCGGCAGGGTCGCGACACCTGTTACGCGGATATCCCGACCATCGCCCGCGGGCAGCTCGAATGGGAAGACCAGGCCCGCGCCGCCGCGCCGCCGCTGCTGATTCTCGATACCCACCTGCTGAGCAACCTGCTGTGGAGCCGCAGCCTGTTCGGCGACTGTCCGGCCTGGATCGAGCACGCCCTGCTTGAGCGGCGCTATGACCTGCACCTGCTGCTCGACCCCCGGGGCGTGCCCTGGAGCGCCGACGGCCAGCGCTGCCAGCCGCAACTGGCCGAGCGCCTGGGCTTCCACCAGGCCTGCCATGACTGGCTGCAGGTCCACGGGCAGAGGTTTCACAGGCTGAACGGCGACTGGGCGCAGCGTCAGCGCCAGGCCTTCGATGCGGTCGCCGAGCTGGTGGCCGGGTAATCGCCCCGGCGCGGCGCTGGCCCTCGAACCGGTCCGACCCTATTGCTCTATAAATCTCTATAAAGCTCTATAAAGCTCTATAGTTGCCTATAGACGCGCCTCAAGCGCCTTTCTATAGTCTTCTATAATTCGCTATAAAGCCCAGGTGCCGCCATGGTCGCGTTGTCCACCCTGTTCCATCGCCCCCAGCTGGCCCGCGACATGGCGCAGAAGATCCTGCATGTGGCCGTGGGCAGCGCCGCCGGTTCGGGGCTGTTCCTGGCCGCGCCCCGGCGCACCGGCAAGTCCACCTTCATGCGCGAGGACCTGCGCCCGGCCCTGGAGCAGGCCGGGGCGCTGGTGCTCTATGTCGACCTGTGGGCGAATCCCTCGGCCGACCCCGGCCTGGTGATAGTCGGCGCCATCCGCGCCGAACTGGCGCGCCACGAGGGGGTGGTGCAGCGCCTGGCCAAGGCGGCCGGCCTGGACAAAGTCACGGTCGGCGGCCTGGCGTTCGACCTGGACCGCATCGGCCTGGGCAACGAGGTCTCCCTGGCCGGGGCCCTGGCGGCGCTCTCCGACGAGAGCGGACGGATGATCGTGCTGATCATCGACGAGGCCCAGCACGCCATCACCACCGCCGCCGGGGTGGACGCCCTGTTCGCCCTGAAGGCCGCCCGCGACGAACTCAACAGCAGCCTGCACCATGGCCTGCGGGTGGTCTGCACCGGCTCCAACCGCGACAAGCTGGCCATGCTGCGCAACGCCAAGGACCAGGCTTTTTTCGGCGCGCCGCTGGTGAGCTTCCCGACCCTGCAAAAGGACTATATCGACTGGTTCTGCCAGCACGCCGACCTGGCCTTCGCGCTCGACCCGGACGAGGTGATGGAATTGTTCAGGCAGGCTTCCTACCGCCCGGAAGTCATAGGCGCGGCGGCCGACGTGTTCCGCTTCGAATTCGGCGTCGACCCCCTCGATGGCCCGCAACGCTTCGCCGAGGAAGTGGCGCGCCAGGCCGAGGCCATCAACCAGGACATGCTGCGGGTGGTGCGCAGCCTCACGCCCATCCAGTCGGCGGTGCTGCGGGTGATGGCCGTCACGGGCCAGGACTTCGCCCCATTCGAAACCGCCACCCTGGAACGCTACCGCAAGGCCCTGAAACAGGCTGGGGTCAAGGCCGCCGACGCCAAGGCCGACGTCCCTGGCGTGCAAGCCGCCCTTACGGCCCTGCAGGACAAGAAACTGGTCTGGAAAGCCGCCCGCGGCGTCTACGCCGTGGAAGAACACAGCCTGCTGGTGCTGCTGGAGCGGGATGGGTTGTTGGACGGGCTTTGACCAATCTCATGGGTATCGCTGCAGTCCACCTGGGTCGCTCCACCTAGACAGCCTCACCCAACCCATGTGCTGCATCGGTTCGTCGTGCCCGCGCCGCCTGTGTTTCCGGCTACTCGGTGTCTTCTGGATTACCGCCGTCGCGGTAATGACGGGGCGAGGAGTGTTGAGATTGATCCGGGGATGCCGACTGGGTTCGCGGTGCCAGCGCCCGGCAGCCAAAAACTCACTCGTCGTGCCCGCGCATGGGGGTACCCAGTGGGGGCGTTTATCTCGCGTATGGATTGGTAACGCAGTGGCATCTTCTGGATTACCGCCTGCGCGGCAATGACGGGGTCTTTGGGGTCGGCGGCAATAAGCGCGCGGCAGGGGTGTGCCTACCTGCCCGCAGCGACTGGGCAGGGACGGGCTGGATTACTGGAAGGGTTCGGCGCACTGCGCGCAGTACAGGTGCTGTTCGCGGCCGTCGGGGTAGACCAGCAGGCCGGCGCGGTAGCGTTGCAGGCGCCAGTTGGCCCGGCTGCCGTCGGCGAACGCCACGGTGCCGGTGGCCTGGCAGGACGACCAGTCGACCATATGGCTGTAGTCCTGTTGCTCGATGCGCTGGGCCTGAGCGAAGTAGCGGCGCACATCTTTTTCCGTCATTTCGAAGGCGCTGCAGTCCTCCTCGTTCTGCGCCACCTGGACGGACGCTTGCACTATCACCAGGTCGGTGATGCCCGGCAGATCGAGGGGGTACAGGGTGGGGGTCAAGCCGTCGTCGGAGGCCTGGGCCATGAGCACCAAGCCTGCCAGGAGCGCAGTTGCCAATAGAGAGTTCACCATTGTGCCGTCGACGCCTCCGTCTCGTTTTTACGCGACACCAGCGGATGCCGGAACACTTCGCTCATGGGCACGCCCAGGGTTTCACGAAGCTCGCTCACGAGCCATTTCAATGACGCGTTCTGTTGGGCCGTGACCGTTTCGTAAACCGGCGCGGCCTGGGGCACCGCGGGGTTGGAAATGGCTTTGCCCACCAGTTCGATCCCGATGCTGTCCGCATTCGAAGGGAAGCGCTCGGGCGCTTTTTTGTTCAATTCACGGGTGTTTTCAGCGGAGGGGTTGTGCTTCTTCAGCGACTTCAATTCCGCTGGCGTGCAGCGATTGTCCAGTACGCAGCGAGCCTTGAGTTTGCCGACATGCCAGGTCTTCTTATAGACGGAAGCCGTTTGGTAGATGCTGCCGTCCTTGTCGATCAGGAAATGCGCGCCGTTGGCTTGCGGATTCTGATAACTGTTCAGCGAGGATTGCGCGGTCTTGCTATCGGTTTGATGCACGATTATGCCGTTGATATAAGGCATGTCGCCGCGCTCGATGGTCGCGCTGATGGCTGAAAGCACTTTGGGGTGCAGCACCTTGCCTGACGCGTCGATGTTCAACATGTTCAATGCATCCCTGCTGTTAGATACCCCATGACCCTAGCACGGCTCACAGGTTGAACCTGTGAGCGGGTGCTCATGGGGGCGCTTGAATGCGGACCTACTTGCTGGCGTCGATAAACGGCAGGGTGCCGCCGGGCAGGACGGTGGTCGGCAGCACGCCGTTCCAGCGTTCCGCCTTGGTCAGCTCCACCAGGTTCTGGTTGCTGGCCAGGGCTTCGGCACGCACGCGGATGGCTTCGGCTTCGGCGTTGCCGCGCAGGCGGGTGGCTTCGGCGTCGGCCTTGGCCTGGGCCAGTTGCGAGTCGGCCTCGGCCTGGGCCTGGGTCACGCGGATCTGCGCCTGGACCTGTTCGGTGGCCAGCTGCTGTTCGCGGGTCTTGACCTGGACCTCGGCGGTCATGCGTGCTTCAACGGCTTTTTCATAGGCGTCGCTGAAGTCGATGTTCTCGACCTGCACGCTGTCGATCATCACCGGACCTTCGATGGCGCTCTTGATGGCCGAGGAGATGTCGATCACCAGCTGGCCGCGGTTCTGCACGGCGGCCACGGCGTTGTAGCGGCCGAAGACGTTTTCCACCTGGGTGGGCACTTGGCGGCTGATCAACCGGTCGCGCATGTCGTCGCTGGTCTGGTAGGCGGTGTAGACCTTCGCCACTTCCGAGGGCACCACGTGCCAGGACACCGAGACGCGCAGGGTCGCGGCCTGCTGGTCCTTGCTGTAGGCCTGCAGGCTGTCGTAGAGGGTCACCTGGCTCTGGGTGGAGATGCGCTTGACCGACTCGATCAGCGGAATCTTGAACGACAGTCCGGGCTCGATCACGCCGACCAGGGCGCCGTTGCGCAGCAGCACGCCGCGCTCGGTTTCATCCACGGTGAACCAGGAGGTCATCAGCACGCCGATCAGCAGCAGGCCGGCAATCGCCGCGCCGAGGGTCTTGGCGTTGAAATTTTCTTGCATGGGTTCTTCCTTGTTGTCTGGGGCGGCGTGACGGCCGCGATAAAGGCAGGCGCCTCGGGGTGGCGGCCTGCTAACCCGGTTTGCGGCATGAGGCGGTAATGCCAGAGCGCCAGCAATGCGCACGATACCCGAAGTTTTTCGTGTTCGCTGAGCACTGGGCGGCGTTTGCCGAGCAGCGGATGAGCGCCGGCGGATTTCAGGCCGCGGGGAGTGTTGGGACGTCATGGTGCGCCGGCTTCAGTCCGGCCGGGCAAGGGCTGGAAAAAGCGAGGATTTTCGGGCCTTTAGTTGATCTGTGCCGGGGTACGGCAGCGGACCAGTGCCTATAGTCGCGCCGAAATTTACCCACCCAGGTATTACCAGGAGAAAGTTGCACATGCGCGTGTTTGCCCTCGTGCTGCTCAGTTGCGTTGCCACCCAGGCCTCGGCCGACGAGGCGGCCATGCAACGCTTCAGTCAGCTCAATGCCGACCCCGTCCTGCGCCAGCAGGCCTATGCCGCCGGCCAGGAACGCATCCATTTTTGCGGCAATTGCCATGGCGAAAACGGCAACAGCAAGCGCGCGCATATTCCCAACCTGGCGCAGCAGAAGCCACGCTACCTGTTCAGTGCCTTCGAGAAATTCGCCAGTGGCGAGCGCACGGACTTCGTCATGTCCAAACTGGCGCCGACGCTGTCCCAGGAGGAGCGGGTCAATGTGGCCCTGTACTTCGCCCAGCAAAGGCTGCTGCCCCACACCGGGCCCGTGGACGAGGCGGTGCGCCAACGCGGCGAGCTCAAATTCAAGACCCTGTGCACCGGCTGCCATGGCGCCCATGCCGAAGGCCAGGACAGGACCCCGCGCCTGGCCGGCCAGCCGGCCGAGTACCTGCGCAAGGCCCTGACCCGTTTCCGCGACCAGGACCCCAGCCGCGCCGGCTCGGTGATGACGACGGTGGCCGCCGATTTCAGCGATGCGCAGATCGACTCCCTGGCCACTTATTTGCAGCAGTTGCAGCCCTGAAGGCTCGCCCTGGTTTCGCCGCGTAGTGCGTTGCGCGGAAAAGCCGCCGACGGATCGTTCGCGTGGCTTACAGCGGCTTGACCGGCACGCATAGCAGGCAGCTGAAAGCACCGCTGAGCGGGTCCATGACGAAGTCGGGTGGGTAGATTTCCAGGGCGGGTTTGTCGTCGGCCTGCCAGGGGCTGCCCGCCAGCCAGTCGCCGTACAGGCGCATCCAGGCCGCGTGGATGTCGTCGGCGGTGCCGGTGAAATGGGCGCAGGCATAACGGCCGCCGGGGTGGGTCTGCACGCCGATTTCGCCCTGGGGCTGGAAGGCCTGATCCACGGCGATGCAGCAGTCGTAGCGGCACTTGTCCGGCGGGGTGATGGCGGGGTTGTCCAGGGCGAGACCGTACATGGCGCGGCGCGGCGCCATCAGCCCCCGTTCGGCGCACCAGGCGGCGAAGCGCCCCCAGGTCTGGGTGATGGCCGGGTTGCCGTAAGGGCCGATATAGCGCATATAGGCCAGGCGCTGGGGCGGCAGGGTTTGGATATCGACGTGCATGGAAAGTCCTCGTTGGTTGGCCACAGGTCCGCTGGGCCAGTGCCGAGGATGATCGCGAAACACCGCCGCCGCGGCTTGATTCGCCTTGTGCAGCCCTTGATGAATCTTGCGCAGCTCGTCGTGCTGCTGTTCGACCCAGGTGCGCCAGCCGCCGCGGCGCCAGGCCGTGGGGGTCACGCCGAAATGCGCCTTGAAGGCCCGGGAGAAGACCTCGGCCGAGGCGAACCCCACATCCAGCGCCACGCGCAGCGCCGGCAGGGGCGGCGATTGCAGCAGGCGCTGGCCCGCGGCTTCCAGGCGGCGCCGGCGCACGCAATCGGCCAGGGTCTCGCCGGTCATGCCCTGGAACACCCGGTGGAAATGCCAGGGCGAGAAATGCGCCACCGCCGCCAAGCTGTTCAGGTCCAGGGCATCGGCCAGATGACTGTCGATATGGTCCAGCACCCGGTTGATGCGGGCGATATAGGCATGGCGATGGTCCGGCGACCTGGAGTCGGCGCGGGGCAGGTTCATCCTGGTTCTCCGCGACCGCAGGAGGGCGTGCGCGGTGCAAGGGCTGTGACATCCATGGCGAGTCCTGGGTACGGGCAGGGGCCAGCAGATACTGCAAACAAAGGACAAAAAAAGCCACCCTGTCGGGTATCGGCAACGATTGGGCCTGCACCACTGGCTCGACTACCGCTGGAGCGAAGGTGCCTATGCCGACTTCGTCCCGGGCAACTGTGGCGAGCACAGATCGGTGGACTCGCGGGGCTACCTGAACGGGGCGGTGCAGACCGGCCAACGCTGCGCCCGCGAGAGACTCGCCGACCTCAAGGGACAGTCCGCTGTTTGATAGCCCATTGCAGTTGCCAGAGGATCGTCGCGAGACGGGTATTTTGCTGGTTGCGACGATAATCGTTATGGCCAGCAAGAAACCTGATCGAAGGAGGGCGCTCTATCAGCGTTTCAGTACGCTGGCACCCGGTTCTTCGGGGTTGTAGTAAGCCGTGACGCTCTTGCCTACGGGGTACTCGGCGAGCACTTGCTCGGCAGTGCTGCGGCTCGCATAGGAGCTGGAGTTGACCTTGATGCGGTTGCCGTTGTACTGCACCCCGTCGATTTCGTAGCGGTAGCCGACATTGGCCTCATAGACCGTACGCCCTTCGAGGGTTTCCCATTGCTTGTCATTGTCACGTGGCTTTGTCCTGCTCTGGACCTCGCTGCGGGTCACGGTGGCGGTCACCGACGGCCAGGTCTTGGCACTGCGCTGCTCCTTGAACTGCATCCAGGCGATGACGGCCAGGGCAATAAAGCCGGCGATTTTCAACAGGTCTTTCATGGCGGCCTTGTACGGTTTAAAGGTTTTGACGAGGACTGACCCCGTCGCGAGTGTGACGGAAGTACGTGGCTTGCTGCGCTCAGACCTTGCGCACGAACTCGGACTTGAGCTTCATCGGACCGATGCCGTCGATCTTGCAGTCGATGTCGTGGTCACCGTCACACAGGCGGATGCCCTTGACCTTGGTGCCGACCTTGACCACCAGGGAGGTGCCCTTGACCTTGAGGTCCTTGATCACAGTGATGGTGTCGCCGTCCTGCAGCACATTACCCACCGAGTCCTTGATCACCTTGTCGTCATCGGCGCTGGCCTGGGCCGCGCCTGTGGCTGACCACTCGTGGGCGCATTCCGGGCAGATCAGCAGGTCGCCGTCTTCATAGCTGAATTCGGAATTGCATTGGGGGCAGGGCGGCAGAGTGCTCACGGCGGGTCCTTGGGGGCTGAAGGCTAAAAGCCGCGCAGTGTATAAGGTTTTGAATGGCTTGCGGCGATGGCGGGCGCCGCCGGGCAGGACCCGGTCCGCGGCGCGAACAGGAGAGGCGGTGCCCAGCACGCCTGCGGTTGCCGTCGAGACGGCCTTTCCCTGGCAAAAAAAAGCCCCGCGGGTGCGGGGCTTTTCGTCGTCTCGGGCATTACCAGCGGGACCGACCATGGCCGCGGTAGGCGTGTCGGTCGTGACGTGGGTGACGGTCATAGCCCTGGTGCCGGCCATAACGATGGTGGCGGTCGGAGTAGCGGGGCGACTGGACCTGATAGTAGACCGGCTGGCGCTCGTAGTAGACCGGCTGGCGTTCGTAATAGACCACGCGCGGTTGCTCGCGATAGCCATAATCGTCGCGGGAATAGCGGTTGTCATGGCGGTTGTCGCGGTCACCGCTATTGGCCATGATCGCACCGCCCACGACCGCCCCGATCACCACGCCTGCGATGACGTCGCCGCGATCGGCCGCTTGCGCCGGCGCCAAGCCGACCACCGCCAGGCTGGCCAACAGCGCGGTGACTAAGTGAATACGCTTGAGCATGATCGAGTTCCTCGGTAACGCCGGTCTTTACCGGACGAAAGTTTGGACCGCCTTTGTTCCCCGATATTAGTCGCTTCGGTGTAAAGCTTGTGTAAAACCCCACGCGCTTGTTCCGGCCCTGGGCTGTGGGGCCCGGGTCGAGGGTTTTTGCTGGGCGCCGTATGGACTTCGCTCACCCTCAGTAGATCGCTCAATACTCGAGGCGGTACACCTCGTCCCGCCCCGGACTGGGAAAACCCAGGGTACCGGTGTCGGCATCCCAGTCGAATGGCTTCTGGTTGTAGGGGTTGCGCAGGGCGGCCTGTTGTACAGCGGCTTCGAGGGTGGCGCCCGTCGAGCCCTGGCTACGCAGGGTGGCCAGCAGCAGGGCGGTCTGACGAATGCCCTCCAACTCCGCGGCGCGGAGAAAGTAGTCGCTGTAATAGTCATGACTGTCTTTCTGAGCATGCAGCACATTGCCCATCAGGTTGTAAAGATGAGCGAGCCTCAATGGCTCAGGTCGGTAAAGTCTACGAAGCTGCGTGGCCCGCTCTCTGGCTTGTTCCAGCTGGGCGTAGGGCACGGCGAACGCTTGCTCCAGATCCAGCAGGAACTGGGCCTGGCGGTTACTCGTTGCCTGCACGAGCAGAAACGGAGCGCCTAGCGTCATAAGCGCGCGCTGCATGGAGCTGCTGGCGCCATAGCCTGCGACCCAATCGACCTGCCCTTGCGCTATTTGTTTGATATAGCGCTCGACAAACATCAGCTCGCCGCCGGCAGCGCGGAGCAGCGAGCGTTCCTCGAAGGTCAGCGGCTGCTGCCAGCTCTGCGGGATGCCGCCCAGCGCTTGTGCCGCGGGCAGTTGCTTGAGCGCCCGATTACCCCAGAAGAAATGCTGCTTGATCGCGGTGCTGGCCACCATCTTGACGATCAGCAAGTCGGCGTTGGCCAGGGCCATGCGCCAGAAGCTCAGGTCGTCCTCCAGCAGTTGCCGGACCTGCCACTCCTCGCCTTGCCTGGCCAGCCACCAGGCCCGGATCAGCAACAAGCGCTGCCCGTCGAGTACCTGTTGGTATTCAGGAAAGCGCAGGCGCGGGTCGTAGGGCAGTGGCTCGAAGTAGGCGGAGTGCCTGAGCAGACCGCTATAGCGCTCGAGCAGCAGGGCTTCGCTGGCCAGCCAACGCTCGACCAGATTGCCGTCGGCCAGCAGGCCCGGGGTGCAGCCGGGTTCGTTGTGCGTGCAGCTTTGCAGCAGGACCCTGAGCGAGGGCGAGCGCATGGAGGGGAAATCGATAAAATGGTCACGTTCGGGCTCGACCAGCTCGTCCGTCCAGGGCTGCTGCAGCGCCTCCCGGGCCCAGGCAATACGCTTGAGGCCCTGTTCGGTCGGGTCCTGTCCGGCCGCGGCGGTAAAGCCCATCAGGTAGGGGTAGGCATTGTCCGCGTCGGCGGGGACGGCACGCTCGCGGTAAATCGCATCGAGCTGCAGCGCCCCGACCGAAGGCGGCTCGTCGCGCCAGTTGAGCAGCAGCAGGCCCAGGTAGGCGACCAGCGTCAGGCCAAGGATGGCCGCCAGGGGCCACAACAGCAGGCGGCGAAAGGTCCGGGCGGCGTTCATCGGTCATCCTTGGCGCATGTGAAAGGGGGGCGATCATAACGATTGGTGCAGTGGCTGCAAGGCCTGCCCGAGGTGAAGGGGCATGCGCGTCTACGGTACCCCCGTCGGCGGCGTGGGGTGGAGCAGCGCCTGCAGGCGCTGGCGCAGAGGCGCTTCTTCCCGTTCGGGGTGCAGGTCCAGGTGGAATTCGTGGCGCAGCAGGGCGATCAGGGCATCAGCCGAATCGACCTGGGTGCGTTCCAGTCGCCCGTCCGCATGGCGGCGGCTGAAACTGGTATTGCCCAGGGACAGGCGGGTATCGCCGTCGGTGCGGGCGACCATCAGCATCTTCAGAAAGATGCTGTCGGGGTGCGTGGCGGTGTACCAGCTGCGGGCGATATGGTCGACCCAGGCCTGGGGCTGCAGGTCGAAGTGGTACATCGTCGCCCAGTCGCCGTCGTAGAGTACCTGCATCTGGTACGTCTCGCCCGACTGGGCCAGGGGTTGCAGGCGGTAGGGGCAGTCGTCCAGACCGTCCCGGCCGTGCAGGGGCAGGGCGCGCAGTGGGGCTGGGCCGCCGAAGCCGATATCGACGATAAACGACCCCTCGTCCAGCTCCACCCGCAGCAACAGGTGCGACAGCAAGGTCTGCGCCGCATCGACCGGCAGGCCCCAGCGCACGCGCCCACCCAGCAGGCTGACGGAATAGCCCAGGCCCAGCAGCAGCCGGGCAAACAGGGAATTGATCTCGAAGCAATAGCCGCCACGGCCACGTTCGACCACCTTGGCGAACACCGCCTCGGCGTCCAGCTGAATGGGCCGGCCCAGCAGCACATCGACGTTTTCGAAGGGCACCTGCCGGAGCTGGGCCTGGATCAGCCGATCGAGGGCGGCGCGGTCCGCCACCCGGGGGGCAGGGCTGTCGAGATGACGCAGGTAGGCCTGCACCTGCCGAGGGTTCAGGGGGTGCATGGCGGCCGGCTCCAGTGGACGAAAGCTGGATGCTAACAGAGCAACCGGGGCTGCGCCGAGCTGTTCGAGCCGCCCTGGTTCGGTACGCGTGAGCGGCTCAGGCCCTTTTGTATTTGGACTGGAACAGCTTGATCTGCTCGACCGGTTTTTTCTCTTCCTTGGCCAGCACATAGACCACGCGTTCGCCGTTCGGGCCGGAAGCGATCTCGGTGTGGCTGAAGATGGGCTCGCCGATCTTGTTCATGTCGATCATGTCGCCATATCGGGCGAAGACATAGATCACGCCTTCCTGGCGGATTTCTCCATAGAACTTGCTGGCGGGCGGTTGGGAGACTTGCAGAAACCGATGGGCCGCGACTTTCGTCAGGTCCTTGTCCCGGTCTTCGGCGCGCAGGCCGAGGACGATCGACTGGCCGTATTTGTCTTTCTGCTCCAGGTCCTTCAGGTAGGGCGCCTTGCCGGTGTCGAGGAATTCGCGGAACACGCTGTAGTCGTCGAACAGGTACAGCTCGTTTTCGGTACGTACCTGGTACCAGTCTTCATTGTCCGGGGTCGCCTCGGCCGATTTGGCCGTGCTGTTCGGCAGGTTGCTGCACCCGGCGATAGCGGCGGCGAGCAAGGCGAGGGTAAGCGGCTTGAGCAGGGACATGGCAACTCCTGAATGCGGGATAGGTTGGGGTGCCAAACTGCCGAAAAGGGGTTGCGATTGCATGACGGTTTTATGCGACTTGAATGAATCCGAACTCCTTTAAAGCCGAGCCGTCCCACTCCCATGGGCAAGCCATCCGCTTGCTGCAAGACAGGAGGCGATATGTTCTTTCCGAACCTTCGCGGAGTGAAGATGGGCGCCGTACTCAAACGCGCGATCAAGGAGTTTATCGACGATGAGCTGCCCGTTTATTCCTCTGCCCTGGCGTTCCAATTGTTTTTTTCGCTCTTCCCCTTTTTGCTGTTTCTGATCGCCCTGATCAGCGTGCTGGACCTGCAGATCTTCTTCGACTGGTTGCACGAGCAGGCGGCGCTGGTGCTGCCCCGTGCGTCGGTGGAACTGATCGACCCGGTGATCGAGCAGTTGCAGACGCAAAAAGCCGGGCTGTTTTCCGCGGGCATCGTGGTGGCGCTGTGGACGGCTTCGGCCGCCGTGCGCTCGGTCATGGATGCCGCGAACAAGGCCTACGGGGTCAAGGAAGGGCGCCCGGCCTGGAAGCGCATTCCGCTCTCGCTGCTCTATACCGTGGCCATTGCCATCACGCTGCTGCTGGCAGCCGCCTTGATGGTGGTCGGACCGCAGTGGATCAACTGGCTGGCCCAGCAATTGGGCATCGAGCAGTTCGTGGTCATGCTCTGGGCTCTGTTGCGCTGGCCGATTGCCGTGCTGCTGCTGATGATGGTGGTGGCCGCGGTGTACTACGTGGCGCCCGATGTGAAGCAGGAATTCCGCTTTATCACCCCGGGGTCGGTACTGGCGGTGGTGGTCTGGATCATCGCCTCCCTGGGGTTCAGCTTCTACGCGCAGAACTTCGCGGACTACAACGCCACCTACGGCAGCATCGGCGCGATCATCATTTTCCTGCTCTACCTCTTTATCTCCTCGGCCGTGCTGCTGTTCGGCGCGGAGCTCAACGCGGTGATCGAGCACGCGGCCCAGGAGGGCAAGGAACCGGGCCAGAAGGTGGCGGGCAGCGCGGATCCATCGCCGCTCTGAAAAGCCTGGGCTCCCGCCTTCGCGGGAAAGACGACCCCGTAGACCCTGTGTTTATCGGCGAGGTCTGCGGTCTCGCAGCGTGGATCGGGGCGCGTAGCTGGCGCCTTATCCATCCCCCCATCGCGAAGGTGGATGAGCAGGGCGTCATCCACCCTACATTATGATGGCCGCCCCATTCTTCCCGTCAGGCCCGCGTTACCCGCGGAGGCTTCTCCGTCATGCCCGCGGAGGCGGGTATCCAGGCAGCGATGGGCCGGCCTGGGCCTGCGGCTCGGTGCACGCAGCGCCTATGGCTGATGCGCTGGTAGCCCAGCCTAAACGCGGCACCAGCTGGGCTGACACTCCTGGCACTGCCCCGCAGCGCAGGTACCGCGCTATGCTGGGCGCTGTTTTTTTGCGACGCTGATGCGACTTGCGCTTGGCCTTGGCCTTGGGCAGTCGGCACGCGCGTTACCCCCACCCCTCGATTGAAAAGGAAGATGCCGTGGGCACAGCTTCTGGCAAGGGATTGCTTGTGCGCCTGTCCGGCGTGGGCTCGGTCATTGCGGGCCAGGCGGCACAGAGTATCGCCAGCTTTATCACGGGCATCGCCCTGGGTCGCTTCGCCTCTCACGAGGCGCTCGGCACCTTTGCCCTGGGTTATTCGTTCTGCCTGATGGCGATTTCCCTGGGCGATACCCTGATCGCCACGCCCTACACCTATTTCCGTTCCCGCCAGGAAGGCCCGGTTGCCACCCTCTACAGCGCCGCCTTGCTGGGCACCCTGGGGGTGGCGTTGCTGGTGAGTGCGGTGTTCTGGGTGTTTCTGCTGCTGGCTTTCGCCAGCTTTGCCAGTCTGTCGGTCCTGTTTTGGATACTGCCCTGCGCGCTGCTCGCGCTGTGCGCGCGCGAGTTTGTCCGGCGCCATCTGTATGCCGTCGACCAGCTGGCGCAGGCGCGGCGTATCGATGTGCTGTCGGCCTGCGCGCAAGTGGCGTTGGTCGCCCTGCTGGTGTGGCTGGAGTGCTTGAATCCGCTCTCGGCCTTTGCCGCCATCGCCCTGGCTGCGGGTGCGCCGGCGCTGTACCTGATACTGCGGCACACGGCCCGTGACGGCCTGCCGGCCAGTGGCCTGGTGCAGTGGCTGGCGGCCTTCGTCGGCTATGGCCGTTGGCTGGTGCTGGGCGGCATCTGTCATATCGGCAGCGTGCAGCTCTATCCCTGGCTGGCGCTGCTGGGCGGCGGCGAGCGTCAGGTGGGGCTGTATGCGGCCTGCGTGACCCTGGCCAACATGCTCAATCCGCTGCTGGTGGGCTTGACCAATTTCTTTAGGCCCAAATTTATCGCCCGGCAATTCGCCGGCCCCGCCGAGGGCTTTATGCGTTACACGGCCATCCGTGCCGGGATTTTCCTGGTTCCGGCGCTCGGCTTCGCACTGCTGGCGATCTTCTTCGGCGAGCCGCTGCTGGTGCGGGTGTATGGGGAGGATTTTCGCGCCGGCGCCCCAGCGCTGGCCTGGATCAGCCTGGCGGTACTCTGCATCGCCCTGTCGGCGCCCTTGCAGCTGGCGCTGCTGGCCGTGCGGGCACCGGTCACCAACCTCTATTACCACGCCACGGCGCTGCTGCTGACGGGGCTGCTGGCGCTGCTGCTGTCCGACCAGCTGACCCTCGAGGTGCTGGGTGGAATGTACGCGGGGGTCAATCTGGTCTCGCTGTTGCTGCTGTTTGGTCTGTTTATGGCGCGCCTGCGTTCGCGTTAGGGCACCCGCCCGAATTTCCACAGCGGCGGGTGTGGCCTGCGTCAGGCCGTGCGAGCAGGTACCCGGCCTGATCCGCCCCGTGGTTTCCCGATTGGCGCCGCGCCGATTCCCGGACCCACTCCAGCACCGCTTCTGGAGACCTGCAATCCGCAAGTGCGCCGTACATGGTAGGCGGATCGTTCGATCAGGCCTGCCTCGATAACCCCCCTGACTAAGATCAATGTCCTAGGCACGGCTCATTCATGTCCGGCTGATCAAGAGCGAATGGTTATAAAGGTCATCCCAGCGCCAAGAATTAAAGGAAATAAAAATATCGTATTGATATTAAAAGACTTTTATTGTCAATAAAAAAGCGCCAAATTATTGATATAGGGAACTGCTTCACATTTAATATTTAGGGGATGAGTAGGTTGTTCGGAAGGCTTGGGAGGTTGTTGCGTCAGTTTGGTGCTGGCCACTCCCAGTATTAGCCTGGAGTACTGCCATGCCTAACAGACTGCTGTCGCTGTGCCGTAGCCGAATTTTTGTGGGATTGATGCTGGTTTTCTTGATGCTGAGTGGGACGGCCTTGCAAGCCGCGCCACTGGCCTACGGGATTAATGCCATGTGGGCTCCCGGCGATGCCCAGACCCTCACGGAGCGGTTCAGAAAAGCCAAGTCCCTGGGCGTGACCCGAGTACGGCTGGATTGGGAATGGCGCTGGGTCGAGGGGGTGCGCGGCCAGTACCGCTGGGCAATGCTCGACACCCTGGTCAAGACCGCCCACCAAGAGGGCATCGAGCTGCTGCCCATCATCCATTACGCCCCCAGCTGGGCGCTGGTGCCCGGCGAACAACCCAGTGACCTCTACGAAATGGCCCCGGACGAGGCGGCGTTCGCCGACTATGCGCGCTTCGTCAAGGCCTCGATCCGCCGCTACGGGCCCGGGGGTACCGCAAAGTTTCCCTTTACCCCCATCGTGCATTGGCAGATCTGGAACGAGCCCAATCTCAAGCAGTTCTGGGGGCCGACCCCCAACGCCGGCAGCTACGCCAAGTTGATGCGTCGGGTGCAGCAGGAAACCGCCAGCCTGCGGCCTCACATCCAACTGGTGCATGCCGGGCTGTCCAAGTCCGACCTGCTGTTCTTCTGGCAACTGTGGGAGGCCGACCCCAATTACGGCAATACCTTCGACATCATGGCCGTGCATCCCTATGTCTACGACTGGCGCGACGGCATTCGCGAGCCCGAAGCCATGGACGTGGACGAGGTGCAGCTGTCTCCCCTGGGCATAGTCGGCAGCCTCAACGACCCCGGCTACCTGGGCAAGGTGTTCAATCTGCAAGTCCTGATGCAGCTCAAGGGCGCACCCAAACCCATCTGGATCACCGAGATGGGCTACTTCATCGCCGATCAGCACCTGGGGGTCACCGAGTACGGTGCCGCCGAACGCATGTACAAGACCCTCAACTACATCCAGAACCGCCTGACCGACCTGCCGTACGGTACCGGCCTGCGCAGCTTTCCGGCCGATGTGCAGCGGATCTACTGGTTCGCCCTGGAGGATTACCCCTCGCCCGACGGGATCGGCACCTTCGGTTTCTACCGCGAGGACGGTTCCGAGCGCACCGCGGCCAGCGTGTTCCGTCACTTCACCCACTGACGAGTCCAGCCCTCGCCGGGTGGCGGGGTTGGGTTCAGGCTCTCGCCAGAATGCTGGCGCCGAAGGTTTTGCAGGGCTGTGCGGCAGAGGCTCAGGCCAGGTCCACCAGCACGATCTCGCTGTCTTCCAGGGCCGTGAGGTGCAGCACCTCCTCGTCCTGCACCGCCACGCCGTCGCGGGCGGCGGCCGTGACGCCGTTGATTTCGAACGCGCCGGTTGCCGCCACCAGGTAAGCCTTGCGCCCGCGTCC
>JAZKHB010000033.1:75104-99471 GCA_040385585.1 Pseudomonadota bacterium | reverse complement strand
GCGCCGGCTGGTGCCCGCCGGGCATGCTCGGCATCGGCATCGGCGGCACCGCGGAAAAAGCCGCGGTGATGGCCAAGCAGGTGCTGATGGAGCCCATCGATATCCACGAGCTCAAGGCCCGCGGCCCACAAAGCCGCATCGAGGAAATGCGCCTGGAGCTGTTCGAGAAAGTCAACCAGCTGGGCATTGGCGCCCAGGGCCTGGGCGGCCTGACCACGGTGCTGGATGTGAAGATCATGGACTACCCGACCCACGCCGCTTCCCTGCCGGTGTGCATGATCCCCAACTGCGCCGCCACCCGCCACGCGCACTTTATCCTCGACGGCACGGGACCGGCGTCCCTGGAAGCGCCGCCCCTGGACGCCTACCCGGAAATCGTCTGGGAAGCCGGCCCGAGCGCGCGCCGAGTCAACCTCGACACCCTGACCCCGGAAGACGTGCAGAGCTGGAAACCGGGCGAGACCGTGCTGCTCAACGGTAAGATGCTCACCGGCCGCGACGCGGCGCACAAGCGCATGGTCGAGATGCTCGACCGTGGCGAAACCCTGCCGGTGGACCTCAAGGGCCGCTTTATCTACTACGTCGGCCCGGTCGATCCGGTGCGCGAAGAAGTGGTCGGTCCGGCCGGCCCCACCACCGCCACGCGCATGGACAAGTTCACCCGGCAGATCCTCGAGCAGACCGGCCTGCTGGGCATGATCGGCAAGTCCGAGCGCGGCCCCATCGCCATCGAGGCGATCAAGGACCACAAGGCCGTGTACCTGATGGCCGTGGGCGGCGCCGCCTACCTGGTGGCCCAGGCGATCAAGCAATCCAAGGTCCTGGCCTTCGCCGAACTCGGCATGGAAGCCATCTACGAGTTCGAGGTCAAGGACATGCCGGTGACCGTGGCGGTCGATACCCAGGGCGAGTCGGTGCATATCACCGGCCCGGCTATCTGGCAGAAGAAGATCAGCGACAGCCTGGCGGTGGAAGTGCAGTAAGCACCACGCCTGAACGTAAAAAGCCCGGCTCAATGCCGGGCTTTTTTATGCAGAACACAGGGTAAAAGCTCGAGGCTAAGCCTCTGTCTTGAAGCCCTTGCCTCTCGTCGCAGACCTAGAGGCCCGCCTCCAGCACCTTTTGAATGGCAGCGGCACGCTCTTTCACGTCATCGACATTGCTGTAGGGCTGGAAATTGAGCGTCAACACACCGTCGGCAAAGGACACGCCATCTTCGTAGGCACTGGCCGGCGCTGTGTCCTTGTTGTAGTGCACCACGACGCTTTTCAATTTGTCCTTCAGAGCCTCTTTGCCCATATCGTCCCGGGCCACTTCTTTAAGCGCCTGAGTCAGCGGGGTGAAAAAGATTCCGGTCCAGAAACCTTCGTCTGCATAGCTGTCGGCATAACCGGACAGGGCGATGCTGTTCCATTGCACCTCCACCGGCACGTCAAAACCGGCGGCTGCCTGGACTTCCTGAAGCTTGGCGACGTAGGCGCCTTCTTGATACGCCGCAATCGCCCGACGCTCGCTGACATTGGGCTCGGCCACGGCCGTAGTGACGGTGCCGGCGGTCAATAACAGGCCCAGCAGGGCAGCGGGCAACGCAGACATGGTTTTGTTACGCATGAAACATCCCTTTAATGATCGAGTAAGAAAAGCGTTACTAGCCCAGGGCTAGCATGGAGCGCAGGGCGCGATACTAGACTCAAGCAGCCGGGCAAAATGACCAGCAAGTCACAAGTCAGAGCAAAATCCGTACGGAATAAATCGGCGCGCGTCGAATAGGACCACTGCCGGGGGTTGACGCCTAAGCCTTGGCGCCCGACTACCGAACTAAATCGCGAGCCTCCAGGTACGAGCGTACAAATAAACCATACTCCCCGTAGCGTGATAACGACTGACATTCATCAGCGTTTCCGCCGACGTGCCGAACACATAATTAACCTGACTGCCGGCGCTGGTAAAAAAACCACATTTGTTGAACCACTCGACTAGCATACTGGCCATGGTAATACCCGCCGTAGCTGATCCTGGCCCACTCATACTGAGCATGCCATTGGATGAGTCGCGCAGACTAGCCAGCGCCACCCAGTCGACGATGTCTATGTTCCCCTGCAAAACAGCCTGGCGACAGGCTGCACTAGGCTTGACCAATAAACCTCCCAGCAGAGCCTCACCCGCGGTCAGCAAACTTACCATATAGCGAACATACTTATAGGGGCGATGCTTAGCCAGATTAAACATAAAAGCGGCAGGACCACAGAGGGGTGTATTCCGCTGCCTTATTAGGAATGGATCCTCAACGCATAACTATATCGCTGACAAGCCTCGCTCTTGTAGCACCACTCGCACAATTAAACGCCAGTGGCTTTTTCTCATCTAATAACTCTTCAAATAATGCAGATATCATAACTAAATCTTCCATGAAATTTTAAAAAAAATGTTCGCGCGATCAAAAGCCTGCGCCAAGTTTTTATTTAAAAATGCTGGCAACTATCGGCAACCAACCCACTAACAATGTTCACTGCTTTTACAATACCTATAACGACTCCGTCGCCTTACTGAGACCCGGTAAAAACCAGGTTAAACCAGGTTGCCGGATCTAACCTGCCCCACTAACTTAGTTCAACAAGTACTCCCCCCAAAGAGTATTGCCGCCAGGTCGTCGTCCAGCGCGCCACGGTGGGACACCTGGCGAAAGGGCAAGTCGGCGCGGGTCTTGGCCCACCACAGGGAGCGGTCGCCATCGGTGCGGAAGTTGTCGAGGAGCGCGGGCAGTACCGGGCTTTCCTGCCACGGTTCTTCGGCCAGCAGCGCCATGATCTGCTCCGGATCGAGGGCCTGGTGCAGCACCTCGGGCAGCCGGGCCGAGAGATTGGCGAGGCGGCTGCAGAGCGGGCGCAATGCCTCGGTGGAAGGGGCCGGCAACTCGGCGCAGACGACCAGCGGAAAGTAGCGGCCCACGCGATCGACGCTGGGCATCAGCAGCCCGCAACACGCCGAGGCACCCCAGGTTCCGGCGGGCAGGCAGAACTGCCACACCGGGGCGACCAGGTAATTTTCCAGCCAGTCGTGCCGGCTGTGCTGCAGCGCCGCCAGGCCGTGCTGCAGCCAGTCGTCCAGGGAGTTGATGGACTGGCGCGCCAGGTCCCGTGTGACGAAGTCGCCCAGGGCCGGGATCTTGCCAAAGAAGCCGATCCTGAGGCTGTCCTGGCCCGGCATCAGATACGGCTCGGGCACGAGAAGCTCGACAGCTCGGCCAGGCGGAACGGGTTGCGCACGCTGCTGGCGGTCACTTCCAGGACGACCTTCTTGCCTTGCAGCATCAGGGTCGAAACGAACTTCTCCGGCCCCGCGGGGAAGCGGTTGTCACCCTCGTCGAACAACCGCAGCAAGGCCCAGGGGCCGTTCTTGGTCAGGGTGACCGCCTGTGCGCCGCTGCTCGATCCCAGTTCCAGGCGCAGCTGACTGCGCCCGGCCGGGCCGGGCCAACGCACATGCTGGGAGACCTGAGGACCGTGGGCGTAGCGGAACACCTGGCCGTCGAAGTCGATGCTCAGGGAGGTGATCGAGGCGTCCATCTCCAGCACCCGGACGTCCATGGACAACTCCGGGGTGCGCCCGCCCGAGGGGAAGAACACATCACGGATGCGCGCCGCCCGCTGGAAGGACGTCAGGGGGATCTGCACCCCGCCCGACTGGCGCAGCAACCAGGTCTTTCCGGATACGTCCGTCATGCTCGCCAGGTGCTGCTGGAAAAACTGATCGAACATGCCTTGGGGTGAGAACAGTTGCGAGAAGTCGGCCACGGTCACGTCCTGGGTCGCGGAGCGCCGGAAAGGGTAGCGGCCGTTGATCGCCCTGCGGCAGAAATCCCCGACCGAGCTGTCCAGTTCGCTGCCCAGGCTGCGGCGCACCGTGCCCTCGGCCTGGGAGCTGCTGCGGTCGACCATGCCTTCGAGCATGCTGCGCAGGGGCAGGGGCAGGTAGGCGGCTTCGGCGCGGATGCGCGTCATGGCCTCGTTCTGCGGCATGTTCATCGCCCCGGTCTGCATGGCGGCTTCGGTGCTGGTGATGTTCATGTACATCTCGTTGAACAGGCGCAGCACGTCCTGAATCGGCGCGGCGCCACCGTTATCGGTGACCAGCCGGCGCAGCGGTTCGAAGCGGTCGTCGACGATGCGCTCCAGTTGTTCGGTATCACTCTGGCGGCGTGTCAGCTCGTTGGGACCGAAGACGCGGTCGAGGTCGGAGGCCGCCAGCCGTATACGCATCGCCGCCCGGCCCGCGACCGAGTACTGCTCCGGGGCCTTCTGCTCGACCTTCAGCAGCGTGGTCTCGCGGGACACGGCACGCAGGAACTGGGCGATGGGCGAGTCCGGGGCCGAGAGGATGCGCGCCACCTCGCGATTCTGGCTGATGGACGTGCCTTCGATCAGCCGCACATCGGCGAGAAACTCGTCCCAGATCCTCACGTATTCATGCAGGTACAGGCGCTTGATGTCGCGCTGGGTGGCGCCTTCCACCAGGGTTTCGGCCTGTCGTTCGGCAGGCGCCGCCAGGCGCCCCAGCACCCAGGTTTCCTCGCGCTCGAGCAGGCCCAGAATGGCACGGGTCTCGGGCACGAAGACCTTGTGGTAGCCGTTGTAGGTGAACAGCCCGGGGATCCCCTGGCTGAGCGGCTTGCCGCTGGCGCGGGAAAACACCAGGGAGGACTGCGGCCCACCGGCGTCGATCAGGTTGAAGTCCGGCATGCTGCCGTCCATCAGGCGCTTCTTCAGCCGGTTGTAGGTGCGCTGGGCCAGCGAGAAGGCCGCCAGTTGCTCGCGCTTGGTCACGACCAAGGCTTCGTCGAGGGGGAAAGGCGACGCCACCGGCTGGTCGTTGAGCAGGCGATGCAGGTGACCGAACAGCTGATCGCGCTGATCGCGCGACATCGACGGCGGCAGGCTGCGCTCCCAGTCCGTCTGGATAAAGGCTTCCAGGGAGTCGGCATCGAAGTGCTGCGGCTGATTGATCATCAGGTAGGCCTTGAGCGACTCGTAGGCCAGTTCCTGATTGTCCTCGGGGGTGGTGCGCAGGACGTCGTGCAGGCGCTGCACGACCTTGGGCAGCAGGGCCTGCTCCAGCGCTACATGGTAGGAGCTCTGGGTAATGGCACTGAGCTTGCCGCCCTGGTAGAGCCCGTAGGTGTAGTTCAGCAAGGGATCGGCGGCCGGAAAATTCGGGCCATCTGCCAGGCTGTTGAGCTGATCGAGCAACGGCGCCAGTTCCAGCAGGCTGCCTCCTTCGGACTGCAACAGGCTTTTGAACTTGCCCCCCAGCTCCTCGGTACGCTGGTCCACCAGGTCGATGTACTGGGTATTGTTCTTGAAGCTCACCGCCCAGGCGGCGATAGCCCCGAGCAGGAGCACCACCACGGCGCTGTGGCCGGCGATGCTCAGCAACCGTTCGCGCCGCTCGGCCCGGCGGTTGCGCCCGGCCAGGTGCGCCTCGGGGAAGATCACCTTGCGCAGCAGATCCTGCAGAAAGAAGCTCTTGCCCGTGGCGGGCGTGGACTGCAGGGCGACCCGGGCATCGAAGCCGAGGCTGCGGCCCAGTACGCTCAGCACCCGGTCGAACGGCGTGCCCTCCTGAGTGCCGCTGGTGAAGTAAACGCCACGCAACATGGCGGTGGGCGCGAAGCGGTTGTCGGCGAAGACATCCTGCAGCAACTGGCCCAGCAGTGGGGTCAGGCTGGCGAAATTCTGCGGCAAGGCATAAGCCTGGGCACGCCGGGACGTGTCGTGCTCGCCCAGCATCAGCTCGGGCAGGCCATCGAACAGCCTGCGGGCGAGCAGGTCCATCTCCTGTTCCAGTTGCTTGCCGATGGCCACGCTGTCCTGGGGGCTGTCGGGCTGGTACGGCAGGGTCAGGCCCCAGACCTGGGCTCGTTCCTCCTTGCTCAGGCTGGCGAAATACTCGTTGAAGCCACCCAGCAGATCGGCCTTGGTGATCAGCACATAGACCGGAAAGGCGATGCCCAGGGACTCGTGCAACTCGTTGAGCCGCGCCCGCAGGCGCGAGGCATGCCGCGCGCGGTCCTCTTCCTTGGCACCGAGCAGGTCCTGCACCGAGATGGTCAGGATCGCGCCGTTGAGCGGCTGGCGCGGACGGAATTTCTTCAGCAGCTTGAGAAAGCCTTCCCACTCGGACTTGTCGGCCGCCGCGTCGCTTTCATGGGTGGTGTAACGGCCCGCGGTGTCCAGCAACACGGTCTCGTCGGAGAACCACCAGTCGCAGTTACGCGTGCCGCCGACGCCCTTGACGCTTTCCTTCCCGGCTTCTTCGGCCAGGGGAAAGCGCAGGCCGCTGTTGACCAGGGCCGTGGTCTTGCCCGAACCCGGGGCGCCGATAAACACGTACCAGGGAATCTGGTAGACGTACTTCTGCCGCAGGCTGGCCCACCAGCCCTGGTCCTGGGAACCGAAGCGCAGCTTCTTGAGTTTGACCAGGGCCTGTTCAAAGTTGCCTTCCAGGGCCTGCAGGGCTTCGTCCGAGGGAGTCAGGGCCGGGTCGCTGCCACGCAAGCCGACCAGGGTGTCGAGCAGCCGGGCGTTGAGCCGCTTGCGCCGCCAGAACTGCACCAGCACCCGTAGCAGCAGCACTGCCAGGATGCCGGCCATCAGCCAGACACGGGCGCGCTCCGAGCCCAGGGGATGCCAGTCGGCGAAGGCGAACAAGGGTCCCAGGTACCAGATGGCGAGCATCAGCGCGCACAGGCCGATAAAGATCAGCACATAGCGGTTGAACAGGGCATGAAACAGTGCGACGAAGAGCCGACGAAGCATTATCGAATCTCTCTTTGTAGGTCGGCCGGTGAGGCGAATACCGTGATTTCCACACGCCGGTTCAGGGCGCGGCGCTCGGGCGAGGCATTGCTGGCCGCGGGCTCGGCATCGCCGCGCCCTTCGGCGTTCACACGGCCAGCGGTGCCCATGTACTGCTCCAGCACCCGGGTGACCGAGGTCGCCCGGTCGACGGACAAGTGCCAGTTGGAGGGGTAGCGCACCGTGCGGATCGGCACATTGTCGGTGTGTCCGGCCACCAGGATCTTGCCGGTCACCCGCGCATCCAGAATCGCCGCGGCGATGCGCTGCATGATGGGGTTGTAGCGACCACGCATGGAGGCACTGCCGGAATCGAACAGGCCGTCGCCGAGGATGGTGACGGTGCTGCGCTCGGGCGTTTCTTCAACCGAGACCAGCCCCTGGCGGATTTCCGGTTCCAAAAACCGCGAGAAGCGCACCGGCGGCTCGCTGCTGCGCACGATGATCGGCGCCTCGGGCAGACGCAGGGCATTGATGGCCGCGAAGGTGATGTCCGAACGGTCGGAGAGGTGAAAGGCGATGGCCATATAGATGGCCGTGCCCAGCAGCAATCCGAGCAACGCCGAAACCCAGACGGGGATCGCCCGCCAAATCTTCAGGGCGCCACTGACCACGCCCTCCCAATGCGGGGACAGGGCCTTGACCCGGTCGCCCTTGGCCTCGCGAATGATATCGGCCAACCGTCGGCGCAAGGTCTCGAGCTGGCTCTGGCCGTTGGTGGTGATGCGGTAGCGGCCCTCGAACCCCAGGGAGATGCAGTAGTACATCATCTCCAGCAGGTCGCGGTGCTGCATGGGCGACTGGGCCAGCTTGGCCAGCAGCTGGAAGAATTTCTCACCGCCCCAGGTTTCGTTGTGGAAGGTCACCAGCAGGCTGTGCCGCGACCAGACCCCGGAACCGCCCCAGGGCGTCTGTGCCGCCGTTTCGTCGAGCACGGTGCACAGGCAATACCGGGCCGCCATCAGGTGTTCCTGGGAGATGCCCTGGTACTTGGCGCGCGCCTCGAAGCGGCGCACCTCGTCGGCGAGAAACTGGCACAGGCGGGCCGGGTCGGAATTGTGCACCAGGGTGCGGATCTGGTAGATCATGTTCAGCAGCGGGTTGGCGCAGGCCACCAGCGGGTTGCTGCCCGAATGCACGTCAGGGGACTCCCCCAGCAGGGGCTGCGCCCTGCCCCGCGACTCGGCGGACGTCGCTTCGCCACCGGGATTGGGCATCACGAAGGTGCGGCTGCTGCCGACATCGAAAGGTTGATCAGTCATGGAGTCGATACTTCAACAGTCAGGCCTAGGAGAGTCACCGCCGAATCGCCCAGCACTCGAGCTCGAGGTCGGGGAAATCACCGGCCACATGCAGTGCCAGGGCACCCGAGAGCTGCAGCTGCTTCCACAGATCGCCCGACGCTTCGAGTTCGAAATAGTGGTAGCCGGCGTGGTAGGGAATCTGCCGCGGGGCGATGGGCAGCGCGCGCAGCCCCACGCCCGGCAAGTGCAGGTTCACCAGGTCGCGGATCTTGTCCACCGGACCGATCTTGACCTGGGTGGGGAAATGCGAGCGCAGTACCTCGGGTGCCAGGCTGGCATGCACCGCCAGCACGAACTGGGCACTGCGCAGCAGTTCGCTGTCGCGGATCTGCCCGACCCGCACGCCATAGTTGCGGTCCTGCAGTTCGATCTGCACGGCATTCTGTTCCAGCACCGAAGAGAGCGCCTTGCGCAGCTCGATCATCAGCGGCGGCAGGCAGCCGTCCAGGTCATCGTGATCGTACTTGGGCCAGCTGCCCGGACGGCGCGTGGCACTGGAGAAGGTCGCCAGCTCCCCGGCCACCTGCACCAGCACCCAGTAGAGTTTTTCCGGGTGCAGGGTCGGGGTGCTCATCATGTGCCCGAACAGGGGCTGGATGCGGTTCAGCAGCTGCAACAGCAAAAACTCGCCGACTTCCGAAACCCCGCCGCGGCCGGGCTGGCTCAAGCGTTCGGCCAGCACATCGGCGCGTTGGTGGGCCAGGCCGTGCAACTCGCTGAGCATCGACAGCAGGTTGGCACTGGCCTGGCAGGTCACCACCGGGGGGATGTAGTCGGCATCGATCACCAGCTGCATGTCGCTGCGGCATTCGATGACCCGCACCACACCCACGCCCAGCCAGGCATCGGACAGGTCCTTTTCCAGCACCAGACGCAGGCGTGGCCGGGCCAGTTGCAGTTCGGCGGGCTCGCCGGCAATGGAGTTGATATCGCCCACCAGGGCGTCCTGCACACTGTAGCGGGCCAGGGAGGTGGGGCTCTCTTCGAACGTCACCTCTTCGGCGCGCAGCCGGCGCATGGGCAGGGCCAGGTACACCAGCTGCTCGACGGCGCCCTCGGTGAAATCCAGGGGCTCCGGGCATTCGCTCTGCAGGGGAAAGCTGAAGGCCGTGCCGTCCGGCAACAGCCCATCGGCTTCCTGGAGGGCCAACTTGCCGACCGACAGTGCCGCGGCATCGAGCTTGAGCGAACGAAAACCCCAGAAAAACGGCTCGCTGGCCAGGCTTCTGCGGTGGGCGGCAAACTCCAGGTAACGCTCTTGCTGCTGAAAGTGCTGAGGGCGAAGAAACATGCCTTCGGCCCATACGACCCGTTGATAAAAATCCATTACTCCATCCCTAGCATGCTGTTCCGTTTTCAGTCGGGTACGTTACTGCTCGGCGTGCGGGACCAGGCTGATCGCTCGGGTTTCCAACCGTGCCGAATACTTCAGGGTCGGATCGTCCCATTTCAGAAAATCCGGCAGCTCGAACCAGGGCTCGCTGGGCACCGGAAGTGCCACCGAGGTACGCCAGGTGCTGGCGTCTATGTCCCGGTAGCTGGCGATAATGCCCAACAGCCGGCCGTCTTCTTCCATGCTGTATTCGCGCACCGTGGACTCGCCGGGATGCAGCACGAGGGACTCGCGAAACAACAGCTCGTCACCGAGCGTTTCCTGCTCACGGTCGGTCAGGGAGAAGTAGTCCATGGCGTCGAACACCACCGACTGACGCAACCTGAACAGCCGCACGACCACAGGCGAAGGACGCCCGTTCATATCCGGGTTGAGGCTGTCGGCCGCCGACAGCTCGATGCGCACGAGCGTTGGCTCTACAGGCTCGGGCGTGGAAGAGCAGCCGGACAGAATGGACACGGCCATGCAAAACGCCAAGCCGCTGCGCAGGCTCCGGGCCGCGCGCGTGGCACTGAAGGCGGTGGACGTCATAAACACCTCATCGAAGCACTGCGGGGTCGCAGTGGAGCAACCCCCATGGTAAGTGTCATTTTGATATCCCTCTATTCGCCACGTCGCATTTCTACCCGGGCGTTGCGGTTTCAGCGAGTCGCCTGGCTGGTGGTTTTCGTGCCCATGGCCGACCAGGGTACGGTCATGTCGTTGGGGCAGCCGACCCACACCGCCAGTGCGCTGTAGTTGTCCTGGCCGGCGGCGCCCCGGTCGATGATCAGCCGCTCCATCCGTACCAGCCATTCTTCGGCCGCACTGGCACTCATCAAGGCGTCGAGCATTTCCGACTCGAGCACCACTTCCCAGAAGCCATCGGTGCAGATCAGGAAGGCATCGCCCTCCTCCACGTCGAAAGGCCGGTCCAGAGCGGTGGGCGGAATGTCCTCGCCCATCCCCAGGGCGGCGAACAGTAAATTACGTTCGGCATGCCCACGTACCAGGCTTTCGTTGAGCATGCCGGCATCGACGAAGTTCTGCACGATGCTGTGGTCCTTGGTCAGCAAGCGGCATTCGCGGCGACGGAAGTGATAGACCCGGGTATCGCCCAAGTGGATCCATTGCGCCTGGCGCGCACTGCCATCGAGAAACAGCGCCGCTACCGTGGCGCTCATCTGCCGCAGATTGCCGGCCAGACCCTGACCGTAGCGGATAGCCGAATCGGCCTGGGTGATCAGGCCCTCGATGCTTTCGCGGGCCAGCTGCGGGCTGGCAGAAAAGGCACTGAGCAGGGTGCGCACCGCCGTTTCGGACGCCACGTCGCCACCGCCGTGACCACCGGCGCCATCGGACACGATAAAACAGGCGCCCGCATCGGAAACCCAGTAGCCGCAGGCATCTTCGTTATAGGCACGTTGCCCTTGCCGGGAGAGGGTCGCGTATTCGACACGCGGTCCCTCGACAGAGACATACACACTCATGCCTCGCGCCCCTCGACAATACGTTCGATTTCCTGCTCGTAGGCACGGGCGAAGGCGCTCTGGAAGAGCATTTCGAACTCTTCCCGGGCCTCGCCGGCGATATCCAGGAAGCCGCCTTCGTACAGTTCCCACAGCTTGGCCTTGCGCATCGACGGCAGGAGCGAATCGAGCAGGGTCTCGTCACCCAGGCGCTGCTTGAGGCGCTCGGGGCTGAAGCGTCCGATCAATTCGTACATGGCGCTACGCGCGCCGGCCAGCAGCCCCACCTGGTGGGCCGACAAGTCGTCGAAGGCATCTTCTATGGCGCGCTGCGGCTCCATAAACCCGGGGAAGCGCTGGCCCAGCAACTGGGTGACCGCGGACTGGCCGTCCGGCGCGAACTTGAGCGGGTTATTGCCGGCCGAGGCGATGATGGTCACGTTGGCCCGTATCTCGTGTTTCATGGCCGAACGCGCATGCATCAGCCGAATGGTGCCGGCGGTCATGCCGGCGAAAATCCGTCCCAGGCTTTCCATAAAGGCCGGGGTGATGGCGGGCGCCGTGGCCTCGGGCAAGCCACTGCCGCGGGCGAAGGCCGTCTTGAGCAGGGCCGCTTCCGTCAGCCCGGCGCCGGACTGAAGCCCAGGCGCAACCGGTGCCTTGGCGGGCACGGGTACCGCTGGCGAAGGCGCCACGGCAAGGACCTCGACCGGGGACGGAGCGGTCGGCGACACGATCTCAGGGGCCCGGCTCGGCGGCGCGGCGGGTTCGCTGGGCATGTGCCGCCCGGCAGGCGGGAGTCGCTCGACGATCGGACGCTCGACCGGCAGGGGGTCGGCGGGAATCAGTTCGATCGGGGCGGGCTCCGGCGGCAAGCCGATGGAGAAGGCACCGGCCAGCGCCGGCGTATGAAACAGCGCATCCACTTCCAGCCCGTGATCGAGCTCCTGGCTAGGCGGGGCCAACAAGGGGTCGAGGTCGCCCAGCCCGCCGCCGAACATGGACAGCGGATCGAGCTGACCCACCGCCGACACATCCAGCGCCTTGGCGCGGCTGCGTGCCTCGCCCAGGGATTCGGGCAGCGGCTCGCGCTCCAGGCTGGGCATGCCCTCGAAGACCGCCTTCAGGCTGTTCGACGCATCGCTGAAATCCTCGAGGGAAATCTCGTCCGCCGCGGGCTCGGGCTCGCTGACCGCCGGCCGCGCGAACACGTCGAAATCCGCCGGGATCATGTTATGCGCCGCCGGGAAGGGGGCCGGCGCCCTGGCTATCGGCTCAAGGTCGAGCAGGGGCTCGGGCTGACGCGCCTCACAGGGATTGAGGGCCAGCAGGTAGCGTCCGACCAGCAGGCGATCCAGGGTGCGCACCACGCTCGAAGCGCCGGGCGGGAGCTCGGTATCGTTGATCAGTATGGTGCTGGAGCTGCTGACATTGACGATCACCGCGGACTGCGGATCGAGCAGCGAGACCTTGGCCTGGAAACGGGAAATCAGCCGATCCGGATCATCCAGCACCAGGTCGTTGGTCGGGCTGCGGCCGATGGTCAGTTCGACTTTGTCGAAGCCACGGCTCGTTGCAGTGTTCAATTGCGCCCCGTCATACGCCAGAACCAGCAATTCCATGGTGGCTGCCGACATTGCTCCCTCCCTAGATGCTTTGGACCTTACAACCGAAACGCCACGCAATCGAGGGAAGGTGCAGATCAGCCTTTGGCGGAGCTTCTGCCTAGCCCCGTTCTGCGCCTGCGATGCCCCACTCGCCTCACGACCGACCGTTGTATCAGTAGGATTGTTTCTGTGCGGGCATCATTTTCTACATTTCCTCGATCTTGTATACGGCGTCTACCCAAAAAGCGACGCACAAGTCACAAAATCAATAAGAAGCGCACCCCACCGCAGCAGCGAGGTGCTAAAACGAGAACCCACACGCACTTATGATTATTTTTTTACCCTAGATTTGGTGGCCTCTTACCACCACCCACTCGCCAAATGACTGGTTGCCGCATGGATGCTTCGTTGAAAACTCGCCAAGAGTTCACCACAACCCGTGACCCCAAAACGGCACCGGATCAACCGCCCGCCGGCGCCTTGCCCCAGGGCACCCAGCTGCACGAATTCAAGTTGCTGGCCTCCCTCGGCGAGGGCGGTTTCAGCATCGTCTACGCCGCGCACGACACCCAACTGCACCGTGACGTGGCAATCAAGGAATACATGCCGGCGTCCTTCGCCAGCCGATCCGACACCACCCAGGTCAGCTTGCGCTCGGAGCGCCACCGCCCGACATTCGAGGCTGGCCTGCGCAGCTTTATGGACGAAGCGCGCCTGCTCGCGCAGTTCAAGCACAGCGCCCTGGTGGAAGTGCTGCGCTTCTGGGAACAGAACGGCACGGCCTATATGGCCATGCCCCGCTATTCCGGCAAGACCATGCGCCTGGTGCTACGCGAACACGTTACGCACTGCGACGAGCAGTGGCTGCGCAGCATCTTCGCGCCGATCCTGGACGTGCTCGAATTGCTGCATTCGCGCAACGTCTATCACCGCGACATAGCCCCCGACAATATTCTGATCCAGAACGATGGCACGCCCGTGCTGCTCGACCTGGGCTCGGCTCGGCGCGTACTCGGCGATCTGCAGCAAGCCCTGACCGTGGTGGTCAAGCCCGGCTATGCGCCCATCGAACAATACGCCGAAGACCTGTCGGTGCCCCAGGGGCCCTGGACCGATATCTACGCCATAGGCGCGGTCCTGTATTTCGCCATTACCGGGCATGCGCCAGCGGCCTCGGTGTCACGCATGATGAAAGACAGCCTCGAGCCCCTGGCTGCCAAGCCCCGCGAGGGCTATTCAACATCGTTCCTCAAGGCGGTCGATCACGCCCTGGCCCTGCAACCTGGCGACCGCCCCCAATCCATCACCGAGCTGCGCGCCCTGCTGGATATCCCGAGTGATGGCAACTGGCAACCCATCCCGCTGAGCGAACTGCAACCCAAGTCCCTGCAACAGCAGGCGACCGAGCCGGTGGACGATGCCAAGACGGTCATTCTGTCCGCCCAGGAAATCGCCCAGATGGCGGCTCGCCTGACCAGCCAGGCCCAGGGCGCGCTGCACGCCGCCGAACGCACGCAGCAGTTGCCGTCACCCTCGGCGACCACCGCGCTGCCCGACCCCTTCAAGGCACCGGCGAAACAGGAAACAGCCGAGAACAGCTTCGCCGACGTGCAGGACTTGATGTCGGGACAGCTGTCTCGCCAAGCGGGTATCGTCTCGGTGCCCCGCGCGCCGTCCAGTACCGAGCCTGCCAGCGCTCGCCCGGCGAGCGGCAAAGTCGTTGCCGGCAGCAATCGCAGCCTGCTGATTGGCGTGAGCGCCGCAGCGCTTCTGGCGTTGTTGATCGGCACAGGGCTGTGGTTCAGCCGTTCCGACCCCGCCCCGGCCACGGTAGCCGCGGCGCCAACCGCCACCGCGCAGAACAGCGCAACCGTCGAACCCACTGAACCCGTCAAACCCGACAGCGCCCCCGCGCAGGCGGATCCGCTGGCAAATCAGACCACGCCGCCGACAGTGGCCGAGGATCCGGTCGAGACGCGCGCGCTGCTGGCACCCCCTGCCGACGTCCGGCCGCAGTCGCCACCGCAGCCACCGCAGCAACTACCTCCCAGCGATCTGGCATTCGAAACCCTGTCGCCGCCGGCGAGCGAAACCACGGCGCAGACACCCCCACAGGTCGAACCGGTGAGGCCACCAACGCCAGCGGTACAACCGGCGCGCGACAGCGCCGAAACCCGCACCGAGCGCCCGGTCAACACGGCAGAGACGCCCGCACCGCGCCAGCCCCCTGCGCAAACGCAACAGACTCAGGCCGCCAAGCCACCCGTTCCAGCCATTGCCGGCGGCCTGGTCACCCTCAGTATCCAGCCCTGGGGCGAGGTCTGGGTGGACGGCAAGCAACATGGCATCAGTCCTCCGCTCAAGCAGCTGGAACTGAGCCTGGGCAACCATAAGATCGAACTGCGCAGCCCGGGCTTCCCACCGCTGCGTCGCAACCTGACCCTGAAGGCCGACACGCCGCTGAGCATCGTCCACGATTTCCAATCGGCGACCCAGACGCCGGCCGCCGAGGTCGAAACAGCCGCGGTACCGACCAAGCCGACACCCGCGACGCCGCCAGCGGCCGAATCGACTCCACCGCCAAAGGTGTCTCCGCCGCCGGCAGCCGGCAGCACGCCGGCTACCGAGAACAAGCAGCCCGTCACCTTCGAAAAAGGCGTACTGGCCTTGAGCATCGCCCCCTGGGGCGAGGTCTGGATCGACGGCAAGCAATATGGCGTCAGCCCGCCGCTTCACGAACTGCGACTGCCCGAAGGCGAGTACCGCGTCGAACTGCGCAATGCCAGCTTTCCCACGGCCGTGCGTCAGATGCGCGTGACTGCCAAGCAACGCACGACGCTCCAGCACAGCTTCCAGTAACCCGGCCGCCGCCCTGAACTCCCTAGCTTGCGAGACCTGTTGATCGACATGAAAAATTTCCAGACCCTGCTTCCCCTGCTTCCCCTCCTGCCCCTGGCCTTATCCCTGGGGCTTGCCGCCTGCAAGACCCCACCTCCGCCACCGGTAGTGCCGCAGCTGACCGAGGCGCAGAAAGCCCAGCAGCTCGCCGACCTCGATGGGCAGACCAAGGTGGACGACGGCATTTCCCTGTACCAGGGCGGCTATTACTCCCAGGCCGAAAGCAAATTCCTGGCGCCGGAAATCTGGAAAGCCAGTCCACCTATTCGCGTCAACGCCTTGAAATACCTGGCCTTCACCTACTGCGTCAGCGAAAGGCGACTGCTCTGCCGTCAGGCCTTCGAGCGTGCCCTGCAACTGGATCCGGGCTTCACCCTGGACCCGGCCGAAAGCAGCCACCCGCTCTGGGGACCGGAATTCCAGATCGCCAATACCAACGGCAAATAAGTCCCTGCCAATACCGAGAGTGTCCTACGGATGGGCGTGATATTGAATTTCGACACGCTGCTCGAACCCCTCGAGGGGCAGCAGCCTTGCGGTATCGAACTCGACTACGACCCGCGCTACCAGGCGCTGGAAAGCAGCGTGCTGGGCAAGCCTGAACGCCAGTACGGCAGCACCCTGATTCCGGCCGAGGAGCCGGACTGGTCCAAGGCCTTCGAAGAGAGCCGCAACCTGCTGAGCAGGAGCAAGGATTTTCGTCTCGCGGTGATCATGACCCGCGCCCTGACCCGTAACCACGGCATCGAAGGCGCGGCCCAGGGTTTGGCCTTCTGCCTGTCACTGGCCCGCACCTATTGGGACAGCGCCTACCCCCAGCTGAATTTCGACGGCGAATACGACCCGCTGCCGCGCTGCAATGCCATCGGCGGGCTGACCGCCCAGACCGGGTTGCTCACCGAGCTGCGCAGCTGCCAGCTGCACACCCAACAGCTGGGCTCCATCGACTTCAGCACCCTGGAGAAGATTGCCGCCAGCCGCGAGGACTCCAGCGAGTTCCCGCTGAACCGTGAACAGCTCGAGCCCTTGTTGCGCGCCGAATCCCTGGCCGGCAACCCGCTATTCCCAGCCCTTAAAGAACTCAAGCGAGTGGCGCGGGAGTTCGATCGGCTGTGCCAGGAGAAACTCGGCGCCGAAAACGCGCCCAGCTTCAAGATCATGTATGCCCTGATCGACCTGGCTTACCCGGACTACCTGGACGCTTCAGCCGAGGTCCCGACCATGGCCGGCGTCCAGGCGCCATTGGCCGAGCCGGGCACACCGCTCACAGCGCCGCAGAGCGCCGCAGAGCCAGCCCAACCCGGCGTTGCCCGCTCGCGCGCCGAAGCCGTGGCCATGCTCGATGCGGTGTGCGCCTTTCTCGAACAACACGAGCCTGCCAGCCCTGCGCCGCTGCTGATCAAGCGGGCCCGCAAGCTGATCGGCCAGGATTTCCTCTCGATACTCCGGGAGCTGGCCCCCGACGGGCTGGCGCAGGCCGAACTGATTGCCGGCTTATCCAAACGCGACTGAATACACACTCTGCACCACCGACCGACGAGCGCTTCAAGGAGAGAAACACATGAGCAGCCCTCGCTACGAAACTGTCAATCGCAAGAGCAGCCAGAAATTCATTGGGCGTAATCGGGCACCTCGCGTGCAGATCGAATACGACGTCGAACTCTATGGCTCGGAAAAGAAGATCCAGCTGCCGTTTATCATGGGCGTGATGGCGGACCTCGCCGGCAAACCCAGCGAAGCACTGCCGACAGTCAACGATCGCAAGTTCCTCGAAATCGATATCGACAACTTCGACGAGCGCATGAAGGCCATCAAGCCGCGCGTGGCTTTCGCGGTGCCCAACACCCTGACCGGTGAAGGCAACCTGGCCATCGACATCACGTTCGAGAGCATGGACGACTTCTCCCCGGGCGCTATCGCTCAGAAAGTCGACTCCCTGTCCAAACTGCTCGATGCCCGCACCCAGTTGAACAACCTGCTGACCTACATGGACGGCAAGACCGGCGCCGAAGAGCTGATCGGCAAGATTCTTCAGGACCCGTCCCTGCTCAAGTCCCTGGCCACCGCGCCCAAGCCCACCGCAGACAGCAGCGAGCCCAGCCAAGGCTGAACCGCACTTTAAGGGAGAACACCGATGGAGCTTACTCAGCTCGAACATCCACAACAGACGGTCACCCAGTCCGACGAGTTTTCTGCATTACTGCAGAAAGAGTTCAAACCCAAGACCGACGAAGCCAAGGAAGCCGTACAGATCGCCGTGCGCACCCTGGCCGAGCAGGCCCTGGCCAACTCGGTGACCATCAGCAACGACTCCTACCAGGCCATCGAGGCGATCATCGCCGAGATCGACCTGAAGCTCTCCGAGCAGGTCAACGCGATCATCCACCACGCCGACTTCCAGCAGATCGAAAGTGCCTGGCGCGGCCTGCACTACCTGGTCAACAACACCGAAGTCGACGAGATGTTGAAGATCCGCGTGATGCCGATCTCCAAGAAGGAGCTGCACCGCACCCTGCGCCGCCACAAAGGCATCGGCTGGGACCAGAGCCCGATCTTCAAGAAGCTCTACGAGCTGGAGTACGACCAGTTGGGCGGCACGCCCTACGGCTGCGTCGTCGGCGACTTCTATTTCGACCATTCGCCACCGGACGTCGAGCTGCTGGCGGAAATGGCGAAGATCTCCGCGGCGTCGCACTGCCCCTTTATCGCCGCTGCCGCACCCTCGGTGATGCAGATGGAATCCTGGCAGGAGCTGGCCAACCCCCGCGACCTGACCAAGATCTTCGAGAACACCGAATACACCCCCTGGCGCAGCCTGCGCGCCTCGGAAGACTCGCGCTATATCGGCCTGGCGATGCCGCGCTTCCTGGCGCGCCTGCCCTACGGCGTGCGCACCAATCCGGTGGACGAGTTCAACTTCGAGGAAGAAACCGACGGCTCCGATCACGGCCGTTACTGCTGGGCCAACTCGGCCTATGCCATGGGCGTGAACATCAACCGCTCCTTCAAGTACTTCGGCTGGTGCACCTCGATCCGCGGCGTCGAGTCCGGTGGCGCGGTCGACGACCTGCCGGCCCACACCTTTCCCTCGGACGATGGCGGCGTGGACATGAAATGCCCCACCGAAATCGCGATCTCCGACCGTCGCGAAGCCGAGCTGGCGAAAAACGGCTTCATGCCGCTGATCCACCGCAAGAACACCGACGTGGCCGCTTTTATCGGCGCTCAGTCGCTGCAGAAACCCACCGAGTACTACGATCCGGACGCCACCGCCAACGCCAACCTGTCGGCGCGCCTGCCCTACCTGTTCGCCTGCTGCCGTTTCGCGCACTACCTCAAGTGCATCGTTCGCGACAAGATCGGCTCGTTCCGCGAGCGCGACGACATGCAGCGCTGGCTGAACGACTGGATCATGAACTACGTGGACGGCGACCCGGCCAACTCCTCCCAGGACACCAAGGCACGCAAGCCCCTGGCTGCCGCCGAAGTGCAGGTCGAGGAAGTGGAAGGCAACCCCGGCTACTACACCTCCAAGTTCTTCCTGCGTCCGCACTACCAACTTGAGGGCCTGACGGTTTCGCTGCGTCTGGTCTCCAAACTGCCGTCTGTCAAATACAGCGGCAATTGATTGTTGCCGGGCTTAGAGCAGTGCCCGGCGACCCAAAGACATCAGCCCCGCATGGTGCAGGGCTGATCTTCACCTCAAATCAAAGGAAAGATCATGAGTTCTCTTCAGGACTTCTTCATCAAGATCGAAGGTATCCCCGGCGAGTCCAAGGACTCCAAGCACGCCGGCCAAATTGACGTACTGAGCTGGGGTTATGCCGTTAGCCAGACGTCCACCTCCCACACCGGTGGTGGTTCGGGCGCGGGCAAGGCCAACTTCAGCGAACTGACGTTTTCCCACTACGTGGACAAAGCCACGCCCAACCTCATGAAGTACTGCGCCAGCGGTAAGCACGTGCCGAGCGTCGAGCTGACCTGCTGCAAGGTCGGTGATGGCTCCCAGCAGTACATGAAGGTCACGCTGACCGAAGTGCTGATCACCCATGTACGTCCGATGGGCTCCACCAGCGACCCGCGCGTCCTGGAAGAAGTCGGCATGTCCTACGGCAAGATCGAAGTCGAAGTCAAAGAACAGAATGCCGACGGTTCGATGGGTGCCACCATCACCGGCATCTGGAACGTCAAGCAGAACATGGGCTAATCCCCCACGCGCTGCACCGCAATCCGAAAAGCATGAGGCTCAACACCTCATGCTTTTTTAAACAAGACAGAAAAAATATTAAAAAGGCATGCGCTTCAGACTTCCCAGGACAACGCTGAAACGATTGAATCTTGACGAAGTTGCCCGTCTGCAAGCCGCCTAATTAACAACCTGGCTTGCTGCGCATAGGCCTTTCAACCCCTCGAAAAGGATTTTTGAATGCCGACAAATAGCGGAAAGTATTGGGTAACATGGGCAGACACTCATGGGAAAAACAGTGACAAAATTGAAGACCTGGAGCTGGCTTTTCGAAACAATACAAAAGACTTCATTAAGGCCCTGACCGATGCAGGAGCCCAAGTTTCGGTGACCGCCACAAAAAGAAGCGATAAGCGAGCCTACCTGTTTCACTGGTCGTGGAAGATATCTCAAGAAGAGTGCAAACCGTCAGACGCCAGCAAAATGGATGGCGTAGACATACAGTGGGATCATGGCGATGACAAGAAAAGCAGAGCCGGCGCACTCGAAATGGTCGAAGGATTTGGTTTGGCCATCCCACCGCAAAGCATAAACGCGCCTTCGTTAACCAGCAACCACATTACCGGCAAAGCCATTGACATGTCCATCAAATGGACTGGAGATATCACGGTTAAGAATAAAGATGGCACCGAAGTTTCGCTGACTTATGACATGAACGTAAACTCCCATACCGCGCTGCATAAAGTGGGCGAATCTTACGGCGTAAAAAAACTCACGACGGATGCGCCACATTGGTCATACAACGGACGCTGAAATGAATAAATCCATTCGCGCACCCTTTCTTTTTTTATTTTCACTTCTGGCGTCTTGCTCAGTGGTGGAAAAAAACCAAGGCCTCCCGACAGCCGTAGATTATGAATCTACAGTGGGTTGGTTACATGGCAACTGCCTAGGCATCAAAAATTCGGGCATTTCGGAAGGATCGAAAATAGAAATATTTTCAGTGGACGGTTCTCCACACTCAACCAGTGCCACGGTACTGAAGCCGGCTACCACCAGTGAAGAGTGCTCGCCTCTGCTTGAAGATCGGCGCGCGACAAATCTCGACAATGGTTATTCTTTCTATCTTGTGGAGGCACAGACCAAAATCCAGTTGGGCATCGGCCTGCTAGGCGACTGGGGAAACACGGACGAATACAAGTTCAACTACTGCACGACGGCCGAAGGCATTCAATATCGCCTCAAAAAAACCATCCCTGCGAATGACGAAGTCGTATGGAGCGGTTACTACTACCTGGGGTACGACTCCGAGGCGACCTGTGAAGCACCGTGATCAGCACGAGCAAACTCCGGCCACCACGTACTGCGCTTATAGCCGACGGCAGTCTTCTGGCCTCGTTGCCCCTCGCTAAACCGACAGAGAACCTGTCTGCGCTGCGTTTCGACAGTCATTGATTCGATCAGCAGGCGTATAACGGCCCGATAGGGCAAGGCACAGGCGAAACGAACGGCCTGCCGGCGTCTTTATGCCAGACAGCTGGACGGTCTTAGCCCACCCGCTCCAGCCGGTGGAGCGAGGTCACCGACACGCGGCGCTGAGCCAGATAACGGCTGCAACTCACCCGCAGGAAGGAGGCGAAATTCACCACTTCGCCGCGATAGTCCATCACCTCGTCATACAGCTTGCTGATCAGCTGGTTGGTGGTCATGCCATCGACTTCGGCGATCTCGTGCAGCAGATCCCAGAACTGGTTTTCCAGGCGCAAGGTCGTGACCACGCCGCGTATGCGCAGCGAGCGCGAGCGTGATTCATAGAGGATCGGATCGGCTTTGACATACAGCTCGCACATGCTCAGATCCTCTCGTTTGGTTCACCTTGCCTGCGACAACCGCCAGGCAGGGAACAGTAGCACGGACGAAATACCCTGAACGCACCGATCAGACACGCGCCCGCGTGGCAATTACCCGGGCATTCAGGCGGGTGACTTAAAGGCTGATGGTGGTGCCCAGCACCCCGAGAAACGCGGCCAGCCAGTTGGGATGGGCGGGCCAGGCGGGCGCCGTGACCAGGTTGCCCTGCACATGGGCCTGGGTAACCTCGATCTCGATATAGCGACCGCCGGCCAGGCGCACTTCCGGGGCGCAGGCCGGATAGGCACTGCACTCGCGCTGGTCGAGCACACCGGCAGCGGCCAGCAGTTGCGCGCCATGGCAGACCGCGGCTATGGGCTTGCCGGCTTTATCGAAGGCCTGCACCAGGGCCAATACCTGCTCGTTGAGGCGCAGGTATTCCGGCGAGCGCCCACCGGGCACCACCAAGGCATCGTAATCCTCGGCGCGGACCTGATCGAAAGCGAAATTAACGGCGAACAGATGGCCGGGCTTCTCGCTGTAGGTCTGGTCCCCTTCGAAATCGTGAATCGCCGTGCGCACCGTCTGCCCGGCCGCCTTGCCCGGACAGACCGCATGCACCACATGGCCGACCATCTGCAGCGCCTGGAACGGCACCATCACTTCGTAGTCTTCGACGTAGTCGCCGACCAGCAACAAAATCTTTTTCGCGGCCATCGGAGTGCTCCCAGCGGGTTGTGGATGTCGCTGCAGTATCGCGCCGCCGATAAAGCCGCGGGTAACAGCCCGGTACTACAGGCACTCACAGCGTGGTCCGAACTGACAGCATTCGCAGGCCAACCCGAAGACCTGCGCCTCGTACTCCACTTCCCGCCCTTCGCTCAGGCCCACCCATGGCGAACCTGAGTGAAGCCTCGGTACTAATCCGCCTCGATATCGGTGCTGTACTTATGATTGAAGTTGCCGCCGTAATTGGACAGCAAGCCGCCGACGTTACCGTTGACGAAGTCGTGCACCATAAAGCCGGTGACCGGCAGGCCTTTATAGCGATGGCCTTCGAGGGACACCAACTCACCCTCGAACTTGAACTCGGCCCAGCCGTTGGCCAGGCTGGTGTCCAGGTTTTCGCCGTGGATCGAGCCAAGGAGGTTGGCGTTATTGAAGGTGAGCACCGAGACGTCGTTGCATATCACCGGCGTTGCCGGTGGGCTGGTACCGAACTGGATTTCCGGGTTGCCCGATTCAGCCTCACGGCTCCAATAGGGTACATCGTAAGGTGCGAGCTGATACTGGCACGTGCCTGCAGCAAAGGGCGCCAGGTAAGCCCCCGGTTTCCACTGGTACCAGTTTTTGGTAGGCAGGGTCACCACCCAATCAGTGCCCGACAAAGTAGTGGGTTCCAAGACGAACTCATTGTTTATCGAGGCATGCATCAGCACGGCCGAGACCGCATCCACGCCACGCGTCCAAGTGCTGGTGATCACGCGCCCCTTGTCCAGCACTTGACTGATCGGGGGTTGTGCATCGTCCAAGGTAACGTCGTTTGTGAAAAAGGTTTCGTTGGAAAAATTCTCAAGGGCCACCGGCTCGTAGCTGTACTGGGTGCCGCCAGCGACGTTGATAAGCGTGGCGGTCCCGGACAGCGATCCGGTAAACGCACCGAGAGGCGCCATAGCCGAGGAGAGCTCCCAGGTGCAAGACGGTGGCCCACCGGCCTGGCTGATGGCCGCGATCATGGCCGGGTCCTTAACCTCCCCCAGTTCGAAGACTTCGAATGAGCCCTCGCGGGTGATATCCAACACTCCCTCGCCCGGACGCGCCACATAGAATGGCAACCCCGAGGCAGGGATACGCTGCCGGGTACAAGACTGGTCGGAGCTAATCAGCTTCGCCCCGTCGGCCGTGGCGGTCACGCCCCCGGTCCATTGGTCGTGAGGGGCCAGAAACAACTCGAAGTCGAAGACCAGCACGCTGTTTGTACTCGCCCGAAAGCGCACCATGACCTTGGTCGGAACATTGCTGCTGTTGAGCAGGGACAGGTAGGTGTCGTTGCCGCCGCGCACCGTGTAATAGGGAAAGAGCAGCACCTGGCCCTGACCATTCTGACTCAGGCTGACGGCCTGGGCGGGGACGCTGGCCAGCAGGCCGGTGAGGGTCGCCAGTGTGGCGCAAGCACTGGCTAAGCGATCTTTCTGGAAAAATTTCGGCATGGGTAGGCTCGTTTCATCGTTTCGCTGAAGACCGGCCCACGGACTGGACTTGATCGTTATCGCGTGCGGCAGTCTGGCTGCATGGGCATGAAGCAGGCCCCAATACCGGCGGCGCTGCTCATTAGCTCCAGCTGATGCCATCGCCCCTCAGGGGACCTCAATACTTGTCCCATATTTATGAGCAAAGCTGCCGCCATAGCTGGACAACACGCCATTGACGTTGCCATTGATAAAATCGCGCACCATAAATCCGCTCATCGGCAAGCCGAAATACCTATGCCCTTCAAGCGACTCCAGCTGCCGCGAGCCGTAAAGTTCCAGCCAGGCGGTACCGTTGCTGCCTGTTCCGAGGACGCCCACCCCTTCCGCATGGGCCGACGCCAGTACCTGCGAGTCGTTGAACGTCAGCACTGAGGTTTCGCTGCAGATGAGATTGTCCCCGTGCATGAATTCCATATCGCTGAGACTTTCCCCATCGCGTCCCAAAATCAGCATGTAAGCGGTGGAGGCTTCACAGGCTTGTCCGTTTGAAAATTTGCTGGCGAACGGCGCCAACGCCGGTGTCGTATTACCGTCCACCGGCACGTAATAGTGTTTGGTTGGCAGGTTCACCACC
>JAZKHB010000033.1:0-75004 GCA_040385585.1 Pseudomonadota bacterium | reverse complement strand
TGTTGTTGGTTACCGACAGGTAGGTGTCGTTGCCGCCGCGCACCGTGTAATAGGGGTAGATCAGCACCTGGCCCTGACCGTCCTGGCTCAGGTTGACGGCCTGGACGGGCACACTGGCCAGCAGGCCGCCCAGGGCCGTCAGGGCCGTCAGGGCCGTCAGGGCCGTCAGGGCGCTGGATAACAGGGTTTTCTTGAAGAGGTACGTCATGGGTAAGCTCACTTCCGTTGGGCTATTGGTGGCCAGGCTTTCGGGCCGGGGTGCATCCATTTCGAGCCGTGCCACGCATGCGGCTAACGGCTTGTTCACCCGGTTCGCGCAGCGACGGACCGGGTGTGCAGTACGGGCGATCAGTTCGCGTCGATAACCGTGGTGTAGCTGTGATCGAAGTTGCCGCCGTAATTGGACAGCAGCCCATTCACATTGCCGTTGACGAAGTCGTGCACCATAAAGCCGGTGACCGGCAGGCCCTTGTAGACATGGCCTTCCAGCGACACCAGCTGCTGATAGAATTGATCGAACACTATCTCTGTCCAGCCGTTGGCGTACGGTGTTTCACGGTTGGTGCTCTGGGTCGAAGCCAGTACATTGGCGTTGTTAAACGTCAATACCGAGGACGCCCAGCAGAGTCCTGGTTCCCCTGCGCCCGGCATGCCAGTTATCCATACGTCGATCGAGCTCGAATGGGTCTCCCTGTCCCAGACGGGCACATAGTTGGGATAAGGATACTCGCAGACCGCTTGACTGAAGAAAGGCGCCGCAGGCCTGTTCGGCTTTAAGTAGTAATGTTTGGTCGGCATGGTCACCACCCAATCGGTACCCGAAAGCGTGGTCGGCTCCAGGACAACCTCATTGCGCAGAGACTCATGCATCAGTACGGCCGAAACCGCGTCTTCACCCTGGCCCCAGGTGCTGCTGACCGCCCGCCCCTTGTTCAGTACCAGGCTGGCTTTCGGACTGGCCGAGCTCAGATCGGCAGTATCTTCGGCTGACCAGAGGTTCACATTCGAGAACCCTTCGAGTATCACCGGTTCGTAGCTGTACTCGGCACCACCGCTTACATTGATCAGGGTGGCGGCGCCCGTCAGGCCGCCACTCGGCGGTGCCAGTGCCGTGTCGCCGGCCTGCGCTGTCATGTCGATGCCCTGCAGGTTGCAGGAAGTCTGCTCGGCGATATGCCTAACATGCCTGACTTCGGCAACGACGCCTGGGTTGGTGACCTCCCCCAGCTCGATGATCTCGAGATAGCCCTCGCGGGTGCGATCCCGGTTGGCACTTTCGCCATCGCTGGAGGGCAAGTTGAAGGTCTGAAATGTCACACCGTCCGCCGGCATCCTCGGCTGTGTGCAACTTTTGTCCGCCGTAACCAGTTTGGCGCCGTCCGCCGTCGCGGTAATAGCGGCCGTCCACATGTCGTGCGGCGACAGATACAGTTTGAAGGCAGTCAGCTCGTGACCATTTTTACTTTCTCGAAAGCGCACCAGAACGGCCTTGTACTGATCCGTGCTATTGAGCACCGACACCCCGGTATCGTGACCACCGCGCACCGTGTAATAGGGGTAGATCAGCACCTGACCCAGGCCACTCTGGCTAAGGCTGACGGCTTGAGCGTGCACACTCACCAGCAGGCCGCCCAGTGCCGCCAAGGCACTGGTTAACAGGGTTTTCTTGAAAAGGTACGACATGGGTAAGCTCACTTCCGTTGGGCTATTGGCGGCCAGGCTTTCGGGCCGTGGTGAATCCATTTCGAGCAGTGCCACGCACGCGGCTGATGGCTCGGTCATTCGGCCCGTCTAAAAAAACCGGGCGCGGCATGGGCGATCAATTCGTTTCGATAATCGTGGTGTATTTGTGATCGAAGTTGCCGCCATAGTTGGACAGCAGCCCATTCACGTCGCCGTTGACGAAGTCGTGCACCATAAAGCCGATGGCCGGCAGGCCATGGTAGACATGGCCCTCGCGCGAAGTGAGGCGCTGGTAAGGCTCATCGAATAGATGTTCAGCCCAGCCATTCCAATTGGTGGGAGCGACTGCCTCCCGCGATGGAAATGGCGATGCCGGTTTCAATATCTGCGTGTTGCCACCAAAACTGAGCACGGAGGCCTCCCCGCACAGAATCGAAGCGTAGAGAGGCTCTACACCAACGAGAACTCCCCCTTCGAAGTGTCCCTCACGGTCCGGAGTAAACATCCGGTCATCGGACAGCATCCTGTCACATGCACCCCACTCTTCGCGGAAGGCGACCCCGAACGGTGACCGCAGCACCTGGGTTGAGTCCTCCAGCGCCTTGGCAACCGGCACGTAGAAGTGTTTGGTCGGCATGGTCACCACCCAATCGGTGCTCGACAGGGTGGTGGGCTCCATCACGTACTCGTTAATCAGCGAGGCGCGCATCAGCACCGCCGAGACCGCGTCCTCGCCCCTGAACCAGGTGCTGGTAATGGCCCGGCCCTTGCCCAGCACCAGGCTGACTTTTGGCGTGGCCGCGCGTAGATCGGGCCCCTCCACCGACCAGAGATTGACGTTGGCGAACGCCTCCAGCACCACCGGCTGGTAACTGTACTGGGTGCCGCTCAGAACATTGATCAGGGTGCCGCTGCCGGACAGCCCACCACTGGGGGCGCCTAGCGCCCTGTCGCCGGCCTGCGGGCCCCTGTCCGCGTCCAGCAATGGCTGGGGGCAAGACGCCCCCCCGCCCACCGGGCTCGGGCTCGGGCTCAGGTTGGCCAGAAGCGCCGCGTCGGTGATCACCCCCAGTTCGATGATCTCGATATAACCTTCGCGGGTGCGGTCCAACTCGGTGCCGGCGCCATCGCCGCCCGATGACACCAAGCCTGGGGTCAGGGTCGTCGAGTTGAAGCGGGCATTGCTCAGCGGCACGCCGGCGGCGGGAATCGCAGGAGTGGTGCAGGACTGGTCGTTGGAGAACAGCTTGGCGCCCTCGGCCGTCGCGGTGATACCGGCCGTCCACTGGTCACGGGCCGCCAGGAACAGCCTGAGTGCCTGCACTTCGCGGCCATTGCGGCTTTCCCGCAGCCGCACGATCAGCACCTTGGCCTGGTCGGTGCTATTGAGCACCGACAGGTAACTGTCGTTGCCGCCGCGCACCGTGTAATAGGGGTAGATCAGCACCTGGCCCTCGCCATTCTGGCTCAGGCTGACGGCTTGCGAAGGCCCACAGACGAGGACTCCACTCAGCGCTGCCAGGGAGGCAAAAACCGAGCGGGACAGATTGCGTTTAAGAGGTGTCGACATTGTGGGCTCATATCCTTTGGGCACTGAAGAACCCGCTCGACAGCAGCCTATGCGGCAGCTCAGTGGGGCGGTTGGTGACGGCTCGCTAGCCGATGCATGGCTAAGGGCGCGGTAAGTCAGCGCGCATCGCGCGCAGAAACAATAGATAACGCGCGATCATGGCAAAGGGCAATCTACAAAGCCAGCACGGCAGCCGATCTTGGTCGATAAGTCAGGATTGACGCACAGTTTGTTCGCAAGTCAGAGCCCTGCCTCGCGTGCGCCTTCAGACCAGCACGCTGCGGTCGAAGGTAAAAGCGCCTCTACCCATGGGGGTGTAACGCAATACGGTCTGCGGGCGGCCGCGGGCAGGCAGGTTCTTCTCGCCGGTGTCCTCGATCCAGCCCTCCCCACGCATGCGCTCCAGGCGCCCGCGCAGGGTGGTGTGCTGCACGGCCTGGCCGATGCAGGCCTGAAACGCCGCCAGGGCCTCGGTCACGGTAAAGCACTCGGCCAGCAGGTACAGCGGCAATGCGCTGTACACCGCCTTGCCGGCCAGGCGCTCAGCCGCCTGCCGCGCCAGCTGGGCGTGATCGAACGGCAGGGCCAGGCGCCCCTGCAACACCTCGGCCAAGGGTACGAACTTCAGGTCTTCGCCGGCCAGGCCCGCATCGGGCGTCACCAGGGCCAGATAGCAGGTACTCAGCGACCAGCCGCGCGGGTCGCGCTGGGCATTGCCCACGGTGGCCACCTGCTCCAGGTAGGCCGGTTGCAGCCGCGCCTTGCTGGCCAGGGCGCGGCTGGCGGCAGCCTCCAGGCTCGGATCGGCGCTACGGCCATTGACCAGCACGCCGGGCAAGGCCCATTGCCCGGCGAACGGCGCCTGGGCGCGGCGCAGCACCAGCAGTTCCAGCTGCATACGGGAGTCGAGGCGCAGCGCGACGATATCGACGCTGGCCAGTACTTCGGCTGAACTCATGCTCGCTCCTGCGGGACCTTATTTATTCCATCATACAAAATAATTAACGCGTGTTCGCCAACTGCCTGGAAAAGCGCCTTGACTATATAATCCATCACATGGAATATAGAGACATCACCACGCCATGAAGGACGGCCCGATGAAAATCGCCAGCTTCGATGTCGATGCGCAAAAAGGCTTCACCTCGCTCTGCCCGGACGAGCTGCCGGTCGCCGGCGGCGAGCAGATAGTCCCTGCCCTGCAGGCCCTGGCTGCCCGCGCCAGCCTGCGGGTCGGCAGCAAGGACGCCCACAGCCCACAGGCCGCCTGGGTGGTCGGCAGCCATGCCGAGATGCTCGCGCCGCTGCCGCTGGCCAACGCCAACCTGACCTGGGTCAGTCACTGCGTGCCGGGCACCCGTGGCTTCGAGTTGCTGGACGGCCTGCCCGCCCCGGTCGACTACGACTTTTTCGTCTGGAAAGGCATCGAGCCGGACCTGCACCCCTTCGGCGCCTGCTACCACGACCTGGCCGAACGACGCAGCAGCGGGGTCATCGAGTTTCTGCGCCAGGCCGGGGTCGGCCAGGTGCTGGTCGGCGGCCTGGCCCTGGACTACTGCGTCAAGACCACCGCCATGCAGCTGCGTCGGGCCGGTTTCGCGGTGACCCTGTACCTGCCGGCTTGTCGCGCCATTGCGCCGGACACGGCAGAATCGGCCTGCGCCGAACTGCGCGCAGCCGGCATCCTGCTCTGCGACACCCTGGACGCACTGGATACCGCCCTTGAGGCGGCCAAGGAGACACCATGATGGGCGAAAGCGTCTTTACCGAACGCAGCGTGCAGAACCTGCTGGACACCGATTTCTACAAACTGAGCATGATGCAGGCGGTGCTGCACAACTACCCCAATACCGAGGTGGAGTTCGAGTTCCGCTGCCGCAACGGCGAGGACCTGCGGCCTTACCTGGCCGAGATCCGCCATCAGATCGGACGCCTGGTGGAGCTGGAGATGAGCGCCGACCAGTTGGCCTTTCTCGAGCGCATCCCTTTTCTGAAAGCCGACTTCATTCGTTTTCTCAGCCTGTTCCGCTTCAACCTGCGTTACGTGCAGACCAGCATCGACGACGGCCAGCTGGCCATCCGCGTGCGCGGGCCCTGGCTGCACGTGATCCTGTTCGAGGTGCCGCTGCTGGCCATCGTCAGCGAGGTGCGCAACCGTTACCGTTACCGCGACGTGGTGCTGGAGCAGGCCAGCGCGCGCCTGTACGAGAAGCTCGACTGGCTCAAGGGCGAGGCCAGCAGCGCGGAACTGGCGGGCTTCCAGCTGGCCGACTTCGGCACCCGCCGGCGCTTTTCCTACCGGGTGCACGAGCAGATGGTGCATATCCTAAAGCGCGACTTTCCCGGGCGCTTCGTCGGCACCAGCAACGTGCACCTGGCCCGCGAATACGACCTCAAGCCCATCGGCACCATGGCCCACGAATGGCTGATGGCGCACCAGCAGCTGGGCCCGCGGCTGATCGACAGCCAGAGCGCGGCGCTGGATTGCTGGGTACGCGAATACCGCGGCCTGCTGGGCATCGCCCTGACCGACTGCATCACCATGGACGCCTTTCTCGGCGACTTCGATCTGTACTTCGCCAAGCTGTTCGACGGCATGCGCCACGACTCGGGCGATCCGCTGATCTGGGCGGAAAAGGCCATCGCCCACTACCAGAAACTGGGGATCGACCCCAAGGGCAAGACCCTGGTATTTTCCGATGGCCTGACCCTACCCAACGCCCTGGCGCTGTACCGCGCCCTGCACGAGCGGATCAACCTGAGTTTCGGCATCGGCACCAACCTGACCTGCGACATCCCGGGTGTCGAGCCCATGAGCATCGTGATTAAAATGACCGCCTGCAACGGCGCGCCCGTGGCGAAGATCTCCGACGCGCCGGGCAAGACCCAATGCCATGACGCCACCTTCGTGGCCTACCTCAGACATGTCTTCCGCGCCCACACCGCGGGATAAGGAGCCGAGTATGGACAGCCTGCAAGCCCGTATCGCCGCCGACCTCAAGGTCGTGCCGCCCTTCGCCGACGCGGCCGCCCTCAATGCCGAAATCGCCAGGCGCAGCGCCTTTATCCAGGACTGCCTGCGTAATGCCGGGCTCAAGACCCTGGTGCTGGGCATCAGCGGCGGGGTCGACTCCCTGACCGCCGGGCGCCTGGCGCAACTGGCGATCCACCAGCTGCGCGAGCAGAGTGGCGACGCCACCTACCGCTTTATCGCCGTGCGCCTGCCGTTCAACCAGCAGCAGGACGAGGCCGACGCCCAGGCCTCGCTGACCTTTATCGACGCCGACGAGGTGCAGACCGTCAATATCGCCGAGGCGGTCAAGGGCCTCGCCGCCCAAACCCGCGCCCTGGATATGCTGGACCCGGCGCGCAGCGATTTCGTGATGGGCAATATCAAGGCGCGGATGCGCATGGTCGCCCAGTACGCCATCGCCAACGCCCACCACGGCCTGGTGATCGGCACCGACCACGCCGCCGAGGCGGTGATGGGCTTCTTCACCAAGTTCGGCGACGGCGCCTGCGACCTGGCGCCCCTCAGCGGCCTGGTCAAAGGCCAGGTGCGGGCCATCGCCCAGGCCCTGGGCGCGCCGCACAACCTGGTGTTCAAAGTGCCCACCGCCGACCTGGAAGAGCTCAAGCCGGGCAAGCCCGACGAAGACGCCTACGGCGTGACCTACGCCCAGATCGACGCCTTTCTCCACGGCCAGACGGTGGATCCGGACGCCCATGAACGCATCGCCCGGGCCTACGCCACTACCCAGCACAAGCGCGAACAGCCTCTGACCCCCTGATTCAACGGCCTGCTATGTTAGGGCTGGGGATGCCGGACCCGCTCGGGCCCGGCAGCCTTGAAACCCGAACGAACCTAATCGCGCGGCGGCATTCCTAAGTTCCAGTGTGGTCAACTCGAGTTCAGGGCATCGAGCGATCTGCCCGCCGCCCTTCAAGCAAGCCATTAATCCCCCTATTCAGGTCAGGCGCAGTGATGGATCTGGTGATTGCCCGGCCCGAAGGCCTGTATTGTCCGCCGGGCGATTTCTATATCGACCCCTGGCGTCCTGTGGAGCGCGCGGTCATCACCCATGCCCATGGCGACCATGCGCGCAACGGCAACCAGCGTTACCTGGCGGCCGCCCCCGGCGAGGGCATCCTGCGCTCGCGCCTGGGCCAGGACATCCGCCTGCAGACCCTGGCCTACGGCGAACGCCTGGACCACCACGGCGTGACCCTGAGCTTCCACCCGGCCGGCCATGTGCTGGGCTCGGCCCAGGTGCGCCTGGAGCACAAGGGTGAGGTCTGGGTCGCGTCCGGCGACTACAAGATCGAGCCCGACGGCACCTGCGCGCCGTTCGAGCCGGTGCGCTGCCACACCTTTATCACCGAGTCGACCTTCGGCCTGCCGATCTACCGCTGGCAACCTCAGGCCCAGGTATTCGCCGGCATCGACAGCTGGTGGCGGGCCAATGCCGCGGCCGGGCGCGCCAGCGTGCTGTTCGCCTATTCCTTCGGCAAGGCCCAGCGCATCCTCCATGGCATAGACCCCGACATCGGGCCAATCCTGGTGCACGGCGCCGTGGAGCCGCTGAACCGGGTCTACCGCGAAGGCGGCATCCACCTGCCGCAAACCCAGTATGCCGGCGACTTCAAGAAGACCGACCCGCTGCTGCGCCAGGCACTGATCCTGGCGCCGCCCTCGGCCGGCGGCAGTACCTGGATGCGCCGCTTCGGCGAGTACAGCGACGCCTTCGCCAGCGGCTGGATGCTGTTGCGCGGCGCGCGACGCCGGCGCGGCGTGGACCGCGGCTTCGTGTTGTCCGACCACGCCGACTGGCCCGGCCTGCTCTGGGCCATCGAGCAGACCGGCGCCGAGCGGGTACTGGTCACCCACGGCCAGGTCAATGTGCTGGTGCGCCACCTGCGCGAACGGGGCCTGGACGCCCAGGGTTTCGAGACCGAATACGGTGACGAGGACGAGGCGGCGAGCGCGGACCCGGCCGCCGCCGAGCCGACCGGGGAGGTCGCGCCATAAAAGCCTTCGCCGAACTCTACGGGCGCCTCGACGCCAGCACCTCGAGCAATGCCAAGCTGCAGGCCCTGCAGGACTACTTCCGCGACGCCGCGCCGGCCGATGCGGCCTGGGCCGTGTATTTCCTGGCCGGCGGACGGCCCCGGCAACTGATCCCCACCCGCGTACTGCGCGAGCTGAGCACCCAAGTGGCCGGGCTGTCGGACTGGCTGTTCGAGGAAAGTTACCAGGCGGTCGGAGACCTGGCGGAAACCATCGCCCTGCTGTTGCCCGAATCCGGCCACAGTTCCGAGGACGGCCTGGCGCTGTGGCTGGAGGAAAAACTCCTACCCCTGCGTGGCCTGCCGCCGGAAGAACTGGCTCTGCGCCTGCCGCCGCTGTGGCGCCAGCTGGACCGCCAGAGCCTGATGGTCAGCCTCAAGCTGATCACCGGGGCCTTTCGCGTCGGTGTCTCCAAGCTGCTGATCACCCGGGCCCTGGCCGGGCTGGCGCAGATCGACGCCAAGCGGGTGGCCCAGCGACTGGTGGGCTACACCGACCTGTCCCATCGGCCCACGGCCCAGGGCTACCTGGCGCTGATCGCCGCCGAGTCCGACGACGAACACGCCCAGCGCGGCGGCCGGCCCTACCCTTTTTTTCTCGCCCATCCGCTGCAGACCCCGGTCGAGCAGTTCGAAGCCCAGCTGGGCCCGGCCGCCGACTGGCTGGTGGAATGGAAGTGGGATGGCATCCGCGCCCAGCTGGTCAAGCGCGAGGGCCGACTGTGGCTCTGGTCGCGGGGCGAGGAGCTGGTCACCGAGCGTTTTCCGGAACTGCACGCCCTGGTCGACCGCCTGCCCGACGGCACGGTGCTCGATGGCGAGCTGGTGGTCTGGAAGGAGCCGCTCCCGGCGAGCGACAGCGCCGAACCCTTTGCCTTGCACGCCGACGGCCCCGCGCCGGCGGCCGATGCGCCGGACTTCGGCGTGCAGCCCTTCGCCCTGCTGCAACAGCGCCTCGGCCGCAAGACCCTGGGCCGCAAACTGCTGGACGAGGTGCCGGTGGTCCTGCTGGCCTACGACCTGCTGGAATGGCAGGAACAGGACTGGCGCAGCCGCCCCCAGTACGAGCGGCGCGCCCAGCTGGAACGGGTCGTCGAGCAGGCGTCCAGCCCGCTGCTGCGCCCCTCGCCGCAGCTGACGGGCACCGACTGGCCGGACCTGGCCCGCCAGCGCGAGGCCTCGCGCCGCCTGGGGGTCGAAGGCATGATGCTCAAGCGCCGCGACTCGCTCTACGGCGTCGGGCGCACCAAGGACCTGGGCATCTGGTGGAAGTGGAAGGTCGAGCCCTTCAGCATCGACGCCGTGCTGATCTACGCCCAGCGCGGTCACGGCCGGCGCGCCAGCCTCTACACCGATTTCACCTTCGCGGTGTGGGACGACAGCGCCCCGGGCGAACGCAGCCTGGTGCCGTTCGCCAAGGCCTATTCCGGCCTGACCGACGAAGAGATGCGCCGTGTCGATGGGATCATCCGCAAGACCACGGTGGAAAAATTCGGCCCGGTGCGCAGCGTCACCCCCAGCCTGGTGTTCGAGCTGGGCTTCGAGGGCATCGCCCTGTCCAAGCGCCATAAAAGCGGCGTGGCCGTGCGCTTTCCGCGCATGCTGCGCTGGCGCCAGGACAAGCCCGTCGAGGAGGCCGACACCCTGGCCAGCCTGCAGGACCTGCTGTGACGCCCCCCAGCGTAGACGCAGCCACGACGGCCAGCGGCGCGCCGACCGCCCGTAAGCAAGCCGCCCCTTCCCTGGGCACGCGCTGGTTCGCCCTCCGCGGCTGGACGCCCTTTCCCTTTCAGAAAACCGTCTGGCAGGCGGTCAAGCGCGGCGAGTCGGGTCTGCTGCATGCCAGCACCGGTGCCGGCAAGACCTACGCCGTCTGGCTCGCCGCCCTGGCCCGCCTGGCCAAGCCGCGCCCGCCAGCGGTGGCGGGCGCCAAGCCGAAACGCCCGCCACCGCCGGCGCCCCTGAGCCTGCTGTGGATCACCCCCATGCGCGCCCTGGCCGCGGACACGGCGCGGGCCCTGCAGGCGCCGCTGGACGAGCTGGATATTCCCTGGAGCATCGGCCTGCGCACCGGCGACACCAGCGGCGCCGAGCGCGCGCGCCAGGGCCGCCGACTGCCCAGCGCGCTGATCACCACCCCGGAAAGCCTGACCCTGCTACTGACCCAGGGCGATGCCCAGAGCCGTTTCGCCGACCTGCGCATGCTGGTGGTGGACGAATGGCACGAGCTGCTGGGTAACAAGCGCGGCGTGCAGTTGCAGCTGGCCCTGGCCCGGCTGCGCCACTGGCACCCGGATCTGATCGTCTGGGGCCTGTCCGCCACCCTGGGCAACCAGCCCCACGCCCAGGAGGTGCTGATGGACGGCGGCCGCCTGGTGCAAGGTCAGGTGGCCAAGGACCTGCGTGTGGACACCTTGCTGCCGCCGGGCATCGAGCGCTTTCCCTGGGCCGGGCACCTGGGCCTGCGCATGCTGCCCCAGGTGGTCGCCGAACTGGACGGCTGCGCCAGCACCCTGGTGTTCACCAACACCCGCTCCCAGGCCGAGCTCTGGTACCAGGCGCTGCTCGAGGCCCGCCCGGACTGGGCCGGGCTGATCGCCCTGCACCACGGCTCCCTGGCCCGCGAGGTGCGCGACTGGGTGGAGCTGAGCCTCAAACAGGGTCGCCTCAAGGCCGTGGTCTGCACCTCCAGCCTGGACCTGGGCGTGGACTTTCTGCCGGTCGAGCGGGTGCTGCAGATCGGCTCGGCCAAGGGTGTGGCGCGACTGATGCAGCGCGCCGGCCGCTCCGGCCATGCCCCCGGACGCAGCTCGCGGCTGACCCTGGTGCCGACCCACAGCCTGGAGCTGGTGGAAGCCGTCGCCGCCCGGGAGGCCGTGGTCGCGCGGCGCATCGAAGGCCGGCGCTCACCGGAAAAACCCCTGGACGTGCTGGTCCAGCACCTGGTCAGCATGGCCCTGGGCGGCGGTTTCCAGGCCAAAGCCCTGCGCGAGGAAGTGCGCAGCGCCTGGGCTTACCGCGACCTCAGCGACGCGGAATGGGCCTGGGCCCTGGCCTTCGTCCGTCACGGCGGCCATTCCCTCACCGCCTACCCCGACTACCGCCGCGCCGAACCGGACGCTCAGGGCCTCTGGCAGGTACCCGATGCGCGCCTGGCGCGGCGCCATCGCCTGAGCATCGGCACCATCGTCAGCGACGCCAGCCTGACCGTGAAGTACTGGCGCAAGGGCGGTGGCGGTGGCTCCCTGGGCACGGTGGAGGAAGGCTTTATCGCCCGGCTGCGCCCCGGCGACGGTTTTCTCTTCGCCGGACGCCTGCTGGAGCTGGTACGGGTGGAAGACATGACCGCCTACGTGCGCCGCGCCACCGGCAAGAAGGCCGCGGTGCCACGCTGGAATGGCGGGCGCATGCCGCTGTCCAGCGAGCTGGCCGATGCCGTGGTGGAGCAGCTTGGCGCCGCCGCCCGTGGTGAATACGCCAGCCCCGAGCTGCGCCTGGCCCGCCCCCTGCTGGAGGTGCAGCAGGCCTGGTCGGCGCTGCCCACGCCGGACAGCCTGCTGGCCGAAGTCCTGGAATCGCGCGAGGGTTGGCACCTGTTTCTCTACCCCTTCGCCGGACGTTCGGTGCACCTGGGGCTGGCCAGCCTGCTGGCCTGGCGCCTGGGTCAGCAGCAGCCGCTGAGCTTTTCCATCGCCGTCAACGACTATGGCCTGGAGCTGCTCTGCGCCACGCCGCTGGAGTGGCCGCTGACCCCCGCGCTGTTCGACAGCCAGGGCTTGCTCGCCGATGTGCTGGCCAGCCTGAATGCCGGCGAACTGGCCCGCCGGCGTTTTCGCGAGATCGCGCGGATCGCCGGCCTGGTGTTTTCCGGCTACCCCGGCGCGCCGAAAAGCGCCCGCCAGCTGCAGGCCTCCAGCGGTCTGTTCTTCGAGGTGTTCAAGCAATACGACCCGGACAACCTGCTACTGACCCAGGCGCAGCAGGAGGTGCTGCGCCAGGAACTGGAGGTTGACCGCCTGGCGCAGACCCTCCAACGCCTGCAGGCCCGGCGCCTGGATATCCAGCGCATCCAGCGACCGACGCCCCTGGCCTTTCCGCTGTTGGTGGAACGCTTTCGCGAAAGCATGAGCTCGGAAAAGCTCGCCGACCGCATCCGCCGCATGGTCCAGGACCTGGAACGGGCCGCTGGCCCCGGCGCCTACCCGGGCCCGGGCGCCGAGGGCGACAACCGCTTCGCCGTGGACGACGAGCGTCCCGCATCGCGCAAGGCCCGCGCCCCACGCCAGGGCAAGGATGGCCGGCCGAAAACCCGCCCGGGCCATCCTGCCGGGGCGTAAACCGCCGCACCCGCCCGTCAAGGCTGCACGGTTCCATTGCCTGGCCTTACACTGCCTTTCCCGTCGCTAGGCCCTAGCCTTATGACCGCTCACCTCGTTATCGAGATTGCCGAGACCGAACTCTGGCTGCTGGCCGATAAGGCCATCTGGTGGCCCGAGCAGCAAGCCCTGTTGATCGCCGACATCCACTTCGGCAAGGCCGCCGCCTATCGCAAACTGGGCCAGCCGGTCCCCCACGGCACCACCGCGGACAACCTGCAGCGTCTGGATGCCCTGCTCGCACGCTTCCCCTGCCGCCAGCTGATTTTCCTCGGGGATTTCCTGCATGCCGTCCAATCGCGCACCCCCGCCCTGCTGGCCGCGCTAGGCCAGTGGCGCGCCCGCCACAGCGCACTGGCGATCACCCTGGTGCGCGGCAACCACGACCAGCACGCAGGCGATCCGCCCGCCGCGCTGGAGATCCAGGTGCTGCCGGAGCCCTGGCTGCTCGGCCCCTTCGCCCTGCAGCACGAACCCGAACCGCACCCCAGCCACCATGTGCTGGCCGGGCATCTGCACCCGGCCTGGCGCCTGGCGGGCAAGGGCCGGCAAAGCCTGCGCCTGCCTTGTTTCTGCATCGGGGAGCGCCTCAGCCTGCTGCCGTCCTTCGGCGGTTTTACCGGGGCCATGACCCTGGAACGCCGGGCCGGTCAGCGGCTGTTCGTGGTCGGCGATGGCGGGATCTGGCAGCTGTGAAATCGGCCTCGGCGCGCTTGGCGCTCGAGCACAGTGGACAGGCGCTGTGGCTGGCCTGGGAGCAAGAGCAGGCGTATCAGCCAGGTTATTCCGCCTCGGCAATCCCGGTCAGGGTGATACCGAAGCGCTGCAACAGCTCCTGAGCTGGCCCTTCCAGGCCCTCGTCCTGCTCGCTGGGCTCCAGGGGCTCGAATTCACGCTCGGCATACACCCGCACCAGCTCCACCGCTCGATCCAGGCTTGGCTTCTCGGCCGCCTCGGTGGTCAGCGTCAGGGTGTTGTTATCCTTGCTGAAGGCAATGATCCAGTGCGTCATGGCACTTTCCCCCTCACTTTTTCCTTCGCTGTCTATCTGGGCAACCCGATTCAGCGAGCCCGCCAGCCCGGGGTTTGCCGTTGACCGTGCGGGAGGATCAGCGCTGCCGAGCCGGGCCCCGGCCCTAGACCACCGGTGCCGGGGGCGGCTGATCGGGCAGGGTTGGGCTACCGGGCTCGCTGGGCTGCTCCGGCGGCATGCCGGGTTCGGCGGGGGTGTCCGGTCCGGGCTGGCCGGGAATGCCGCCGGCCAGACAAGGCGTCTCATACAGCCCGTTGGCCGCGGCCATGTCGGCGAGCACCTGGTGGGTCAGCACCGCGGCAGAGAGCCGGGGGCTGAGGCTGTCAATCGAACCTAGGGTTTTCATCACTGGTTGCTCCGCGCTTGCACAGCCCGCATCGGGCCGCGACTGATGGGAAGTAGAGTGCGCGCAGCCAAGGAGAATTCCATATTTTTACCCGGTGCGAAGCTGCGGCCGACAGCCGCGATACAGCCCATGGGCAAGCCTTCCACGCACAAGGACAACTGCCATAAAAAAACCGGGCAACAGCCCGGTTTTCTATACAGCGCAAGATCCACTCAGGTCCTGGGCAAGGTGACCCCGCGCTGGCCCTGGTATTTACCGCCACGGTCCTTGTAGGACACCTCGCACTCTTCGTCGGATTCGAAAAACAGCATCTGCGCCACGCCCTCGTTGGCATAGATCTTCGCCGGCAAGGTAGTGGTGTTGGAAAACTCCAGGGTTACGTGCCCCTCCCACTCCGGCTCCAGCGGCGTGACGTTGACGATGATGCCGCAGCGCGCATAGGTGCTCTTGCCCAGGCAGATGGTCAGCACGTTGCGCGGAATGCGAAAGTACTCGACGGTGCGGGCCAGGGCGAAGGAATTGGGCGGAATGATGCATACGTCACTGGTGACATCGACAAAGCTCTTCTCATCGAAGTTCTTCGGGTCCACGGTGGCCGAGTTGATATTGGTGAACACCTTGAATTCGGCGGCGCAGCGCACGTCGTAGCCGTAGCTGGACACGCCGTAGGAGATCAGACGGTCGGCACCCTCGCCACGCACCTGGCGCTCGACGAAGGGCTCGATCATGCCGTGCTCCTGGGCCATGCGGCGAATCCACTTGTCCGATTTGATGCTCATGGCGGCGGTCCTGATTAACGGGGTAAAAAAGTGCAGGCATCTTACCGGGGCCGGCGACAGGGTTCAAAGCCCGCGGACGGGCGCCTGCGTGGCCCTGACCGGCTAGCCGAGAAAAAACCTGAGGAAGATATGACCGACGGCTCGCGCTGCCGGAAAAAAACGAGTAAGGTGCTCCCACTGTGCTGCTTGTGTCACCGAGAATCGAAATTGATGTTAGATCTAGATCCAACTATCACCGCGACTCCCTCTACTCTTTGCACTCAGTCTCGTTCAGGGCTTTTCCTGAGCTGTCCTCAAACTTTGTACAAGGAGCAATACCATGTCTAATCGCCAAACCGGTACCGTTAAGTGGTTCAACGATGAAAAAGGCTTCGGCTTCATCACCCCACAATCCGGCGAAGATCTGTTCGTGCACTTCCGTGCCATTCAGAGCGAAGGCTTCAAGAGCCTGAAAGAAGGCCAGACTGTTTCCTTCGTGGCTGCCAAAGGCCAGAAAGGTATGCAGGCTGAAGAAGTTCAGGTGGTTTAAATACCCCTGCTCTTCCCGAGCTGAAAAACCCCGCTTTCGAGCGGGGTTTTTTTATGCCTGAAATTAGCCGCGACCGCCTGCACCCCCTCGGGCGGCGGAGCCGTAGGGTGGATGACGCCTTACCCATCCACCGTGCGGACCGGTGGATAAGAACATCGTTATCCACCCTACGACTCATGGGGCAAGCAGAGGGATGAACCCGCAACCGCATAAAAACCTCGCGGGTTTCACCCGCCCTACCAGAGCTCCGCAGCACCAGGCATAGCCTGCAGGCTTCGCCGAAGCGCTTTCTCGTAGGGCGGGTTAGCCGCGCGGAAGCCGGCCTGGCAAGCCTCACCGCTGGGCGGCGTAACCCGCCAACCACCTTGCAATACGCCGTCCCACAGACACCACCCAGAGAGAGGCAAGCGCGCCCTCAGTCGTCGGACACCATGATGGTCGGCATCGCCGTGGTCGCGGCGCCCTGCAGGACGATGCGCGCACCGACCAGGCGCGCCAGCTCCTGGTAGACCATGGATATCTGGCACTCCGGCTCGGCGACGACCGTGGGTGTGCCGCCGTCGGCCTGCTCGCGGATCATCATGGACAGCGGCATGGAGGCCAGCAGTTCGACACCGAACTGGCTGGCCAGCTTCTCGCCGCCGCCTTCGCCGAACAAGTGTTCGGCGTGCCCGCAGCTCGAGCAGATATGCACGGCCATGTTCTCCACCACGCCCAGTACCGGAATATTGACCTTGCGGAACATCTCCACGCCCTTCTTGGCATCCAGCAGCGCCAGGTCCTGGGGCGTGGTGACTATGAGCGCGCCGGCCACCGGCACCTTCTGCGCCAGGGTCAGCTGGATATCGCCGGTACCCGGCGGCATGTCCACCACCAGGTAATCCAGATCGCCCCAGGCGGTCTGGGTCACCAGCTGGATCAGCGCGCCGGAGACCATGGGCCCACGCCACACCATGGGCGTGTTCTCGTCAGCGAGAAAGGCCATGGACATGACCTCGACGCCATGGGCCTGGATCGGCACGAAGAACTTCTGCTCCTTGATCTGCGGCCGGGTGCCAGGGGCGATGCCGAACATGATGCCCTGGCTCGGGCCGTAGATATCCGCGTCGAGGATCCCGACACGGGCGCCTTCGCGGGCCAGGGCCAGGGCCAGATTGGCCGCGGTGGTGGACTTGCCCACCCCGCCCTTGCCGGAGGCCACGGCAATCACGTTCTTTACATTGGCCAGGGCCGGCACCTGGGCTTGCGCCTTGTGCGGCGCGATCACGCACTGGATGTCCACCCTCGCCGAAGTCACGCCCTCGAGGTTTTCCAGGGCCATGCCCAGCAGCTGGGCCCAGCCACTCTTGAACAGACCGGCGGCATAGCCCAGCTCCAGGCGAACCCGAACGCGATCGCCGTCCAGGCTGATCTCGCGCACGCAACCGGCGCTGACCGGGTCCTGATTGAGGTGGGGGTCGGTGTACTGGCGCAGGCAGGCTTCGACCGCTTCGCGGGTGAGGATGCTCATAGAAACGACTCCGAAAGACCGAGTGAAACAGGCGGCTAGCTTACAGCAGCGGGCGTGCGATCAGGCCGTGGCGCCCCGCTAAAAGGTGAAGCTTATGGCTTGAGGCTTGCCGCTTCCTTTATAGTTGCCGACCTTCTTCGTATTCCCAGTGCAGCCGATCACCATGTCCGAAGCCCGCAAGATCCTCGTCACCAGCGCCCTGCCCTATGCCAATGGCTCGATCCACCTGGGCCATATGCTGGAATACATCCAGACCGACATCTGGGTGCGCTTCCAGAAGCACCGTGGCCACCAGTGCACCTACGTCTGCGCGGACGATGCCCATGGTTCGGCCATCATGCTGCGGGCAGAGAAGGAAGGGATCACCCCGCAGCAGCTGATCGACAACGTCAAGGCCGAGCACAGCGCCGACTTTGCCAGCTTCCTGGTGGACTTCGACAACTTCCATTCGACCCACTCGGAGGAGAACCGTGAGCTGTCGGCGGCCATCTACCTGAAGCTGCGCGATGCCGGGCATATCGCCACCCGCTCGGTGACCCAGTACTTCGACCCGGAAAAGGGCATGTTCCTGGCCGACCGCTTTATCAAGGGCACCTGCCCCAAGTGCGGCACCGAGGACCAGTACGGCGACAATTGCGAAAAATGCGGCGCCACCTATGCACCCACCGACCTGAAAGACCCGAAGTCGGCGATCTCCGGCGCCACGCCGGTGCTCAAGGAGTCCCAGCACTTTTTCTTCAAGCTGCCCGACTTCGAGGCCATGCTGAAAAGCTGGACCCGCGGCGGCGCGCTGCAGGACGCCGTGGCGAACAAGATCGCCGAATGGCTGGATGCCGGTCTGCAGCAGTGGGACATCAGCCGCGACGCGCCCTACTTCGGCTTCGAGATTCCCGGCGAGCCGGGCAAGTATTTCTATGTCTGGCTGGATGCGCCTATCGGCTACATGGCCAGCTTCAAGCACCTCTGCGCCCGGCGCCCGGAGCTGGATTTCGACGCCTACTGGGCCAAGGATTCCAGCGCCGAGCTGTATCACTTCATCGGCAAGGACATCGTCAACTTCCACGCCCTGTTCTGGCCGGCGATGCTCGAGGGCGCGGGCTTTCGCAAGCCCACCGCGGTCTGCGTGCACGGCTACCTGACGGTCAACGGCCAGAAAATGTCCAAGTCCCGCGGCACCTTTATCAAGGCGCGCACCTACCTGGATCACCTGTCGCCGGAATACCTGCGTTACTACTACGCGGCCAAGCTGGGACGCGGCGTGGACGACCTGGACCTGAACCTCGAGGACTTCGTGCAGAAGGTCAACTCGGACCTGGTGGGCAAGGTGGTGAATATCGCCAGCCGCTGCGCCGGCTTTATCCACAAGGGCAACGCCGGCCTGCTGGTGGCGGGTAATGCCGCGCCCGAGCTGACCGAGGCCTTTCTGGTCGCCGCGCCGAGCATCGCCGAGGCCTACGAGAGCCGCGATTTCGCCCGCGCCATGCGCGAGATCATGGGCCTGGCCGACCGCGCCAATGCCTGGATCGCCGACAAGGCGCCCTGGTCCCTGGCCAAGCAGGAGGGCAAGCAGGACGAGGTGCAGGCCGTCTGTGCCCAGGGCATCAACCTGTTCCGTCAGCTGGTGATTTTCCTTAAACCCGTATTGCCGCTGCTGGCCGCCGATGCCGAAGCCTTTCTCAATGTGCCGGCGCTGACCTGGGACGACCACAAGACCCAGCTGGCCAACCATCCACTGAATGCCTTCGAGCCGCTGATGACCCGTATCGACCCCAAAGCCGTGGCCGCCATGACCGAGGCCTCCAAAGAAGACCTGGCTGCCAGCGATACTGGCGCCCAGCCCGCCGGCAATGGTGAGTTGAGCAAGGAGCCGCTGGCGGCCGAGATCGGCTTCGATGCCTTCGCCGCGGTGGACCTGCGCATCGCCCTGATCGAGAAGGCCGAGTTCGTCGAGGGTGCCGACAAGCTGCTGCGCTTGACCCTGGATATCGGTGACGCCAAGCGCAACGTGTTCAGCGGCATAAAGAGCGCCTACCCCGACCCCACCCAGCTGGAAGGTCGCCTGACCCTCTACGTGGCCAACCTGGCCGCGCGCAAGATGAAGTTCGGCGTCTCCGAGGGCATGGTCCTGGCGGCCGGCCCCGGCGGTTCCGAGATTTATCTGCTGAGCCCCGACGCCGGTGCCAAGCCGGGCCAGCGGGTCAAATAAGCCTTCGGGCAAGGATGCACGCGATGCCCGTTATGCATGTCATGAAAGCCTGGAAAGGTTGTGCGTTCTTGGCCCTGGTCCTGCTGGCCGGCTGCTCGCAGCCGGGCGAGGACCTGGCCGGCGCACCCATCGGCGGCGAGCGCGCCAAGGCCGGGGCCTTTCTGGCCTACGAGCACCAGGTCGGCATCAGCCTGGACCCGGCGCAGATCGAACAGCGCCTGGCCGCCGTGCGCGAGGCCTGTCAGGACGAGCGTTTCGGCGCCTGCGACCTGCTGGGCATCGAACAGAACGCCGGCGGCTACCGCAGCGCCAGCCTGAGTTTGCGCATAGTGCCCGACGGCGTGGACAAGTTGCTGGCCCTGGCCGTCGAGGGTGGCAGCCTGGAAAGCCGCCGGACCCAGGCCGAGGACCTGGCGCAGGCCGTCAGCGACACCCAGCAGCAGCGGCAACGCCTGGAGCGCCAGCACCAGACTCTGCTGGCGTTCCAGGAGCGCAAGGACCTGAGCGTCAGCGACATGCTGGCCCTGGCCAGGGAACTGGCCGAGGTGGAGGTGCAGCTGGCCGCCAGTCAACAGGACGCCGCCCAGCAGCAGCGGCGCCTGGACACCAACCTGCTGATCCTGGACTTCTCCAGCGCGCCACCCGGCCGCCTGTCACGCCTCGGCCAGGCCTTCGACAACCTGGCCGACAATATTGCCGAAGGCGCCGGACAGGCCCTGGAAATGCTCGGCTATGGCCTGCCCTTTCTGGTCATCCTCTTTCCTTTGGCCCTTCTGCTGCACTGGCTGTGGCGCCGCATTACCCGCACAGCCATTCGGCACAAGCCATGAAAAAATCCCATCTGGTATTCAACAGCGTTCTGACCGGCGGCGTGCTACTGGGCGCCCTACACCACGGCACCGTCTATCGCGACCAGTACAACAGCCGCGAAGCCTGCGAGGCCGACTGGCGCCAATACCCTGGCCAGTGCCAGGAACAGTCCGGTAGCGGTAGCCATTACTACGGTCCGTCCTACGTCGAGGGCAAACGTCCGCGCACCCTGCAACCCCATAATGTGACGAGTAGGGAGATGATCAAGCGCAGCGGTTTCGGCCGCAGCGGTGCACGTTTCTCCGGAGGAGGCTGATGCGCCGTATCGCCTTCTCGCCGCGCCCGCATTGGCGTCAGCAGTGCGAGGAGTTGGGCTTTACCTTTCACAGCATCGACGGTACCTATTGGGACGAGTCGGCAGCCTACGAGCTGTCCCTGGCCCAGGTGGAAACCCTTGAGGCCGCTAGCGAAGAACTCCATCGCCTGTATCTGGAGGCGGTGGACTGGGTGATTGAACAACGTCATTTCGCCCCCTTCGCCCTGCCTCCGGGTGCCGAAGCACTGATAGTCGCGTCCTGGCAGCGCGGCGAACCCGCCCTGTATGGCCGCTTCGACTTTTCCTGGAACGGCAGCGGCGCGCCCAAACTGCTGGAGTACAACGCCGACACCCCGACCGGCCTGCTGGAGGCCAGTGTGGTGCAGTGGTATTGGCTTCGCGACGTACTGCCGGACGCAGACCAGTTCAACTCGCTGCATGAAAAACTGATCGAGCGCTGGCGCCAGATTGGCCAGGGCGGCACCGTTCACTTCGCCGCTATCGAAGGTCATGAGGAAGACACCGGCAACGCCCTGTATATGCTGGATGTCGCTTATCAGGCGGGCTTGAAAACCCACTACGTGCCAGTCGAGGCCATCGGCTACGACCCGCGCACCCAGAGTTTCGTTGACCAGGCCGATCAACGCATCGACCGTTGTTTCAAGCTCTATCCCTGGGAGTGGCTGCTGCAGGACGAATTCGGTTCGCATGTGGAGGCCAGCGGCATCCGATTTCAGGAGCCAGCCTGGAAGCTGCTGATGTCGAGCAAGGCCATGCTGCCCATTCTCTGGCAGCGTAATCCCGGCCACCCCAATCTGCTGCCGGCCAGCTTCGCCGCCGACCTGCCAGAACCCTACGTGAGCAAACCGCTGTATGCCCGCGAGGGTCAGAACATCCGCATAGTCGGCAGCGGGACGCCCCTGGAAAGTCCGGGACCGCATGGCGCCGACCCTTGCATCTACCAGGCTTATGCACCCCTGCCACGGTTCGCCGACAGCTATACCGTGCTGGGCTGCTGGATGGTCGGCGACCAGGCTGCTGGACTCGGCATCCGCGAAGACGCTACCCCTATCACCCGCGACAGCAGCCGTTTCGTTCCCCATTACTTTATCGAGTGACCGCCATGGCCCTCCTGCAAAACCTGCCCAACTTCCTGCTCTACTTCGCCACCGCACTGGCGCTGTTTGGCCTGTTTATCAGCCTGTACCTGCGGCTGACCCCCTATGCCGAACTGAAACTGATCCGTGCCGGCAACCTGGCAGCCGCCATTGCCTTGCTCGGCGGTTTGCTGGGGTTCGCGCTGCCATTGGCCAGCTGCATCGCCCATAGCGTCAGCCTGCAGGACATGCTGGTCTGGGGTGTCGTCGCCATGTTGGTGCAAGCCCTGGTCTACCTGGGCGTTTCCTGCCTGCTGCCGGAGCTGAAGAACGGCATCGCCGAGGGCAATCTGGCCCACGGCGTGTTGCTCGGCGGCATAGCTCTGTGCGTTGGGCTGATTAACGCCGCCTGCATGGTCTACTGAACCACACCGCCACCACTGAGCGGGCCTTGATCGGGTGCTTAGCGCGGTTGTACCGCCCCCGCGCCGTCCCGGATAATGGCCGTCCACCCGTCCGGCCACTGTCACGCCCATGACCGCACTCTTTCTGGCCCTGCTCGGCGCCGCCCTGGTCAATAACCTGGTGCTGGTCCTGCCGCTGGGCATCGACGCCGCGCTGCGCGCGCCCGTCGAGCGCCTGCGCCTGCACGGACTGGGACTGGCGACGACCTGCGTCATGCTGCTGGCCGTGCCGCTCAACCACCTGCTGGATCGCCACCTGCTGCAACCCCTGGGGCTGGCGTACCTGGGCCTGCTGGTGTTTTTGCCGCTGGGATTCGCCCTGATCGCCCCGACCCTGGCCCTGCTGGCGCGTGTCCGCCCCGAACTGCCCCTGCAGGACCTGCAGCCGCTGATCCTGCTCAATGGCGGGACCCTGGGCCTGGTGCTGCTGAGCCGAGACGTCAGCCTGGCGCAGACTCTGGTCATGGCACTCGGCGGCGGCCTAGGCTTCTGGCTGGTACTGCTGTTGCTCGCCGACCTCCTGGAACGCATCGAGCACAGCGCGGTGCCGGCGCCGTTTCGCGGCACGCCGCTGTTGTTGATCAGCCTCGGCCTGATGGGCCTGGCCTTTCTCGGTTTCGACGGACTGGACCGGCCATGACGTTGATCGAGGCCATCGACACCCTGCTGCCGCAGACCCAGTGCGGCCGCTGCGGTCACCCCGGTTGCAAACCCTACGCCCAGGGCATCGCCGAGGGCGAGGCGATCAACAAATGCCCGCCCGGCGGGGTAGAAAGCATCGCCGCCCTGGCCGCCCTGCTGGGCGTGCCGCCCCTGCCGCTTGACATCGAGCGCGGCCCGGCGCCGGCCCAGGTGGCCTATATCCGCGAGGCCGAATGCATCGGCTGCACCAAGTGCATCCAGGCCTGCCCGGTGGACGCCATACTCGGCGCGGCCAAAATGATGCACACGGTGCTGGTGGACGAATGCACCGGCTGCGACCTTTGCGTGGCGCCCTGCCCGGTGGACTGCATCGAGATGCGCCCCTTGCCGGCGTCTACAGCACCGATGGTCGGCGACCTGCAGCTCGACGCCCAGACCCGGACCGCCCGCAGCAACAAGCGCAATCAGGCTCGCCAGCGCTTCGACGCGCGCAACACCCGGCTGCAACGCGAGGCCGAGGGCAAGGCCGTCGAGCGCCAGGCCCGCGCCGCGCGCATGGCCCAGGCCGGTCCGCGGGAAGACCCGTTGCAGGCGGCCATCGCGCGGATCAAGGCGCAGAAGGCCACAGCGATTTCGCTGCCAGGAGCCTCCACAACCGACATCGCCGGGCTGAAAGCAGCCAGGAGCGAAGTCGCCATGGCCCGCGCCCGGCTGAACAAGTCCCTCAAGGCTTTCGGCTCGCCCCCGACGGTAGCCCAGCATGGCCAACTGGCCGAGCTGCACGACGCCCTGGCCCAGGCCGAACGCCGCCTGAGCAGCCTGCAGGCCTCGGCGTCCGCCCCAGTCCAGGTCCAGACCCTACCCGACGCGGGCGCGCTCAAGCGCGCCAAGCTCCAGCTGGTCATGCGCCGCGCCGAGCTGAACAGTGCCCGGACCGCCGGGGCCGAACCCCGGCGACTGGTCGACCTGCAGGCGGCCCTGGAGCAGGCCGAGCAGGCCCTGCACAGCGCCGAGACGGCCAGCGACCGACCCGCCCCCGACCTGGTCAGGACCTACAAGCAGCCACTCGACGCGCGTCTGCGGGACCTGAAAACCGAGCTGGCCTATGCCCGCGCCGAGCTCAGCCGGCTGCAGCGCCGCCCCGACATGCAGGCCCAGGCCCGGCAGGCCGCCGAGGCGCGCCTGGACGCGGCGCAGCGCGCACTGGAGGCCTATGACGCCTGAAGTCGCTCGCACACGGCAGGCCATGGGCCTGGTGCTGTTCGCCACCCTGCCCGGCGCCCTGGCGCTGCTCTGGCTCAATGGCTGGGGCACGCTGATCACCCTGCTGCTGGCCATTGCCGCAGCTATTGGCAGCGAGGCCCTGATGCTGCGGCTGCGCAACCGCCCACTGCCCGGCAGCCTGGCGGATGGCAGCAGCCTGGTCAGCGCCACTCTGCTGGCCCTCGCCCTGCCGCCCTATTCGCCCTGGTGGTTGACCCTGCTCGCCAGCTGTTTCGCCATCGCCTTCGGCAAGCAGCTGTACGGCGGCCTGGGCAAGAACCCCTTCAACCCGGCCATGCTCGGTTACGCCCTGGTGCTGGTGTCTTTTCCCCAGCCGATGAGCCAGTGGCCAGCGGCCCACTCGGTGGACCTGCTGGCCGGCCTGCAGGCGATCTTCGTGCCCGGCACCCTGGCCGATGCCTGGGTCCAGGCCACGGCCTTGGATGTACTGCGGGTCGACCGCAGCCTGACCCTGGACGAGCTGTTCGCCAGCCATCCGGCCTTCGGCCGGGTCGGCGGAGCGGAGCTGGTCAATCTGGCCTTTCTCGCCGGCGGGCTGTTTCTGCTGTACAAGCGCCTCTACAGCTGGCATGCGCCCGTGGGCCTGCTCGGCGGGCTGTTCGTGATGAGCCTGGTGTTCTGGAACGGCGCGGGCTCCGACGCCCATGGCTCGCCGCTGTTTCATCTGCTGACCGGGGCAAGCATGCTCGGGGCGTTCTTTATCGTCACCGAGCCGGTCTCCGGCGCCGCCAGCGCTCGTGGGCGGCTGCTGTTCGGCCTGGGCGTCGGCGCCCTGACCTATGCTATCCGCACCTGGGGCGGCTACCCGGACGGCCTGGCCTTCGCCGTGCTGCTAATGAACCTGGCGGTACCGGCCCTGGATCGCCATGGCCTGGCGCGGGAGCGGCGCGCCGCCGAGAACAACCTCGAGGCCCAGCCATGAGCCGCCCGCTCTCAGCCCTGTACAACGCGCTGCTGCTGATGCTGCTGGTCACGCTGGGCGTGGGCCTGACCGTTAGCTTGCAGCATTGCAGCGCCCCACGGGTCACCGCCGCCCAGCAGGCCGCCCAGCAGCGCGCCTTACTCGAGGTCGTGCCCGGGCATGTCGGCCCGCTGCGGGAGATGGCGCTCGACGCGTCGCCCCTGGCCAATCGCGCCGAGCTGCTGGGCCATCGCCCACCCCGTCCGGCCTTTATCGCCCACCAGGCTGGCAAGCCCAGCGCGCTGATCCTCCAGGTGCAGGCACCGGACGGCTATGGCGGACCGATCGACCTGCTGGTCGGCGTCTCGGCCCAGGGCCACTTGCTGGGACTGAAAGTAGTGGTCCATGGGGAAACCCCGAGCCTGGGTGGACGTATCGAGACCGGCGACTGGTTGCAGGGTTTGGTCGAGCGCGCGCGGCAATCCCTGCCGGAGGGCGGCTGGGCACTCAAGCAGGATCAAGGCGCGTTCGACCAGATCAGCGGCGCCACCCTCACCTCCCGCGCCGTGGTGCAGGCCGTGCAACGCGCCTTGCACTACGCCGATGCCCAGCGCGGGCAACTGTTCAGCGCTAGCGCCCCTGGAGCGACCCCATGACGCGGCTCGGCGTGCTCGGCCCGCTAAGCCTGGTGCCGCTACTCGGCGCCAGCCAGTCGCTGGTCATGGCCCTGGGCCTGACGCTGGCGGCCGTACCGCTGGTGGTGCTGTTCTGTGGTTCGCAGGCCCTGTTGCAGCCCTGGCTGCACCCCCGTGCCCGTCTGCCGGCGGCCGTGCTGCTGGCCGCGATTCTGGCCAGTGCCGCGCAACTGGGCATCCAGACCCTGAGCCTGGAGCTGCACCGCGCCCTGGGCCTGTACCTGCCGCTGCTGGCGCTGCACGCCCTGCTCCTGGCCTGCAGCGGTGCGCTGCTGGGTCGACGCCCGCTCGGCGCGGCGGCCCTGGGCCTGCGCTGGGCCGGTGGCGCCAGCGCTGTCCTGCTGCTGCTGGCCCTGCTGCGCGAGGCACTGGGCACGGGCACGCTGTTCGCCCAGCTGGATTGGCTGTTCGGCCCGGCGGCGGCTCACTGGCAGATCCACCTGCTCGACCGGGCGTCGGCGTTCGGGCTGGCGACTTTGCTGCCCGGTGCCCTTATCCTGCTGGGCCTACTGCTGGCGGCGAAAAACCGCCTGGCGCCGCCCCCTGCCACAGCGCCCGAACCACCCGTAACGAGCCCGTGAGCCCGCAGCGCATTTTGCCTTGAGGACCTGTCTTGCCATGAATGCCGCCAAACGCCACGAGATCTTTCGCCGTCTGCACGAAGACAATCCCGAGCCCAAGACCGAGCTGGCCTATGGCTCGCCGTTCGAGTTGCTGATCGCGGTGATCCTCTCGGCCCAGTCCACCGACGTGGGGGTCAACAAGGCCACGGCCAAGCTCTTTCCGGTGGCCAATACCCCCGCGGCGATCCATGCCCTGGGAATCGAAGGTCTGTCCGAATACATCAAGACCATCGGCCTGTACAACAGCAAGGCGAAGAACGTCATCGAGACCTGCCGCCTGCTGCTTGAGCGCCACGACGGCCAGGTGCCGGATAATCGCGAGGCCCTGGAAGCCCTGCCCGGGGTCGGGCGCAAGACCGCCAATGTGGTGCTCAACACTGCCTTTCGCCAGTTGGCCATGGCGGTGGACACGCATATCTTCCGGGTGAGCAACCGCACCGGCATCGCTCCCGGCAAGAACGTGGTCGAGGTGGAGAAGAAGCTGTTGAAGTTCGTGCCCAAGGAGTTTCTTCTCGATGCGCACCATTGGCTGATCCTCCACGGCCGCTACGTGTGCCAGGCGCGCAAGCCACGCTGCGGCAGCTGCCGCATCGAAGACCTGTGCGAATACAAGCAAAAGACCTCGGACGATTGAGCCACTCTTAAATAGAAGCCATCCTGATTGAAATAAACTTTTTTACCCGCCAGGGATTTGCCGCTATAAGGTGCGCAATCGCGCCTACCCCGTTTGGAGCAACCTGATGAGCACGGCCAAAGAAGAAATCGAACTGGATGAGGACTTCGTGGCGGAAGATTCGGAAGACGCATCCGAAGCACCGCCGGTCGAGGTCGCCAAGACCAACCTGACCAAACGTCGCATTATCGACAACCTGCTGGAAGAGCGGCGTCTGAACAAGCAGCTGGCCGAATACGACTTCGACCTCTAGTGCTGCACAGGCCCGAACCCGAAAGCCCCGCCACGCCGCGGGGCTTTTTTGTGTCTGGGGCCGGCGTTCAGCAGTCCCGACGGGGGCCCTACCGGGGGGTCAATCCCTGCGCGAAGGCGACAGCAGTTCGATCTTGTAGCCGTCCGGGTCTTCGACAAAGGCCAGGACGCTGCTGCCGTGCTTCATTGGTCCGGGCTCGCGGGTGATCTTGCCGCCGCGCGCGCGGATGTCCTCGCAAGCCTTGTAGACGTTCTCCACTTCCAGGGCTATGTGGCCGTAGCCAGAGCCCAACTCATAGCCGCTCACGCCCCAGTTGTGGGTCAGCTCGATCACGCTGTTGTGCGCCTCGTCGCCATAGCCGACGAAGGCCAGGGTGAATTGCCCGTCCGGATAGTCCTTGCGGCGCAACAGGGTCATGCCCAGCACTTCGGTATAGAAGGCAATGGATGCGTCCAGATCGCCGACGCGCAGCATGGTGTGCAGCAGTCTCATGGGGTCTCTCCTCGTTCCGTGCCGCCAATGGCGACCTATGGAAAGCACAACCCCGGCCTATGGCCGGGGTTGACGGATATTTGCGGGATGGGCCGGCCCTCGAGTGGCGTCCACCCTCGCTACCGGCCTGCAGTGGCGCAGCCCGCTCTCGGAGGCCTAGAACAGCGTGCGGCCCTTGCCCGCGGCGATACGCATGCGCAGGGCGTTGAGCTTGATAAAGCCACCGGCATCGGCCTGGTTGTAAGCACCGCCGTCTTCCTCGAAGGTGGCGATGTTGGCGTCGAACAGCGAGTCGTCGGACTTGCGCCCGGTGATGATCACGTTGCCCTTGTAGAGTTTCATGCGCACCACGCCGTTCACATGGGCCTGGGAGGCGTCGATCATCTGCTGCAGCATCAGGCGCTCGGGGCTCCACCAGAAGCCGTTGTAGATCAGGCTGGCGTACTTGGGCATCAGCTCGTCCTTGAGGTGCGCCACTTCACGGTCCAGGGTGATCGACTCGATGGCGCGATGGCCCTTGAGCATGATGGTGCCGCCCGGGGTTTCGTAGCAGCCGCGGGACTTCATGCCGACGAAGCGGTTCTCGACGATGTCCAGACGGCCGATGCCGTTCTCGCCACCGATACGGTTCAGTTCCGCCAGCACGCTGGCCGGGCTCAGCGCCTTGCCGTCGATGGCGACGATATCGCCCTTGCGGTAGGTCAACTCGATATAGGTCGGGGTGTCCGGCGCCGCTTCAGGCGAGACGGTCCATTTCCACATGTCTTCTTCGTGCTCGGTCCAGGTGTCTTCCAGCACGCCGCCTTCGTAGGAGATGTGCAGCAGGTTCGCATCCATGGAGTACGGCGACTTCTTCTTGCCGTGGCGCTCGATCGGAATGGCATGCTTTTCCGCATAGTCCATCAGCTTCTCGCGCGACAGAAGGTCCCACTCGCGCCAGGGAGCAATGACCTTGACGCCCGGCTTGAGCGCGTAGGCGCCCAGCTCGAACCGCACCTGGTCGTTACCCTTGCCGGTGGCGCCATGGGAGATGGCGTCTGCGCCGGTCTCGTTGGCGATCTCGATCAGACGCTTGGCGATCAGCGGTCGGGCGATGGAAGTGCCCAGCAGGTATTCGCCTTCGTAAACAGTGTTGGCGCGGAACATTGGGAAGACGAAATCGCGCACGAACTCTTCGCGCAGGTCGTCGATGTAGATTTCCTTGACGCCCATGGCCTTGGCCTTGGCGCGGGCCGGCTCGACTTCTTCGCCCTGGCCCAGGTCGGCGGTGAAGGTCACCACTTCGCAGCTGTAGGTGTCCTGCAGCCACTTGAGGATCACCGAAGTGTCCAGGCCACCGGAATACGCCAGGACAACCTTGTTTACGTCCGCCATGCCATCACTCCACGGGTTGGTCAGGAAAACCCGTGATTCTACCGGCCACGCCGCAGGTTTTACAGGGGCGCGACGGCCCGTGACGGCAAAGCCTAAGATTGCCGGGCATTCATGCAGCCCGAGAGCCGGCTCAGGAGGTGGCGGCGGGATTGGCCGCGGCGCTGGGCGCGGGCGCAGGAGCCGGCGTTTCGCCATTACGCTCCAGACGCAGGCCCACCCGGCGGTTCTTCGCACGGTTGGCCTCGCTGTTATTGGGTGCCAGCGGATAGCGCTCGCCATGGAAGCGCAGGGTGATCTGCTCCTCCGGCACACCATTGGCCTTGAGGTAGTCCATCACCGCCAGGGCCCGACGGCGCGACAGGTCGCGATTGCTCAGGCGGTTGCCGCTGTTGTCCGAATGGCCGTCGAGGGTCACGCGATTGACGCTGGGGTCGGCCTTGAGGAACTGCAAGATAATGTCCAATTTGGCCTGGGCGGTCCCCTCCAGGGCCGTGCCGCCGCCGGGAAAGCCGATCTGCGCCTGCTTGACCTGATCGAAGTTCACCGGCAGCAGCTTGGCCGTACAGCCCAGGTAGTCGGTATAGGCCTTGTTGAATTTGGCCGGCAGCAGTCGGACTTCCAGGGTATCGCCGCCCTGCTGGGTGCGATGCCGTATCAGCGGGCTGCGGCCTTCCATCAACCCGGTCAGCAGGCGCCCGGCCTGCAGTTGCGAGCTATTGAAGGGCACCTCCCCCTCGCCGATGCGCACCAGGCCTAAATTAATATCGCCGCGTCCTGGCTGCCAGGGCGCCGCCGCCGCCAGCAGGGTCGCGCTGCCCGCGCCCAACCAGGACTCGCGGGCCTTGAGGCGGAAGGTGGCCTGTTCACCGGCCCGCCGCACGAACTCGCCAGCGCCGAAATCGGTGATGGCCTGGGACAGCCGGCATTCGAACTGGTCGCCCTCCACCGTCCACTCGATCTTCTCCAGACGCGTCTGGAAGGTGATGGCCGCCGCCGGGAAACTCATCGGCAGGCTGGCGAACAGGCAGAGCAGGACGAAACGAGGCTGGCGCACGGCAGGCTCCACAGGCAATGACGGCATTTCCCGGGGTATCGGTCAACGGCGGGAAAACTTGATAGCGGGTGCCTGCACATGGCTTTTCCGGTAGCATTCCGGCACGTTTTACCCGCCTGGAATACCCCATGTCCGACCGCCTGACCCTGCTGCGTCCCGACGACTGGCATATCCACCTGCGCGATGGCGCGGTGTTGCCCCACACCGTCGCCGATGTGGCCCGCACCTTTGCCCGCGCCATCGTCATGCCCAACCTGGTACCACCGGTGCGCAACGCTGGCGAAGCCGACGCCTACCGCCAGCGCATTCTGGCCGCGCGCCCGACCGCAAGCCGCTTCGAGCCGCTGATGGTGCTCTACCTGACGGACCTGACCAACGCCGAGGATATTCGTACAGCCAAGGCCTCGGGTTTCGTGCATGCGGCCAAGCTTTACCCGGCCGGCGCTACCACCAACTCGGACTCGGGCGTCACCCGCATCGATACGATCTTTCCGGCGCTCGAAACCATGGCCGAAGTCGGCCTGCCGCTGCTGGTGCACGGTGAGGTCGCCCGTGGCGAGGTCGACGTTTTCGACCGCGAAAAAGCCTTTATCGACGAGCACCTGAGCCGGGTGGTCGAGCGCTTCCCGACCCTGAAGGTGGTGTTCGAACACATCACCACCGCCGAGGCGGTGCAATTCGTCGAGGGCGCCTCGGCCCATGTCGGCGCGACCATCACCGCTCACCACCTGCTGTACAACCGCAACCATATGCTGGTGGGCGGCATCCGCCCGCACCTCTACTGCCTGCCGATCCTCAAGCGCAGCCTGCACCAGGAAGCCCTGCTAGAGGCTGCCACCGGCGGCAACCCGAAGTTCTTTCTCGGCACCGACTCGGCGCCCCACGCCCTGCATGCCAAGGAAGCCGCCTGCGGCTGCGCAGGCTGCTACAGCGCCTATGCCGCCATCGAGCTGTACGCCGAGGCCTTCGACCAGCGCAAGGCCCTGGACAAGCTGGAAGGTTTCGCCAGCCTGCATGGCCCGGATTTCTACGGCCTGCCGCGCAACACCGACCGCATTACCCTGGTCCGCGAAGACTGGACCGCCCCGACTAGCCTGCCCTTCGGCGAGCAGACTGTCATACCGCTGCGCGCCGGTGAATCACTGCGCTGGCGCCTGCTGGAGAACCACCCGTGAGCGAAGATCATTACGACGACGAACAGTCCGGCCAGGGCGGTGGCGGTAACTCCCACCATCCCATGGCACAACGTTTTCGCGGCTATCTTCCGGTGGTCATCGACGTCGAGACCGGTGGCTTCAATTGCGCCACCGATGCCTTGCTGGAAATCGCCGCGGTCACAGTGGGCATGGACGAGAAAGGCTTTCTGTTTCCCGAGCACACCTACTTCTTTCGCGTCGAGCCCTTCGAGGGCGCCAATATCGAAGCGGCCGCCCTGGAATTCACCGGCATCAAGCTGGACCATCCGCTGCGCATGGCGGTGAGCGAAGAGGTGGCGCTGACCGATATCTTTCGCGGCGTACGCAAGGCCCTGAAAGCCAACGGCTGCAAGCGCGCCATCCTGGTGGGGCACAACAGCAGCTTCGACCTGGGCTTTCTGAATGCCGCCATTACCCGGCTGGACATGAAGCGCAACCCCTTCCACCCCTTCTCCAGCTTCGATACCGCCACCCTGGCGGGCCTGGTCTACGGCCAGACCGTACTGGCCAAAGCCTGTCAGGCCGCCGGCATCGACTTCGACGGCCGCGAGGCACATTCGGCGCGCTACGACACCGAGAAAACCGCCGAGCTGTTCTGCGGCATGGTCAACCGCTGGAAGGAAATGGGCGGCTGGCAGGACTTCGACGATTAAAGCTCGCCCCTGACTAACGCTATAAAAAACCCGGTCTAGGCCGGGTTTTTTTATGGATGCGCCGTTTGCTAGAGGTTACCAGCGTTCTCGGACAGGTAGGAGGCCACCCCTTCCGGAGAGGCGGTCATGCCCTTGTCGCCCTTCTTCCAGTTGGCCGGGCAGACTTCGCCGTGCTCCTCGGTAAACTGCAGGGCATCGACCAGACGCAGCAGCTCGTCCATGTTGCGGCCCAGGGGCAGGTCATTGACGATTTGCGAACGCACGACGCCATTCAGATCGATCAAGAAGGCACCGCGGAACGCCACGCCGCCTTCGGACTCCACGTCGTAGGCCTTGGCGATTTCATGTTTGACGTCCGCGGCCAGGGTATAACGGACCGGGCCGATACCGCCCTGGTTGATCGGGGTGTTACGCCAGGCGTTGTGGGTGAAATGCGAGTCGATCGATACGCCGATTACTTCCACGTTACGCGCCTGGAACTCGGGGATGCGATGGTCCAGGGCAATTAGCTCGGACGGGCAGACGAAGGTGAAGTCCAACGGGTAAAAAAACACCAAGCCGTATTTGCCCTTGATTGCCGAGGACAGGCTGAAGCTGTCTACCATGTCACCGTTGCCCAGTACGGCCGCCACGTCGAAATCCGGGGCTTTCTTGCCTACGAGTACGCTCATTGGGAATCTCCTGAAAATAATGAGGGAGGAACGGAGCGGGTGACAGGTGTTGACGGCGCGGCTACGCGCGCAGGCCCGCTCCAACAGGGCGATTAAGCATACACCCGGTTTTTTGCCTGCGCCCACCGCTTTCACCCCGCGGGATGGCGCCTCGAAAAGCGCCGCAATACCTCCGTTCGTCCGGCGGCGGGATGGGTGAGACGGCCCAAGAGAATTCGTCTTTGACACGCATTCTCATTAAGATTAGTATCCTTCCCACAACCACTTCGACGACGACTGCCCCTATGTATGTCTGCCTCTGCCAAGGTGTCACCGACGGTCAAATCCGCGATGCGATCTATGAAGGCTGCTGCAGCTACCGCGACGTGCGCGAAACCCTAGGAGTTGCCAGCCAGTGCGGCAAATGTGCCTGTCTGGCCAAACAGGTGGTGCGCGAGACACTGAACAACGCGCAGGCCAGTCAGGTGCCCTACCCGGCCGGATTTATCGCCGTCTGACTTCCCTGCATGCACAACCGGACCTTGGGTCCGGTTTTTTTATGCCTGAAATTCAAGCGCTTAGCAGCCAGATGCAGAACTCAAACATTCGCATTCCGATTAATTTTCATTTTAATTTCAAACACTTAGATTTGACAGGCCGGCAACGGCCGCCCACTATTTCGGCTTGATCATTTTCCACGGCAGGTCCGGACATGAAAGGCGACAAGACAGTTATCCAGCACCTGAACAAGATCCTCGGCAACGAGCTGGTCGCGATCAATCAGTACTTCCTGCACGCACGCATGTATGAAGACTGGGGGCTGAAGAAACTGGGCGAACACGAGTACCACGAATCCATCGACGAGATGAAGCATGCGGACAAGCTGATCAAGCGCATCCTGTTTCTCGAAGGCCTGCCCAACCTGCAGGAGCTGGGCAAGATCCTTATCGGCGAAAACACTCAGGAGATGCTCGAATGCGACCTCAAAATCGAGCACAAGGCGCATATCGATCTGAAAGCGGCGATTGCCTACTGCGAGAGCATCGGCGACTACGCCAGTCGTGAGCTGCTGGAAGATATCCTCTGTTCGGAAGAAGAACATATCGACTGGCTGGAAACCCAGCTGGGCCTGATCGGCAAGGTCGGCCTGCAGAACTACCTGCAGTCGCAGATGGACGAGTAAGCGAACCAGGACCTCTTGCCATGTAAGCCATTGCTTACATAACGCACTGCCATTAGCGACTTACCACCCCTGGGCAGCCCGAGTAATATTCTTTCCATGGAAGCGGCGCAGGATGCGCCAAGTCACCATAAGGAAATGCAGGCATACGGACATGCAGGGATCACCGCACGGATGGCGGTCAGACAACTAGGATGTCGAGCAACACCAAAAACCCCACTTCGGTGGGGTTTTGTTTGCCTGCAGTTTTTGCAGCCGCTTACGGCGATACCCGCTGCAGGTACAACAGCCCAGCGCTGTGCTGCCCTGTGCTGCAAGCGCAGCCGTCCCAGCAAAAGCCGAGCAAAAGAACGCAACACTTGCGTTTTCGCTCAGAGTGCCATGCCTGGGCATCAGAGTTTGCCTCTTGTACCGCGGGCGACGATTCAGATGGGCAGTAAAGTTAAGGGAAAGGCCTGAAGCCGTTTTATTCTAGGCAGGTAATATCTAAATGCCTCTAATACCATTTGTCAGCAACTAGGTATTTATTGGAAACCAATACCGCGCACCCCCCTCTCTAGTTATGCGAGGCATAACGCCTCATACATGTATTAAGGAGAGAGACCATGCCTACCAACCAAGGTAACAAAAACCCAGGCAACTTTGCCAACGATCGCGAAAAAGCGTCTGAAGCCGGCCGCAAAGGCGGACAGAACAGTGGTGGAAATTTCGCCAACGATCGGGAAAAAGCCTCGGAAGCCGGCCGTAAAGGCGGCAAGCATTAAGGGTCAAACCCGGCCAGCAGGCTGCACGCCTGCTGGCGCTTCACGCCCAGCGCACCATGAACCCTTATGCAAACAACGCAGCTTCAGCCTTATCAGCGGCAGTATTAGTCTGTATCTGATGGATGCACCGCACCAAGCACTAAGACGTGAATACAGCCAGCCAAGCACTCCTCTACCCTACAAAGATAGAATTAATTTACCATCAAAAATTCCCGCCATTAACTTGTTTTTCACCCCAAAAACCTACGCATTATTTTCTATTCGGCACAAAAGTACGCACCCAGACCGAGGTTAATTTCGAGCGAAAATTAACCTTACAAAGACCAGCCAAAGTCTGGAACTTAAACACTTGATACTAACCGAAACCCCATAAACCATTGGGGTCATACAACATGGACGTTTCACTATCGGCCACACAGGCCAGCACGCCCTTCGACTGCGTCGTGGTCGGTGCCGGCCCCGCCGGTCTGACTGCGGCTATTTATTTGTCACGGTTCAGGCGCGGTGTGATCGCCGTGGACAGCGGCGCCAGCCGTGCAGCCCTGATTCCGCGCTCGCACAATTATCCGGGTTTCCCACCGGGCATCGGCGGGGTCGAACTGCTAATGCGGCTTCGCCAGCAGGCACTGAGCTACGGTGCCCGACTCGAGACCGGGCGGGTCAAGCAGATCGAGCCCCACGAGGCGGGTTTCCGGGTGAAATGTTCTGGAAAAACCCTGCTTGCCCGCTCTGTCTTGCTAGCCACTGGCATCGAAGACCGGCTGCCCGATATGCCGAACGTCCAGGAAGCCATTCGCGGCACCCATGTCAGGTTGTGCGCCATTTGCGACGGCTACGAGGTCAAGGGCGAGCGGGTCGCGGTCTATGGCGAGATCGAATCGGCCATCCGCCATGCCCTGTTCATACGCACCTTCACCGACCAGATCAGCGTGATAGTGCTGGACGAAAAGCAGGCCTGTAGCGAACTCTTGGCACAGGCCGCCCTACTCGACGTCCAGGTGCTCAATGACCGGGTCGAAAGCCTGCGTTTATCCGAGGACGGTTGGGTGGAGGTGCGCACTTGTACCGGAAAGCGGTTGAGCTTCGATATCGTTTACCCCGTGCTGGGGTCGAAGGTCCGTTTGCCACGGATGAAAGACTTGCCCATGCGACAGAACGAACGGGGCAACCTCTGGGTCGATGCTTATCAGCAGACCTCCATCCCCGGGCTGTACGCCGCCGGTGACGTGACGCACACGCCACTTAACCAAGTCAGCGTCGCCACCGGCCAAGCAGCGATTGCCGCGACCCATATTCACAACAGCCTACAGCGCAATCCCTGGAGGCGAGCGCCTGTCTGACTACCCCATTACCATCGGTACCGGTTGTCCCATGGGCCGGCCCGCCATGCACTCGAACTCCTGAGGGTCGTGTGCGCAGATCACTTCGACCTCGGCGCCATGGGCCCGGCGCAAATCGCGCAGGCGTGCCTGATTGGCCAAGCGAGCCCGACGGTTCTTTTCCATCAAAGTCTGGTAAAGACGCAACCCCGGGGTACATCCGGGAGCGTCAAGAGCCATTTCACGGTGATGAAAATAGGCATCACCGGTCTGCAACAGCCAGCGACCCTGGGTCTGAATGGCGATACCCGCATGGCCGAAGGTATGGCCAGGTAACGGGACCAGCAAGATCTCCGGCGGCAGCCCTGCCAGGCTACGCACGGCGTCGAAGCCAAACCAGCCCTCGCCCACGCCCGCATCGTAGACCTCCCAGTGATTGCGCGTCGACCATTGCTGGGGCCGAAAACGCTGGCGGTCCAGCCACGTCTTCTGCGCTACAGCATGATCACGCTCTTCGCGCAGCAGATGCACCCGGGCGAAGGGAAAGTCGTCCAGGCCGCCGGCATGATCGAAATCCAGGTGAGTGAGTACGATATGCCGTACATCGGCAGCGCGATAACCCAGCCGCTCGACCTGGCGTATGGCGGTCATCTCTTCGCGCAGTGCGGGGCTGAGCAGGGTCAGGAAGAACCGGCTGATACGGCCCTGGGGGTCGGCTACATCACGCTGCCCCAGCCCGGTGTCGATCAGGATGAGTCCCTGGTCGGACTCCAGTAGCAGGCAGTGACAGCAGAGCTGACCGCGCTGAAGGATCGAATGGGTTCGGCCATCCATCAGCCGTCCCCCCAGGGGACAGGTCGAGATGCAGTTCAAATGGTGGATGCGCATCCGTGCGATCTCCCTCGCTCAATCCATGCAACTGAGGCGCCGTCTGAACAGGACAGTTCCACAGCAACGCCTCGACCAAAGGCCGCACTGTTGCTCGTCAGGCTCCGTCCAAACAAAACAGAGACCCACCCCCGAAGGCGCTTCCATCGTCATTCTCAAGGAGCTGAGCGCCGACTTGCGTAGCAAGACCATTGTGTCGGCACAGAGCAGCGTCCCACTCGATATGGCCCGAATGGTCGGGCAACCCATCCTGGCACTGCGCAGTTGGAGCAAGCATTTCCTGCTGGAGCTACCCGGGTTTTCGCTGCGTATCCACCTGCTGCTGTTGGCAGTTATCGCATCGACGCGTGTAAGGACAGTCCGGCGCGCCTGCCGCTACCCGCATTGCCCTGGCTAAAACCAACAGACCCAGTTTCTTCCGCGGGCGTTGCCCGAAATGTTATTGATGGCGCAGCCATACTGTTCCGAAAGCAATCAGCCGCGTGACCGCGGCTGATCAGCTGCCCCTGTTGCATTAGGCCACATCGCGGATCAGTTCCCGCTTGAGCAGGGACTTGATTTTCACCAGGTGCTCGCGCTCCTGGGCCAGTGGCAGTTGAAAGGACTGGCTGATGCCGTCGTGACCGGCGGCCTCGGCCAGGTCGATCAACAGCTCCCAAGCGGCGTTGTCGGTCAGCTCGACCGTCAACAAGGCATTGAGCGACTGCGCCAGGTTGGTTCGCGGATCGGTCAGCACCTGCATCACGCCCATGGCGGTGACGCCGGCGACATCGGCACAGGGGGTCTGGGACGTAGGATCGGCGCCCAGATGCTCCAGGGCCTCGACCAGCACAGTCATATGCTCGGCCTCCTCGTCGCGGATCTGCTTGAACACCCCGGTCAGATCATCCGCATCGCCGAACTCAAGGACACTGGCCTTGGCCAGAACGGCCTCGTAGAGCCGCACACCCGTGCGCTCGAAGGCCAGGCGTTCCCCGAGCTTGTCGATCAGCAGTTCCGGACTCTTGCCGCGCAACTTGTCCAGGCCGCTCTTGAGCATGCCCTTGGCGCTGCCGGGCAACGCCACCGATCCGATGCGATCCGCCTCGAACACCATGGCCCCGCGTTCCGAGGCCAGGGCACCTTCGTCGCCGGGGACATCGGGCAGTACTTCGTTGACGGCATCCATGAGTTTTTCACTGTCCTTGGGTGACATCTGCATGCCGGTGTAATTCATGCCGAGTTTTGCTGTGGTAGACATGGTGGTGTCCTCTCAGGAAGCCTTGCGCGCAAGTTCGGTGCCGGGGGCCCATTGGTAGCCGGCGGAGACGATGTCGGCGGGTACGCCCAGGGAATTGAGCTGCCGACGGTAGGCCAGGGAGGTGTTGCTCTCTTCCGCCGCGGGCACATAGCGGGTGCCGCTGGTGCGCAGATCAACCTCGGCCGCCAGCACATCGCGCACAAACGCGCGCTGGCTCTTGAACTCGATCATTTTCGGCAAGGGACCGGCCAGTATTTCCGCAGGATCGCGCCCTTCGAGCGTCTGGAACAGCTCGCAGGCCAGGTTCAAGTGGCCCAGTTCGTAGTCCAGAAAACGCTCCCACAGCGCCTTGATTCGCGGGTTGCTTTCCTGTTCCGCGCAACTGGCGTAGGCGTAGATCTCGGTGGCTTCGTGCAGCAACCATTTCTCGATAAAGCTTTCCGAGGGGTCCATCAGCGAGCCGTACTGGGTGACGTGCTGCTCCTCCACCGAGGCGATTTCCGCATACAGCTGACGGGCCACCGGATCGGCGAACAGCGGGCCGACAGTCATGTAGTAGTCATGGGTCTGGTACTCGGCCGCGGTGATCAAGGTGGCGTGCAGTTTGGTGATCAGCGCTGCGTGGTCCTTGGCGTAATGCTCGCGCAGGTCGTCTTCGGGCGCACGGTGATGCTCGGAGGTTTTGCGCCCGGGCACGATATCGGTATAGCCCTGCAGGATGTTATTGGCATCCTTGCCCTCCAGCCGATCGAGCATGGCGGAATAGCGGTAGAGGTGGTCGAAGTCTTCCAGCAGGCCGAAGCGGTAAGTCTGCGCCTGGTAGGGATCGGGCTCCCGCTGCGCCACGGCAGCGGTCACCTCGATCGCCACCTGTTCGTAGGCGATGGTGGTTTCCAGCGGCGAGTGGTCGGCGGATAACAGCCAATTGATGGTCGTGGCCTGGTGCTGCTCCACCCGGCGGATCTGTGCCAGGGGCAATTGCAGTTCGCGGTGAAAGCGCGCACCGAAATGCTTGAGGCGCAGGGCGTCGTTTTCCAGGCCGTTCATCAGGATCACGCGGATCCGGGTAAAGGCATCGTCGTCCAGCTTGCTGATGGGCTTGCCGGCCATTTCCTTCCAGGTGAATTGTTGTTGCTCCAGGGGGGTGCCCTTGTTGTCGAGAATTCCACTGATGCTGTCCAAGGTCGTTCTCCTTTTAGCGCCCGGGTCACAAACGACCCTGGGCGCACGACACGATCGATAGGTTCTGTCCCTTTAGTGCTTTGCTTGGCTTGGCTTGGCTCAGCGCTTGGCGCTCAGCTCAGGGGATTCAACGCGGGTCAGAAAGGCGCGGGTGATGTCCGGCAGGTGTTCCAGCAGCCAGGCGGCCATGGCCTGTTCCTGGGGCAGGATGGACTCGGCCACGCGCTTGGTGTCCTGGTCGCCGACCTGATCGGCGGCGGCGATCAGCGCGGTGTAGCTGGCGATCTCCAGGTTCTCGAACACGTAACCGCTCATGGCGCCCTTGACCACCTCGTCGCTCATCGTCATGCCGCCGACCGCCTGACCGAAGGCCATCAACTTGCCGCCCAGGTCCTTGAGCATGGACGGACTACTCCCCAGACGAGCCATGCAGCCTTCGAGCTGCTCCCTCTGCCATTGGGTTTCCGTGATGTGCTCATCGATCCGCGACTTGAGGTTGGGGTAATGCTCCAGGCGTTCCGACTGCCCCTTGAGCATGTGTTCGGCCTGCTGTTCCATGGCGTGGGCGTCACGCAGCCAGTCGAGCAAATGGTCCTGTGCAGTGCTCATGGTGAATCTCCTGATTGAAGGTGACCTCTGGTGGAAGTCCCTCGAAAATAAAAGTTCAGGCAGGCCTGACCAGCTGTGAAAAATGCAAACATGGCAGCGGTGTGCGGGTCCCGCAGGGCTCGATTCGCGCGGGTCATTTTTCTTCGGCGGACGCCGGGGCAGCCGGGGTGAAAGTGCGGTGCTCGGCCACCTGGGCGCGCCACAACGACTCGAACGCGCCCCCCAGCTGACGTAACTTGGCGGGCGGGCCGTCTTCGAGGATGCGCCCCTTGTGCAGCACCAGTATCCGGTCTAGGTGATTGACCGTGGAAAGGCGGTGCGCCACCGCCAGCACCGTGCGACCGCGGGTCAGGTTGGCCAGGGCCACCTGGATCTCGGCTTCCGAGTGGGTATCCAGGGCCGAGGTCGCCTCGTCCAGGATCAGGATCGGGGCGTCCTTGAGAAAAGCCCGCGCAAGACCCAGGCGTTGGCGCTGGCCGCCGGACAGGAGTACGCCCCGCTCGCCCACCAGGGTGTCGTAGCCCTGGGGCAGTTCCCGGATGAAATCATCGCAATAGGCGTGCCGGGCCGCCGCCCGCACGGCCTCGTCCGAGGCCCCTGGACAGCCGTAGCGGATATTCTCGGCGATGCTGCGGTTGAACAGCGCCGTTTCCTGGGGCACCACGGCGATCAGCGCCCGCAGGCTGTCCTGGCTGACAGCGCGAATGTCATACCCGCCGATCAGGATCTGTCCGCCCTGCACATCGTCCTGGCGCTGCAGCAGCGCCAGCAAGGTCGACTTGCCCGCGCCTGAGTGCCCGACGATACCGACTTTCTGGCCGGCGGGAATCTGCAGGTTCAAGTGCTCGAACACCGTGCGACCGTCCGGGTAGGCGAACGACACGTCGACGAAATCGATACGGGCATCGCCTGCCGGCAGCGGGTTGCTGGGGTCATCCAGCCCATGGGGCTGCGCCAGGATATGCAGGCCGTCCTCCATGACGCCCAGCTGCTGCGCGCTATCCACCAGCGCCAAAGCCAAGTCCCGTGAACCGTGCAGAATGCGAAAGGTCAGGGCACTGACCAGTACCACATCGCCCGCGGTGACGCGGCCGAACACCCATAACTGCGTCACCCAGATCAGCATGCCACCGGCCATCAGGGCCAGGCAGACATCGTGCAACAAGCGGGTTTTTTCCAGGTACAGCCAACTGCGCCGCTGGGCCTGGGCCTCTTCGGCAATCTTCTGGGCCAGACGCTGGCTTTCCCGCTCCCGGGCGGTAAAGGCCTTGATGGTCCAGACATTGCTCACCACATCCACCAGCTCGCCCCCCACCTGCGCGGCCTGGGCCGCATAGTGCTGGTGCCGGGTGCGCCCACGGATGCCGAACCGGGCGATCAGCAGCCCGACCAGCACGACAAAAATGACCAGGGCCAACGCCATGGGCCAGGCGACGTAATACAGCAGCAACACCGCACCGAGGAAATCGATGCTGGGCGGCAGCAGGCGCCACACCAGGGTTCCGTAGACCGCGCCGGCCGCGCCGGCCATGGCGGTAATCCGATTGCCCAACGCCCCGGCGAAATGCTGGTTGAAGTAACGCATCGGGTGGCCGGTGAGGTGCCTAAACAGGTCGATGCGGATATCCACGCAGCTGGCGATGACCGTGTGGCACCCCAGCCAGCCGCCCAGACGCCACAGGCCGTTTTCGACCACTATCATGCCGAGAAACAGCGCCAACGCCGGCCACAAGTGGGCGCTCTGGCGATTCTCGACGGTCATGGCGTCCACCAGCAGTTTCATGCCGTACTGCACGGCCACCGCACATCCGGCGGCGCTGCTGACCAACGCCAGCAGCAGCACGAAGTGCCAGGGTCGCAGGCGTACGTAGCGCCACAGGAAGGCGACGGGGCGAATCGGCAACCGCGCGGCCGGCCGCATGGCATCGGGCATGCCCTGCAGGATGCTCATGGTGTGCTTGGAACGCCGTGTCCCACGAACCGCAGTGCCTGCTCCAGGGCCCGTTGCTGCTGGCGCAACTCCAGCGCCAGCGGCGTATAAAGAGCGCGCTGGCCCTGCGGATCGGGGTAGCCCAGGAGGCCGGCGGGGCAATAGCGGTCGTCGGTCCAGCCCGGGTAGTCGAGTACCGGATAAAGCACCATCCCCTCCAGGGGTATGCCACGCTGCAGCGCCAGCAGGCTCTGCTCGCCGACATAGCGCAGCCAAGGCACCCGGTCCTCGCCTTCGGCACCGGTCTCGGCGATCAGAATCGGCCGCTTATAGCGCTGGTACACCTCGCTCAGCATGCCGTGAAAGGGTCGATAATGGGGCTCGCCACGCCAGATCACCGGGCCTTCGTGGATCCACTGATTATCCCCGTAATAGTTCACGCCGAGGATATCCAGGTACTCCGGCTTGCCCCCCAGGCCTGGCCACAGCCGGCCGCACAGCAGGTCCCAGGCCTCGAATTGCAGCAGCCGGTGGTGCTCGGCCGCTTGTTGCGCAGCCGCGCGCTGCAGTACGCAGGTCACATGGATCAGCGGATCGACCAGGACGAAGCGCGCCTGGGGTTGCACCGCGCGAATGGCCTCGATCGCCGCGATGCTCGCCCGCACCAACTGATGCTTGAGTTCCTGGCCGCGACCGCGGGCCATGGGATTGAAATAGGCCACTTCACCCCCCGCCCAGGCCCAGAACGACATCTCGTTGATCGGCGTATAGAAGGGCGTCTGGATACCGCGCTCGTTCAGCAGCGCGGCGAACGCCGCGGCAAAACGGGCGAAGCGTTCGACGAAGCACGGCCGCCAGATATCCAGATTATCCGGCCAGCCGTAATGGCACAGATCCCAGATCACCTGGCTGCCCTGGCGCTCGGCGGCCTCCAGCATGGGGTGCACGCTGGACCAGTCGTAACGCCCCGGCGCGCGCTCGATCAGGTGCCAACGCAACCCGTCGCGCACCGTGTACAGGCCATGGGCGCCGAGGGCGGCGTAATCCTGCCCGGCGAAGCGGTCATGGCCCGTGGCGGCCAGCAGGTCCAGACGGCGACCGTCGCCGCGCCTGTGGCTGGAGCTCTCGAAGCCGCCTTGGTAGAAGCTCTTGAACAGACTCGGACGATGCATCATCGGACCTCATCGAGGCGCCTGTCGCGCCAGGCTCTGACTGTGCTCAAGTGACTCCGACGGCGCCGGACCCGATTCGGCTTCCTCGATGCGCTTGTACAGCGCCAAGGCCTGACCGACCACCTGGTCCATGTTGTAGTACTTATAGGTGCCCAGCCGGCCAAGAAAGGTCACGCCGGGCGTGGCGTCCGCCAGGGCCTGGTAACGTTTGTACAACGCGGCGTTTTCCGCACGGGGCACCGGGTAATAGGGGTCGCCCTCGTCGCACGGAAACTCGTAGGTCAGGCTGGTCTTGGCGTGCCGCTGCCCGGTCAGGTGCTTGTACTCGGTGATGCGGGTGTAGGGCACCTCTTCATCCGGGTAATTGACCACGGCCACCGGCTGGAACTGCGCCTGATCCAGGGTCTCGTGCTGAAAGCGCAGGGAGCGGTAGGGCAGCTTGCCGAAGCGATAATCGAAGTACTCGTCGATCGGCCCGCAATAGACCAGATGGCGGTACTCCAAGGCATCGCGTACCTCGGCAAAATCGGTGTTGAGCATGATCTTGATATTGGGGTGATCGAGCATGCGTTCGAACAATCGCGTGTAGCCGTGCAGCGGCATCATCTGGAAGCTATCGGTGAAGTAGCGGTCGTCGTCGGTGGTGCGGGTGGGCACCCGGGCGGTGACCGCCCGGTCCAGCTGCGAGGGGTCCAGCCCCCATTGCTTGCGGGTGTAACCGCGGAAGAACTTGGCATAAAGCTCGCGGCCGATCTGGTTGACCACCACGTCCTCGGAGGTCTGGATCGAAGCCACCGGTTCGGCACGCGCCGCCAGAAAGGCCTCGGCCTGGGTCTCGTCCAGCTCAAGGCCATAGAGGCGGTTGAGCGTGGTCAGGTTGATCGGGATGGGCACCAGCTGTTCGTCGACCCTGGCCAGCACGCGATGCTCGTAAGGCCGCCACTGGGTGAAGCGCGACAGGTAATCGACGATGCGCTGGGCATTGGTGTGGAAGATATGCGGCCCGTACTGGTGGATCAGGATGCCGTCGTCGTTGTACTGGTCGTAGGCGTTGCCGCCGATATGCGAGCGTCGATCGATCAGCAGCACGCGCTTGTCCAGTCCGGCCGCCAGGCGCTCGGCCAGGACGCTACCGGCAAAACCGGCACCGACGATCAGGTAGTCGAAATCGACGCGCCCCGCGCCTCGGCGCGATGCCGGGGCAGGCTGGTCGGTTGGGGTGCCGTTCAACGGGATTGAGGCAGCGAGGCTGTCGCGCATTGCATCTGCTCCTTCATTCGGGCCCAGGTGATGTCCCAGGACATGTCGCCGAGAATCTGGTCGGCGCGGGCCAGCAGCTGTGGCCGGTCAGCCCCGTCAAGTAGCGCCGCCTCGATGGCAACGACGAATGCCGCGGCACTGTCGGCGATGCGCACCAGGCCGCTGTCGCCATACATGCGCACCACATCGGCGATGGGCGTGGACACCACGGGGCAGCCGCCGGCCAAATACTCGGGGGTCTTGGTCGGGCTGATGAAGCGAGTGGAGGCGTTCAGGGCGAACGGCATCAACGCCACGTCCCAACCGGCCAGGTACTGCGGCAGTGCCTCATAGGCCTTGCCACCGAGGTAATGCAGGTTGGGCCGTCGCGGCAGACTGGCCGGATCGATTTTCACCACCGGCCCGAGCATCACCAACTGCCAGTCCGGGCGCAGGTCCGCCAATTGGGCGAGCAGCTCGATATCCAGGCGCTCATCGATCACCCCGTAAAAACCCAGCCGCGACCGGGGGATTTCAGCCTGGTCGGGCGGCTCGGCCTGGGGCAGTCGGGCGCGAGCAAAATGCGCAGTGTCCACGCTGCTGGGGAAGGGGTAGATATTGGCATGTCGATGACGCTTGGCTTCGTAGAGGCTGTAGCCGCCGGTGAATACCAGATCGGCGCGCTCGAACAGGTGCTGCTCCCACACCACCAGTGCAGGGGGAGCCCCGTGAAAGGCCGACAATTCGTCCATGCAGTCGTATACCACCAGCTCGGCTTGGAGGTGATCGCTGAACGCAAGGCTCATGGGCGTGTAGTACCAGAGGATCAGGCGGGTGATCGCCTGCGCCTGCAGGTACTGGTCGAGCAGACGGCGCTGCGCGTCCAGGGTTGCCCGCTCATCCCAGTGGGGCGGCACGTGCGGCACCGCCACGCTGACACCAGCGGCTTCGGGCCGCACCTCGAGCCAGGCCTTGGCGGTTGTGCTGGCCTGGGGCTCTTCGACATAGAGCACCGGGTAGTCGCGGGCCAGGCGCACCATCAGGTGTTGCGGACGCTGGTAGACGAAGCGCCAGCGCAGGTGCGACAGGCAGATCAGGGTCGGTCCATGCTCGGCATAGGGCCGGGCGCTGGCCGTGGCGATCGGCTCCAGTCGGGATTGGATAAACGGCGTCTGGAAGGGTCCTGGCCAGCTCATAAGCTCACTCCTTGAGAGTATTCACTGCGGGGGCATCTACTCGCGTACCTGGGCGGATCGGCGGGTAAGGGTGCGGCGAAGCCGAGGCGAAATACGCCAACGCTGTACGGGCAAATGCGAACAGAACGGGCTGACGGCCTTCGCGTTTCTCCTGGCTTCCTGGCGTATGGATAGACGCTCCAGACAAGCGTTCCTACCGCCTATCCGAAGCCCGCCGGGGCCTGACGGGCCCTCTGGCGCCTCCCCTTGAGCCAGGGAACTAGAGTCGTTGCGACCCGTCGCTAGAAAGGTATCCGTTCGAAAAGATCGCGTTTTACCAGCACCCACAGCGGTCTGTGGTCTGGGTCGATCGGGCTTCGAATACCCCGGAAAAACTCATGCCCCAAGGCTCCGCCCCTCTGTTTGCCCGGGTCGGAGCCGCACGACAATGGCTGTCGTTCCAGGCATTAGCAGCAAGGAGAAGGCTATGATTTTGGTCACAGGAGGTGCGGGTTATATCGGTTCCCATGCGGTGCTGGAATTGCTCCAGGAGGGGCACGAGGTGGTGGTGCTGGACAACCTCTGCAACAGCGCCCTCGAGGCGCTGAAACGGGTGGAGCATCTGAGCGGACGAAGCCTGCGGTTTATCTTCGGGGACGTGCGCAATCGAACTCAAATGAACCAACTCTTCCAGCGCTACACGATCAGCGCGGTCATGCACTTCGCCGGCCTCAAGGCGGTCGGCGAAAGCATCCAGCAACCGCTGCGCTACTATGACAGCAATGTCGGGGGCAGCATTGCGTTGTGCCGGGCCATGGCGGATGCCGGGGTCTTCAAGCTGGTGTTCAGCTCCTCCGCCACTGTCTACAGCGAAGCGGTGAGCATGCCGATTCACGAGGACTGCCCCACCGGCATTCCGACCAATCCCTACGGCCAATCCAAGCTGATGGCGGAAAACCTGCTGCGCGATCTGGCCCGTGCCGACCCACGCTGGTCGATTGCCCTGCTGCGCTATTTCAACCCCATCGGCGCTCATCCGTCCGGGTTGATTGGCGAGGACCCCAGCGGCACGCCCAATAACCTGATGCCCTACATGCTGCAGGTGGCCGTCGGCCGGCTGCCGCATCTGAGCATCTATGGCGCCGATTACCCCACCGCGGACGGCACCGGCATCCGCGATTACATCCACGTGCAGGACCTGACCAAAGGGCACCTGCGGGCGCTGGCCAAGCTCGACGGGCTCCAGGGCGTGGCGACCTGGAATTTGGGCACGGGGCGCGGCTATTCGGTGCTGGACATGCTTGGCGCCTTCGAGGCTGTTACCGGCCGCCTGTTGCCACGCAAGTTCGTCGCGCGCAGGCCGGGCGATATCGCGCAGTGCTGGGCGGACCCGGGCAAGGCCTGGCGCGAACTGGGCTGGCGCGCGGAAAAGGACCTAGGGTGCATGATCGAGGATGCCTGGCGCTGGCAGTGCCTGAACCCGCGTGGTTATGGGGAAAGGCCGGCGACACAGCTGGCCAGCAAGGTTTCCCTGGCCAGCTGATCCGGTTAAAGCCCCCGCACGACAACCGAACCTGTGGGCAACCGTGCAGGGGTGTTGGGTGTGCGGCTTCAGGGCGAGATGGGATCGCTGGCTGGAAAGGTTTCCTCAAGGGCTTTGTCCAGCTGGTCGTCGTCGACGTCACGCTCATTCATGTCCGGGTCCAGCTGTTCTTCCTGTTGATCGTCCGGATGCGTCTGGTCGGGGTACTCCTGGCCTAATACTGTGAGCACGGGGGGGCGAGGGTCTGTGGTCTGCATATGCATGATGCTGTCCTCCTGGGTTAACCACCGACTTGCCGTATGGCTTGCCGTATGGCGGGCCTTACGGTGGCCAGACGGCGGTGGTGATCGGCTCGTGCGGCGCGATCACTGCTTAGGCCAGCGCCGGGCTTTAGGGTTCGGCGCTACGCAGCCGGCTACGGCCAGGCCGAGTGCCGGCCTGTGCTCAGGATTGGCCGCGGTAGTCGCCTGGGCGCTTGCCGGTCCATTTCCTGAAGGCCCGGCGAAAGTTCGAGACATCGCTAAAGCCCAGCAGGGCAGCAACTTCGAACAGCGGCAGCTGGGTGGTGCCCAGGTACTGCAGGGCTAGGCGCTTGCGCACCTCGTCCAGCACCGCCTGGTAGCTGGTGCCCAATCCCGACAGCTGTCGGCGTAGGCTGCGGCCGCTGGTGTGCAGGGCACGGGCAGCGCTTTCCAGATCCGGAAACTCACCCGGGCGGGCCAGCAGCAGGCGGCGCACACGGGTCAACAGCCCGTCCTGCACATCCAGGCTGACCAGCAGCGCCTCGCACTGCTGCTCGCACATGCGCACCGTGGCCGGGTTGGCCAGGGCCATGGGCCGCTGCAGATAATGGGTGGGCAAATTAAGAAAATGGTACGGCTGGGCAAAGACTACCGGCATGTCGAAGATCGCGGCGTACCGCTCGGCATATTCCGGTGCCGGATGGGCAAAACCGATGCGCACGTCGCGCAGCGGCTCGCCCAGCAGAAAGCAGGCGATGCCATGCAGGCTGGCCATCAGGGCCTCGGCGGCAAAGTACCCGAGCGCGCCCAAGGGCATCGCTTCCAGGGCGCGCAGCTCCACCCGGTCGCCCTGCTCCACCAGCTCCAGCTCGAACGCCAGGCCGAGCACCCGGTAATAAGTGAGCGCGAACTGCAGGGCCTTGCCCAGGTTGGCGCTGGACAGCACCGCATAGCCGAGGATGCCATGAGTCGAGACATTCAGCCGCTGCCCCAGCAGCAGGCCCAGGGCCGGCTCGTTGCAACGTTGCAGGGCACTGCCGATCAGCAGATGAAAATCGGCAAAGGACAGCCGACCATTGGGGCTGTCCAGTACCTGGGGCTTGAGCCGCGCGCTGGCGAGCAACGCATCGCGCGGCAGCCCGAGGGACTCGACCAGCTCCAGCAAGGCGACCCCATAGGCCACCGGTACCAGCTCGGCATTGAAGGTAAGCGGCTGTTTCATGGTTAAGGCTCTTTGGCCGGATATGACCTGAATATTGGCAGAAGAGGACCTTGTCCGACAATCTCCCTCACGTCCATAGTCGAACCCTGACTGTAAAGCCTGTCGGGAGACCCTGATGACCAGCACCACCCCTGTCGGTTTGCATATCCGCCCGCGCCATCTGGACTTCGCCCTGCCCCAGCCCTTGCCGCGGCACTGGCACAGCGGCGATGCGTTCAAGACCCACCTGTTCAATGCCATGTCGGTACTGTTTCCCGACGGCGAGCGCTTCTTTATCGACTCGGTGCGCCTGCACCGCGCGCAGATCGACGACCCCCTGCTCAAGGAGCAGATCCGCGGTTTTATCGGCCAGGAAGGCCATCACAGCCGCGAGCACCTGGAGTACAGCCAGCGCCTGCGCGAGCTGGGCTACGACGTGGATTATCTGGAGCGAGGACTAAAGCGTCGCCTGAGTTTCGTGCAGAAACACCTGTCACCGCAGCTGCAGCTGGCGGCCACCTGCGCGGTGGAACACCTGACGGCGATCATGGCCGACGCCCTGCTCTCCGACCCCAACTGGCTGGACGGCGCCGACCCTGCCCTGGCCCGCCTGTGGCGCTGGCATGCCCTGGAAGAGACCGAGCACAAGGCCGTGGCCTTCGATGTGTACCAAGCCGTCTGCGCCAGCAAATGGTTGCGTCGCAGGGCAATTATCCAGAGCACCCTGTTCTTTACTCTCGACACCTTCAAGGGCCTGGTGCACATGCTCAAGCGCGACGGCCTGCTATGGAACTGGCGAGTCTGGCGCGACGGCCTGACCTGGCTCTGGGGCAAGAACGGCATCTACCGCAAGCTGGTGCGCGGCTACCTGGATTTTTACAAGGCCGACTTCCACCCTTGGCAGCACGACAACCTGCACCTGGTCGAACAGTACCGCGCCGAGTTCGACCCCCAACCCGCCACCGCCTGAGCCGGGCACGACGCCCGCCTCGCCCAACCAAGGCGCAGGTGACGGCGCTGCACGGGCTGGTACCCTTGACCCGCCCTCGCCCGCTGGATGCTGTCGTGCCCCCTCGCCTGTTTAATTGCCTGATCCTGGTCCTGCTGATCGCCTGGCGCCCGCTGTGCGCCGCCGAGCTGTTCTACCTGGGCCAGCCGATTCCGGATATTCAGCGGCCCTGGCACAGCACCGACTACCAGCGCCTGGTCGAAGCCCTCAAGGCCCTGGACAGCAGTCAGGCCGATGCCCTGCCGCGGCGCAGTGGTGAGTTCACCGGACCGATCTATCAGCGCCTGATCAGCGAGGCGAATTTCCGCCCGCAGCTCAGCATCTATACCCCCCTAGACGCGCGACAAAACGAGGCCCGCGAGGTGCTGTTCCAACTCAAGGAGCTGATGCGCCTGTATTTCGATTTCCGCGCGCCGGTGCAACCCTATGGGGTCGAAGCCCTGGGCCTGATGAGCCATTCGCTGCGCCAGCAGGCGGTGCTGTTCAGCCTGACCAGCGAATTCTGGGGCACCCTTTCGCCGGCCGAACAGCGCAACCCCATGCGCCTGCAAGGGCTGCTGGAAACCAAGGCGGCCGCGGCCATGCTCGTCAGCAGCGCCCTGGACTACCTGGCGCTGACCACCCAGTTTGACCGTCAGGATCTGCTGCTCTACGGCGCCGAGCTGAGCCAGCAATTGCCGGCGCTGTTCGTGCATCTGGGCGACGCGGTGCGCGTCGAGCTGCTCGCGCGTATCGCCGCGCTGGCCACGCAGCACCCTTATGCCGAGGTGCAGACCAGCCTGCAGCAGGTGCTGCCGGTGCTGACCGCTATTGAGGCGGATATCCAGGGACAGCTGGCGCAGCCGCAGGCCCAGGTGCAGAAGCCCGCGGCCCTGGACCTGTCGCTGCCCTCAGCGCAGTAGCCCGAGCCCCTTGGCCCGGGCGACCGCCTGGGTGCGACGCTCCACCCCGAGCTTGCTGTTGATATGCCGGGCGTGGGTCTTGACCGTGTGCAGGGAGATAAACAGCCGCTCGCTGATTTCCTGATTCGAGCAGCCCTGGGCGATCAGCTTGAGCACCGCCAGTTCGCGGGTGCTCAGGGTTTCTGCGGCGGCACCGGTGCCTATATTTTCTTCCAGCCAGGCGCCCGGCAACTGCGCCAGCAGGGCCTCGCACAACGGGCAGTCGGGACGGCCCAGCAGTTGCTCGCGCAACCAGTCCGGCTGCTGCACCAGCAATTCGCCGAAAGGCAACAACGCGCCGCCGACCGCGGCTTCCAGGCTGCTGCCCAACTGCTGCTGGGCCTCGCGCTCGCGGCCGGCGGCACGCAGCAACGCGGTGAGCTGGACCTGGGCCATCAGCCCCAGCAACTGCCCGCCGGCACCCTGGGCATGCTGGATCAGGGCACGCAGACGCCGCTCGGCGTCGACCAGCAGACCCTGATGGCGCTCCAGCAGCGCACCCTGCAGATCGATGGACAGCGACAGCTGCGGCTGAAACTCCGGGGCGGTGGCGGCCTGCTCGCCACGGTAGGTTTGCGCCAACCGCTCCAGCCAGGCGGCGGCCAGTTCGACCTGGCCCTGGATCAACCAGAGCTCGCATTTGACCTGAGTGATCATGGCCAGGTAGTAGATCGGCGGCACGTCCCAGATATGCATCAGCCGTTCGGCCTCGGCCAGCTGGGCGAATGCCTCTGCCAACCGCCCCTCGCGACCCTCCAGGCTGGCCAGTACGCAATAGCCCATCAGCAAGCTGATGTCGCGACAGGCCCGGGCCTCATCGATACCGACCGCCAGGCGCAGGCGGGCCTGCTGCGGCTGCAGCCGCAGGGTCAGCAAGCCACCCTCGAGCAGAACCAGGCGGGCGCGCACGGCATAAAAGCGTTGCGGCGCCAGCCCACGCAGGCGCTCCAGACCCTGGCGCACCTCGTCCAGGGCGCGAAGGATTTCGCCACGGGCCTGCAACACCCGGGCGCGGTCGTAGCGGCTCAGGGCTTCGAACAGCGGGTTGTCGACTCGCTGCGCCAGCTCCAGGGCCTCGCGGTTCAAGCCCCGTGCCCGCCACAGATCGCCGTGCACGATCGCCAGGTTGGCCAAGGTCGACAGGCACATCAGGCGTTGCCCATAACGTTCCTGAGGCAGCACCGCCAGGGCTTCGGCGCAAAACGCCTCGGCCCGCGCACTGTCGCCGCGGCCCCGGGCGATCACGCCGTTCAGCGCCAGCCACTGGGCCAGCAGGTTGTGCTGCTCGAGCCCATCGGCCGCCGGTAAGAAGCGGCACAGCTGCGCCGCCAGCTCCTCGGCGGCGTCCAGCTGGCAGGCCAGGGTCAGCGCCCAGCCATAGAGCATGATCAGACGCGGCGTGCTGGTCAGTAGACTATCGGGCAGGTCCATTTTCCAGCGCAGCAACATGGCGACGTTCTGCTCGGCCAGCAGCTGTTCCTCTGAAAGGTTCTGCACCAGGTTCGCCGCCACATCGGGCTGGCCGGCGCGCAGGGCCTGTTCCACCGCCTCATTGAGCAGGCCCTGACCGCTGAACCAGCGGCAGGCGCGCAAATGCAGGCTGGCCTGGGGCATCGCCGTGGTCGGACGGGCCCGCAGCAGATCGGAAAACAGGTGGTGGTAGCGAAACCACTGGCCCTGCTCGTCCAGCGGTACCAGAAACACCTGGTGCGCCTGCAGGTGCCCGATAATCGCGGCACTGTCATGCCGGTCGCGCAGCGCATCGCACAGCTGAGCGCAGAAGCGCTCCAGGCAGGCGGTTTCGTAGAGGAAGGCCTGTACCTGAGCGGGCTGGGACTCGATCACCTCTTCCAGCAAGTAATCGCGGATCAGGCCCTCGGCGCCGTGCAGGTGATGGGCCAGGGGCTCGAACTCGCCGGTTTCGGCGGCCGCCAGCAGCCACAGGCGCAGGCCGGCGACCCAACCTTCGCTGCGCTGCACCAGGTTATCCAGTGCCTCGCCCTGCAGTTGCGCGCCCTGGCTGGCCAGCAGCGCGCGAATTTCCGACACCGTCAGGCGCAGGTCCTGCTCGTGCAGCTCCAGCAACTGACGCGACAGGCGCAAGCGCGCCAGGTGCCAATCCGGTCGTGTGCGGCTGGTGACCAGCAGCACCAGGCCGGGTGGCAGATGATTGAGAAAGAACTGCAGGCAGCGGTCCAGCACCGCGCCCTGGGCCAAATGGTAATCGTCCAGTACCAGCAAAAGCGGCGCGTCGGGGTCCAGGCGCAGGGCCAGCTCATCGAGCAGGCCATCGAGCCACTCCTCGAACGCGAAAGGCTGGTGGCGCTGGCGCAGCTTGAGCACGCCCAGGGCTTCCTCGCCCAGGGTCGGAAAGCGTGGCCGTAGGCCGACCAGCAGACGCTCGAGAAACCGCCCCGGGTCGCCGTCGCGGCTGCTCAGTCCCAGCCAGAGGCTGTGCCAGTGCTCCGGGAGCTGTTCGCAGAACTCACTGGCCAGGGAGCTTTTACCGAACCCCGCCGGCGCATTGACCAGCAACAGCCGCCCCTCCAGACCCACCGCCAGGCGCTCGCACAGATGCGGGCGCGGCACATGGCCAGAAGGCAAAGGTGGGCGAAAGAAACGCCCCTCGGCACCGCCCCCGGAGGAGCAATCGGAACGCCGCGAGCTGGACAGGTCGAGCATTACCCGCCTCGTGGAAGAGTGATCGGCAGTTGAGGCTCAGCAGCCTAGACCCTTGCCGGCCGCATTTGAAGCCCTTTAGTGCGGACCTGCCAGTACCTGGCATCGCGCGGCAACAAAAACCGGCCTAAAGGCCGGTTTTGCAGCACCCGTTCAGCGCTCAGCGCACGCCGGCTTGACGCAGGGCCGCCGGGGTGTAGTCGCTTTCGGAGGCGCTGTAGCTGAAGTCATAGGCCTGACGCTCCTCGTTCTTCATCCCCAGCGCCAGGTAACGGCCGGACAACAGGTCGTACAGGGTCTCCACGGCGTACCAGGGCACCTGCTGATTGTAGTAATACAGGGCATGGGCCTCTGCCACCCGCCACAGGGCGCCGCGGCCGTCGTAGTGGTCGATCTGCGCCGCTTGCCAGCTGTCTTCGTCGATATAGAAATCGCGCTTGGCGTAGATATGCCGCTGGCCGGGTTTCAGGGTCGCGGTCACATGCCAGACCCGGTGCAGCTCGTAACGGGTCAGGTCCTGATTGATATGACCGGCCTTGATGATGTCGACGTACTTGAGCGCTGGCGAATCCAGGCGGTAGCTGTTGTAGGGGATGAAGATTTCCTTCTTGCCGTTGAGCGTCCACTCGTAGCGGTCGGGCGAGCCGTTATACATGTCGAAGTTATCGGAGGTGCGCAGGCCATCGGCGGCGGTTCCCGGTCCGTCGTAGGAGACCTGTGGCGCCCGGCGTACGCGGCGCTGACCCGCGTTGTACTGCCAGGCCAGGCGAGGTTCCTTGACCTGATTGAGCGTTTCGTGGACCAGCAGCACGTTACCGGCCAGGCGCGATGGGGCCGTGACCCGTTGCTTGAAGTAGAACAGCACATTGCTCGGCTTGCTCGGGTCGGCCCCCTTCAGGTTGTCGCGGAAGGTGAACTCGTCCTGAAAATACACCAGGCTGAAGGCACCGTTGGCCTGGGGCGTGGCTTGGGTAATCAGACGGCGGACGCTGCCACCGCGGAAGCGGGTGATGTGGTTCCAGATCACCTCCAGGCCGCTCTGTGGGATGGGAAAGGGGTTGGCCACCTCGAAGTTTTCCAGGCCGTTACCGCCTTCCACCAGCTGGGTGCGGGTGGCATTGCGCCGAGTCGCTGCCAGCACGGCCTCCGGCAGGGTCGCGGAGCGGTGGCTGGTGAATACCGGCATCCGGTAGCCCTGCGGGTAGCGCTTGAACAGGGCCTGCTGGCCGGGGGTCAACTTGTCGCGGTACTGCTCCAGGTTCTGTGCGGTGATGGTGAACAACGGTTGCTCACTGGCAAAGGGATCGGCCAGAAAGCCCCTGCCGTCCACGCTGCCGGCCGATTGCGGCAGCCCCCCGGTCCAGGCCGGAATGCTGCCGTCGGCATTAGCCGCCATCTCGGCGCCGATCGGTGTCAGCGTGCTTCCCAGCTTGGCGGCTTGCTCCGGCGAAACCGCGGCCAGCGAGCCGTCGGCCAGCAGCGAGAGCCCCAAGGCCGCGCATTGCAACAGGCGGGTGGTGATAGTCATGGCAGGGTCCTCCTCGAAACTGCTCCTAGAAATTCGCGCCGAAACTCAGCGCCACGAAATCACGGTCCACCGAGGTGTTGAACTTCCCCCCGAAAAATTCCGTGTAGGCCAGGCTGGCGGTGTAGGTGTTCTGGTAATCCGCATCCAGGCCGAGGCTCAGGGCCTTGCTGCCCTCGGTAAAGAGCGCGTTGGGCCCGTAGCCGTCGACATCGTGGGACCAGGCCAGGCTAGGGCGCAGGTTGATCCCGGCTAAGGCGCTGGAATAGTCCCAGATCACCCGGGCCCGATAGCCCCAGGCATTGCGGGTCACGAAGCCGTCGTTGTTGCAGTTCTTGCGGATATTGGTGGTGTCCGGGGTTGTCGACCCGCCCACGGTCAGGGTGTTCAGGAACGGGCAGGTATTGGTCGCGCCGCCCAGCGCGGCGACATCCGGCAGGGCGCCCGGCCCATAGACCGGGTCGCGCCCATAGCGGGCCTCGCTGTAGCGGTCCAACCCGCCGACATGGACAAAGCCCAGCTCGCCCACCAGGGTCATGCGCGAAGCACCCATCACCCGGTCTACGAAGTGGGTAAAGGTGGTTTGCAGCTGGGTGATTTCCTTGCGCCGATAACCGTGCAGGTCCGCACCGGGGGTGCCGGACAGTACCGAGGCGTCGGCGAAGATACTGGTCCCGTTTTCGATGGGCCGCACCGCAGCGAACAGGATATCGGTGGTGTTCAACTGCACCGGGGCATTGGGCCGGTAACTGACTTCACCGCTCCAGGCGGTGCCGCTGGGCAGGGTGGTGGAAAAGCTCAACCCATAGAGGCGCAGATCTTCGGGGTACTCGATAAAGTACGAGGCGTTACTGGCCACGATCAAGGCCGCGGCGGGCCCCAAGGTCGTCGCGGCCGCCGGACTGTAGACCGAGTCGGCCCCGGCGTAGACATTGGCCGCAGGCGCGGTGGCGCTGAAGACCGGGGTCCTGCTGTGGTAGTTCAGGGCATAGACACCGAACTCGGTGTTCAGCTCCTGAGCGAAATAGCGCAGGGCCGCCCCCCACTGACCACTGTCCCGGGCGTCGCGATCACCGCTTCGGGCCACCAGGTTGCCCTCGGCATTGCCGTTGATGGCGCCGATGGTCCCGAATGGCTGGCCCGGCGCGGCATTGAGGTTGGTAATGATGCCATTGACCACCCTCTGCCTGACCGGATCATTGCTCAATAACCGCAGGTTATCGTCGCAGCCGTCGGCAATGATGTCCGCCTGGGCGAAAAAAGTGCCGCAATTGTCGACTATGGTCTGGTCCCACTCCAGCTGATAGAAGGCCTCTGCGGAGAGGCTGTCGGTCAGGCTCTGGGCCACATAGAACATGTTCACCGGAATCAGGCCTTCGCGAATCTCGGCACCGGGACGACGGAAGGCAGCGGCATCGATCGGGTTGACTGAGTTGATCGAGTTGCCGATAAAAGTGCTTTCCCCCCAGCTCAGCACCTGCTTGCCCAGACGGACCGAGCCTGGCTTATCGGCAATGGCATAGCTGTGGTAGACGAAGGCGTCGAGCAGCTGAGCACCAGACGCCTGGGCAGCTTCCTTGCGGTCATCGTCGTCGATGTCCTTGAACAGCCGGTGCTCGTCCTTGAGTTCGACGTCGTACCAGTACTTGCCGCGCAGAAAAACCCCGGTATCGGCGTATTTCAACTCGAGGTCGTGGACCCCCTTGAAAATCTTCGAGAAGGTTTCGCCGCGCTTGAAGTTCAAGTGGCTGTCGTCGGTGGTCTGGGATAGACCGCGACCGCCGTTGTTTACGCCGATCAGGTCCGGGTCCGCACTGCGCAGGGCCCAGCTGGCGCCCACGGACAACGAAGAGTCGAATTGACCCTCGACCTCGCCGAGGCTGAAGGTCGCGCCGAATACCGGCGTGGCGAGGCTCGCCATAAGGCTGGCCGTAACACCGGATGCAAGGCTGACGGCCAGTGGCAGGGCCGCCAGGCGCCGGCAAGATAGGGCTGCAGTCATCGTCCTGCTCCATGAAGGGGTGGCATGGACGGTGCGGGCTCCAGCCTGCAGCAGGACGACATGTACCCGGGACGTGGCACGTCCAGGCCCTCTGGCTCGCAGCGTTGATCGCACTAGAGTGCACCGCGTAACGAGCCAAGAATGGCCGTAAACCGGCCATACGCAAGCCAAACGAACCTTCTCATTTCGCGCCGTTCGTCCTCTTACACGCGCAGTCGATCGGCGATCACGGCCCGTTCCGATAAATCACAGGCATAAAAAAACCGGCCCTGAGGCCGGTTTTTTATTTAGCGCAGCGTTAGATCAACGTACGCCGGCTTGACGCAGGGCCGCCGGAGTAAAGTCGCTTTGCGTGGCGCTGTAGTTGAAGTCGTAGGATTGCTTCTCCTCGTTCTTCATCCCCAGTGCCAGGTAACGACCGGACAGCAGGTCGTACAAGGTTTCCACGGCGTACCACGGCACTTGTTTGTCGTAGTAGTACTGGGCATGGGCTTCGGCCACACGCCACAGGGTGCCACGACCGTCGTAGTGGTCGATCTGCGCCGCTTGCCAGGTGTCTTCGTCGAGGAAGAAATCACGCTTGGCGTAGATATGACGCTCGCCGGACTTCAGGGTCGCGGTCACATGCCAGACGCGGTGCAGCTCGTACCGGGTCAGGTCCTGGTTGATGTGACCGGCCTTGACGATCTGCTCGTACTTCAGGCTCGGCGAGTCCAGACGGTAGCTGTTGTACGGGATGTAGATTTCCTTCTTCCCGTTGAGCTTCCACTCGTAGCGGTCCGGCGAGCCGTTGTACATGTCGAAGTTATCGGATGTACGCAGGCCATCGGCGGCGGTACCTGGACCGTCGTAGGACACCTGAGGTGCGCGACGGACCCGGCGCTGACCGGAGTTATAGAGCCACGCCAGGCGCGGCTCCTTCACCTGGTTGAGGGTCTCGTGGACCAGCAGCACGTTACCGGCCAGACGCGAAGGGGCCGTCACTTGCTGCTTGAAGTAGAACAGCACGTTGCTTTCTTTGCTCGCATCGAAATCCTTCAGCTTATCGCGGAAGGTGAATTCGTCCTGAAAGTACACCAGGCTGTAGGAACCGTTGGCCTGCGGGGTCGCCTGGGTAACCAGACGCTTCACGCTGCCGCCGCGATAGCGGGTGATATGGTTCCAGATGGCTTCCATCCCGTCTTTAGGGATAGGGAAAGGGTTGGCGTTCTGGAAGTTCTCCAGACCGTTGCCGCCTTCCACCAGCTTGGTGTTGGTCGCGTTGAGCTTGGTACCGGCCAATACATCGGCTGGCAGCGTCACGCTGCGGTGGGTGGTGAACACCGGCATCCGGTAGGTTTCTGGGTAGCGCTTGAACAGGGCCTGCTGACCGGGGGTCAGCTTGTCCTTGTACTGCTCCATGTTCTGCGCGGTGATGGTGAACAGCGGTTTTTCGGCGGCAAACGGATCGGCCAGAAAACCCTTGCTGTCGACAGCACCGGCATTGGCGGGCAGACCGCCGGTCCAGGCCGGAATGCTGCCATCGGCGTTACCCGCCATTTCGGCGCCCATCGGTGTCAGCGTGGTCCCCAACTTTGCGGCTTCTTCCGACGACACGGCGGCCATAACGCTGCTGGCCAGCAGCGAAAGGGCCAGGACGCCGGTTTGCAACAGATTTTTTGTTGTTTTCATGTGCATGCTGTTCCTCAAAATATTCCTGTTCCCTTAGAAATTCACGCCGAAGCTGAGCGCAACGAAATCACGGTCGACCGAAGTGTTGTAGTCACCGCCGAAGAAGTCGGTGTAAGCCAGGCTGCCGGTGTAGGTGTTCTGGTACTCGGCATCGAGACCCAGGCTGACGGCCTTGCGGCCCTCTTCGAAGTTGGCGCCCGGGCCCGGCGAGTAACCGCTGACGTCATGAGACCAGGCAATGCTCGGCTTGAGGTTCACACCGGCGAAGACATCCGGGTAATCCCAGATGGCCCGAGCGCGGTAGCCCCAGGAGGTGCTGGTGGTGAAACCTTCGTCGTTGCAATACTTATCTACGTTGTCGAACTCGGTGCTGGGCTGGCCATTGACGACCGCACGACCGATGGTGATGTTGTTCAGCAGCGGACAGGTATTGTTAGCCAGTTCACCCGGGCCGTAGATCGGATCGCGGCCGTAGCGCACGTCGCTGGTGTCTTCCAGACCACCGACATAGGTCATGCCGATTTCACCGACCAGGGTCAGACGGCTGGCGCCCATGACTTGGTCCACGAAATGGGTGAAGGTGGTTTGAACCTGGGTCACTTCCTTGCGGCGGTAACCGTTGATGGTGCCGCCGGGCGATGCAGGCAGTACCGAGGCGTCGGCGAAGGGGTTGGCGACGTTGGGGTTGGTCAACGGGCGCACGCCGGCAAACAGGATATCGGTGGTATTGAGCGCGACCGGTGCATTCGGACGGTAGCTGACTTCACCCTGCCAAGCGGTACCCGTGGGCAGCGTGGTGGAGAAACTCATGCCGTACAGGCGGATGTCTTCCGGGTATTCGATGAAGTACTTGGAGTTACCGGCGATCGCCAGTGCGGAGGCAGCACCATTGAGTACACCTAGCAGGTTATTACCGACGTTATAGACACTCTGATCCGGAGCTGTGGCGCTGAGAAAGGGCGCACGGCTGTGGTAGTTCATGGCATAGAGGCCGAACTCGGTATCCAGCGGCTCGCTGAAGTAACGCAGTGCCACACCAAACTGACCGCTGTCACGGGCATCCACGTCGCCGCCACGGGCTACCAGGTTGCCTTCGACGTTGGTATTCAGCGGACCGAGACCATTTCCCGCCAAAATCCCGTTCAACACACCCACCAAGGGTACGTTGTTGGTCAGCAGGCGCAGGTTGTCGTCGCAACCGTCGGCCACCACGTCCACCTGGGCGAAGAAGGTGCCGCAGTTGTCGACGATGGTCTGGTCCCACTCCAGCTGGTAGAAGGCTTCGGCGGACAGGTTATCGGTCAGGCTCTGGGAGACATAGAACATGTTAACCGGGATCAAGCCTTCCTTGATCTCGGCACCGGGGCGACGAAACGCGGCCACGTCGACCGGGTTCACGGCGTTGATGCTGTTCTGGATAAAGGTACTTTCACCCCAGCTCAGTACCTGCTTACCCACGCGGACCGAACCGGGCTTATCGGCGATGGAGTAGTTGTGGTAGACGAAGGCGTCGAGGATCTGCGCGCCAGAAGACTGTGCGCCTTCCTTGCGGTTGCTGTCGTCGATGTCCTTGAAGGGACGGTCTTCATCCTTCAGTTCGAAGTCGTACCAGTACTTGCCGCGCACGAACACACCGCTGTCGCCGTACTTCAATTCAAGGTCATGGATGCCCTTGAAGATCTTCGAAAAGGTTTCGCCACGCTTGAAATTCAAGTGGCTGTCATCTGTGGTCTGCGACAGGCCGCGACCGCCATTGTTGACACCGATCAGATCCTTGTCGCCCTCACGCACGGACCAGCTGGCACCCACTGAGAGCGAGGAATCGAATTGACCTTCGATTTCGCCGATGTTGAACGTAACGCCAAACGCTGGAGCGGCGAGAGTGGACGCGAGGCTGACGGCCAACGGCAGTTTAGCCAGGCGCCAGAATGGTTTGATTGATGTCATTGACCTACTCCATGTGTTTTTTGTTGTGCATTGGTGCGGACTATAGCCAGCGGCCTGTAAGCCTTGATCCCTCGAAAGTGTGATTTGCACTTGGAGGGACTCTGGCGTGCAGCGACAAACCGGCCCTAGCCGGGCGCCAAACGCCAGAATGGCCAGGGAACAGCAATAACCAAGCCAAACGCTTGTTTGACTGAGCAGTCACTTCAAGGCCCCCGGCTGGCGGACCTTTATGGACATTAAAGTGTCGAGAGGAACGCGCTGCCCGCGGCCTGCCATTGGGCGATGTCCAGACGAATGCGTTTCTTATCCAGTTTGCCGACGCTGGTCTTGGGTATTTCGGTAACAAGGGCCACCTGCGTAGGGATCGCCCATTTATTCAGCAACCCCTGCTCGACCATGGGCTTGAGGTGTTCCTTCAAGCCCTTGGCATCCAGGCTCTGTCCTTCGCGCACGACGATCAGGGCGAACGGCCGCTCGCCCCATTGCGGATCGGGCACACCCACCACCGCCACTTCCCGCACCGCCGGGTGACGGCTGATCAGGTCTTCCAGTTCGAGGGAGGAAATCCACTCGCCGCCGGTCTTGATTACATCCTTGATGCGGTCGCGGATATCGATGATGCCCATGCCGTCGATGGTCGCCACATCGCCGGTGTGCAGCCAGCCGTCCGTCCAGAGCTCGGCGCCCTTTTCCGGCTCGCGGAAATAGCCTTGGGTCAGCCAGGGTGAACGCAGCACCAGTTCGCCCTGGGACTCGCCGTCTGCCGGCAGGAAACGCCCTTGGGCATCGAGAATGGCCGCATCCACCAGGGGCACCGGCACCCCGGCCTTGATCCGGTAAGTGATGCGCTCGTCTTCGCTGCCAGCGCGCAGCTCATCGTTCAGGTGCGCGCAAGCGATCAGTGGGCAGGTCTCGGACATGCCGTAGGCCGCCGTCAGCTGGATGCCCTGTGCCTTGGCGCCTTCGTACAGCGAGCGGGTCAGGGCACTGCCGCCGATGATCAGCTTCCAGCCGGCGAAGTCCACCCCCTGGGCCGCCTTGGCGTTCATCACCATCTGCAGGATAGTCGGCACGCAATGGGAGAAGGTGACTTTTTCGCGCTGCCACAGCTGCACCAGTAGCTCCGGGTCGTAACGACCGGGGTAGACCTGCTTGACCCCGAGCATGGTCGCCACATAGGGCAGGCCCCAGGCGTGCACGTGGAACATCGGGGTAATGGGCATGTAGACGTCGTCGGTGCCCATCAAGCGGATGCTGTCCAGGCTGCCCAGCACGGTGGCGGCGGACAGGGTGTGCAGCACCAGCTGCCGGTGGGTGAAATACACGCCCTTGGGGTTGCCGGTGGTGCCGGTGGTATAGAAGGTAGTGGCAACCGAGTTTTCATCGAAATCGGCGAACTCGTACTGCGGGCTGGCCGCCGCCAGCAGCTGCTCGTATTCACCGACCAGGTTCGGCAAGTCTGCCGTCTTGTCGGGCGTATCGGTCAGCAGCAGGGTTTTCTCCACCGTGGTCAGGTGTTCGGCAATACCCTGGTAGAGCGGCACGAACTCGCTGTTGACCAGCACGAACTTATCGTCGGCATGGTTCATGGTGTAGAGGATCTGCTCGGGCGACAGGCGAATATTGATGGTGTGCAGCACCGCACCGATCATCGGCACGGCAAACATGCATTCCAGGTAGCGGTGGCTGTCCCAGTCCATCACGGCGACGGTGTCGCCGGCCTTGACGCCAGCCTCGGTCAACACATTGGCCAGGCGCGCGACACGCTCGTTGAAGGTGGCATAGCTGTAACGCAGGCTGTCGCGGTAGACGATTTCCCGGGTCTTCTCGTAGCGGCTGCCGGACAGTAGCAGGCGCTTGATCAGCAGTGGAAAGGGGTAGGCATTCTCAGCCGGCGGGATGATACGGGTCTGGAGCATGGCGATACCTGCGAACATATGTTGTTTTTGGATGGGCAGCACTCTAGAGCGCCTGGGCGGCCAGCAAATCAGTCAAAAGAATGATTTGCCCCGTGACTCTTTGGCCACTTGTGGTCACGCGTTAGAATCCCTGTCCTTGGCCGACCAAGGCCTTCCAACTGATTGATTTCACCGCGCCATTAAGGGGTTAACTTTATGTCCGATATCGTCATCGTCAGCGGCGCACGCACCCCCATGGGAGGGTTTCAGGGCAGCCTGTCCAGCGTGCCGGCCGTCGACCTGGGCGCCGCCGCCATCCGCGCGGCCGTGGCCCGCGCCGGCATCGCGCCGGCCGATGTCCAGGAAGTGATCATGGGTTGCGTGCTGCCCGCCGGCCTCAAGCAGGGCCCTGCCCGTCAGGCGGCGCTGAATGCCGGCCTGCCCAGCGCCACCGGTTGCACCACTATCAACAAGCTGTGCGGCTCGGGCATGAAAGCGGTGATGCTGGCCCACGACCTGCTCAAGGCCGGAACCAACAGCGTGATGGTCGCCGGCGGCATGGAAAGCATGTCCAATGCCCCCTATATCCTGGCCAAAGCTCGCAGCGGCCTGCGCATGGGCCATGGCGAGATCAAGGATCACATGTTCCTCGACGGGCTGGAGGATGCCCGCACGGGCCGCCTGATGGGTTCCTTCGCCCAGGAAACCGCGGACCAGTACGGTATCGGTCGCGAGGCCATGGACGCCTATGCCATTGAATCGCTCAAGCGTGCCCAGGCGGCCATCGCCACCGGCGCGCTCAAGGCCGAGATCGTCCCGGTCAGCGTCAGCACCCGCAAGGGCGAGGTGCTGGTCGAGGACGACGAACAGCCACTCAACGCCAATCTGGAAAAAATTCCCGGGCTCAAGCCGGCCTTTCGCAAGGACGGCAGCATCACCGCAGCCAACGCCAGTTCGATCTCCGACGGCGCCAGCGCCCTGGTGCTGATGACCGCGGAGGAAGCCCAGCGCCGCGGCCTCGCGCCCCTGGCGCGGATCGTCGGCCATGCCACCCAGAGCCAGGACCCCAGCGAGTTCACCCTCGCGCCCATCGGCGCCATGACCACGCTGCTCAAGAAGATCGGCTGGAGCAAGGATGAGGTCGACCTGTTCGAGATCAACGAAGCCTTCGCCATGGTTACCATGCTGGCCATGCGCGAGCACGGCCTGGAGCATGCCAAGGTCAATATCTACGGCGGCGCTTGCGCCCAGGGCCATCCGGTGGGCTCCACCGGCTCGCGGATTATCCTCACCCTGATCAACGCCCTGAAGAACACCGGCGGCAAACGCGGCGTCGCCTCGCTGTGCATCGGTGGCGGCGAAGCCACGGCAGTAGCGGTCGAACTGCTGTAGGCCTCAGTCACGAGGGAACGGGGCGCGCTTATACCGCGCCCTTTTTATTGGTCCACTCTGCCCGTGCACAGGCAGCCCTGTAGCCAGGCCCACCGCGCTGTATTCACAGCTCCGCTATAGGGCCTGTGGACATTATCATCGCGAGTCGCGTTGCCGCGAAGAAGGGTCCCAGGCAAGGGTCATTCCCTTGCCCAGTTTCGCAACGCCGAATGGGGCCCTTCTTCGCGCAACCCGCAGGGCCGAATCTGTTTTGATGCGATGAGAAATTACTCTCCGCTCGTTCTGAAGCATCCGACGGCGCGTTTCATGCCGGGTCTGGTTTCAAAACCAAGTTCGGCGCGGCCGTGCGGATAGTGTCCACAGGCCCTAAGCCGGCCCGAGGGGCACAGACGCCTCGGCGTGGGTCCGCGGAAAAATCAAGGCGGCAACGAAAGTCATCGCACCGACGCCGGCCATGATCAGGTACAACCCCATCAGTCCCTGCTGCGGTTCGACCAAGGCGATCAGCGGAATCGCCGCCGCGCTGGCGCCGAAGGACAGGCAGTAACGCAAAGCGAACACCCGGGCCTGCCAGCGCGGCACCACCAGGCTGGCTAGCATGGCGTCATTCACCGTGACCTGACCGAACACCACGAACATAAATGCCGCGCCCAGAACAATCACTGGCCATCCCTCGGCATAGGCCAAGCCCAGCAGCAATGGCGCCTGACAGAGCGTCAGCAGCACGAAGGGCACCTTCAGGCTCAGGCGATCCAGCAGACGTCCCACCAGCAATTGCGCCAGCGCACCGCAGGCATACGCCAGGCTCACCACCAGGCCGAGCAGCTCGGGCGCCGCCAGCATGCCGTGCAGACGGTCCTGGAACAGCTTGGGGTACGTCACGGTGCTGGCATTGAACACCACGCCACCGGTGGCCGTGACCAGCGCCAGCACGGCAAATACCCGAACCATGGATAACCTCGGCCCGACTGCCGGCGGCAACGCCGGCCGGCGCACTAACGGGGCCGCTTCGTCCTTCACGCACGCCGCGAACCACAGGCCCAGCAGTACGGCGAAACCACCCGGTAGGAGAAAGGCCGCGCGCCAACCGAAGTGCGCGGTCAACAGGCCGGTGAGCAAGGCGGCACTGGCTACGCCGAGATTGCCCCACATGCCATTCAGACCAATCTCGCGGCCGCGGTTCTGCGCATGGGCCACCAGCATCGCCGTGCCTACCGGGTGGTAAATGGCGGCGAACACGCCGATCAGGGTCAGTCCGCCCACCAGCATCGGCACCGACCGGCTGAGACCTGTGAAAATCGCCGCGCCGCCGATACCCAGGAAAAACAGCAGCAACATCTGCCGCCGGCTCCACAGATCTCCCAGCCAGCCGGCCGGCAGCGAGCAGGCGCCGAAGGCGATAAAACCACCCAGCGACAGGCCGATCAGTTCGGCATAGGACAGGCCGAAGGCCTGGCTCATGCCCAGCACGGCGGCGGGGAAAATCAGCATGAACAGGTGATCGAGCACATGGGCGGCGTTGATAAAGCGGATAACGGTTCGCGGTCGATTCATGGCAAGGCGCCGTGTGAAAGGGAGATACCCCATGCTACGGTGGCGGCCAAACGCCAACCTGACAGATAAGCCATCGAACCTGACATGCAGCTCAGCTACCTAAGTCATGGCCGATTCGCCGCCGTCGCCCAGAACTACCCCGACGGCGATCGAGTCGAACCCCACCAGCATCGGGAAGCACAGTTTCTCTATGCCGTTCAGGGGCTCATGCGCCTGGTGACGGCGGCCGGCGCCTGGGTGATTCCACCGACCCGCGGGGTGTGGATTCCGCCTGGGGTCGAGCACCAGATTTACATGTCCGGCGCGGTGCAGATGCGTACCCTGTTTATCGACGCCGCGGCCTGCCCCGCGGCTCTCGATGGCTGCTGCGTTCTGGCGGTGACACCTTTGTTGCGCGAGCTGATCCTGCGGGCTATCCATCTGGAGCACGGCCCGGCGCAGACGACGCATTACCCCTTGGTGCAGCAATTGATCGTGCATGAACTGGCCACCTTGCAACCCGTGCCGCTGTACTTGCCGATGCCCAAGGACCGCCGGCTACGGGCGATCTGCCAAGCCCTGCTGCAAGCGCCGCAACAGAACCGGACGCTGGAAGACTGGGGCCTGGAGGTCGGCGCCAGTTCACGCACCCTCGCCCGCCTGTTCGCCGACGAGCTGGGGCTGGGTTTTCATGAGTGGCGCCAGCAACTGCGGCTCACCGAAGCCCTGCCGCGCCTGCTGGCCGGCGACAGCCTGCAGAGCGTGGCCCAGGCCCTGGGCCTGGGCAGCGCCAAAGCCTTCAGCGCAATGTTCCAGCGGCTGCTGGGAGAGCGCCCGCGAAGCTACCTGAACCGCCTCAACCGCCTCGCCAACCAGGATCTCTAAACGCAGACGAGCTGGCCGGCACGACGCGGTGCTCAACGTAACTCGCTAAACGCCAGCTTGATCCCCAGCCCCACCAGTACCGCCCCCATGGCCCGATCGAACCAGTGGCCCAGGCGGGCAAAGCCGGCGCGCACCCGGGCCTGGCTGAAGAGCAGGGCCACCAGGCAGAACCATAGCGCGGTGGCCAGGGCCAGGTAGACGCCATAACCGGCCTGCACCGACAGCGGAGTGTGCGGATCGATGATAACGGTGAAGAGCGAGAGGAAAAACAGGGTCGCCTTGGGGTTCAGTCCATTGGTGACGAAACCGGTGATAAAGGCGCCGCGCGAGGTCCGCTGAGCGACACCCAGGGCGGCCTCGGCAGCCGCCGGATCCGCCGGCTTGGCCCGCAGCGCCTTGATCCCGATATAGAGCAGGTAGGCCGCCGCCAGCCATTTCAACGCATTGAACAGCACCAGGGACTGCGACACGATCAGACCGATGCCCAGCAGCGAATAGGCCACATGCACCATGATGCCCGTGCCGACGCCCAGGGCTGTCCAGAGCCCCGCACGCCGGCCCGAGGCCACGCTCTCGCGCACCACGACGGCGAAGTCCGGGCCAGGGCTGGCCACGGCGAGCAGGTGGATCAAGACGACGGTCAAGAATTCGGTCAAGTACATGGGGGGCTCCGTGGGGCCGGCGAGGCTCTGATAGGCTGCCTACCTTATCCCCTCCTCTCCAGGCAGAACAGGTACAGCTGATGACCCACGCCGTCTTTCTCGATCATGCGTCCCTGGACCTGGGCGACCTCGACCTGGCCCCGCTGCGCGAACCCTTCGGGACGCTGATCTTGCACGCCCGGACGGGCCCGGAGCAGGTCATCGAACGCCTGCAGGGCGCCCGCGTGGCCATCAGCAACAAGGTGCCGTTAACGGCCGAGACCTTTGCCGCCTGCCCGGACCTCGAGCTGGTGCTGATCGCCGCCACCGGCACCAACCCGGTCGACCTGGTCGCCGCCCGTGCCCGCGGCATCACGGTGTGCAACTGTCAGGGCTACGGCACGCCCTCGGTGGCCCAACACACCTTGATGCTGTTGCTGGCCCTGGCCACCCGCCTGCCCGATTATCAGTCGGCGGTGCGAGCGGGGCGCTGGCAACAGGCGCCGCAGTTCTGCCTGCTGGATTTTCCCATCGTCGAACTGGCCGGCAAGACCCTGGGCCTGCTCGGCCATGGCGAACTGGGCCGCGCCGTGGCCCGACTTGCCGAAGCCTTCGGCATGCAGGTGCTGTTGGGGCAATTGCCGGGGCGCCCGATCCACAGTGACCGCCTGCCCCTGGCCGAGCTACTGCCCCGGGTCGACGCCCTGAGCCTGCACTGCCCGCTCACCGAACAGACCCGCCACCTGATCGGCGCCGCGCAATTGCGCCAGATGAAACCCGGCGCCCTGCTGATCAACTGCGCCCGCGGCGGCCTGGTCGACGAACAGGCCCTGGCCGATGCCTTGCGCAGTGGCCATCTGGGCGGCGCCGCCTGCGACGTGCTGACACAGGAGCCACCGCGTGACGGCAACCCCCTGCTGGCCGACGATGTTCCGCGGCTGATCATCACCCCCCACAGCGCCTGGGGCAGCCGCGAAGCACGCCAGCGCATCGTCGTGCAGCTGGCGGAAAACGCACAGGCCTTCCTCGCGGGCACGCCGCGCCGACAGGTGTAACAGGCTGTTGAAAAACCACCTGCGTGGCCCCTCTTGATGAAAAGAACGGGGGCGTTAAAAACACACTCGGACGAACGCAGTGATAACGTCTGCAAGACGGCCCGAAGGGCGAGCGCAGCGAGTAATGCTCATTTACACCTCGTAAAGTCGAATGCGACCCCAGCCGCTTCCTCGCCTGTTTTTGCGGGGGGCCGCCTAGGTGGGCGCCTAGCCTGGTCTCGGCTGCCTCGCCTACATTTTTCAACGGCCTGATAGCCCGCGCGGCAGGCGTCGGGGCTTGCGCCCTCGCGTTTTGCTATGCTTCGCCCCTTTTTGCGAGGAAGGCCCATGGACCCCCGAAGCCAGGTGCTGCTGCGCCAGCCCGAGCTGTTTACCGGCAACCTGTTGCTTGCCGGGCTGCCGGCCGACGACCTGTTCGGCAGCTTGCCAGGGGCTCATGGCTGGAGCTGGCATGCCGGGGAGCGCGCCAGGCTGGACAACCGCTTTCCCGAGCGCTGCCGATTCGGCGTGCACTTGCCCGAGGCCGCATTCGATGCGGCCGTGCTGTTTCTGCCCAAGTCCCGCGAGCTGACCGACTACCTGCTGCAGGCCCTGGCCGCGCGCCTGCCCGGCCGCGAGCTGTTTTTGGTGGGCGAGAAACGCAGCGGCATCGAGCGCGCCGCCAAGCAGCTGCAGCCCTTCGGCAAACCGCGCAAGCTCGACAGCGCGCGCCATTGCCAACTGTGGCAGGTGCGGATCGATCAGGCACCGGCCGCGCCGGACCTGGAGAGCCTGGCCCAGCGTTACGAGCTGGAGCTGGCCGACGGGCCGCTGAGCGTGATCAGCCTGCCTGGGGTGTTCAGCCACGGCCGCCTGGACCGTGGCACCGCATTGCTGCTGCAGCACCTGGACAAGCTGCCCAGCGGCCATCTGCTGGATTTCGGCTGCGGTGCCGGGGTGCTCGGTGCGGCACTGAAACGACGTTTCCCGCATAACCGACTGACCCTGCTGGACGTGGACGCCTTCGCCGCCGCCAGCAGTCGCCTGACCCTGGCCGCCAACGGCCTGGATGCCGAGGTACTGACCGGCGACGGCATCGACGCCGCGCCCAGGGACCTGAACGCCATTCTCAGCAACCCGCCTTTTCACGAGGGCGTGCACACCGACTACCAGGCCACCGAACAGCTGTTGCGCCAGGCCCGCGAGCACCTCAAGCCCGGCGGTGAACTGCGCCTGGTGGCCAACAGCTTTCTGCGCTACCAGCCGCTGATCGAGGAACACCTGGGGCCCTGCAACACCCTGGCAGAAGGCCAGGGTTTTCGCATCTACCAGGCCAAGCGCCGCTAAACGTAGCCCAACGAAGGTTGCCCAAAGCCTTGTAGTTGGGCACACTGCGCGCCGTCCTAGGGGAGTAATCTCCCGCGCGCCCGCCTTCACGGGGGCCCGCTCGGCACGCGTCAACACACTGGGTCAACCGACCCTGGCGCCTGCGACCCGGCCTGCAACGGCCTGCGGTTTGACCAGACCTATGACACGCACACCTTACCCGGGGCGGGAAGGCTGTTCGTGTCATAGCCATGTCGACCCGCCCCTTAGGAAACCCGATGGAATCGTTGTATATCCCCACCCTGATCGTTGCCCTGGCCGAAATCGGCGACAAGACCCAGTTGCTGGCCTTGCTGCTGGCCGCGCGCTTTCGCCGCCCCTGGCCGATCATCGCCGGCATCCTGGTCGCCACCCTGGCCAATCACTTCGCCGCTGGCGCTATCGGCACCTGGGTCGCCGGGTTCTTCTCCCCCGCCACCCTCAGCTGGATACTCGCCGCCTGCTTTATCGCCGTGGCCTTCTGGACGCTGATTCCGGACAAGCTGGATGACAACGAAGTGGCGGGCATCAAACGCTACGGCCCCTTCCTGACCACACTGGTGGCGTTCTTCGTGGCGGAGATGGGCGATAAGACCCAGGTGGCGACCGTGATGCTGGCCGCGCAGTACCCGCATTTTATCCTGGTGGTGATCGGCACCACCCTGGGCATGCTGCTGGCCAATGTGCCGGTGGTGCTGGCCGGCAACTTCGCCGCCGAGCGCCTGCCGCTGACCCTGATCCGCCGCGTGGCCGCCGCCGCCTTCGCCGCCCTGGCGCTGTACGCAACCTACCAGGGGTTCGCGTACGCCGGCCTGCTGTAATCGAGCCGCTTGAATGCCTGCGTGCGAGAAGCCGCGCCGCTAACGGGCCTGCTCGTAGAGCGGCATGACCTTGGGAATGACGGCCTGCAGCGCGGCGATGCGGTTACCCGAAGCCGGGTGGGTGCTCATGAATTCTGGCGGAGCGCCGCCGCCGGCCTGGCTCATTTTCTGCCACAGGCTGACCGCGGCATTGGGGTTGAAGCCGGCCCGCGCCGCCAGCTCCAGACCGATCAGGTCGGCTTCGTTTTCGTTGCTGCGGCTGTTGGGCAGGGTCATACCGTACTGCACCACGGTGTCGGCCAGGGCCATGCTGTTCTGGTCCAGCCCCAATAGCGCGCCGGCGCCCTGCCGGGCGATTTCGATGCCGTAGGCCTTGGACATGGCCTCACGCCCGTGCTCGCGCAGGGCATGGGCGATCTCATGGCCCATCACCGCGGCGATTTCATCGTCGCTCAGCTGCAGCTTTTCGATCAGCCCGCTGTAGAAGATGATCTTGCCACCCGGGCCGCAACTGGCGTTGAGCTCCGGGCTGCGGATCAGGCTGACCTGCCATTGCCACTGGGCCGAATCCGGGCGAAAAATAGGCGCCTTGGCGATCAACCGTGCGGCAATCGCATCCAGGCGCTTCGCCGTGGCGCTGCTCTTATCCAGCACGCCTTTGCTCGAGGCCTCCTGCAGCATCTGCTGGTAGGACTGGGCTGACAGCTGGTTGACCTGCTCGGTGGACAGCATGCTGAACATGTATTGCTTGCGCTCGACGCCCACGGCGCCGCCGCTGGTGGTATTGACGGATTGACAGGCGCCGAGCAACGCCAGCGCGAGCAACCCGCTTAAACGAAGCGACGCGGTCATAAGTCTTCTCCACAGAATAAGAGCCCATCCTAAAGCCTTTACAACCCGGCCAACAACGCGGTTTGCCAGATCGACCACCAGCAGCTTTTATTGATCCCGAGCCTCAGGTTTTTCCGGGTAGCGGCCGATAGCCACACACAGGCGACCCTTACCGTCGGAGTGCGTATGAAATTCAAGTCCATCCAGTTTTCCATCGCCGTACTGGCCGGTGCCAGCATCCTGGCCGTGGTGGCGTCGTTGGTGCTGTACGCACTGTATTCCAGCGCAAGGACCCAGGACTTGGTGCAAGTGCGGACCAAGGCCCTGCTGGAACAAGTGGTCAACGACCGCCTAATCGCGCTGGCCAACTCTCAGGCCAGCAAAATCCAATTGGAACAGGAGTACGCTCTGACCACCGTGCGCGAGCTGGCGCAGACCATCATGCTGCTGGGTGAGAACGACGCAATGGGCAGCCCCCTGCTGAGTATCAGCCGCGAGGAAGTGTCCAATCTGGCCAAGCAGGCCATGCTGCACAATCCAAAACTGCTGGACTTCTACATCGGCTGGGAACCCAACGCCTTCGACGAAAACGATGACCTCTATAAAGGTCAGGCCGACCTGGGCTATGACGATACCGGACGCTTTATGCCGTGGTGGTACCGCAAGGCCGACGGTAGTCCCTGGGTAGAACCTCTGACGGCCGCGCAGATGGAAAGCGAAAAATTGCTGCCCACGGGCGTTCGCGAAGGCGAATACTACCTGTGTCCGAAACGCACCAAGAAGGACTGCGTCATAGACCCAGCCGCCTACTCGTTCAATGGCAAGATGGTGCTTACTTCGTCGTTCAACGCTCCCATTTTGGTCAACAATGAATTTCGCGGCGTTGTCGGTACCGACATGGCCCTGGATTTTGTCCAAGAACTGCTGATCAACGCCGACAAGCAGTTGTATGAAGGTGCCGGCGAACTGGCGTTGTTTTCCGCCAACGGCAGCGTGATTGCCTACACCAAGGACGTCACGTTGCTGGGCCAGCCCGCAAGCAAGCTGCTGGGCACCGCCGACCTGAACAGCCTCCAGCAACTGACTGGCGATCGCCCTTACTACGCTGTGGACGAAGACCAAGGTCAGATCAAAGTGTTTTTACCCTTCAGCGTTTCCACTACCGATGTGCGCTGGACCTTGATGCTGCAGCTGCCTCTGGACGCGGTGATGGCCGAACTGCGCAGCTTGCAGAAGGACCTGAGCGCCCAGCGCGAAGCGGATACCCTGGGCATGGCCCTGGTCGGCCTGCTGATCGCTGGCCTCGGCCTGCTGGTGATCTGGCTGGTCGGCTACGGCATCGCCCGGCCGCTCAAGCAGATGGTCGCCATGCTCGACGATATCGCCAAGGGCGAAGGCGACCTGACACGACGCCTGCACACCGAGCGGGTCGACGAGCTGGGTGCCATTGCCAGCGGTTTCAACACCTTTCTCGCCAAGCTGCAGGCGATGATCAGCCAGGTTGTCGGCTCCGTGCAGCAGGTCAGCGACTCTTCCGAGCACACCGCCGATATCGCCATCCGCACCAACCAGGGCGTGCAGAAGCAGATGGTCGAAATCGACCTGGTGGCCACCGCCATGCACGAGATGAGCGCCACCGCCCAGGATGTAGCGCGCAACGCCACCCACGCCGCCGAAGCGGCCCAGCATGCCGATCAGGCGGCCAACCAGGGCAAGACCATAGTCCACGACACCGCCAGCGCCATTACGGCCCTGGCCGGCGAAATCGGCCGCGCGGTCGGCGTGGTGCAGACCCTGGCCAAGGACAGCGAAAACATCAACGCCATCCTGGTGGCGATCCGCGGCATCGCCGAGCAGACCAACCTGCTGGCCCTCAACGCCGCCATCGAGGCGGCGCGGGCCGGCGAACAGGGCCGCGGCTTTGCCGTGGTCGCCGACGAGGTACGCAACCTGGCGCAGAAAACCCAGAAAGCCACCGAAGAAATCCAGCAGATGATCCAGCAGCTGCAGCACGGCACCCGCGAAGTGGTGAAGGTAATGGAAGGCAGCCAGGCCAGCACCGAGGTCAGCGTCAGGCAGGCCGCCCAGGCCGCTCAAGCCCTGGAAGCCATTACCCAGGCGGTCTCGGTGATCAACGAGATGAACACCCAGATCGCCAGCGCCGCCGAGGAGCAGAGCGCGGTGGCCGAGGATATCAACCGCAACGTCACCACCATCGGCCAGGTGGCCAACGAAGTGGCCGGTGGGGCCGACGAAGCCAGCAAGGCCAGTACCGAACTGACCAAGCTGGCCGAGCAGCAGCGCCGGCTGATCAATCAGTTCAAGGTCTGAAACGCATAGCTGCCGGGATCGGGATCCGCAGAGGGCCTCGCCGCCTACGCCGTACCACGTGAAGCCCGCGGTCTCTTTCAGGCGGGGGTCAGGCACTCCGGGCCATCGAGTTTGGGATCGTTGACCAACCCCGCCAGAACCCGCTCACGCAGGGCCATCGGCGCCTGCAGAAGCAGGGCCTGCAGCCTGGCCAGCGGCGTTCCGGGATCCAGCCAGGCGGCTTGCCCCTGCTCGTCGAGGATCAGGGGGCGGCGCTGGTTGGCCGCCGCCTGGGTCACCAGCGCCACGCTCAGGTAGGCGTGCCCGTCCACCGGGTAGGCTTCCCAGACCGCGGCGAAGTACAGGGTCGCGGCCTCGCCGGTCAGCCAATAGGGGCGCTTGCGTACCGTGCCGCGCCATTCATAGAAACCGTTGGCCGGCAGCAGGCAGCGTCGCTGGCGAAACGCGTCACGAAACATCGGCTGTTCGGCCAGGGTTTCCGCCCGGGCATGGGCCGGGGTACGTGACAGGTCGGTGAGCCAGGCCGGCGTCAGGCCCCAACGCGCCGAGGCGGCGTGACGTTCGCCCTGCTCATCGCGCAGCATCAACACCCGGCCGTTCGGCGCAATATTCCAATGGGGCAGCTGATCGGCAGGAAAGCCGGGCAGGGCCGCCAGCGCGGGTGTCCAACGAAACAGGGCATAACGTCCACACATGGGGGCGGCACGACTCCGGGGTCAGGGCGAGAAATAGCAGCTGCGGGCGCCTAGCAGAGCAGCGTGCCGAGCTCCGCCTCCGGCTCATCGCCCGACAGCGGCAGGGCGGCATTGTACGCGGCGATCAGGTCACGTGCCTGGTCCGCCTGCGGGTTGTCCACCAGCAATCCGAGCAACCCACCGGAAGGTAACTCGCCAACGGCGCCCATCAGGTCGCGCCCGGTCAGATGTGCCGCGATGCCTTCGCTGGCCAGCATGCCAACCAACAGTTCGGCCTCCAGCAGATCCAGGGGCTCGTAGATGCGCTGCATCAGTCGTTCTCCGTACGCACATCCAGCGACCACTCCACCCCGTCGCTGCGCAAGTCGAAGACGATGGGCCGGCAGCAGACCTGACAATCCTCGACGTACTGCTGATCGCCCCCGGACAGATCGAGCACAGCCTCGACCGGTTCGCCGCAATAAGGGCAGTGATAATCCTGGGTCTCCAGCATCGCGTTCTCCATTGTGACTTCTAGGTATAATGCCGGGTCTACTGCTGGCCCCAAATCACGGGGCTTACTTACCGCAGCCGTTTCAACCACACGAGAGCATGATGGGCGAATTCGATTCCATCCGACCCTACAACGACGCTGAAGTCCCCGCCGTACTGGCGCGCCTGCTGGCCGATAAAGCCTTTCTGCATATCCTCACCCACTTTCGCTTCCCGCGCCTGGCCGGTGCATTCGGCTGGCTGCTCAAACCTCTTATAGCCTATCGCCTGCGCCGTGAGTTCTTCGGCATCGAAACCGTAGCCGCGCTGCAGGACCGGATCGAACTGTACGTCGACCACACCATCGATCAAGCCACCGACGGTGTGACCTACACCGGGGTCGAGCGCCTCACGGCGGGCAGCGCCTACCTGTTTCTGGCCAACCATCGCGACATCGTGATGGACCCGGCCTTCGTCAATTACGCGGTGTACCACGCCGGCCTGCCGACCCCGCGAATCGCCATCGGCGACAACTTGCTGCACAAGCCCTTCGTCAGCGACCTGATGCGGGTGAACAAGAGCTTTATCGTGCACCGTTCCCTCAGCGGCCGACGCGATAAGCTGGCGGCCTACCAACTGCTCTCGGCCTATATCAACCACTCCATTCTGCGGGATAACGAATCGATCTGGATCGCCCAGGCCGAAGGTCGGGCCAAGGATGGCGACGACCGCACCGATTCGGCGATCCTCAAGATGTTCCATATGAGCCGCAAGAGCGAGCCCTTCGCTCAGGTGATTGGTGAGTTGAACCTGACGCCGGTGTCGATCAGCTACGAATACGATCCCTGCGACCAGGCCAAGGCCCGCGAGCTGTATACCCGCGCGAGCACGGGCCGTTACGACAAGGCCCCCGGCGAGGACGACAGCAGCATCGCCCTGGGCATCACCGGCTACAAGGGTCGGGTGCATGTGCATTTCGGCGCGCCGATCGATGCCCCTTTCGAGGACAGCAAACAGCTGGCCGCAGAAATGGACCGGCAGATCCTCGCCGGCTACCGGCTGTTTCCGGCGCACCACCTGGCCTACGACATGTGGAGCGAGCGCGACCCGGCCCTGGCGGTTCCCGCCGCCGCCGAGCTGTTCCCGGCTGCGGAACTGGCCAAGGCCCGGGCACAGTGGCAACAGCGTCTGGACGTCTGCCCGGTGGAGCAGCGACCGTTCCTGGTGCTGCAATACGCTAACCCGGTGCGCAACCAGTATCGGGTCAAGGCCGGACTGACCCACTAGGGCCTGTAGACATTAAAAGCGCGAGTCACGTTGCCGCGAAGAAGGGTCCCAGGCAAGGCGCGGAACGCGGGCAATGGTCATTCCCTTGC
>JAZKHB010000032.1:0-18558 GCA_040385585.1 Pseudomonadota bacterium | reverse complement strand
ACATGATGGAACTGATCCGTAACATCGCCATCGAGCACAGCGGTTATTCCGTGTTTGCCGGTGTGGGCGAGCGTACCCGTGAGGGTAACGACTTCTACCACGAGATGAAGGACTCCAACGTTCTGGACAAAGTGGCACTGGTCTACGGCCAGATGAACGAGCCGCCAGGCAACCGTCTGCGCGTGGCACTGACCGGCCTGACCATGGCCGAGAAGTTCCGCGACGAGGGTAACGACGTGTTGTTGTTCGTCGACAACATCTACCGTTACACCCTGGCCGGTACCGAAGTGTCCGCACTGCTGGGCCGTATGCCGTCCGCCGTGGGTTATCAGCCGACCCTGGCCGAAGAGATGGGCATCCTGCAGGAGCGCATCACGTCGACCAAGAACGGTTCGATCACTTCGATCCAAGCGGTATACGTACCTGCGGACGACTTGACCGACCCGAGCCCGGCGACCACCTTCGCCCACTTGGACGCCACCGTCGTACTGTCCCGTGATATCGCTTCCCTGGGTATCTACCCGGCGGTCGACCCGCTCGACTCCACCTCGCGTCAGCTCGACCCGAACGTGATCGGTCAGGAGCACTACGACACCGCCCGTGGCGTGCAGTACGTGCTGCAGCGTTACAAGGAACTGAAGGACATCATCGCGATCCTCGGCATGGACGAACTGTCGGAAGCGGATAAGCAGTTGGTATCCCGCGCCCGTAAGATCCAGCGCTTCCTGTCGCAGCCGTTCTTCGTGGCCGAAGTCTTCACCGGTTCGCCCGGCAAGTACGTTTCCCTGAAGGACACCATCGCTGGTTTCAGCGGCATCCTCAAAGGTGATTACGATCACCTGCCGGAGCAGGCGTTCTACATGGTCGGCGGCATCGAAGAAGCCATCGAGAAATCGAAGAAACTGTAATCACCCGTGCGCCCGGCGACGGGCGCTAACGGTCTGCTTGAGCGCGTTGCAGTGTTCCAACAGGCCGATACGTGAGGCTAGATATGGCTATGACAGTCCATTGCGACATCGTCAGCGCAGAAGGCGAGATCTTCTCCGGCCTGGTCGAGATGGTCATCGCGCACGGCAACCTGGGTGATATCGGTATCGCTCCAGGCCATGCGCCGCTGATCACCAACCTGAAGCCGGGTCCGATCCGCTTGATCAAACAGGGTGGCGAAGCCGAGGTGTTCTACATCTCCGGTGGTTTCCTGGAAGTGCAACCGAGCATGGTCAAGGTCCTGGCCGACACCGTGCAACGAGCTGCCGACCTGGATGAAGCCTCTGCTCAGGAGGCCGTCAAGGCCGCCGAGAAGGCCCTGAACGAAAAAGGCGCGGAGTTCGACTACGGTTCCGCCGCCGCCCGCCTGGCCGAGGCCGCAGCCCAGCTGCGCACCGTCCAGCAATTGCGCAAGAAGTTCGGCGGCAGCTGATTGCCCCGGGCTTTATCCGCTGCGAGTAGAAGGGTAGCCTTGGCTGCCCTTTTTCTTGCCCGGTGGTTTTCCCTCCGGGCGCGAACCGCGGCCTCCCGCTGACATCGCCCAGCCTGCTCAGGACCTGCCTACTATGTCCCTCGATATCGTCATCCTCGCCGCCGGCCAAGGCACCCGCATGCGTTCGGCCCTGCCCAAGGTGCTGCACCCGGTCGCCCACCAGAGCATGCTCGAGCATGTGATCGACCGGGCCCGTCAGCTCGCACCCCGCAGTATCCAGGTGGTGATCGGCCATGGCGCCGAGGCGGTGCGTGAACGCCTGGCGGCGGACGACCTGCAGTTCGTGCTGCAGGCCGAGCAGCTGGGCACCGGCCATGCCGTGGCCCAGGCGCTGCCAACCCTGAGCGCCGAGACTGTATTGATTCTTTACGGCGACGTGCCGCTGATCGAGGTCGAAACCCTGCAGCGCCTGCTGCTGCAGGTCGGTCCACGGCAATTGGCGCTGCTCACCGTGACCCTGGACGACCCCACGGGCTACGGTCGGATCCTGCGCAACGCGGCCGGCGTGGTGCAGGCCATCGTCGAGCAGAAGGATGCCAGCGCCGCGCAGAAGGCGATACGTGAAGGCAATACCGGCATTCTGGCGGTACCCGGCAAACACCTGGGCGACTGGCTGGGGCGCTTGTCCAACAGCAATGCCCAAGGCGAGTACTACCTGACCGATGTGATCGCCATGGCGGTGGCCGACGGTCTGATGGTGGCCACCGAACAGCCCCTGGACCCCATGGAGGTGCAGGGTGCCAACGACCGCATGCAGCTCGCGGAGCTGGAGCGCCACTACCAATACCGCGCCGCTCGCCGCCTGATGGCCCAGGGCGTGACGTTGCGCGATCCCGCGCGCTTCGACCAGCGAGGCGAGGTGACAGTCGGTCGTGATGTGCTGATCGACATCAATGTCATCCTCGAAGGCCGTGTGGTGATGGAGGACGGGGTGCAGATCGGCCCGAACTGCGTAATCAAGGACAGCACCTTGCGCCGCGGGTCGGTGGTCAAGGCCAACAGTCACCTGGACGGCGCCGAACTGGGCGCCGGTGCCGATTGCGGTCCGTTCGCCCGCCTGCGCCCGGGTTCGGTGCTGGGCGCCGGCGCCCATGTCGGTAACTTCGTCGAGTTGAAGAATGCCGTGCTGGGTGAGGGCGCCAAGGCCGGTCACCTGAGTTACCTGGGCGATGCCGAGATCGGCGCGCGCAGCAATATCGGCGCCGGCACCATCACCTGCAACTACGACGGCGCCAACAAGCACCGTACCGTGCTGGGCGAGGACGTCTTCATCGGCTCCAACAGCGCCCTGGTCGCCCCCCTGACCCTGAACGATGGGGCGACCACCGGAGCCGGCTCGGTGATTACCGCCGACGTGCCGGCCCAGGCCCTGGCGGTCGGTCGCGCCAAACAGCGCACCATCGAAGGCTGGAAGCGCCCGGTGAAGCTCAAAAAATAATCGTCACTTTCGACAACAGGCGGCCGAGGCCGCTTTTTGTTCTGTTTATGCTTGACGTAAAAGCTTCGTTAGGTTTTGATTCGAACATATATCTTTCGAATCGAAACTTATCGTGTTCAAACGCAACACCCCGCAACGTCGACATACCATCCTTGCCCTGCTCGCCGAGTGCGGCGAGGTGAGTGTGGATGAGTTGTCGAAGACCTTCGCCACCTCGGAAGTCACCATCCGCAAGGACCTCGCCGCCCTGGAAAAAAACGGCTTGCTGTTGCGCCGCTACGGTGGCGCCGTACCGATGCCCCAGGAGTTGATCGCCGAGGCCGCCCAGGTCATCTCGCCCTACAAGCAGGCCATCGCCCGTGCCGGCGTGGCGCGCATCCGCGAGCATGCGCGGATCATCATCGACAGCGGCACCACCACCGCGGCGATGATTCCCCAGCTGGGGCACAAGCCCGGGCTGGTGGTGATGACCAATTCCCTGAACGTCGCCCGCGCCCTCAGCGAGCTGGAGCACGAGCCGGTGCTGCTGATGACCGGCGGCACCTGGGACCCCCACTCCGAATCCTTCCAGGGCCAGGTCGCCGAACAGGTGCTGCGCGCCTACGATTTCGACCAGCTGTTTATCGGCGCCGACGGTATCGACCTGGCCCGCGGTACCACCACCTTCAACGAATTGCTGGGGCTGTCCCGGGTCATGGCCGAGGTCGCCCGCGAAGTCATAGTGATGGTCGAGGCCGACAAGATTGGTCGCAAGATTCCCAACCTGGAACTGCCCTGGGGCAGCCTCCACACCCTGATCACCGACGAGCGCCTCGACCACGACGCGCGCGAACAGATAAGGGCGCGCGGCATCCAGCTGATCTGCGCGACCCTGGACAATTAAGGAGAACCCTATGTGTGGCATCGTGGGCGCCGTCGCCGAACGCAACATCACCGCCATCCTGCTCGAAGGCCTCAAGCGCCTGGAGTACCGCGGTTACGACAGCGCCGGGGTGGCCCTGATTGACGACCAGGGCGCGCTGCAGCGCTGCCGGCGGGTTGGCAAGGTGGCCGAGCTGGAACAGGGCCTGAACGACGAGCCGCTAGTCGGCCGCCTGGGCATCGCCCACACCCGCTGGGCCACTCACGGCGCGCCCAGCGAGCGCAATGCCCACCCACATTTCTCGGGCCATGCGCTGGCGGTGGTGCACAACGGCATTATCGAGAACCACGAGCAACTGCGCGCTCAGCTGAAAGACCTCGGCTATATCTTCAGCTCCGATACCGACACCGAGGTCATCGTTCACCTGCTGGACCACCACCTGAAGACGCTGCCTGATCTGGCTGCGGCCCTGAAAGCGGCGGTCAAGGAGTTGCACGGCGCCTACGGCCTGGCGGTGGTGAGTGCGCGGCAACAGGACCGCTTGCTCGCCGCCCGCAGCGGCAGCCCGCTGGTGATCGGCCTGGGCCTGGGCGAGAATTTCCTGGCTTCCGACCAGTTGGCCCTGAGGCAAGTGACAGACCGTTTCATGTACCTGGAGGAAGGCGATATCGCCGAGATCCGCCGCGACAGCGTGCAGGTGTGGGCAGCCGATGGCCAACCGGTCCAGCGTGAAACGGTGCAACACAACGAAGGCGCCGAAGCGGCCGATAAGGGCACCTACCGGCACTTTATGCTCAAGGAAATCCACGAACAGCCCAAGGTGGTGCAACGCACACTGGAAGGCCGCCTGGGCGCCAACCAGGTGCTGGTCCAGGCCTTCGGCCCGCAGGCCGCCGAGCTGTTCGCCAAGGTGCGCAACGTGCAGATCGTCGCGTGCGGCACCAGTTACCATGCCGGCCTGGTCGCCCGTTACTGGCTCGAGGCCCTGGCCGGTATTCCCTGCCAGGTGGAAGTGGCCAGCGAGTTCCGCTACCGCACGGTGGCGGTGCAGCCGGACAGCCTGTTCGTCAGCATCTCCCAATCCGGCGAGACCGCCGATACCCTGGCCGCCTTGCGCAATGCCAAGGCCATGGGCGCTGGCGGCTACCTGGCCAGCCTGGCGATCTGCAACGTCGGCATCAGCTCCCTGGTGCGTGAGTCCGACTTGACCCTGCTGACCCAGGCCGGTCCGGAAATCGGCGTGGCCTCGACCAAGGCCTTTACCACCCAGTTGGTCGCACTGTTGCTGCTGACCCTGTCACTGGGTCAGGTGCGTGGCAGTTTGCAGGCCGGTATGGAAGCCGAGCTGGTGGAAGAGCTGCGTCGCCTGCCGACCCGCCTGGGCGAGGCCCTGGCCATGGACGGTACGGTGGAGAAGCTCGCCGAGCTGTTCGCCGAGAAAAAGCACGCGCTGTTTCTCGGCCGTGGCGCCCAGTACCCGGTGGCCCTGGAAGGCGCGCTCAAGCTCAAGGAAATCTCCTATATCCACGCCGAGGCCTACCCGGCCGGTGAGCTCAAGCACGGCCCCCTGGCCCTGGTGGACAGCGACATGCCGGTGGTCACCGTGGCGCCGAACAACGAGCTGCTGGAAAAGCTCAAGTCCAACCTGCAGGAAGTGCGCGCCCGCGGCGGCGAGTTGATCGTCTTCGCCGACCAGCAAGCCGGCCTGAGCAATGGCGAGGGCACGCATGTGGTGGCCATGCCACATATCCACGACGTGCTCTCGCCTATCCTCTACACCCTGCCGTTGCAGCTGCTGTCCTACTACGTCGCCGTGCTCAAGGGCACCGACGTGGACCAGCCGCGCAACCTGGCCAAGAGCGTGACGGTGGAGTAAGGCATGGGCGACAGTCAGTGTTCAGTTCAACCGGAGGGCCGTCATGCAGCGTGAAGAGGTCAAAGCCAAGCATGCCGCCGGCGTGCAGCTGGAGACCCAGATCATCCCCAATCCGGCCGACACCTCGGCCTGGATAGTGCTGTTCAAAAAAGACGCCGGCACCAGTTTCTTCCTGGTCGACGCCCAGGAGCAGGTGGAATCCTTTGCCAACCTGAACGCCCTGATCGAGGAACTGCGGCAGCTGGGTATCAAGGCTGTCGATCTGCACCTCTGATTCTTTTCACCGTGCTTGGCTCATACAGGTTCAAGGCGCTTTATGCCCGTCCGCTATGCCAGACGCCTCACCGGCCGCAAGCGCACGGCCCTGGCCAACCGGCACCTGGGAGTTGCCCTGGCGTTCGTGGCCGGGGCGATCAACGCCGGAGGTTTTCTCGCAGTGCAGCAATACACCTCGCACATGACCGGCATCGTCTCGGCCATGGCCGACCATATCGCCCTGGGCGCTTATAAGCTGGTCCTGAGCGGTCTGGGCGGCGTGTTGTCCTTTCTCCTGGGGGCGGCCTGTTGCACGCTGATGATCAGCTATTCCCGGCGCCACCGTCTGCACGGCGAATATGCCCTGCCCCTGTTGCTGGAAGCCGTGCTGCTGCTGTGCTTCGGCTTTCTCGGCGCGACCCTGGCGACAGTCGAAGGCTTTTTCGTACCGCTGACGGTCACGCTGCTGTGCTTCATCATGGGCCTGCAAAATGCCCTGATCACCAAGCTGTCCCATGCCGAAATCAGAACCACGCACGTCACCGGGATCATCACCGATATCGGCATCGAGCTGGGCAAGCTGTGCTACTGGAATCGCCATAAGGGCAGCAATCGCCCTCCGGTGTTGGCCGACAGGGCGCGTCTGCGGATGTTGAGCCTGCTGGCGTTGAGTTTTTTTCTCGGCGGCCTGGCTGGGGCCATTGGCTTCCAGCGCCTGGGTTACAGCTCCACCCTACCCCTGGCCCTGCTGTTGGTGCTGCTGGCCGGCGTGCCGGCCCTGGACGACCTGCGCTCGCTGTTGCGGCGCAGGCAGCGCGGCTAGTCCTTGGGTAACGCCGGCTACCAGCTGCGGTAGGGCAGGAACTTGCCGTTGAGCACGATCTGCACCCGATCGCCCTTGGGGTCGGCCACGCGGGAAATATCCATGCTGAAGTCGATGGCGCTCATGATGCCGTCGCCGAATTCCTCATGGATCAGTTCCTTGATGGTGTCGCCGTAGACATTGATCATCTCGTAGAAGCGGTAGACCAGCGGATCGGTGGGCACCGCCTTATCCCAGTGCTTGTGCGGGAAGGCCTGCAGCGCGTGGCTGACCTCGGCCGGCAGCTGCAGCAGCTCGCAGAGCGCATCTGCCGTGGCCGCTGGCATGCTGTTCATGCCCAGGCAGGCCGAGGTGGTCCACACCGGCGACATGCCGAGCCGGGCGGCAATGTCGGCCCAGCTCAGGTCGAGGCGGCCCTTGGCGGCGAGAATGGCGGTGTGCATGCTGGCTTTGTCCATGGCGATTTTCCTTGAAAACGAAGATTAAGGGGCGGCTGGGTCGCTCACGCGCGGGGCCATGTCGTGCAGCTAGGGGCTGCTATGCACCCCAATGGGGCGTCGGCCCGCACCCGCTGGTGCATGGGCAGCGCCGCAGCCGTTGCGAGGGGGTTGAAGCAGAAGCTGTGCCAGCCAGCCAGCCAGTCGTTCGGTCTTGTCAGAGAAGAGGCCGCGGTGGCAATGGCCTGTGCAGGGCAGAAACGGCAAGGGCGCCCTCAGGCGCCCTTTTTGGCTGTTGCAGTAACGGGTGGATCAGACGATACGGTTACCGCCGGTGCGATCGGCGCCGTCTGCGGCGATGCGGTTACCACCTGTGCGGTCGGCACCGTCTTCGGCAATGCGGTTGCTGCCGGTGCGGTCGAAGCCGTCTGCGGCAAAGCGATTGCCGCCGGTGCGGTCGGCGCCGTCTTCGGCGATGCGGTGGATGCCGGTACGGTCGGAACCATCGGCGGCGATACGATTGCTGAGGGTGCGGTCGGCGCCGTCGGCGGCCAGGACGCTGCCGGTCAGGCCAAGGGTAAGCAGGGAAGCGATGATCAGGCTTTTCATGGTGGGGTTCCTCGAAGCAGGGATGATTAAGTGGCTACGGGGCTAATGCTGCGCCGCACGCCGACTCTTGAGAAACGAACAGAGTCGATAGCGACCATTACCGCGATCGATGCATGGATCCGCTGTATAAGTGCGGCCTGAGCCAGGGTCGATGACTCGAAAGTAGGGCTGCTGGCCGAACGGCCACGGTCCTGCTGGGACCGCTTTTTGATCCATCGGTGGCGGTAAACGGCAGAAACGGCAAGGGCGCCCTCAGGCGCCCTTTTTGGCTGTTGCAGTAACGGGTGGATCAGACGATACGGTTGCCACCGGTACGGTCGGCGCCATCTGCGGCAATGCGGTTGCCACCGGTACGTTCGGCACCGTCGGCGGCGATGCGGTTGCCACCGGTGCGGTCGGCGCCGTCTGCGGCGATGCGGTTGCCACCGGTGCGGTCGGCGCCGTCGGCGGCGATGCGGTTGCCACCGGTACGTTCGGCGCCGTCTTCGGCAATGCGGTTGCTGCCGGTGCGGTCGAAGCCGTCTGCGGCGAAGCGATTACCGCCGGTGCGATCGGCGCCATCTGCGGCGATGCGGTGGATGCCGGTACGGTCGGAACCATCGGCGGCGATACGGTTGCTGAGGGTGCGGTCGGCGCCGTCGGCGGCCAGGACGCTGCCGGTCAGGCCAAGGGTAAGCAGGGAAGCGATGATCAGGCTTTTCATGGTGGGGTTCCTCGAAGCAGGGATGATTAAGTGGCTACGGGGCTAATGCTGCGCCGCGGGCCGACCCTTGAGAAACGAACAGAGTCGATAGCAACCATCACTGTCATCGATGTAACAAGCCGGCGCTATCGACAAGACCGAAGAGAGCCTGAGGCAGCACGCTTGCGTACTGAGCCGCTATCGCCAGGCTTCGCGCTAGCGCACCAGGCCGATGGATTCAGGCGCGCAGTCGGCCAGGGCCTGCAGGGCCTGGCCCGCCAGGCGGTAGCGTACCCACTCGTTCTGCGGGAGGGCGCCGACCGACTGGTAGAACTGGATGGCCGGTTGGTTCCAGTCCAGCACGCTCCATTCCAGCCGACCGCAGCCGCTGTCCCAGGCCAACCTGGCCAGATGGCCGAGCAAGCGCTTGCCGGCCCCGGCGCCGCGCTGCGTGGGGGAGATATACAGATCCTCCAGGTACATGCCCTTGCGGCCGAGCCAGGTCGAATAGCTAAGGAAATACACCGCATAGCCCACCGGCTGATCGTCGATGCTGCAGATAAGGCCCCGGGCCGGGGAGTCCGCGGCGAACAGCGAGGCCTGGATATCGGCCACGCTGGCCAGCACTTCGTGCTCGGCTTTTTCGTAGATCGCCAGTTCGATAATAAAACCGAGGATCAGCGCGGCATCGTCCGGCGTGGCTTCACGGATCTGGATAGTCAAGGGCAACTCCTGTTCGGGAAAGGCGCCGGGTGTCGGTCCCGCGGGGTCCTGGATCACCGGGCGCCGCTTAGGACGGAGCGCAGGCCGCTGGCGGCACAGGCTGAGCCGGCCCAGGTACCCGGTCGCTCGAGGGCTAAGCCGCAAACCCGGAAAACCCGGCGCGAGGCCGGGTTTCCTCAAGGTTCATCCTCAGCGGTAATACGGCGAGTGCATCTCGATGCTGGCGGCCTCGGTGCCACGGGCATCGAAGACCCGGGTGTAGAACGCGGCATTCAGTTTTTTCGCTTCGGTTGGGAAATATTCCACGGCGAAGGCCTGGGCGTGTTCGAGGGTATCGAAGGCGTAGAGCCCGCCCGGCGTGCCGGTGTGCAGGCCGGACAGCCAGGTTTTCGACAGGAGTCCGGGTTGTTGCTTCAAGACCGGATTGAGCTCGCGCCAGGGCGCGGCCTGAGCGAAGGGCAACGCCTGCAGTTGCACCTCGGTGTAGACGAAGGCCCCGGGCTTGACGTCGAGCTTGCCGTCGTAGTGCACGGAGTTCATCGCGCGGCTGGCGGCTTGCGTAGCCGCGGCATCGAACACCCGGGTGGTCTGCGCCACGCCGAAGCTGCGCGCTTCGGCGGGAAAATAGCCGGTCACGAATTTTTGCGCGTTCTCGATGGAGTCGAAGGTGTAGAAACCGCCGGCCGACTGGTTTCCCGCACCGGACAGCCAGGTCTTGTCGATAAAACCGGGCTGCGCCTTGATGGCGCTGTTGATTCGCGCCCAGGGCAGGTTTTCGAAGGGGACGCTGATCTGCAGTTCGGTATAGACATAGGCTTTGTGCGGCATGCTGGGTTCCTTGCTGGGTGTGGGCGACTCTGCGGCGGCGACCGTGAAGGTCGCCAGAACGGCGCTGATCAGGGCCGCGGCCCGGAATGCCCGAGCGGCTTGTGCGAAGTGGGTACCGGCTTTTGTGCGCATTGCGTCTCTCCATGAACGCTGGGGTGACGATCTTAATATAACGATCGTTATTTATAATCGAGTGGTAATAGCGTGATGTCAATGCTTAAATAACGATCGTGATTAAAAGGGGCAGGCGATGCGGCACAAAGGCGTGGACAAAGATGAAACGCGACGCAAGGTGAGCGAGGCCGTCAGCCGCGGCTTCCGCACCCACGGCTATGCCGGCGTGGGGGTCGACAAGCTGGCCCAGGATGCCGGGGTGACCTCCGGGGCCTTCTATGGGAATTTCGGTTCCAAGCGCGGGGCCTTCGAGGTGGCCTTGATGATGGGGCTGGATGAAGTGATTGAAGGCGTGCCGCGGTTTCAGGCCGAGCACGGGGCGGCCTGGGTGCAGGCCTTCGTCGAGTATTACCTTGGCGAGGCGCACCGCGAGGACCTGGCCTGTGGCTGCGCCATGGCCACCCTGACCCCCGAGGTGGTGCGTGCGGATGACGCTGCGCGGATAACTTTCGAGGAGAAGATGACGGTCATCGTCCAGCGGGTCGCTTGTGGGCTGGACGCCGCGGATGCCGAACAGGCGCACGCGCGGGCCTGGGCCCTGCTCGGCGTCCTGACCGGGGGCCTGACCCTGGCGCGGGCCATGGCCAGCCCGGCAATGGGCGACGAGGTAGCCGCCGCGATCAGGACCGCCGCCCTCCAGGCGGCGGGACCGGCACGGGTGGTCACCTCCGGCTGAGCCGCCTGGTCTTTCGGGCATTCGCGCCTATGGGCTTCAGACCGCCGCCGACAGCCCGGGGCGCTCTCCCTGCAGCTGGACGATCCAGTCCAGGCTCTGGTCCCAGAGCGCCTGGGCGGCGGGACGGAAGTAGCCCATATGGCCGATGGCACCGAGCCCGGCCGCGCTGGAGTCGATATTCAGGGCCTGGTAGGGCGCGCCGGTATAGGCGGCCATGAAGGCGTCGCGCGAAGGCGGCGGCGCCCAGAGGTCATCCAGGGCGTTGGCCGCGACTATGGGCGTGGTCACCCCGGCGAAACGTTCGGCCAGGTCGGGCATCTGCGGGTCTTCGAAGAAATAGCGCGGGTGGCTGCACCAGCGTTTCCACTGTTGGTACACCCCCAGCGGCAGGTCCTCGCCCATGCCCAGGGCACTCCAGGCCAGGTAGCCTTTCCAGCGGGTGATCAGCGGGCCGACCAGGCGCCACATGGCCAGGACCCGCAGCTGTTCGGTCCTGGGCATCCAGCCGTGCCAGCCGGCGCCGGTGCCGAAGGTGTAGAAACCGCTGACCTCCCCGTGATTGGGCAGCAGGCCGAAGGCATGGCCGCCGAAGGAGTGCCCGACCACGAACAGCGGCCGGTCGGTATGGCGGTGCTGGTCGATGGCGGCGGCCAGGTCCAGGTGCGCCCAGTCCAGGTAGTCCATCTCGAAGCCGCGCAGGTCGGTCGGCTTGGAGGCGCCGATGCCACGGTAGTCCAGGGTCAGGGTACTGAAGCCGCGGCGCGCGGCGTGTTCGGCGAAGCGCCGGTAGAACCCCTGGGGCACGCCGGTGGCGCCAGCGATCACCAGCTGCGCCACGGGTTGCGGGGCGTGGTACAGCCGGGCGCCGAGGGGGTAACCGTCGCGGGCCGGCAGGAGCAGGGCTTCGCTGAGAATGCTCGGATTGTCTGCGGTCATGGTGCCACTCCATCCGGCCGCTGGTGCCGGGTCAGGTTGAACAGGGCGGCGGCGGCGCGTTTGAGCGGCTCGCTGCTGCCGGCCACGCGGGCCTGCAGCAGCCCGCCTTCGTAGAGCGCGACGAACAGCGCGGCGAGGTTGTCGGCCTGCTCGCGGGCGTAGCCGTACTGGTGCAACTGCTGGCTCAGGGCCTGGCGCACCAGGACGAAACTGCGCTCCAGGGCGGTGCGTATTTCCACATCGTCCGGGCCGCTTTCCAGGGCCACGGTGGCCAGCGGGCAGCCGCGCTCGAAGCGGCTGCTTTCCAGTTGCTGCAGCGCGCCCTGCAGCCAGTCGTGCAAGGCCTGCAGCGGGTCGGTTTGCTTGGCGAACAACTGGGCGAACAGGCCGTCGATGCGCGCGCCGATACGGTCGATGGCCGCCACCGCCAGCTCGGTCTTGCCGCCCGGGAAGTGGTGGTAGAGGCTGCCCTTGGGCGCCTCGGCCTGTTCCAGCAGTTCGTTCAGGCCGACACCGTGCAGGCCCTTGCGTTGCAGGGCATCGGCCATGGCGTGAATCAGTCGGTCGCGTGTGGTGATCTTTTTCATAGGAAGTATATATAGACCGGTCGGTCTATTCTGCCAAGAGGGATTTTCCCCTATCGATGCCCTGAATGATTGCTATGGCGTTGTCCAGCATGTCGTCCGCGGCTTCGGGCCCTTATGCGTGCCGGGTTGCACGCGGTGGCCGGCCGTGCGATCTGGTGCCCGCAGGCGGGTAGATTTCCGCGCACGGCTCTGGCCAGGGACGCTGGCCACTCGCTTAGGGGTAGGTGCGCGGGGTGTAGACCCAGTCGTCACCGCCCTGGCGGGGGAAGCGGCGGGTGGTGGACGAGCCGATGATCACCAGGGTGCGCATGTCCACCTGCTCCGGGCGCAGTTCGGCCAGGGTGGTGAGGGTCAGGGCTTCGGCCGGTCGGCCGATATCGCGACCGAGCACCACCAGGGTCTCGCCGCTGCGCTGGCCACGGAGGATTTCCAGGGCGCGGCCCAGCTGCCAGGGCCGCGCCCTGGAAATGGGGTTGTAGAAGGCCATGGCCAAGTCGGCGGCGGCGGCATGCTCCAGGCGGTTTTCGATCACCGCCCAGGGCTTGAGGTTGTCCGACAGGGACAGCACGCAGAAGTCGTGGCCCAGGGGCGCGCCGGCACGGGCGGCGCAGGCCAGGGCGGCGGAGACGCCGGGAAAGACCTGCAGCTCGACCCCGTGCCAGCGTGAATCGTCCGCGGCTTCCAGGGCTTCCAGCACTGCGGCGGCCATGGCGAAGACGCCCGGATCGCCGGACGACACCACCACCACCCGGCGGCCGCTGGCGGCCAGCTCGAAGGCGTGCTGGGCGCGCTGCAGCTCTTCGCGGTTGTCGCTGCAGTGCTGCACCTGCTCGGGCCGGAAGGGACCGGCCATCCGCACATAGGTTTCGTAACCCAGAATATCCTCGGCCTGTTCCAGGGCGGTGCTGGCCGCCGGCACGCGGAACTCGGCGGCGCCGGGGCCCAGGCCAATCACCGTCAGGCGGCCACGGGGCAGGCCGATATGTTCCATCGCCACGGGCTGCGTCGCCACGGCCAGCAGCACGCCGGTATTGGCACCTTGCAGGCTGGCCGTGGGCAGGGCGGCGTGGGCCAGGTCTTCGAGGTCGGCCCCCTCGGCCGCCGAGATAAAGCGCAGTGGCACCTCGAGCGCTTGCGCCGCCTGCTGCAGCGCCGGTTCGGCCATCTGCCGGGCATCGGCCAGCAGGCCGGCCAGGGACAGTGGGCTGATCCGCGCCCGCGCCAGGGCCTGGCCCACGGCACCCGGGATATCGACCAGGCCGGCATCGACCACCGCCAGCACGCTGCGCGGGTGGATCAGCAGTTCGTCGGGCCGATCCTCCCGGGCGCTATGGGTCACATGGATGGTCCGTTGGGCCTCGGCTTCCAGGGGCAGGCGAGCCTGTTCGAGCCAGGGTGCTTCCCCTTCGATGCGCACCGACTCGCCGGCCAGCAGGTCGGCGACGAAGCCCTTGCCCCGTTCCAGGTCGGCCAGCACATAACCGGCCGGTGGATTGAGCAGGCAGGTGCCGAAGCGCAGTTCGCCGCTGGTGGTAATGGCCGGGGCCACCGCCAGGGCCGCGGCTATGGTTTCGGCCATGGCGTTCACCCCGCCCAGGCCGCCGAGCAGCGGCACCACCGCGCTGCCGTCTTCGGCCAGGGCCAGCACCGGCGGCTCGACGCGTTTGTCCTCCGTTTCGCTGGCCGCCAGCAGCGGTGCCAGGCTGCGGATCAGGATGCCGGCGGCGCACAGGCCGATGATCGGCACCCCGCGCTGATAGAGCTGGCGCAGGTGGGCGCCGAACTCGCTGTAGAGGACATCGGCCGCCTCGACCCGGCCCTGCCGGCCGTGCACCTGGGCGCCCGGGTACAGCGCCTGCACCCGGCGTGCGGTGGCCAGCGCCGAGGCCCCGAGTATGAGGATCGCCGGAGGGGCAAGGAGGTCAGGCATCGAGGTGTTCCTGTAAAGCTGAAAGAGGGGCGAGGCTACGCAGATAGTTGAAAAACCTAGGCGAGGCACCGCAGGCAGTTTTCTATCCGCGCCACTTTTCACCGGGCAGGATTATCAGAGAAAAATACGGCGAGGCCATGGGCTCGACCTGGTCCAGGGGCACGATGCGCTGGTTGTCCATGGTTGCCCGCTCGACATAGAGCGCGCGGCCGGCCAGGCCCAGTTCGTCCAGTACCCGCCGCACCTTGTCGAAGTTGCGGCCCAGCTTCATCACCACCGCCGCGTCGGCGACCGCCAGGCGGCTCTTGAGCTCGTCCTCCGGCAGTACGCCGGAGAGCACCGACAGGCTCTGGTTGCGGTAGACCAGGGGCACGCCCAGCACCGCCGCGCCGCCCAGCATGGAGCAGACGCCCGGTACCACCTCGGCCTGGTAACGCTCGGCCAGGCGGTCGTGCAGGTACATGTAGGAGCCGTAGAAGAAGGGGTCGCCCTCGCAAATCACCGCCACGTCGCGGCCGGCCTCCAGGTGGGCGGCCACCTGTTCGGCGGCGCTGTCGTAGAAGTCGCTGATGATGTCCTCATAGCTCAGGGGCGGCGCGAGTTTTTCCGTGGTCACCGGGTAGACCATCGGCAGGCGTTGCTGCGCATCCGTCAAGTGCGCCTGGATGATGCCGAAGGCGTTGCCGCCCTGGCCCTTGCTGGCCTTGGCCTTGGCCACGAAATAGCCCACCACTGGCGCGGCCTGCAGCAGGCGCAGGGCCTTGAGGGTGATCAGTTCCGGGTCGCCGGGACCGACGCCGAGGCCGAGCAGACGTCCCTTCATTATTCGACCTCCGTGGCCAGGGCGTTGACCGCGGCGGCGGCCATGGCGCTGCCGCCGCGCCGGCCACGGACGATCACATAGGGCACGCCGCGGCTGTCGGCGGCCAGCAGTTCCTTGGATTCGGCGGCACCGATAAAGCCCACCGGCATGCCGATGATCAGCGCCGGTTTCGGCGCGCCGGCATCGAGCATCTCCAGCAGGTAGAACAACGCGGTGGGGGCATTGCCGATCACCACCACGCTGCCGGCCAGGTGCGGACGCCACAGCTCCAAGGCGCTGGCCGAGCGGGTATTGCCGCGCTCGCGGGCCATGGCCGGGACCTGGCTGTCGTGCAGGGTGCAGAGCACCGGGTTGCTCGCCGGCAGGCGGGCGCGGGTCACGCCCTCGGCGACCATCCGCGCGTCGCAAAGGATCGCCGCGCCCTCGGCCAGGGCCGCGCGCCCGGCGCTGCCGGCCCCCGGCGAGAAGCGCAAGTCCTGGACCACATCGACCATGCCGCAGGCGTGGATCACCCGCACCGCGAGTTTTTCCAGATCGGCCGGTATGCCGCGCAGGTCGGCCTCGGCGCGGATGGTGGCAAAGGATTGGCGGTAGATTTCCTGGCCATCGCGGATGTAATCGATCATCGGTGGGTTTCCAAGGCGGACAAGGTGGCCAGCCGCTGGCTGGCCTCTTCAAGGCTGAGGTGACGGGCCAGCAACTGGCCGAAGCCCGGCAGCGCAGGCGCGCTCCGGTACAGGTCATAACGGCCGGCGCTTGCCGCCAGCAGGGTATGGGGCGCGCAGTGCGCAGCGGCGCAGGAGCGCGGGCAGCCGCTCAGGTGCACGGTACTCGGCAGGCCCTGGGGCAGCAGGGTGGCCAGGCGCAGGGCATCGCCCTTAGTGTCGGCCAGGCCCTTGGCGCAACCGCTCGAACCGCTGCAGGCGATCAGCCGCGCCAGGGGCCGGTCCGGCCGGCAGGTCAGGCCCAGGTCTTCCAGGCGCTGGAGTACCTCGGGGCCATCGGCCTGGCGGATATTGGGCAGCAACAGGCCCTGCCAGGGCGTCAGGCGCAGGCTGGCGTCGCCTTTGTCCCGGGCCAGTTGAGCCAGGCCACGGAGCATGGCGCTGTCCAGCCGGCCCAGGGGTGGCAGGCCGCCGACATGGCACAGACCCGGCTGGAGCTGGGCCTGGATGCCGAGGTGCTGCCAGGCCGGCGGCACGGGCCGCCGCCAGGCGCTCAGCTCGGCGCTGCACGACAGGGGAAAATCCAGGCGGGCTTGCAGCTGCTGGAGAAAATCCGCCGCCGGCAGTTGGACCAGCAGTTGGCGCATGCGGGTCTGCTCGGGGCCGGCCAGTTCCAGAAACAGCGCCAGGACCGCCCCGACCAGCGCCGGTACTCGGGCCAGGGGCACGGCGGCCAGGGCCGGCTCGTCGCTGCCAGTCAGGGGCGGGCAGCCGGCCAGGCCGAAGGCGAACAGGCTGTCCGCGCCGCCCATGGCGCTGAGCCAGAGGTCATGGGGGTGTTCGAGCATGGCCAGTTGCTCGCCGCCGTCCAGTTGCAGGGCGAACTTGGCGGATAGCCGGTGCAGGCGGCTGTCGTTCTGCAAGAGGGCCAGCAGCTTCTCGGCCAGGGGCCGGGTATCCAGCAGGGCTGCCGGGTCGATGCCGGCAGCGGGGCTGAGCATCAGGTTGCTGACGTCATCGGCCGCGGCGGTGGCCGCCGGATCGGCCGGGCGTGGCCCCAGTCCGGCCTCCAGCAGACGGTCGATCAGCGCCTGCTCCTGCTCCACGCGCACGCCGCGGATCTGCAGGTTGGCGCGGTTGGTCGCCTCGATCACGCCACTGGCGCACTGCTCGGCCGCCTCGGTGATGGCCACGGCCTGGTCGCAACTCAGCTGGCCGCCGGGCAACTTGATACGGCAGATACCGCCATCTAGAGCCTGGGCGATACGCAACAGGCCCGGACAGGCCGAGGGGCGTGAAGCGCTGGGGTGCGACTGGGGCAGGGCATCGTCCAAAACGGGTCACCGAAAAAAGCCGTCGCGGCGACCTCACAAGGCTTCCCGCAGGAAGACCTTCGGCACCGGTACACCCCGCCCGATGCTTGCACACGCGACCATATTCGTCGGCAGGTCTCCTGGCTGGCAGTTCGGGAAGCGGGCTGTCTGGGGACAGCCGCTTCGGCATCCGGCGCGGCCTTCCCGGTAATAAACCAGTGGCGAGGGGCACTCGGACTCGCTGCATACAGTTGCGGGGGCAGCCACGGCTCGACCGTGTTCCCTCTTCGGCCCCGAAGGGCACCGACGAACGCGCTATTATGCCTGCTTTGTCCGGTCCGATGAAAAGCCCGCGTGTATAAGCAAGCGCAGGGGTAGGAAGCAGCGGTGCATGACGCCTTGTAAGGAGGGCTGATGTCGGCTTGGTTGACTGTGGTGGGTATTGGCGATGATGGCTTTAGCGGCCTGGGTAAGCCGGCGCGGCGGGCCTTGCTGCAGGCCCGGCTGGTCGTCGGTAGCCCGCGTCAGCTGGAGCTGCTGCCGCGCTGCATCCGTGGCCAGCGCCTGGCCTGGCCCAGCCCCTTCGCCCTGACGCCGGTGCTCGAGGCCCGCGGTACGCCGGTCTGCGTGCTGGCCAGCGGCGACCCCATGCTGTTCGGCGTCGGCGCCAGCCTGGCGCGGCAACTGCCGGCCGAGGAGCTGCGGGTACTGCCGGCGCCTTCGGCCTTCTCCCTGGCGGCGGCCCGACTGGGCTGGCCACTGCAGGACCTGACCTGCCTGTCGGTGGTGGCCCGCCCAGTGGCCGCGCTGAATGCCCAGTTGCACCCTGGCGTTCGTCTGCTGGTGCTGAGCCAGGACGGCGGCAGTCCGGCGGCCATTGCCCAGCTGCTGCGCGAACGGGGCTTCGGCCCCAGCCGCCTGACGGTGCTGGAGCACCTGGGCGGCGCGCGGGAACGGCGGATTGAGGGCACGGCCCAGGACTGGGCATTGCCCGAAGCCGCGGCGCTGAACCTGCTGGCGATCGATTGCCTGGCTGGCGAGGCTGCCCGCCGTTTGCCCCTGACCGTCGGCCTGGCGGACGCGGCCTACCAACATGACGGCCAACTGACCAAACGCGACGTGCGCGCCATCACCCTGGCGCGGCTGGCACCGGCGCCGGGCGAGCTGCTCTGGGATGTCGGTGCCGGCTGCGGCTCCATCGGCATCGAGTGGATGCGCGCCCACCCCAGCTGCCGGGCCATCGCCATCGAGGCCGATCCCGGCCGCCAGGGCCTGATCGGCCTGAACCGCGATGCCCTCGGCGTGCCGGGGCTGCAACTGGTGGCCGGCGCGGCACCGGCGGCCCTGGCGGGCCTGGCCGCACCCGACGCGGTCTTTATTGGCGGCGGAGTGACGGTGCCGGGTGTACTGGACGCATGCTGGGCCCAGCTCAAGCCCGGCG
>JAZKHB010000031.1:0-10965 GCA_040385585.1 Pseudomonadota bacterium | reverse complement strand
GTCAAGCCGGCCTCGACCACCCGGGAACCGCGCATCACCATCAGCCGGTCGGCCAGCAGCCGCGCCACCGCCAGGTCATGGGTGACTATCACCACCGCCAGGTCCAGCTCACGCACCAGGCCGCGCAGCAGGTCGAGCAAGCGCGCCTGCACCGACACGTCCAGGCCACCGGTGGGCTCGTCCATAAAGACCAGGCGCGGGCTGGAAACCAGGTTGCGGGCGATCTGCAGGCGCTGCTGCATGCCACCGGAAAAGTTGCGCGGCAGGTCGTCGATGCGCGCCGGGTCGATTTCCACCTGGCTGAGCCAGTCGAGCCCGGCGGCGCGCAGCTGGCCATAGTTACGCACGCCCTGGGCCATCAGCCGCTCGCCGATATTGGCGCCGGCCGAGACACCCATACGCAGGCCATCGCGGGGATTCTGTTCGACGAAGCCCCACTCGGTGCGCAGCAGGGTGCGCCGCTCGGCCTCGCTGGAGGCATAGAGATCGACCCAGGCCCCGTCCTGGCCACGGTAGCCCACGCTGCCACGATCCGGCGGACAGCGCCCTGACAGCAGGCCGAGCAGGGTCGACTTGCCCGAGCCGGACTCGCCGACTATGCCCAGCACCTCGCCCGGGTACAGGTCGAAGGACACGCCCTGGCAGCCCTGCTCGGGGCCATACAGGCGGGTCAGGTCGCGCACGCGAAACAGCGGCTGGCCGAGGTCGGTATCGAGCTTCAGCTTCTCGGCGGCGTTCATGGCCGGCCCTCCTCTTGTGCCCGATTGGTATCGCCGCGCTGGGCGCAGTAGTCAGTGTCGGAGCAGACGAAACGCTTGGTGCCAGCGTCGTCGACGATCAGCTCGTCCAGGTAGGACGCCTCGCTGCCGCACACCACGCAGTGCGCGTCCCAGCGCTGGATGGCGAAGGGGTGATCCTCGAAGTCCAGGCTGATCACCCGGGTATAGGGCGGCACGGCGTATAGGCGCTTCTCGCGGCCGGCGCCGAACAGCATCAGCGCCGGGCTCAGGTGCAGCTTGGGGTTGTCGAACTTGGGGATCGGCGAGGGATCCATCACGTAGTGCCCGTCCACCGTCACCGGGTAGGCGTAGCTGGTGGCGATATGGCCGAAAGTCGCGATGTCCTCGTACAGTTTGACGTGCATCACCCCGTAATCGCCCAGGGCGTGCATCGTGCGGGTCTCGGTTTCCGAGGGCTCGATAAAGCGTAGCGGTTCGGGAATCGGCACCTGGTAGACCAGAATCTGGTCATTGCCCAGCGGGGTTTCCGGGATCCGATGGCGGGTCTGGATCACCGTCGCCTCGGTGGTGCGGGTGGTGGTGGCGACGCCCGCGGTGCGGGCGAAAAAACGCCGGATCGACACCGCGTTGGTGGTGTCGTCGGCACCCTGATCGATCACCTTGAGCACGTCGTCGGCACCCAGGATCGCCGCGGTCAGCTGCATGCCGCCGGTACCCCAGCCATAGGGCAGCGGCATCTCGCGTCCACCGAAGGGCACCTGGTAGCCGGGGATGGCCACGGCCTTGAGCAGCCCGCGGCGGATCATTCTTTTGCTCTGTTCGTCCAGATAAGCAAAGTTATAGCCGCACGCTGGCGCGCGGGTGATCGGGCTCTGGGCATTCATGGGCATTGCTCCTCGGCGGCCGAGCGCAGCGTGCGGATCAGCTCCAGCTCGGACTGGAAGTCGACGTAGTGCGGCAGTTTCAGGTGGGAAACGAAACCCGCCGCCTCGACGTTGTCGCAGTGCATCAGCACGAACTCGGCCTGCTGCGCCGGGCCGTCGATTTCCTCGGCGTACTCCTCGGCGCGCAGAGCGCGGTCGACCAGGGCCATGCCCATGGCCTTGCGCTCGGCATTGCCGAAGGCCAGGCCGTAGCCACGGGTGAACTGCGGAGCGATGCCCTTGCCGCCGACGAACTGGTTGACCAGCTCGCACTCGGTGACCTCGATATCGCCCAGGGGCACGGCGAAGCCCAGCTCCTCGGGCTCCAGCCAGACCTCGGCTTGGCCGATGCGGATCTCGCCGGCGAAGGGGTGGTTGCGCCCGTAGCCGCGCTGGGTGGAATAGCCCAGGGCCAGGATAAAACCCTCGTCGCCACGGGCCAGGGCCTGCAGGCGCTCAGCGCGGCCAGCGGGAAAATCCAGGGGCTCGCGGGTGATGTCCGGCACCGGCGCCCCGTCGTCCACTTCCCGGGCCAGCAGGCCCTCATCGGCGAGAAAGGCCAGCACCCGCGGGCACGGCCGGGGCTCGGCCCTGGCCTTGGCCTCGATCTGGGGACCGGGGTGCTCGCCCTCGGCCAGCAGGGCGAAGTCCAGCAGGCGATGGCTGTAGTCGAAGGTAGGGCCCAGCAGCTGGCCACCGGGCAGGTCCTTGAAGGCGGCGGAGATGCGCCGGTCCAGCTGCATCTGGCTGGTCTCCAGGGCCAGGCTGGCGCCGAAGCGCGGCAAGGTGGTGCGGTAGGCCCGCAGCAGGAAGATCGCCTCCATCAGGTCCCCCGCCGCCTGCTTGATCGCCAGGGCGGCCAGTTGCGGGTCGTAAAGCGAGCCTTCGCTCATCACCCGGGCCACGGCCAGTGGCAGTTGCTGGCGCACCTGCTCCACGTTCAGCTCGGGCATGGCGGTGTCGCCGCGGCGCTTCTTGGCCAGCAGCCGGTGGGCATTGTCGATGGCGCGTTCACCACCCTTGACGGCGACATACATTAGGCGGCCTCCTCGGCACGGGGTTCGCCGGCGTGCTCGGCATCGGCGAGCACCCGGGTGCTGCGCGGCAGACCGACGGCCTGGCTGCCGGCGGCGAAGAAGGCATCCAGGCCCCGGGGGAAGGCGTTGCGGGCACTGCGCTGTTGCCAGAAGTCGGCGGGCACCGGCAGGTCGACCCGGCGCACGTCCTTGATGCCCGGCCCACGCCAGCGCAAGGTCGGGCCGCCGTCCAGGGCATCGAGCTGGATCAGCAGCGTGCAAGACTGGTCGGGGTAGCGTTCGCTGCCGTTGTCGAAGGCCGAGAGGTCGGTCAGGTCACGGCTATCGAGCAGGGCGAACAGCGCCGCCTCCCGAGCGACGACGATCGGACAGCCGCAATGGAAGGCCAGATTGGCGCGGATCGCTGGGGTGTCGAACTGCGGCGCCAGCCACAGCGGTGTATCGCTGTCGAGGAACGCCAGGCACAGCGCATAGGTCGCCGGCTGCAAGCCTTCCAGGACCAGGGCGCGATCCAGGGGCTGGCTCAAGCCCGGTTCGGACAGTGCCTTGAGGGCGGCGCGGAAACTGACCTGGGCGTCCAGCACCGGGTCGTTGAAGGCCGGTTGCAGCCAGTGGGAAAGGTGCACGGCGTCCATCAGTCTTCTCCTCGGACCAGGGTAAAGAATTCCACCTGGGTGGTTGCGGTTTCTGCGGCCGCAGCGGCGCGGCAGGCGCGCTGGGATTCGGCCAGGGGTTCGATCAGCTCCCGCAACCAGCGCGACTGCTGCGCGCCCTGCAGATGGGCATCGGCCAGGGCGGCCAGCTCGGCATGGCGCTTGTCGCGCCCGGCCACGTAGCTGTAGCCGGTGGCGCCATCGTCCAGGCGCACCACGCAGCGGGTGACGCTCATCTCGCCCAGGTTGAACGCACTGCCGGTGCCGCCCATGCGCCCACGCACCAGCGCCATGCCGATTTCCGGCGGGCGGATGACCTGGTAGCGGACATCCTTCAGGACCGACTCGAAGGCAGCCAATTCGCCGCTGGCGCGGGCAAGCACGCCCATCCAGCGCTGGCGCGGTACAGGGTGCGGATCGGGGTGCGAGGCACTGCCGTTCATCATGAGGTCTCCATCAGGGGGGCTATTTGAAATTGGAAGCGGTCGGCGCGACTGGTCGACAGCGACAGCTCCACTGGCTGACCGGCCTGGTCGCAGGACAGGGTCAGCACGCTGAGCAGTGGCGCATGGCGGGGCATCAGCAGCCGGGTCGCCTCCTCACGACTGGGCAGCCGCGCGCCGATCAGGCTGAAGCGGCGGGTCAGTCGCAGGTCGCGCTCAGCCAGGTACTGGCGCAGCGAACCGCCCTGATACGCGCGCAGCAATGCGCCGCGGCTGGCGCAGAAGCGGTGCTGGATCAGGCTGACCGGTTGCCCTTCCACCAGACGCAAGGTGGACAACTCGAGTACCTGGTCGCTCGCGGCCAGTTGCAGGTGCTGGCACTCCTCGGCACTGGCGCTGCGCAGGCTGCGCCCCAGCACCCGGGCCTCGACGCGGTGCCCCAGGGCTGAAAGCGAGGCGGTATAGGCGCTGCCGGCCTGCAGCGGGTAGATCAGCGGCCTGGCCAGGACCCGGGTACCCTTGCCCTGCTGGCGCAGCAGGCGGCCCTCAAGCACCAGTTCGTCCACGGCGCGGCGCAGGGTGTGGCGATTGACCGCGAAACGCGCGGCCAGCTGCACCTCCCCTGGCAGGCAATCGCCGGGGGCGAACTGCGCCAGTTCCTCGCGCAACACGGCGGCCAGTTCGCGGTACAGGGGCTCGGCTTGTCTAGACAGGTTCATCGCGTGTAAAGGCGCCCGCGGGCGCCCGTCCTCCCTAGATAAAGTGCTTGCGCAGGCGCTGGGACAGGATGTCCAGCAGGCTGACCACCAAGATGATCACGATCAGCAGGGCCCCGGTCTGGGTGAACTGGAAACCGCGAATGGCTTCCCAGAGGATCACCCCGATGCCACCGGCACCGACCATGCCGACCACCGTGGCCGAGCGCACATTGGATTCGAAGCGGTACAAGGCGTAGGAGATCCACAGCGGCAGGACCTGGGGAATGACCCCGTAGAGCACTTCCTGCAGGGCACTGGCACCGGTGGCGCGCACCCCTTCCACCGGCCCCGGATCAATGGCCTCCACCGCCTCGGCAAACAGCTTGGCCAGCACCCCGGTGGTGCCGATAAACAGTGCCAGCACCCCGGCGAAGGGCCCCAGGCCGACGGCCACCACGAAGAGCATGGCGAAGACCATTTCATTGATCGAGCGGCAGGCGTCCATCACCCGGCGGATCGGCTGGTAGACCCACCAGGGCGCGATATTCTCGGCACAGAGTATGCCCAGGGGAATGGCGCACACGATCGCCAGCAGGGTGCCCCAGAGGGCGATCTGCACGGTGACGATCATTTCCTTGAGGTACAGCTCCCAGTCGCCGAAATCCGGTGGAAAGAAATCGGCGGCGAAGGTCGCCATATTGCCGGCGTCGCGGATCAGGCCCAGGGGATTCATCTCGGCGCCCTGCCAGGACCAGACGAGTACCGCCAGCACCAAGCCCCAGCCGATCAGCTGGAGCCAGGAACGTTTTCCGTCGGCCTCGATCACGAGGGCGCTTGTCGGAGTGGGCATCGCAAAGCCTCGAAGGCGTGAAAGGGACAGCGTGGTAAATGCGCACCGCGATCCCGAAGGAACGCGGCGCGCCCGATCAGCCAGCGCTGGCGGCGGGGGTCTTCTCGCGCTCGGCCATGCGCTGTTCCAACGCGGCCAGCTGCGCATCCAGCTCCTGCAACTTGGCCTGTTTGTCGCTCTCGGAAAGCTTGGCGTTGTTGGCCACTTCGCTGCGCTGTCTGAACAGCTCGAGCTGACGAATCGGCAACAGCTGGTCATCGTCCGAGGCACGGAACTGGCCCCACTGCAGGTTTTCCAGGACTTTCGATTCGGCCGGATCGTCGCCGTAGGTCATAAAGAAGGTGCGCAGCTTGGCCTTCGCGTCCTCGTCGAGGTTCTTGCGCCAGACCATGGGATCGGCGGGAATCAGCGGCGAGGTCCAGATCACTTTCAGCAGCGCGGCCTTGTCCGGCGCAGTCACCTGCAGGCGCTCCATGCCTTCGCTGTTGAAGGTGCCGACATCCACCTGTTTGTTGGCCACCGACAGGGCATTGACCTCATGGCTGCCGTTGAGCGCGCGCTTGAAGATCTTGTTGGCGTCGACCTTGTTCCTGGCGAACACGTAGTAGCCGGGCACCAGGTAGCCGGAGGTGGAGTTCGGATCGCCGTTGGCGAAGGTCAGGTTCTTGGCGTTCGCCAGCATGTCCTCGATGGACGTCAGCGGGCTGTCCTTGTGCGCCACCATCAGGCTGTAGTAGCCCTGGGAACCGTTGAAGGCCACGGTCTGGGCGAAAATCTCACCACCGGCACGGTCCACCGCCTCCATGGCCGACTTGTTGCCGTACCAGGCCACGTCGACCTTGTCGAAGCGCATGCCCTGGATGATCCCGGCGTAGTCCGGGGCGAAGAAGGCGTTGATCTTCAGGCCGGTCTGCTGGCTCATGTCGGCGAGAAAGGGGTCCCACATGGTCTTCAGGTTCTGCGAGGACTCGGTGGAGATGATGCCGAAATTGAGCGGCGGCTCGGCGGCCTGAACGCTGCCCAGAGCGGCAACGCCCAGCAGGACGGAGGCAGTCAGTACGCGGCTGAAGGGGGTAAACATGCAAGGCACTCCTGTGGCGAATCGGTGGACGTGATAAACGGTGGTCGACTCAGGCCTTGGCCAGAACCGGAGGCCTTTGGGGCCGAGGCGCGCGCGGAGGGCGCCCCTGTGTCTGGGGCACCAGCAGGTTGACGTCCAGGTCGGCGCCGTAAAGGTCGTTGAGGAAGATCGGGGTCAGGCCGGCGGCCGCGCCATCGAAATGGATACGTCCAGCCTTGAGCGCTACCGCACGACGGCAGTAACGCATGGCGAAGTCGACCTGATGCAGGGTCACCACCACGGTCTTGCCGTCTTCGCGGTTGATATCGGCAAGTATCTCCATCACCTTGCGCGCGGACTCGGGGTCGAGGGAGGCAATGGGCTCGTCGGCCAATATCACTTCCGCGCGCTGACACAGGGCGCGGGCAATCGCCACGCGCTGTTGCTGTCCGCCGGACAGGGTCGAGGCCCGCTGCAGAGCCAGGTCCACCAGGCCGACCCGTTCCAGCGCCTGCAGGGCACGCTGGCGTTCCTCGGCATTGAACAGGCCTAGGGTGCCGCGCCAGCGTGGCATGCGCCCCAGACAACCGAGCAAGACGTTCTGCAGCACGCTCAGGCGGCCGACCAGGTTGAACTGCTGGAAGATATAGCCGATGTCCGCGCGCAGCCGACGCACCTGGCCGTTCAGTCGACCCTGGACCTGTACCTGACGGCCGAGCACCTCGATGCTGCCGCCTGCGGTACGGTCGCAAAAGGCCAGGCCGGCCATATGCCGCAGGAGTGTGGACTTGCCGGAACCGGAGGCGCCGATCAGCGCAACCATATCCCCGGATTGCACGGTCAATGTGAGATCCTGCAAGGCCCGTTTACCGCCGAACGTCTTGTTCAACTGTTCGACGCGGATCACTGGGTTCATGCCATGCCCTCATGCTTAACGGTTGCCCGACAACGCCAGACTGCCCCTTGGTGCAAACCAAGGTAGGCAAAGCCTGTGTCAGTCCCGTTAAGCGGCCATGACGCCGCAATGACCGTCCCATGAAGTTTTTTGCGAGGCAGTGCGCCGCACAGAAAAAATTAATTCTGCACAATGCTGCACAATTCTGACGACAGGCGCTGGCAAAAAGCCTCTAGTGGCACCAGAATATTATCGACATTGAATTGACGCCAACTTAATAGCGCAAAAGAACTGCTGGGTCAGATGCATGCCATTGGCGATCGGGTTGAACCGTTAGTGCTAAATGCAGTCATACCAGTGACAATCTGCAACTCCAGTACCTGTGTCGTTTCCTTGAACTAAACGGTTTAAATGTATGCTCCCTATGAAACAAGCTATTTATTCAAGCCGTACGGCTGATAAGTTCGTTGTTCGCCTACCCGATGGTATGCGTGAGCGCATTGCCGATGTCGCGCGCAATCACCACCGCAGCATGAATTCCGAGATCATCGCCCGACTGGAGCAGAGCATGCTTCAGGAAGGGGCGCTGGATGATCTCAATGTTCGGTTGGATAGCCCTGAGTTGTCGTTGCACGAGCGCGAGCTGCTGCAGCGTTTCAGGCAGCTGTCGCGTCGCCAGCAAAATGCCTTGGTGGCATTGATTGCCCACGACGTCGAGCTCGCAGCAACCGAAGAAGCCTGAGCCGTACCCACCTAAGAGACCGGCTTCTGGCCGGTTTCTTTGTGCCTCGAGTACAACGGGCAACGCGCTATAGGTAAAAGAAAGCCGCCTACTGGCGGCTTTTTATGGCCTAGCCGATAACACTCAATAGCCCCCGCCGCCACCGAGACGCCGGCCGAGCCGATCAGGGGCACGGTATGCGGCAAGAGTATGCCCGCCGACAGGCAAGCATCCCTGCCAAAAGCCCCTCTCGACCTTACCCACTGTACGCGACTGCTCTGTGACGATGGCGCGAGCACGCCCATGATCGGTAGCTGGATCGGCGACACCAGGGCCATGCTAGAGCAGCACACCTGCGGCAAGCGAACCAAACAGGAACAGGCCAGGCTCCTGCCTGCCTGGGCCGCACTTTTTGCTGGAGGAACGCTGCAGCTCAGGTGCGTCTGGGCGTGGCCGACACGCATCGACTTGAGACACAGCCTGGGTCAACCTCGAGCCGGCCTCGCGGGCACCGCGCCATGGCAACGCCCTTTGCCCCCCGCCGGGGCTTACAGCAGAAACAGCGTGGCCAGGCCGAGAAAGATAAAGAAGCCGCCACTGTCGGTCAGGGCCGTGATCATCACGCTGGACCCCAGTGCCGGATCGCGCCCCAGCCGCACCAGGGTCATGGGAATCCACACACCCATCAGCGCCGCCAGCAGCAGGTTGAGGATCATCGCGCCGGTGATCACCACCCCCAGCGCCCAGCTACCGTAGAGCCAGTAGGCGACCACGCCGATCACCCCGCCCCAGAGCAGGCCGTTGACCAGGGAAACCCCCAGTTCCTTGCGCATCAGGCGACTGGTGTTGCCGGTACTGACCTGGTCCAGGGCCATGGCCCGCACGATCATGGTGATGGTCTGGTTGCCCGAGTTGCCGCCGATACCGGCCACGATCGGCATCAGCGCCGCCAGGGCCACCAGCTTTTCGATGGAGCCTTCGAACAGACCGATGACCCGCGAGGCGATAAAGGCGGTAATCAGGTTCAAGGCCAGCCAGGCCCAGCGGTTGCGCACCGACTTCCAGACCGAGGCGAAGATGTCTTCTTCCTCGCGCAAACCGGCCATGTTCAGGACTTCGCTCTCGCTCTCCTCGCGGATCAGATCGACCATTTCGTCGATGGTCAGACGACCGATCAGCTTGCCATTCTTGTCCACCACCGGGGCGGAAATCAGGTCGTAGCGCTCGAAGGCCTGGGCGGCATCGTAACCATCCTCGTCGGGATGGAAGCTCACCGAATCGTTGGCCATGACCTCGGCCACCTGCTTGTCCGGGTCGTTGACCAGCAGACGCTTGATTGGCAGCACGCCTTTCAACACGCCGTCGTAATCGACCACGAACAGCTTGTCGGTATGCCCGGGCAGCTCCTTGAGCCGGCGCAGGTAGCGCAGCACCACCTCCAGGCTGACGTCTTCACGAATGGTCACCATCTCGAAGTCCATCAGGGCACCGACCTGATCTTCCTTATAGGACAGGGCCGAACGCACGCGCTCGCGCTGCTGGCTGTCGAGGGTTTCCATCAGTTCGTGAACGACGTCGCGGGGCAGCTCCGACGCCAGATCGGCCAGCTCGTCGGCATCCATGTCCTTGGCCGCAGCGAGAATCTCGTGATCATCCATGTCAGCGATCAGGGTCTCGCGCACCGAGTCCGAGACTTCCAGCAGGATATCGCCGTCGCGCTCGGCCTTGACCAGTTGCCAGATCGTCAGGCGATCGTCCAGGGGCAGGGCTTCGAGGATATGGGCGATGTCGGCAGAGTGCAGGTCGTCAAGACGGCGCTGCAACTCGACCAGGTTCTGCCGGTGCACCAGGTTTTCCACCCGAGCCTGGTGGTGACCCTCCTGGCGATGGGTCAGGTCTTCGACCAGCTTGTGCCGGTGCAGCAGCTCGACCACCTGAGCCAGGCGGTCCTGCAAACTTTCTTGTGGCTTCTTGATTTCGACGTCGGTCATAGCGCACTCCACCCCCAGCGGCGGCGCACGCCAAAGGGGGATCAATCAGTTACAGCGTGATTGCACAATCGCGGCTTTGCGTAACTACTGGGCAAGTCCATGGTGGGTTCCACAAGCCCCGGCGGGGCTGACGCACAAATGATAACACCGCCCAAGGCCTTTGCATGCGGCACAACCGTTCCAATAACAAGCATTTGCATCGCACACTTGAGCACTGCTCGAAGTCGCGTTCATGGCCAGGCTGGCGCACCGAACCATAACGACTAGGCTTGTCGAACCCGTCAAGGAGGACGCCACCATGCATGGATCGCTGCGCGCCGCATTCTGCGCCACCCCGCTCTGCCTCGCCCTGGAATTGCCGGCAGCCACGGTCTTTCGCTGCGAAGACAGCGCCGGCCATATCACCTTCACCGCTCAGGGCTGCCCCAACAGCCACAGCCAGACATTGCAAAATGCCCACAACCCCAGTCCGGGCAGCGGCAAGCCCGTACCCCTGGCCAGTCCGCAGCGCATGCAGACGCGCCGAGCAGCCAAAGGGAATCCGCCTTTGGTGGTGGTCGGCGAACAGGACGATGGCTGCGGTAACCGCCTGAGCGGCAGCGCAAGGCGCGAAGCGATGATTCGCCAGGAGGTGCGTCCCGGGATGACGCTCAGGGACGTGGAAAGCAGCCTGGGCAAACCGGACAAGATCAGCAGCCAGAACGGCCAGATTCGCTATCAATACCGCAGCCCCGAGGGTCGCAGCCGCCAGGTCAACTTCGACGAGAACGGCTGCGTCAAGGGCAAGCGCTAGCAGCGGGAAGTTGCGCCTGCCAACGAGGCTACAAGGGGTTCGAAACGCAATGCCAGGTTGCGAAAAAAAGGCAAAAAAAAGCCTGCATCACTGCAGGCTTTTTTCTTGTTTGGTGCACTCGACAGGATTCGAACCTGTGACCGCTCGGTTCGTAGCCGAGT
>JAZKHB010000030.1:0-26490 GCA_040385585.1 Pseudomonadota bacterium | reverse complement strand
ACACCGCCCTTTCACGGCGGTAACAGGGGTTCGAGTCCCCTAGGGGACGCCATTTTCAAAGTTGTAGATGTAACCCGAGCGGGAATAGCTCAGTTGGTAGAGCACGACCTTGCCAAGGTCGGGGTCGCGAGTTCGAGTCTCGTTTCCCGCTCCAGATACGCAAAAAAGCCGCTCATTGAGCGGCTTTTTTGCGTTCGCTCGATTAACAGCATTCACAGCTTGGCGATCGACACCTCGGTGGATTTGACGAAGGCAATCACTTCGCTGCCCACGCCCAGTTCCAGTTCGCGCACGGAACGGGTGGTGATCACCGAGGTGACGATGCCCGAGGCGGTTTGCACGTCGATTTCCGACAGCACGTCGCCCTCGACGATTTCCTTGATGGTGCCTTTGAACTGGTTGCGTACGTTGATGGCTTTAATGGTCATGGTTTGCTCCTGGGTTTAAGGGTCGCTGTTGAAGGCTTAAAGTGCCCAGCGCAATTGCGTGGGCAGGGGTGAAAGGGGTTCGGCTTTTGCCGGCAGTTCCGGCAGGGCCAGTACCCGGTTGAGCACTTGTTGCTCAAGGGCGGCCAGATGGGTGGAGGCGCGCTGGCGCGGGCGCGACAGGCCAATGTCGATATCCAGACCGACCTGGCCGTTCTCGATCAGGATCACCCGGTCGGCAATCGCCACCGCCTCGCTGACATCGTGGGTCACCAGCAGCACGGTAAAACCGTGCTGCTGCCACAGGCGTTCGATCAATTGCTGCATCTCGATACGGGTCAGGGCATCCAATGCGCCCAGCGGTTCGTCGAGCAGCAGCAGGCGCGGTTGATGAACCAAGGCGCGGGCCAGGGCCACGCGCTGCTTTTGTCCACCCGACAGCGCCGCCGGCCATTCATGGGCGCGGTCCGCCAGGCCTACGGCTTCCAGCGCTTGCTGTGCCCGGGGTCGCCAGTTGCCGTTCAGGCCCAGGCCGACGTTGTCTATCACGCGTTTCCAGGGCAGCAACCGGGCGTCCTGAAACATCAGGCGGATGTCTTTTCGGGAAGTCTCCAGCGCGCCATTGCCGGCCTGCAACTCGCCCTTGCTGGGCACATCCAGGCCCGCCAGTAGACGCAGCAAGGTGCTTTTGCCGCAGCCGCTGCGGCCGACCACGGCCACGAACTGTCCGGCTGGAATGTTCAGCTGCACATTCTTCAGCACTTCGCGTTCGCCAAAGGCTTTGTGAATCCCCTTGATTGCCAACGGCAGACCGCGTTTTAGAGTATGCAGCGCGGTCATTGTCCATCTCCCTTGACTTGGTACGCCGGGTGCCAGCGCAGCCAGATGCGCTCAAGCGTGCGCGCGGCTACATCCGCCAGTTTGCCGAGCACGGCGTAGAGCAGAATGGCCAGTACCACCACGTCGGTTTGCAGGAATTCTCGGGCATTCATCGCCAGATAGCCGATGCCGGAGCTGGCCGAAATGGTTTCGGCGACGATCAGGGTCAACCACATAAAGCCCAGGGCGAAACGCACGCCGACCAGGATCGAGGGCAGGGCGCCGGGCAGGATCACCTGACGGAACAGGCTGAAACTCGACAGACCATAGCTGCGCGCCATTTCCACCAGCGCCGGGTCGACGTTGCGGATGCCGTGGTAGGTGTTCAGGTAGATCGGGAACAGGGTGCCCAGGGCAACCAGGAAGATCTTCGCGCTCTCGTCGATGCCGAACCAGAGGATCACCAGCGGGATCAGCGCCAGGTGCGGCACGTTGCGGATCATCTGCACCGAGCTGTCGAGCAGGCGCTCGCCCCAGGTCGACAGGCCGGTGATAAAGCCCAGCAGCAACCCCAGCCCGCCACCGATGGCGAAGCCGATCCCGGCGCGCCAGCCGCTGATGGCCAGGTGGGTCCAGAGTTCACCGCTGCGCAACAGCTCCCAGCCGGCGCTGAGCACCGCGCTGGGCGCCGGCAGGATGCGGGTGGACAGCAGGCCGCCGATCACCGCCAGTTGCCAGGCCGTCAGCAGGGCCACGGGCAAGGCCCAGGGGGCCAGGCGCTCGGCCAGTGTATGGATTGCACGCGTACTCATAGCTACCTCGATTCTTCATTGACCATCCGGACGGGGACACGGGCGCCTTCGCGGTGGCGCGCCGTTCGACCCAGCCCGCCGGTGCTCTTAGCTGGCCGAGACCGCCTTGGGCAGTATGTCGCTGGCCATCATTTCCCCGAACGGACTGACATACGCGGTGCTGGCCGGTACTTCGGGGCGGTTGACATCCAGGTGCGGGAACAGCAGCTCGGCGACCCGGTAGGACTCTTCCAGGTGCGGGTAGCCGGAGAAAATAAAGGTGTCGATGCCCAGTGCGGCGTATTCCTTGACCCGCGCGGCCACGGTCGGCCCATCGCCGACCAGGGCGGTACCGGCACCGCCACGTACCAGACCGACCCCGGCCCAGAGGTTGGGGGACACTTCCAGGTTGTCCTTGCTGCCGCCATGCAGGGCGGCCATGCGCTGCTGGCCCACCGAGTCGAAGCGCGCCAGGGAAGCCTGGGCGCGGGCAATGGTGTCGTCGTCGACATGACTGATCAGTTTGTCGGCGGCGGCCCAGGCTTCGGCATTGGTTTCCCGGACGATCACGTGCAGGCGAATGCCGAAGCGTACTTCACGGCCTTGGGCGGCGGCTTTCTCACGCACCTGGGCGATCTTTTCCGCCACCGCGGCCGGGGGCTCGCCCCAGGTCAGGTACAGCTCGACCTGTTCGGCGGCCAGGTCCTGGGCGGCGTCGGAAGAACCGCCGAAATACAGGGGCGGCCGTGGTTGCTGGATCGGGGGGTAGAGCAGCTTGGCCCCCTTGACCTGCAGATGTTTGCCGTCGTAGTCCACCACCTCGCCTTCCAGCACGCGCCGCCAGATACGGGTGAACTCCACCGAGGCTTCGTAGCGTTCGGCGTGGGACAGGTTGAGGCCATCGCCGGCCAGCTCGTCGGGATCGCCGCCGGTCACCAGGTTAAACAGCGCACGGCCACCGGAGAGGCGATCCAGGGTAGCGGCCTGACGTGCGGCCACGGTGGGCGAGATGATCCCCGGGCGCAGCGCAACCAGGAATTTCAGGCGCTGGGTGACGGGAATCAGGGAGGCGGCCACCAGCCAGGAGTCCTCGCAGGAACGCCCGGTGGGAATCAATACGCCGCCAAAACCGAGGCGGTCGGCGGCCTGGGCGATCTGCTGCAGGTAAGCGTGATCGACGGCGCGCGCGCCTTCGCTGGTGCCCAGGTACTTGCCGTCGCCGTGGGTGGGCAGGAACCAGAAAATATTCAAGCTCATGGAGGGGCTCCTCTTGTAAAGTCGTCGTAGCCCGGGTGAACCCGGGAATCTCGGGATGCTGGCCCCGGATTGCATCCGGGCTACGAGGGTTATTGGGCTGTTGCGACCTTGGCCGGGGCCGCCTGAGTCGGCGCGCTCCAGACCACGTCCTTGATCACCAGGCGTTTGGGGATCAGGTTCAGGTCGCTGAAGGTGTCGGCGATCCGCTGCTGGGCCTCTATGACTTCAGGGCCGATCAGCTGCGCGCCATAGCGTTGGCGCTCCACCGCGACGCGGGTGATGTCCGCTGATAAGCCGAGCAGCGGGGCAACCTGGGCGGTAGCCGCGGCGCTGTTCTCTTTGGTCCATTGGCCAATGCCACGTATCTCGTCGATCAGCACCTGAACGACGTGCGGGTTTTTCACGGCGTAGGCTTTGGTCGCCAGGTAGAACTGGTGGTTATTCACCAGGCCCTGACCGTTACGCAGGGTGCGTGCTTGCAGCTGATTTTCCGCCGCGGCCTGGAAGGGGTCCCAGATGACCCAGGCGTCGACGCTGCCGCGTTCGAACGCGGCACGGGCATCGGCGGGCGGCAGGTACACCGGCTGGATGTCGCTGTATGTAAGGCCGGCCTCTTCCAGGGCGCGAACCAGCAGGTAGTGCACGTTGGAGCCCTTGTTCAGGGCGATTCTCTTGCCCTTGAGATCGGCGACCGCTGTCAGCGGCGAGTCTTTGGGTACCAGAATGGCTTCGCTGGTCGGCGCAGGCGGCTCGTGGGCGACATAGAGCAAGTCGGCACCGGCGGCCTGGGCAAAGATGGGAGGGGCCTCGCCCGTGGTGCCGAAGTCGATGGAGCCGACATTCAGGCCTTCCAGCAATTGCGGGCCACCGGGGAACTCGGTCCATTTGACCTCGATGCCCTGGTCGGCCAGACGTTTCTCCAGGGTGCCCCTGGCCTTGAGCAACACCAGGGTGCCGTATTTCTGGTAGCCGATCCGCAGGACGCTTTTGTCCTGAGATGCCGCTTGTGCTTGGGTAATGGCGCCGAAAGAAATGGCCGCGGCAAACAGGGCGACCAGACTCCGACGCAAAGTGATAGTGCGCATGGCGCTCTCCTTTACGAGTGGGGGTGTTGGGTTGCGACCTGCTTGCCCGTTGGCGGGCGAGTAAGGTGGGATTCAGGGTGTCGCGGTGTTTCAGATACTCCAGCGGGCGTTGATCAAGCGATCGTTCAGTACACCCGGTTCAATCGGTGCCGGCCGGCGTGCCAGGGCTTGCTGGAAGTGCTGCAAGGCCTCTTCCAGGCGCTGCTCCAGTGCCGGTGTCAGCTGCGCCGCGGCGCCGTTTTCGCCGTAGGCGATCTGGCCGTCGTCGGCAAAAACCGCATGCAGCATTTCCTGGGCCTTGAGCGCCGCCAGGACGGGCTTGAGCGCGTAGTCCACGGCGAGCATATGGGCGCTGCTGCCTCCGGTGGCGATGGGCAGCACGACCTTGTGGTTCAGGGCGCGTTCGGGCAGCACATCGAGCAGGGTCTTCAGGGCACCGGAAAACGAGGCCTTATAGACCGGCGTGGCGACTATCACGCCATCGGCACGCCCCACCTGCTCGATCATGTGCTGCACGGCCGGGCTGCCGAAATCGGCGAACAGCAGGTCTTGGGCGTTGAAATCACGCACCTGATAGCTGACCACTTCAACGCCGCGCAGCTGCAACCACTGCCTGGCACGGTCGAGCAGGACAGTACTGCGTGATTTCAGGCTCGGGCTGCCGCCCAGGGATACGACCAACATGCTGGCTCCTTCAAACAAGTGCTTAGAGCCTGTTAACGATCTCGCGAGCTAGAGTCCTGCAAGGCGCTACGTTAGTAACAGCCTTCGGCTGGTCAAAACACGGCGAGGAAGCGGAGTGTACTTTTGTACATGAGCATTCCAAGCCGGTTTTTAACGCAGCAGGGCCGACGCGCAGCAGATCGTAAACAGGTTCTTAACGGTTCGGCTGCGGGGTCAGGCGCAGGTAGGGTTTGACGGCACGATAGCCTTTGGGGAAGCGCTGCTTGATTTCCTCTTCATCCTTGAGCGACGGCACTATCACCACCTCGTCACCGTCCACCCAGTTGGCCGGCGTGGCGACCTTGTGGGCGTCGGTCAGTTGCAGCGAGTCGATTACCCGCAGGATCTCGTGGAAGTTGCGTCCGGTACTGGCCGGGTAGGTGATGGTCAGCCGCACTTTCTTGTTCGGGTCGATGATGAACAGCGAACGTACGGTAAGCGTGTCGTTGGCGTTGGGGTGGATCAGGTCGTAGAGGTCCGACACTTTGCGGTCGGCATCGGCGAGGATCGGGAAGTTGACCTGGGTGTTCTGGGTTTCGTTGATGTCCTCGATCCATTTCAGGTGCGAGTCGACCGGGTCGACCGACAGGGCGATGGCCTTGACGCCGCGCTCGGCGAATTGCTCCTTCAGCTTGGCGGTAAAGCCCAGCTCCGTGGTGCACACCGGGGTGAAATCGGCCGGGTGAGAGAACAGTACGCCCCAGTGGGTGCCCAGCCATTCGTGAAAACGAATGCGGCCCTCGCTGGAGTCCTGTTCGAAGTCGGGGGCGATGTCGCCCAGGCGGATGGTCATGGTCAGGCTCCTTGGGTAAACCGTTGCGTGGCGATTACTATGCTCAGAAATGTAAAATATTAAAAAGAATAAATAATGATTTGTTTATAACTTTTTGATCTTTGATGGGTGATATCACTGCTTAACCAGCCGCTTCGGTGCTGATTATGAAAAGGCATAAGCACGTAACTAATTATTCTTTCAGTGAATAAAAAACCGCTCTTATAGTCTCAGCACAGCTTATTCAAAGGACGCGTGATGAAACGATTTTTACCTTTCTCGTGGCTGGTCGCCGGCTTGATCTTCGGCTCCAGCGCCCAGGCGGCGACCCTGCTCAACGTCTCTTATGACGTGATGCGAGACTTCTACAAGGACTACAACGCCGCCTTCCAGAACCACTGGCTGGCCGAAGGGGGCAAGCCGTTGATGTTGCAGATGTCACACGGCGGCTCGAGCAAACAGGCGCGCGCGGTGATCGACGGCCTGCCCGCTGACGTGATCACCATGAATATGGCCACCGACATCAACGCCCTCGCCGACAACGGCGATCTGCTACCCAAGGACTGGGCCACCCGCCTGCCAAACAGCAGCGCGCCGTTCACCTCGGCCACCGTGTTTATCGTGCGCAAGGGTAACCCCAAGGGCCTTAAGGATTGGCCTGACCTGCTTAAAGAGGGTGTGCAGGTGGTGGTGCCCAACCCTAAGACCTCGGGTAACGGCCGCTACACCTACCTGTCGGCCTGGGGTTATGTGCTGGAAAAAGGCGGTGACGAAAAAGCCGCCAAGGAGTTTGTCGGCAAACTGTTCAAGCAGGCCCCGGTCCTCGACACTGGCGGCCGCGCGGCGACCACCACCTTTATCCAGAACCAGATTGGCGATGTGCTGGTGACCTTCGAGAACGAAGCCGAGATGATCGCCCGCGAGTTTGGCCGCGGTAGCTTCGAAGTGGTCTACCCGAGCGTTTCCGCCGAGGCCGAACCACCGGTTGCGGTGGTCGACAAGGTGGTCGACAAGAAAGGCACCCGCAAGGAAGCCGAGGCCTACCTCAAGTACCTGTGGTCCGACGAAGCTCAGCGCATCGCCGCCAACAACTACCTGCGTCCGCGCAATCCAGTGATACTTGCGGAATTCGCCGACCGCTTTCCGAAAGTCACCTTCTTCAACGTGGTGAAAACCTTCGGTGACTGGCCGGTAATCCAGAGCACTCACTTCAAGGACGGTGGTCTGTTCGACCAGATTTACACCGCGCAGTAAGCCGTACCCGAGATAAAAAGCCCGGCCACGTGCCGGGCTTTTTCATACGCATTTCGCGGGTTTCACCCGCCCTACGGCAGACCAAAGCGTAGGGCGGGTGAAACCCGCGTGCTGACCTACACTGCGCTGACCCGCCCACCACTACACGGATGTTGTGATGCCCTATTACCGTCGCGCCGCCGTTTCGGGCGGCACCTACTTTTTCACAGTAGTGACCGCCCACCGCCAATCGATCCTGACCCACTCTGATATTCGTAGCGCGCTGCGCGAAGGGATCTCTCAGGTACGGCAGACCTTGCCCTTTCACATTGGGGGTTGGGTACTGCTACCCGACCATCTGCATGCCATCTGGACTGTGCCGGAAGGGGACGCGGACTTTTCTACGCGCTGGCGTCTGCTCAAGCGCCACGTCACGCGCAGTTGTGGCCCCGCCTATATGCGGCCCGAGTATCTGAACGAACGGCTTTTGGCCAAGGGGTACAGCACGTTGTGGCAGCCTCGTTTCTGGGAGCACCTGATTCGTGATGAGCGCGACTTGCACCAGCATCTCGATTACCTGCATGGCAATCCGCTGAAGCATGGGCTTGTTGGGCAAGTTAAAGATTGGCCGTGGTCGTCGTTTCACCGCTATGTGCGCCAAGGTGTTTATCCAACCGATTGGGGCGGTTCGATAAAAAAACCGGGCCTGCACCCGGTAAAAATTACAGCTTGAGAACATGCAAATCAGAGCGCGTGGGATTGGTACAGCTCGGTCAGGGCCTCGCCGCGCAGGTAGGCCAGCTCCGCTTTGAGTACCAGGCTGGTGGGTGCGTAATAGGCGTAGTCCAGGCGGACTTCTTTGGGTGTTTCGGCATAGGCGCCGGTAGGCAGAATCGCCACAAACAGGGCGGTCAGCGCCCGACGCAGATTGAACAGGCCCATGGTCGTTTCCTCTGGTTAGGGTTGTCGCCTGTCGACCCGTGGACGGGCACTTCAGGTCATAGCTGTTACAGGGATAAAACCGGCCTGTGCTCAGGCCGGTACGGATCGGGGAGTGTGGTGTAGCCTTACAGCAGCGGCAGGCTGTAGCTGAGAATCAGGCGGTTTTCGTCCTGGTCGGCTACCGCGTTGCCACGCAGGCTGGCGTTGCGCCAGGAGACGCCCAGGCCCTTGAGCGGACCGTCTTGCAGGGCATAGTCGAGGCGAAAATCCCGTTCCCATTCCTGCTTGTCGTCGTCGGCACTGTCGATGCTGTCGCCGGACAGGTAGGAGAGGGTGGCCTTCAGGCCCGGGATGCCGGCACTGGCAAAGTCATAGCCGTATTCGGCCAGCCAGGTGCGCTCCCCGGCGCTGGCGAACTTGCCGATCTGCCGGTCGGTGATCAGGTAGGCCGTGGCGCCATCACCCTGGTTGAGGTAGGGAAAGGCGCTGTCGCCGGACACCTGCTGGTAACCGGCGCTCAGGGCATGGCCACTCAGGCTGTAGGTGAACAGGGCGCTCCAGGTCTGGTTGTCGACTTCGCCCTTGTCGGCGTCGCCGGCCTCCCAGTAGCCGCTGCTCTTGTAGCCCTCGGTACGCCCGGCAAGGGTGCCATTCTTGCCGTCGGAGCCGCTGTTGAAATAACGCAGGTCGGATTTCAGCGCGCCCTCACCCAGGGCCAAGCTGTGGGTCAGGCCGAGGACGTGCTGCCGGTAGAAGTCTTCCAGGTTGCCGTAGTAGTACTGCGCGATCAGGTCCTTGCCGAACTTGTAGTCGCCCCCGGCGAAGTAGAAGGTATTGCTGAACTGGCCAGTCTTGGCGTTGTTGGCGCCGCCGATCGACAGGCCTTCGTTGCTGCTGGAACTGCGGCCCTTGGCATGTTCCAGCTGGCCACCGACCAAGGTCAGGTTGTCGATTTCAGTGGAGGTGACCTGGCCGCCCTCGAACGTCTGCGGCAGCAGGCGACCGTCATTGAAGGTCACCACCGGCAGTTTGGGCTGCAGGGTGCCGAGGCGGGCCTCGGTCTTGGAGAGGCGCACCTTGCCGGTCAGGCCGAGGCTGCTGAAATCGTCCACCGCACGGCCGTTTTCATCGGTGGGAAACACCGTGCCGCTGTATCTGCTGGAGTCCGGGTTGTAGTGGCGACCCTTGCCGGAGTCCAGCTTGAGGCCGAGCAGGCCGATGGCATCCACGCCGACGCCCACCGTGCCCTGGGTGTAGCCGGAGATGTAGTTGAACTGAAAACCCTGGCCCCATTCTTCCTGGGTGTTGGCATCCGCGTTGCGGGTGTCCTGGTTGATGTAGAAATTGCGCAGGCCGAGGGTCGCCTTGCTGTCGTCGATAAAACCGGCGGCGCCGGCCTGCTGGGCGGTCAGACCCAGGGCGATGGCCCAGGCCAGGGTGGACGTGTTCATAGAAAGGCTCCAGATGCAGTGCGGTTGTGGGATAGCGCTGCAGTGGGGCTCGGACGGCGGTCATGGCGCCTGTCTCGTCTTGGCAAGTCACAAATCGGAGCCCCGACTACGGGCTCGCTGCGGTGGTCCGCTTACGGCTTGGGTGCAATCTAAGGGGTCTTTTTAATTTCTAAAAATAACTATTATTTATTTTGTAATAACATAAAAGAATATAAAACGATTGCCAGTCCTGACTTTGCACGCCGCTACTTGCCGGACCATCACCGCTCGGTTAGCGTCGGCGCGCGAAAATCAGCGCAACGGCGCGCGTGGAATGTGGAATAGCGCTGGACAGGCCAGATCGACCCAGACAACCGGAGGTCAACAGCATGTACATCGGAAAGATCGCCGAACTGACGGGCGCCTCCAGAAAGGCGATCCGGCTCTACGAAGAGCTGGGCCTGCTGCCGCCACCCGAGCGGGCGGGCAATTACCGTATCTACACCCCTCACCACCTGATCATCGTCGGCATGATCAAACGCGCCCAGACGCTCGGTTTCAAGTTGGCCGAACTGGCGCCCCTGATGGAGCACAAGCGCCTCGGCGGCGCCTTCCCGGTCGAATTCGCCCGGGGCGCGATCGACGAAAAACGCACCGAAATCCAGGACAGCATCGCCCGGCTCCAGGCCATGGATGGCGAACTGATCAAACTCAAGGCCGACCTGGCGCTGCTGGCCTCCTGATCATCCCGCTTGACCTTGCCCCTAGGGGCAGGCCTTAGGCTCTGCGCCATGGACGGATCCGGCACCTGCCGGATCGCCAGGATGAGGAGCGATGGGATGAGCGATCTATGTCTGGTGACGGGCGCCAATGGGCATCTGGGCAATAACCTGGTCCGGGCGCTGCTGGCCCAGGGCCTACGGGTGAGGGCCGGGGTACGGGACCTGAACAATACTGCGCCTTTTGCCGGCCTGGACTGCGAGCTGGTCTATGCCGAGTTGCGGGACAAGGCGGCGATGCTCAAGGCGCTGGAAGGGGTCGATGTGCTCTATCAAGTAGCGGCGGTGTTCAAGCATTGGGCCAGGGACCCACAAGCGGAAATAGTCGAGCCCAACCTCGAGGGCACGCGCATCGTGCTGGAAGCCGCGGCCCAGGCGGGCGTGAAGAAGGTGGTGTACGTGAGTTCGGTCGCCGCCATCGGCCATGACGGCACGCCCCTGGACGACAGGCAGTGGAACCAGGACCTGAGCAACCCCTACTACCGCTCCAAGATCCTCTCCGAGCAGAAGGCTTGGGAGCTGGCCAAGCAGCACCAGCTGTGGATGGTGTCGATCCTGCCCTCGGCCATGGTCGGTCCGCATGCCCAGCAATTGACCGACACCATGGGTTTCCTCGAATCCATCCGCACCCGGCAGGTGCCGCTGGACCCCAACTTTCACTTCAATTTCGTCGATGTCCGTGATGTCGCCCAGGGTGCGATTCTGGCCGCGCAGAAGGGCCAGGCGGGGCACCGTTACATCCTGGCCAATAAGCATTCGTCGGATTTCGGCGCCCTGGTCGAGGCGGCCAATGCGGTAACCGGTGGCTACAAGACCCCGCCGGTCGCACCCAAATGGCTGTTGCTGACGGTGGCCTGGTTCGACGAGCTGCTGGCGCGCCTGGGCGGAAAACCGGCCAACCTGACCCGCAGCCAGGTGCACACCTTCTACGCCGTGAAGCAGGAATACCAAACCGACAAGGCCCGCTTGCAATTGGGCTTCCAACCCAGGAGCCCGGCCGCCGCCCTGCAGGCCGCCTTCGTCTACCTCGCTCAACGCCTCCCCGGAGTCTCAAGCACCTTGTAGCACCTAGGAGGGGTGGGGCCGCCTGGGTTAAGTACGCAGGAGATACCCATCGAACAGACCATTCGCCGGATGGTTGCATCATCTACGCAACTTCCGTAGATAGCCCGTCCAGCTGGCGGAGAATGCCCCTCGATCTCCGCCCCCTGCAACAGATCGCCGTCCCCACCCGGTGACTCTTCAGCGCGCCGAAGTATCTCGCAAGGGCCCAGCAGCAGTTGCCGATGCGCACCTTGGCCGATTACCAAGGTTATTACCTGACCACCACCGCGTATGCCGAAAAACAATCCGCAGGTGCTGGCTGTGGTGTTCGACGATCGGGTGATAACCGGTGACTGGCTGCGCGCCAACCCAGGTGCCGAGGCTCTGCTGCCGAACCGCGTGACAGGCCGATAGCTTGATGCTCGACCCGAGGCCATAAGCTTATTCGATAAAAGTATTTCACTGATCATTCTTATACTCGTTATCGTCTCTCTACAACTTGTTATGACAAGTGCCGAACGAGAACTCTACCCATGGCCCACCTGCTCGCGCTTCCCACCGTCCCGCTGTACAGCCAGCTCAAGGAGCTGCTGCGCATGCGGATCCTCGACGGTACTTATCCGCCGCACAGCCGCATGCCGTCCGAGAGCGAATTGGGCAAGGCGTCCGGCGTCAGTCGCATCACCGTACGTCAGGCCCTGGGCGATCTGCAGAAGGAAGGGCTGATCTTCAAGATTCATGGCAAGGGCACCTTTGTCGCCAAGCCCAAGGCCTTCCAGAACGTCAGCACCCTGCAAGGGCTGGCCGAGTCGATGACGCAGATGGGCTACGAGGTGCTCAACCGCCTGCGCAGCTTCAAGTTCGTGCCGGCCAACGCCCTGGTGGCCGAACGGCTGCAACTGGAGGAGGGCAGCCTGGTCACGCAGATCAAGCGGGTGCGCCTGCTCAACCGTGAACCGGTGTCGCTGGAAATCACCTACCTGCCCCAGGCGGTCGGCGAGAGACTGGAGAAGGCCGACCTGGCCACCCGCGATATTTTCCTGATCCTGGAAAACGACTGCGGTATCCCCCTGGGGCATGCCGACCTGGCCATCGACGCGGTGCTGGCCGACAGCGAGCTGACCCAGGCGCTGCGGGTCGAGGAGGGCGCGCCGATCATGCGTATCGAGCGCCTGACCCACGCCGCTGACGGCACGCCCCTGGATTTCGAACACCTCTACTACCGCGGCGATGCCTTCCAGTATCGCCTGCGCATCGATAGGCAGAAGGACGCGCAGCAATGAGCAGCTATCAGACCCTGGAGCAGGAATACGACATCGTGATCATTGGCGGCGGCACCGCCGGCCCCATGGCCGCGATCAAGGCCAAGGAGCGCAACAAGGCGCTGCGCGTGCTGCTGATCGACAAGGCCAACGTCAAGCGCAGCGGCGCCATCAGCATGGGCATGGACGGCCTGAACAACGCCATTATCCCCGGTCACGCCACGCCCGAGCAGTACACCAAGGAAATCACCGTGGCCAACGACGGCATCGTCAATCAGGCCGCCGTGTATGCCTACGCCACCCACAGCTTTGAAACGATCGAGCAACTGGATCGCTGGGGGGTGAAGTTCGAGAAGGACGAAACCGGTGACTATGCGGTGAAGAAGGTCCACCACATGGGCGCTTATGTGCTGCCGATGCCGGAAGGCCATGACATCAAGAAGGTGCTCTATCGCCAGCTCAAGCGCGCGCGGGTGGAGATCACCAACCGGCTGATTGCCACGCGCCTGCTCACCGCGAGTGACGGCGCGGTGAACGGGGTGATGGGCTTCGACTGCCGTACCGCGGACTTTCACGTGATCAAGGCCAAGGCGGTGATCCTCTGCTGCGGCGCTGCCGGGCGTATGGGCCTGCCGGCTTCCGGTTACCTGATGGGCACCTACGAGAACCCGACCAACGCCGGTGACGGCTATGCCATGGCCTATCACGCGGGTGCCGAGCTGGCCAATCTGGAGTGCTTCCAGATCAACCCGCTGATCAAGGACTACAACGGCCCGGCCTGCGCGTACGTCACCGGTCCGCTGGGCGGCTACACCGCCAACAACAAGGGCGAGCGCTTTATCGAATGCGACTACTGGAGCGGCCAGATGATGTGGGAGTTCCATCAGGAACTCGAAGGGGGCAATGGCCCGGTGTTCCTCAAACTCGATCACCTGGCCGAGGAAACCATCCAGACCATCGAGGAAATCCTGCACAGCAACGAGCGCCCGAGCCGCGGTCAGTTTCATGCCAATCGCGGCACCGATTACCGCACCGGCATGGTCGAGATGCATATCTCCGAAATCGGCTTCTGCTCCGGCCACAGTGCGTCAGGTGTGTGGGTCAACGAAAAGGCCGAGACCTCTGTCAAGGGCTTGTACTCGGCCGGCGATATGGCTGCGGTGCCGCATAACTACATGCTCGGGGCCTTTACCTACGGCTGGTTTGCCGGCAGCAACGCGGCGGACCATGTGGCCGGGCGCGATTACAGCGGCCTGGATCCGGCGCAGATCGAGGCCGAGCGCGCGCGGGTGTATGCGCCGCTGCTGCGCGAGCATGGCCTGCCGCCGGCCCAGGTGGAGTACAAGCTGCGGCGCATGGTCAACGACTACCTGCAGCCGCCCAAGGTGACCAAGAAGATGGAGATCGGCCTGACCCGCTTCGCCGATATCCAACGCGACCTCGACCAGCTCAAGGCCAACAACCCCCATGAGTTGATGCGCGCCCTGGAAGTCAGCGTGATCCGCGACTGCGCGGAAATGGCCGCGCGCGCCTCGCTGTTCCGCACCGAGAGCCGCTGGGGGCTTTACCACCACAGGGTCGATCACCCGCTGCGTAACGATGCCGAATGGTTCTGCCACGCCCACCTGAAGAAGGATGAAAAGGGTGTGATGAGCAGCTTCAAGAAACCGGTGGAGCCCTACCTGATCCCGCTGGATGACGAAGAGCAGCAGGCCTACAACCGGCTGCGGGTAAAAACGGCGGCGGCGTGACGCAACCCTAGGTTCCACCGGCAGCACCGAGTAAACCCTGGGTGGATGGGAAAAGCGCCATCCACCCTACGCAAAGACGTCGGAGCGTGCCGACGGGACCGCAAAAGAACGCGAGAGCCGCAGGCTCCAAGGACAGTGTGAAATGGCGTATCAACCCCAGGAAATCTTCTTTCGCAGCAATGCCCCGGTAACGGTCGATGAAGACAAGTGCATCGCCCATAAGGGCTGCACCGTCTGCGTGGAGGTCTGCCCGATGGACCTGCTGGCCATCAACCCGGCGACCCAGAAAGCCTATATGGCCTTCGACGAATGCTGGTACTGCATGCCGTGCGAGACGGATTGTCCGACCGGCGCCGTGAAGGTGGAGATTCCCTACCTCTTGCGTTGAATAACCGTAGGGCAGGGCCGCCTAGGTGCAACCCGCGCGGGTTTCACCCGCCCTACAGGCTGTGCTCCACCCAGGCTATGAACCGCGCGTCGTGCGATCGTTGCGTTTTGCTTCAAAGCCATCCGGCCACCCCGGACGCCTGATCTAGCAACCCCTCGTTTCCCACCAGCCCACCGCATGGCGGAGACGACTCCAGTAGACCGCGTGAAAACGCCGCTTAACCGAGCGCAGCAGTTTTCCCTGGTCTGCATAACCATGATTCGAGGGGAAATTACCCATGCTCCTGCGCACCACCCTTGCCGGCCTCGCGCTGGCCATCGCTTCGGCTCAAGTCAGCGCCGAGACCATCCGTATCGCCATCGGCACCCAGGACACCACCATCAACTGCGCCGCTGGCGGCCTGCTGATCCGTGAGCTGGGTCTGCTCGACAAGTACCTGCCCAAAGACGGCAAGTACCAGGATGCCCAGTACGAGATCGAGTGGAAGAACTTCACCAGCGGCGCGCCGCTGACCAACGAAATGGTCGCCGGCAAGCTGGACTTCGGCGCCATGGCCGACTTCCCCGGTTCGTTCAACGGCGTGGCCCATCTGGAGGCGGGCAAGCGCAGCCTGTTTATCAGCGTGCTGTCCGGCAGCACCCAGGGCAGTGGCAACGGCATCGTGGTGCCAGCGTCTTCCGCTGTGCAGTCGCTGGCCGAGCTCAAAGGCAAGACCATCTCCGTGCCGTTCGCCTCCACCGCCCACGGCATGCTGCTGCGCGCCGTCGCCGCCCAGGGCTGGGACCCGGAGAAGGATGTGCGCATCATCGCCCAGGCCCCTGAAATCGCCGGTTCGGCGCTGCGCAGCAACCGTATCGAGGCGCACGCTGACTTCGTACCGTTCGCCGAGCTGTTCCCCAACCGTGGCTTCGCCCGCAAGATCTACGATGGCTCGCAAGCCAAGGCACCGACCTTCCACGGCGCGCTGGTAGACGCCGACTACGCCAAAAAATACCCGGAGATCGTCACCGCCTACCTGCGCGCCGGCATCGAAGCCGACCAGTTGCTGGCCGCCGAGCCTGAGAAGTACAGCGAGCTGATCGAGAAGGTCACCGGCATCGAGGCCGAGGTCAACTACCTGTTCCACGGCCCGCTCGGCCTGCAGACCCGCGACCTGAGCTGGAAGCCGGAATACCGCACGGCGCTGACTACCTCGATCGAGACCCTCAAGCTGCTGAAGAAAACCGAACGTGGCCTGGACGTGAACAAGTTCGTTGACGACCAGTACATCCGCGCGGCGTTCAAGGCGTCCGGCCTGGACTACGACAAGCAGCTGGCCAACTACGCCGCACTGCCGCTCAAGGCCAAGGATGCGCTGACCGGCAAGCCGATCAGCGACGTCAAGCGCCTGGCGCAAATCTGGGTGCGTGGCGAGGACAAGGTACGCCATTACAGCTCGCCGGAAGCGGCACTGGGCGCGCTGGCCACCCTGGAGGCAGAAGGCAAGGATATCCGCGCCATCTACGCCCAGGCCGCCGACAGCGGTATCAAGCTTCTGGCCAACCAGGCCTGGTTCGTGCGCGATGCCAAGGGCCAGCTCAGTGCCTTCCTGCTCAAGGATCAGGCCCTGACCTACGCCCAGCAGCATGGCGGAACCGCGCTGGACTTCGTCAGCGCCAACCAGCAGCTCTTGGCCCAGCGCTAGACCTGTCCTGCTCCCCCTCGCCCATACGGGCAGAGGGGGGCGGGCACAGTCGTGGAGAACTTTATGAGCCGATTACACCGCTGGCCCCTGCGTCTGGCCTCGCTCGCCGTCTGCCTGCTGTTCTGGCATGTGGCGGCGACCCAGCGTCTGAATCTGGGGCTGATCACCTTCACTTACGTACCGACGCCGAGCGCGGTGCTGGATGCTGCCGTGGCGCTGGTCGAATCGAGCAAGCTGGTTGCGCACCTGTCCAGCAGCCTGGGCCGAGTGTTTGTCGGTTACCTGCTGGCCGTGCTGGTGGGTGTGCTGCTGGGCCTGGCTATCGGCCGCTCGAAGTGGGCCGAAGACAGCCTGTTGCCGCCTTTGGAGGTATTGCGGCCGATTCCCGCGGTGGCCTGGATTCCCCTGGCCATCCTGATGTTTCCGTCCTCGGAAGCCTCGATGATCTTTATCACCTTCACCGGGGCGCTGTTTCCCATCCTGCTCAACACCATTCATGGCGTTGAAGGTGTCGACCCACGGCTGATTGCCTCGGCGCGCAGCCTGGGGGCCGGACGCCTGGCGATCTTGCGCGAGGTGATAGTGCCGGGCGCGGCGCCGAGCATCTTCACCGGCCTGGCCATCGGCATGGGCACCTCCTGGTTCTGCCTGGTGACCGCCGAAATGATCTCCGGGCAGTTCGGCATCGGTTACTACACCTGGGAGTCCTACACCATCCAGAACTACGCCGACATCGTCGTCGGCATGCTGCTGATCGGCGTGCTCGGCATGGGCAGCAGTGCCCTGGTCAAACAGCTGGGTGCCTGGGTTACACCCTGGTACCGGATCAAGGGGAAAGGCTGATGAGTGCCTACGAGAAAGCGGTCGAGCCGGGGCGCATCGACGCCCAGCAGTTGTCCATTCGCCTGGGGCAGGGCGCAGAGGCCTTCGAGGCCGTGCAAACGCTGGATTTTGGCATCGAGCCGGGCGAGTTCGTCTGCATCCTCGGTCCGTCCGGGTGCGGCAAGTCGACCCTGCTCGGCGCCCTGGCCGGCCATCTGCTGCCCAGTGCTGGCACGCTGCGCGTCGACGGCCAGGCTGTGGTGGGTCCGTCGCCCGAGCGCGGCATGGTCTTTCAGCATCACACCCTGTTGCCCTGGCGCAGCGTGCTGGACAACGTTGCCTTCGGTTTGAAGATGCAAGGCCTGGGCAAGGCCGAGCGGCGGCGCCAGGCCGACGAGTTTTTGCGTTTAGTGGGCCTGCAGGAATTTGCCCTGCGTTGGCCCAATCAACTCTCCGGCGGCATGCAACAGCGCGCGGAAATCGCCCGGGTGCTGATCAACCGGCCGCGCCTGCTGCTGATGGATGAGCCCTTCGGCGCGCTGGATGCCCAGACCCGTTCGCGGATGCAGGAGCTGTTGCTGGATATCTGGACGCGTATCCGCACCACCGTGGTGTTCGTGACCCACGATATCGACGAAGCCCTGTTTCTCGCCGACCGCATTCTGGTGATGAGCCCACGGCCGGGACGTTTTATCGAGGACTTGCGCCTGGAATTTCCCCGCCCCCGGCACGCCAGCCTGCTGACCAGCCCGGAGTTCGTCCGTCTCAAACGCCACTGCCTGGAGTTGCTGCGCCATGAAGAAGGCCGCGAACTGCCACGCCTGACCCCGCTGGGCCTGCCCAGCGCCGACTTCCCGCCATTGCGAATTGCCCTATGACTGAATTGCACAGCGACAACCCCGAGATTCTGGCCCTGCAACCGCGCCTCAGCGACAGCGATGCCGGCGTGCGGCGTATTGCCCTGATTGCCCTGGCCGATCTTGAAGATCCTGATGGTTTGCCTTGGCTGACCCAGGCCCTGGGCCGCGACAGCGACGCCCAGGTCCGCGCCGAGGCCGCCCGCCTGCTCGAAGCCTGGGAAGAGCCCGAGGTGGTGGCGGCTCTGTGCGCCGCCCTGGCCGATGCCGATGAGGCGGTGCGCGGCGCAGCCGCGCAGAGCCTCAGTGAGGTGAAAAGCCTGGAAGCCGGGCGGGTGATCCTGCCTTGGGCCCGCCATGTCGATGCCTTCGTGCGCAGCAGCGCCCTGCGTGCCTTGCGTGAACTGCGCCTGCCCGACAGCGTGCCGGTGGCGCGCCAGGCCCTGCAGGACAGCGATGCCTTTGTACGGCGCGAGGCGGTGGGCATCCTCGGCTGGCTGAAACAGCTGGATGCCCTGCCAGAGCTGGGGCGCCTGGCCAGTGACGACCCGGACACCGAAGTGCGCCGCGCCGCCACCGGCGCACTCGGCCTGGCCAGCGATCTGGCGGTGTTGCCCGCCCTGCAGGCGGCGCTGCGTGACAGCGAGTGGCAGGTGCGTGAAGAGGCCGCCACCACCCTGGGCAAGGTGGGTCTGAGCGAGGCGGGGCCGGCGCTAATCGCCGCGCTGCAGGACAGCTACTGGCAGGTACGCCTGCGCGCGGCACGTTCGCTGGGCAAGCTGCGGGTGACGGGTGCGCTGCAGGGCCTGGTCACGCTGCTGGGCCATGGCATCAGCAACCTGCGCAAGGAGGCTGCCCTGGCGCTTGGCGAGCTGGCGGACGCGGCGGCTCTGCCGGCCTTGCAGGCCGCCGAGCAGGACAGCGATCCGGAAGTGCGCAAGGCGGTGCGTATTGCTCTGGCGCAGCTGCAGAGGGCCGTGGGATGAATGCCCCCAGCGCCATTCGCAATCAGCGTGCCGAGGGGGTGCTGCACCTGCTGTGGCCCGATGGCCGTGACCTGAGCCTCGGTCATGCCCGGCTGCGCGCCGCCTGCCCCTGCGCCCAGTGTCGGGCGGCGCGCCTGCACGGGCATATCGAACTGGTCAATGAGGGGGTACGCCTGTCGTCGATCAAGGCCCAGGGCTATGGCGTGCAGTTGCTGTTCGACGATGGCCATGGGCGGGGGATCTACCCCTGGGACTATCTACTGACGTTGGTCGAGCCGAACTGGACCGCTCGGTCCTTGCCGGGTTGATAAAAGGAGGGCGTATGTTTGCTGCGGCGACCCTATGGTGTGACGTTGTCAGGCACGCCGCCGAGCAGAGTGTGGAACGTCTGTCATTGCAGTCGCGCGGACGCGTCTGCAGTTCGCCCGAGTGCCAGCCGTCGCTCCACACGCTGAGCACTGTGTTGCAACAGGCGCAGCAGCTGCTGCAGGCCAGACGGATCAGCCTGGGCAAGCAACCGCCCCAGACTGGTTTCGATGCCTTTTAGGCTCGTCAGCGGTGCATCCAGATTCAGCTGTGAAGCCAGGATTTCATCGCCATGGCTGACCAGCAGAGCGAAATGAATGACGTTTTCCAGCTCGCGGGTATTGCCCGGCCAACCATGGGTTTCCAGGCGTTGCTGCGCTTCTTCGCCGATGATCGGCAAGGGCAGATTCAAGCGTTGCGCGTAGATACCGAGAAAATATTCAGCCAGTGGCAGGATATCGCCCACCCGCTCGCGTAACGGCGGCAGGGGTATACGGCCATCGCCCAGGTAGTGATACAGGCGCTGATTGAATTTACCCGCACTTACGGCCTGGGCCAGATCGATACTGGTCGCGGCGATCAGCCGGACATCCACCGTGCTGGCTTGTCCGGCCCCCACGCGCAGTACTTCGCCGGTTTCCAGGGCACTGAGCAGTTCGGCCTGCAAGGGCAACGGCAGGTCGCCGATTTCATCCAAGTAGAGGGTGCCGCCGTTGGCCGAGCCGAACCAGCCGGCGCGGCTGCTGGGCGAACCTTGATAGGTGCCGACGGTATAGCCGAAAAGCTCAGCTTGGGCATGCTTGACGCTCAGGCTGCCGCAGCTGAGGGCGACGAACAACCCACTGCGTTCACTGGCGCTGTGGATATGCCGGGCCAGCAATTCCTTGCCGGTTCCGGTTTCACCTTCGATCAGCACCGGTAGAGGCTGTCCGGCCAGCTGTTCGACCTGATCACGCAACTGCAGGGAACGGGCATCGACGAATACCAAGGCTTTCGCGCGAATACTCAGCGGGCTTTTTTCCGCGTCGGGAAAGGTCAGCAAGGGCTGACCGGTCACTTCAAAACGACTCATTGCATACTCCGGGTCTCGCCGTCACGGCCAGGTAATAACGCTGGATCCAGTGGCCTGTTTGGCCAGTCGAACAGGCCACTAGGCCTGACGGCGGGCCTGATGGTCGATCCTGCTTTGCAAGCGATACAGGTAGGCAAAGCCTTGTTCCCATTGCCGATGCCCGGACTTCACGTTGATATGCCCGGCACCGCTCAGGATGCTCACCTCGCTGCCCCAGTCACGGGCCAGTTCCATCACGCGTGCCGCGCTGGCGGCGCAGTCGTTGTCCGAGCCCAACAATTGACTGGGGAAGGGCAGCGGGGTGCTCGGAATGGGTGCAAAGCCTTGCAGTGCCGCAGGGCAGTTGGCGCGCTGCACATCGGCCGGTGCCACCAGCAAGGCACCGCGTGCGCGACGCAGCAGTTCAGCCGGTGCCTGGGCCACCCAATGGGCGACGGTGATACAGCCCAGGCTGTGGGCAATCAGCAGGACGGGGCGCGGGTCGCTGGCAATGCAACGCCCCAGCTCGGCAACCCAATCTTCGCGCCGCGGTGTCAGCCAGTCGGCCTGTTCCACTCGGGCGCTGTTGGGCAGGCTGCGTTGCCAGTGGCTTTGCCAATGGTCGTCGGCCGAGCCTTGCCAGCCCGGCACTATCAGGTAACGGATCGCTTCATTGCGCATGCTCAGCGCCTCCCGCAGGTTGCTATGGCCCGCAGTGTAGGCAACTGAATCTAGTCATAAAAAGAATAATAAATTCTTTGCTTATTCTTTTTTGATCTTTATGGTCGGTGTTTTATATATGCAAAAAAAGAATATAAATGTTCTTAAATAATCTTTTTAAGAATATTCAGGTTTGCCTACTATGCGCTTCGCAGCACTGATGACGGCTAGTGCCAGCCGGTCCCACAGGGCTTTTCCAAGGAGTAAAGAGATGACTACAAGCCTGCGTAACCTCGAAGGCCAGGACGAAGCCAGCATCCTGCGCGAGATCCAGGTAGCCCTGCTGGGGCTCAAATTCGGTTCGGTGGAAGTCACCGTGCACAACGGCCAGGTCGTGCAGATCGAGCGCAAGGAAAAATTCCGCCTGCAGGCCCCGGCCGGCAAGAACGCCTGACCCGCTAAACCAACACTGAGTCTCAAAACCCGACTGGACAACCGGAGGGTGTGAGCATGAACCGAGCACAAACCATGAGCACACACCGGTATTGCAGTGGTCTGCCGCGAATGCGTTGTTGACCGCCACCCCCTAAATAAAAAGCCAACACACACTCGAAAATTTTAGGAGCTGCACCATGTCCATTCGCCGTTTTGCCCTCGCTGCCCTTGCCAGTGCCCTGATTGCAGGCCCGGTGGCCGCTGCAGAAACCCTGCTCAATGTGTCCTACGACCCGACCCGTGAGCTGTACAGCGAATTCAACGCCGCGTTCAACAAGCACTGGCAAGCCCAGGGCAATGAAGCCATCACCATCCAGCAGTCCCACGGTGGCTCGGGCAAGCAGGCCCGTGCGGTCATCGACGGCCTGCGCGCCGACGTAGTGACCCTGGCCCTGGCCGGTGACATCGATGAGCTGCACAAGCTCGGCAAGCTGATCCCGGAAAATTGGCAGGAGCGCCTGCCGCAATCAAGCACGCCCTACACCTCGACCATCGTGTTCCTGGTGCGTAAAGGCAACCCGGAAGGCATCAAGGACTGGGATGACCTGGTCAAGCCGGGCGTTGAAGTGATCACCCCGAACCCGAAAACCTCCGGCGGTGCACGTTGGAACTTCCTCGCCGCCTGGGCCTACGCCCAGCAGAAGTACGGCAGTGAAGCCAAGGCTCAGGAATTCGTCGAGAAGCTCTACAAAAACGTACCGGTGCTGGACACCGGTGCCCGTGGCTCGACCATCACCTTCGTCAACAACCAGATCGGCGACGTGCTGCTGGCCTGGGAAAACGAAGCTTTCCTGGCCCTGAAAGAAGAGGGTGGGGAGAACTTCGAGATCGTTGCGCCGTCCCTGTCGATCCTTGCCGAGCCACCGGTGGCCGTGGTCGATGAAAACGTCGACAAGAAGGGTACCCGCAAAGTGGCCGAGGCCTACCTCAACTACCTGTACAGCGACGAAGGCCAGCGGATCGCCGGGAAGAACTTCTACCGTCCGCGCAACGAGAAAATCGCCGCCGAGTTCACCCAGCAGTTCCCCGACCTGAAGCTGGTCAGCATCGACAAGGACTTCAACGGTTGGAAAACCGCACAACCGAAGTTCTTCAATGACGGTGGTGTGTTCGATCAGATCTATCAGGCTCAGTGAGCTCGAAGAGCGAACCTAGGGTGGATCACGCTTCAACGATCCACCATCGACTGCCGTAGAGGTGTCGCTGGTGGAAGTAAAAAACGACTTCCACCCTACGGCCCTTGTTGTGTGAGCGTCGGCCCAGTTGCAGGCCAGCCGAAAAGGATGAAACCGGCAGCAGGGCTGATTTGAGCGTTCCAACGCAGAAGCAGAAAAGGACAGACAATGTCTCGTCGTACTTCCCCCGTCATACCCGGCTTCGGGCTGACGCTGGGTTACACCCTGGTGTATCTCAGCCTGTTGGTTTTGATCCCACTGGGTGCCATGTTCGTTCACGCCGCTCAGCTCACCTGGGCTGAATTCTGGGCCATCATTTCCGCGCCGCGGGTGCAGGCGGCGCTCAAGTTGAGCTTCGCCACTGCCTTCGCCGCTGCTGTGATCAACGGCATTATCGGCACGCTGCTGGCCTGGGCTCTGGTGCGTTACACCTTTCCAGGACGCAAGGTCATCGAGGCCATGATCGACTTGCCGTTCGCCTTGCCCACCGCCGTTGCCGGTATCGCCCTGACCGCCTTGTATGCCCCGAGTGGGCTGGTTGGCCAGTTCGCCACCGACCTGGGCTTCAAGATCGCCTACACGCCCATCGGCATCACCCTGGCACTGACCTTTGTCACCCTGCCGTTTGTGGTGCGCACCATTCAGCCGGTGCTGGCCGATATCCCTCGCGAGGTCGAAGAGGCTGCGGCCTGCCTGGGCGCCAAACCCTGGCAGGTGTTTCGCCATGTGCTGCTTCCGGCGTTGCTGCCGGCCTGGCTCACTGGTTTTTCCCTGGCCTTTGCTCGCGGTGTGGGTGAGTACGGCTCGGTGATTTTTATCGCCGGCAATATGCCGATGAAGACCGAGATCCTGCCATTGCTGATCATGGTCAAGCTCGACCAGTACGACTACACCGGTGCTACGGCTATTGGCGTGTTGATGCTGGTGGTCTCCTTCATTTTGTTGCTGCTGATCAACCTGCTGCAGCGCCAGCTTGGCAAATCCTGAGGAGGCCGTCATGTCATCTGTAACCCTAAGCGCGTCAGCCTCGGCCAACGCCGTACGACGCGGTAATGTGCTCGGTCGCCGGCTGCTGATCATCAGCGCCTGGCTGGTGTTTGCGCTGTTTCTGCTGTTGCCGCTGTTTATCGTGCTGAGTGAGGCGTTAAAGCACGGCTTCGGCACTTTCTTTGGCGCGATCTTCGAAGCGGATGCGATTTCCGCCTTGAAACTCACGCTATTGGCGGTGGGTATTTCGGTGCCGCTCAACCTGGTGTTCGGCGTGGCCGCTGCCTGGTGCGTAAGCAAGTACGAGTTTCGCGGCAAGAGCCTGCTGGTGACCCTGATCGACCTGCCGTTCTCGGTGTCGCCGGTGATCGCCGGTCTGGTCTACGTGCTGCTGTTCGGTGCCCAAGGCTTCTTCGGTCCTTGGCTGCGCGAGCACGATATCCAGATTATTTTCGCCTTGCCGGGCATCGTCCTGGCTACGGTGTTTGTCACCGTGCCTTTTGTTGCTCGCGAGCTGATCCCGCTGATGCAGGAGCAGGGCACTCAGGAAGAGGAGGCCGCGCGCCTGCTCGGGGCCAATGGCTGGCAGATGTTCTGGCACGTGACCCTGCCGAATATTAAATGGGGGCTGATCTACGGCGTGGTGCTCTGTACCGCGCGGGCCATGGGCGAGTTCGGTGCAGTCTCGGTGGTGTCCGGGCATATCCGCGGTTACACCAACACCCTGCCGCTGCATGTGGAGATTCTCTACAACGAATACAACCACGTCGCCGCCTTCAGTGTCGCCAGCCTGCTGCTGTTGCTGGCGGTGTTTATCCTGCTGCTCAAGCAGTGGAGCGAGTCACGTATCAACCGCCTGAAAGCCAGTGCTGGCGAGGAATAAGTCCATGTCGATCGCAATCTCTCACGTCAGCAAGAACTTCCATGCGTTCAAAGCGCTGAACGATATCAACCTGAATATTCAGAGCGGCGAGCTGGTGGCTTTGCTCGGGCCGTCCGGCTGCGGCAAGACCACCTTGCTGCGCATCATCGCCGGCCTGGAAACCCCGGACAGCGGTAGCATCGAGTTTCACGGCGAAGATGTGTCCAGCCACGATGTGCGCGACCGTAACGTCGGCTTTGTGTTTCAGCACTACGCGCTGTTCCGCCATATGACGGTGTTCGACAACGTCGCCTTCGGCCTGCGCATGAAGCCCAAGGGCGAGCGGCCGAACGAGAATGTGATCAAGAAGAAGGTCCACGATCTGCTCGATCTGGTGCAGCTCGACTGGCTCGCCGATCGCTACCCGGAGCAACTGTCCGGTGGTCAGCGTCAGCGTATCGCCCTGGCCCGCGCCCTGGCGGTGGAGCCCAAGGTGCTGCTGCTGGACGAACCCTTCGGCGCCCTGGATGCCAAGGTGCGCAAGGAACTGCGCCGCTGGCTGGCGCGCCTGCACGAGGAGGTGCATCTGACCAGCGTGTTCGTGACCCACGATCAGGAAGAGGCCATGGAAGTGGCCGACCGCATCGTGGTGATGAACAAGGGCGTGGTCGAGCAGATCGGCTCGCCGGGCGAGGTGTACGAGAAGCCGGCCAGCGATTTCGTCTATCACTTCCTGGGTGATGCCAACCGTCTGTATATCGGCAACGACACCCATGTGCTGTTCCGCCCCCACGAGATTCACCTCTCGCGCCAGGCAGAAGAAGGCCATCAAGCCGGCGAAGTACGCGACATCCGCCCGCTCGGGGCCATCACCCGGGTGACCCTCAAGATCGCCGGGCAGAGCGAGCCTATCGAAGCGGAAGTGGCCAAGGACCACCTTAGCCTGGCCAACCTTACTCGCGGCGAGACCCTGTACTTCAAGCCCAAGGCCGGTTTGTCACAGCCCGGCCTGTGATGCGCAGGGCGGCATGGGCATGACAGCTCAATGCGCCTGGGCCATAGGGCCTGTTGACACTACCCGCACGGCCGCGCCGGAAGCTGTTTTGAAACCAAACCCAGCATGAGGCACCCCGTCGGGTGCTGATAAACGAACGGCGAGTAATCGCCAATCGCATCAAAACAGATCCGACCCTGCGGGTTGCGCGAATAAGGGGCCCGTTCGGCGTTGCGAACCTTGGCAAGGGAATGACCATTGCCCGCGTTCCGCGCCTTGCCTGGGACTCTTCTTCGCTGCAACGCGACTCGCGATGTTAGTGTCAACAGGCCCCTGGAGATTTCAAGACCCCTGGGGCTGTTTGCGGCTGTGATCGAACCGTTCAGATCAGTGCTTGCTGCTGTCCACCGGCATGCTGAGCAGCTGCTTTTCCTGGTTCCAGTCGAATTCCATGCCGTTCTCCAGAGCGGCGAAGCGGCGTTCGTCCAGCTCCTGGAACAGGGCGATTTCCTCGTCGGGCATAAAGTGCAGGCAGTCGCCGCCGAAGAACCACAGCAGGTCGCGCGGCATCAGATGAGCGATCTGCGGATAGCGGTGGAACACTTGGCTGAGCAGGTCCTGGCCCAGGTACAGGCTGCCTTCGAGGTCCTGGTTCAGCTGCGCGAGCAACTCGTCGAAGCGTTCGAGAAACAGCGCATGGGTGTCGTCTTCCACCTGCTCGGCTTCGCCGAGCGCGACCAGGATGGCGCGCAGGTGCGTGAGCAGAACCAGATGATGCTCGAGGTGGGAGGTGCCTGGGTGCCGTTGAAAGCGGATCCGGGGTTCGAGCTGCTCCAGATTCCGGATGCGGACGATCCCGCCGCGATCCACGCGCTGAACGCAGGCGCCTGGACTGGATTCCAGACCACGC
>JAZKHB010000029.1:0-67574 GCA_040385585.1 Pseudomonadota bacterium | reverse complement strand
CGTAGCTCAGCTGGATAGAGCACCCGCCTTCTAAGCGGGTGGTCGCAGGTTCGAGTCCTGCCGGGTGCGCCAGTCGGCTACTTGGATGGGCAAGCAGAAAGACGCAATATGGTGGGCGTAGCTCAGTTGGTAGAGCACAGGATTGTGACTCCTGTTGTCGTGGGTTCGATCCCCATCGTCCACCCCATATTTCGAAAACAAGCCAGGCTTTGCCTGGCTTGTTTGCTTCACGGTTTTACTCGCGGACGTGGTGGAATTGGTAGACACACTGGATTTAGGTTCCAGCGCCGCAAGGCGTGAGAGTTCGAGTCTCTCCGTCCGCACCATCTTATGAGCATGTCTCGACCCCTTCCCGTTTCTGCCCGCTTCTAGGGTGACTTCTTCGGTTTGACCCACTAGAATGCATGCCCTTGATTCTGGGGCCGGGAACGGCCGGCTAACGTCTGTGCAACGAGGAATACCCATGCAAGTTTCTGTTGAAAGCACTTCCGCCCTCGAACGCCGTATGACCATCGGCGTCCCCGCCGAGCGTATCGAGACCGAAGTCAACAAGCGTCTGCAGCAGACTGCGCGTCGCGCCAAGGTCCCGGGCTTTCGCCCAGGCAAGGTGCCGATGAGCGTTATCCGTCAGCGTTACGAAGATTCGGCGCGCCAGGAAGCCCTGGGCGAACTGATCCAGGCCACCTTTTACGAAGCCGTGGTCGAGCATAAACTCAACCCTGCCGGTAATCCGGCTGTCGAGCCCAAGGTGTTCGAGAAGGGCAAGGACCTGGAATACATCGCCACGTTCGAAGTCTTCCCCGAGTTTCAGGTGGCTGCGTTCGACAGCATCGCCATCGAGCGCATGCAGGCCGAAGTCGCCGATGCCGACCTGGACAACATGCTGGAAATCCTGCGCAAGCAGAACACCCGCTTCGAAGCTGCCGAACGTGCCGCTCAGGCCGATGATCAGCTGAACATTGATTTCGTCGGCAAGGTCGGCGGTGAAGCGTTCCCCGGCGGTTCGGCCAAGGGGACCCAGTTGGTGCTGGGCTCCAAGCGCATGATCCCGGGCTTCGAAGACGGCCTGGTCGGCGCCAAGGCCGGCGAAGAGCGCGTTCTGAGCCTGACGTTCCCGGCCGACTACCAGAACCTGGAGTTGGCGGGTAAGGACGCCGAGTTCAGTGTGACCGTGAACAGCATTTCCGAGCCCAAGCTGCCTGAGCTCAATGATGAGTTCTTCGCCCTGTTCGGCATCAAGGATGGCGGCCTGGAAGGCTTCCGCACCGAAGTGCGCAAGAACATGGAGCGCGAGCTGCGCCAGGCCATCAAGTCCAAGGTGAAGAATCAGGTGATGGATGGTCTTCTGGCCGCCAATCCGATCGACGTGCCGAAATTCCTGCTGGGCAACGAAGTCAATCGTCTGCGCGTGCAGGCGGTGCAGCAGTTCGGTGGCAATATCAAGCCTGAGCAGCTGCCGGCCGAACTCTTCGAGGAACAGGCCAAGCGCCGCGTCGTGCTGGGCCTGATTGTGGCCGAAGTGGTCAAGCAGTTCGAGCTCAAACCCGACGAAGCGCGCGTTCGCGAGATGATCCAGGAAATGGCTTCGGCCTACCAGGAGCCCGAGCAAGTGCTGTCCTGGTACTACAAAAATGACCAGCAATTGAACGAAGTGCGTTCGGTTGTGCTGGAAGAACAAGTTGTGGATACTGTTCTGCAGAAGGCCAATGTGACTGACAAACAGGTCTCTTACGAAGAAGCGGTCAAGCCTGCGGAAGCTGCGCAAGCAGCCTGACCGCCCCTTAGGTAGAGCACACCATAAGCCAGCCTTCGTGCTGGCTTATGCGTATTTGACATGACTAGTAAGGGAGCGATCGTAAGACATGTCTCTTAATCCTTTTATGCAGCAAGACATTCAGGCCGCTGGTGGTCTGGTGCCCATGGTGATCGAGCAGTCCGCCCGTGGCGAACGTGCGTACGACATCTACTCGCGCCTGCTCAAAGAACGTGTGATTTTTCTGATCGGCCCGGTAGAGGATTACATGGCCAATCTGGTGGCCGCACAGCTGTTGTTCCTCGAGGCCGAGAACCCCGACAAGGACATCCACCTTTATATCAACTCACCAGGTGGTTCGGTGACCGCGGGTATGTCGATCTACGACACCATGCAGTTCATCAAGCCGGACGTGTCCACCATCTGCATCGGCCAAGCCTGCAGCATGGGTGCCTTGCTGCTGGCCGGTGGCGCCGCAGGCAAGCGATACTGCCTACCGCATTCGCGCATGATGATTCACCAGCCACTGGGCGGCTTCCAGGGGCAGGCGTCGGATATCGAGATTCATACCCGTGAAATCCTGACCATCCGTGACCGCCTGAACCAGATCCTGGCCGACCACACCGGTCAGCCGATCGAAGTGATTGCTCGCGACACGGATCGTGACAACTTCATGAGCGGTGATGTCGCAGTGAAGTATGGCCTTATCGATCAGGTACTTAGCAAGCGTCAAATGGCTGGGTCGGCGCTCTGAGCTGCCTCCCGGTGATGATATTCCGATGCGTTGCAGGCTTGTAAAAGCCTGTAAATGCCTCCATCTTGTGTTTCAAGCCTACCGGATTGGATAGATCGAATGACTGACACCCGCAACGGCGAGGACAACGGCAAACTGCTTTATTGCTCCTTCTGCGGCAAAAGCCAGCATGAAGTACGTAAATTGATTGCCGGCCCCTCGGTCTTTATCTGTGACGAGTGCGTCGACCTGTGCAACGACATCATCCGCGAGGAGGTGCAGGAAGCCCAGGCCGAGAGCAGTGCACACAAGCTTCCCGCGCCCAAGGAAATCAGCTCGATCCTCGATCAGTATGTGATCGGTCAGGAGCGTGCGAAAAAGGTCTTGGCGGTAGCGGTCTACAACCACTACAAGCGTCTTAATCAACGCGAAAAGAAAGACGATGTCGAGTTGGGCAAAAGCAATATCCTGTTGATCGGCCCGACGGGCTCCGGCAAGACCTTGCTGGCCGAGACTTTGGCACGCCTGCTCAACGTACCCTTTACCATCGCCGATGCCACCACCCTGACCGAAGCCGGTTATGTGGGTGAGGACGTCGAGAACATCATTCAGAAGCTGTTGCAGAAATGCGATTACGATGTGGAGAAGGCCCAGATGGGCATCGTCTATATCGATGAGATCGACAAGATCTCGCGCAAATCCGACAACCCTTCGATTACTCGCGATGTGTCGGGTGAGGGTGTGCAGCAGGCGCTGCTCAAGCTGATCGAAGGCACCGTGGCTTCGGTTCCCCCGCAAGGTGGACGCAAGCACCCGCAGCAGGAGTTTCTGCAGGTCGATACGCGCAACATCCTGTTTATCTGCGGTGGCGCGTTTTCCGGTCTGGAAAAGGTCATCCAGGGGCGTTCGACCAAGGGTGGCATCGGTTTCAATGCCGACGTACGCAGCAAGGACCTGGGCAAGAAGATCGGTGAATCGCTGCGTGAAGTAGAACCTGACGATCTGGTCAAGTTTGGCCTGATTCCCGAGTTCGTCGGGCGCTTGCCGGTCATTGCTACTCTCGACGAGCTGGACGAGGCGGCGCTGATGCAGATACTCACCGAGCCGAAGAACGCCTTGACCAAGCAATACGCCAAGCTGTTCGAGATGGAGGGCGTGGATCTGGAGTTTCGACCGGACGCACTCAAGTCCGTTGCGCACAAAGCGCTGGAGCGCAAGACCGGTGCCCGTGGCTTGCGTTCGATTCTCGAAGGTGTGCTGCTCGACACCATGTATGAGATTCCCTCGCAGTCTGAAGTTAGCAAGGTGGTGATCGATGAAAGCGTGATCGCCGGCACCTCCAAGCCGTTGTTGATTTATGAAAACAACGAGCCGAAAGCCAAGGCTGTTCCGGAAGCCTGATCGGGCTTGCGAGCGCTTTACCAAGGGGCCTGCGGGCCCCTTTGTATTTACGGTCGCAACGCTTGTTTTTTCCGAGGCTTGCCCCCATCTTGATTCGGGTATCCCCATCTGTTCAAGGCCATCTGGCCGTCGTAGGGCCTAAATGATGAAGACAACCATCGAACTGCCTCTCTTGCCATTGCGCGATGTCGTGGTCTATCCGCACATGGTCATTCCGCTGTTCGTTGGGCGGGAGAAATCCATCGAGGCCCTCGAGGCCGCGATGACCGGCGACAAGCAAATCCTCTTGCTGGCTCAGAAGAACCCGGCCGATGACGATCCCGGTGAAGACGCGCTCTACCGTGTCGGTACCGTGGCCACAGTGTTGCAACTGCTGAAGTTGCCCGACGGCACTGTCAAGGTGTTGGTCGAAGGTGAGCAGCGTGGTGTTATCGAGCGCTTTATCGAGGTCGACGGGCATTGCCGCGCCGAGGTCAGCCTGATCGAGGAGCAGGATGCGCTGGAGCGCGAATCCGAAGTGTTCGTTCGCAGCCTGCTCAGCCAGTTCGAGCAGTATGTGCAGCTGGGTAAAAAGGTGCCGGCCGAGGTGCTGTCCTCACTCAACAGCATCGACGAGCCCGGGCGTCTGGTCGATACCATGGCCGCGCACATGGCGCTGAAGATCGAGCAGAAACAGGACATTCTCGAGATCACCGACCTCTCGGCTCGGGTCGAGCATGTGCTGGCCCTGCTGGATGCCGAAATCGACCTGCTGCAGGTCGAAAAGCGTATCCGCGGCCGTGTCAAAAAACAGATGGAACGCAGTCAGCGCGAGTACTACCTGAACGAGCAGATGAAGGCCATTCAGAAAGAGCTGGGCGACAGCGAGGAAGGTCATAACGAGCTCGAGGAGCTGAAAAAGCGCATCGAGAATGCCGGCCTTTCCAAGGAAGCCCATGCCAAGGCGCACGTCGAGCTGAACAAGCTCAAGCAGATGTCACCGATGTCCGCCGAAGCCACCGTGGTGCGCTCCTACATCGATTGGCTGGTCAATGTGCCGTGGAAGGCCGAGACCAAAGTGCGTCTGGACCTGACCAAGGCCGAAGGCATTCTGGATGCCGATCACTATGGCCTGGAAGAGGTCAAGGAGCGGATCCTCGAATACCTCGCCGTGCAGAAGCGCGTGAAAAAGGTCAAGGGACCGGTACTCTGCTTGGTAGGGCCGCCCGGCGTGGGCAAGACCTCGCTGGCTGAATCCATCGCCCATGCGACCAATCGCAAATTCGTGCGCATGGCCTTGGGTGGTGTGCGCGACGAAGCGGAAATCCGCGGTCACCGGCGCACTTATATCGGTTCCATGCCGGGTCGGTTGATCCAGAAGATGACCAAGGTCGGCGTGCGCAATCCGCTGTTCCTGCTCGATGAAATCGACAAAATGGGCAACGACATGCGGGGCGATCCGGCCTCGGCGCTGCTCGAAGTCCTGGACCCGGAACAGAACCACAATTTCAACGACCATTACCTGGAGGTCGACTACGACCTGTCCGACGTGATGTTCATCTGCACCGCCAACTCCATGAATATTCCAGCGCCCTTGCTGGATCGCATGGAGGTGATCCGCCTTCCCGGTTACACCGAAGCCGAGAAAATCAATATCGCGGTCAAATACCTCGCGCCCAAGCAGACCCAGGCCAATGGCCTGAAGAAAGGCGAGCTGGAGTTCAACGAGGAAGCCATCCGCGACATCATCCGTTACTACACCCGCGAGGCCGGGGTGCGCAGTCTCGAGCGGCAAATCGCCAAGGTCTGCCGCAAGGCCGTCAAGGAGCACGCCCAGGCCAAGCGCTTCAAGGTGCTGGTCACCGCGGAACTGTTGGAGAGCTTCCTCGGCGTCCGCAAGTACCGTTACGGTTTGGCCGAGGTGGAGGACCAGATCGGTCAGGTCACCGGCCTGGCCTGGACCCAGGTGGGCGGCGAGTTGTTGACCATCGAAGCCGCTGTGGTGCCCGGCAAGGGGCAGCTGATCAAGACTGGCTCCCTGGGCGATGTGATGGTCGAGTCCATCACTGCCGCTCTGACGGTGGTGCGCAGTCGCGCCAAGAGCCTGGGCGTTGCTCTGGACTTCCATGAGAAGCGAGACATCCATATCCATATGCCTGAAGGAGCTACGCCCAAAGACGGGCCCAGCGCTGGCGTAGGCATGTGCACGGCCCTGGTTTCGGCACTGACGCAGATTCCTGTGCGGGCAGACGTCGCCATGACCGGCGAGATCACCTTGCGCGGTCAGGTGCTGGCCATTGGCGGTCTGAAGGAAAAGCTTCTGGCGGCCCACCGCGGTGGAATCAAGACCGTGATCATTCCCGAAGAGAATGTACGGGATTTGAAGGAGATTCCGGAGAACATAAAGCAGGACCTGCAGATTAAACCGGTTAAATGGATTGACGAGGTCCTGCAAATTGCGCTGCAATACGCCCCCGAGCCCTTGCCTGATGCGGCTCCGGAGCTGGTGACACAGGATGACAAGCGCGAGTCTGACTCCAAGGAGCGAATCAGCACGCATTAGCCGAGTGGCTTCCTTGACACATTTTTAGAGCCCTTGTTATAAAGCGGCTCTCATTTGTCGGCAGGCCACACGGCGCAGTTTTGCTTACACCCATAATTAAGAAACAAACTCAACAGAAATAAGGGGACTTAGAGTGAACAAGTCGGAACTGATCGATGCCATCGCCGCATCTGCTGATATCCCGAAAGCTGTAGCTGGCCGTGCGCTGGATGCCGTAATCGAATCCGTTACTGGTGCTCTGAAGGCTGGTGATTCCGTGGTACTGGTTGGCTTCGGTACATTCGCAGTCAAGGAACGCGCCGCTCGTACTGGCCGCAACCCGCAGACTGGCAACCCGATCAGCATCGCTGCTGCTAAGATCCCAGGTTTCAAAGCCGGCAAGGCTCTGAAAGACGCCGTCAACTAAGTGATTTGATGTTATCCAGATCAGGCCAAGGCTCGATCTGGTCGCGAAGCGGCAGTCAAGCCGATTAAGCATCGGTCTGCGACACCGGGGTTCATGATTTGAACGCCTTCCGCTCCGCCAGTTACGAGAAGGCGCATCCTCGGATGCGCCTTTCTTCTATTCAGGTTTTACCCACGCTGCGCGGCTGTCGATTCTCGGCAGTCGTTCTGGGGGACGCATGCTGCAGAACATCCGGGACAATTCACAGGGCTGGATTGCCAAAAGTATTATCGGTGTCATCGTCGCGCTGATGGCGCTGACGGGCTTCGACGCAATTATCAGCGGTACCAGCAACAGCCAGAATGCCGCCGAGGTGAATGGCGAGGCCATTGGCTTGAATCAGGTGGCGCAGGCTTCGGACATGCAACGCCGGCAATTGCTGCAGCGTTTGGGCAAGGACTTCGACGCTTCGCTGTTGGACGATAAAATGCTGCGTGACGCCGCGCTGAACGGCTTGATCGAGCGCACGCTGTTGCTGCAGGCCTCCAACAATGCCGATTTCGCCTTTTCTCCACAGGCCCTTGACCAGCAGATCGTGCTACTGCCCGAGTTTCAGGAAAATGGCGCCTTCAGTGCGGATCGCTTCGATCAAGTGATCCGCCAGATGGGTTATACCCGCCTGCAGTTTCGTCAGATGCTCGAAGAGGAAATGCTGGTTGCGCAACTGCGTGCCGGTCTCTCGGGCAGCAGTTTCATCACCGACGAGCAAGTACAGGCATTCGCTCGTCTGGAAAAGCAGACCCGTGATTTCACTTCCGTGACGCTCAAGGCCGATCCCGCGGCGGTGAAGATCAGCGACGAGGATATCAAGGCCTACTACGAAGGCCACCTCGACCAGTTTTTGAGCCCCGAGCAGGTGGTGCTGGAATATGTCGAGCTGAAGAAGGAGTCGTTCTTCGATCAGGTCACGGTCGAGGACGGCGCGTTGCAGAAGCAGTACGAACAGGAAATCGCTAACCTGTCCGAACAGCGTCAGGCCGCGCACATTCTGCTGGAAGTGGACGATAAGTTGAACGACGAGCAGGCCAAAGCCCAATTGGTGGCCTTGAAGCAGCGGTTGGAAAAAGGCGAGTCGTTCGCCGCGCTGGCCAAGGAGTTCTCCAAGGATCCCGGCTCGGCGCCCAATGGCGGCGACCTGGGCTATGCCGGTCCGGGTGTCTATGATCCGGCGTTCGAAGAGGCGCTCTATGCCCTCAAGCAGGACGAAGTCTCGGCACCGGTACAGAGCCAGTACGGCTGGCACCTGATCAAGTTGTTGGGCGTGCAGTCGCCGGAAGTCCCGAGTTTCGCCAGCTTGAAAGACAAGCTCGAGCGCGACCTGAAACTCCAGCAGGTCGAGCAACGTTTCGTTGAGGCCGCCAAGTCGTTGGAAGACCTGGCGTTCGAGGCGTCCGACCTGGCACAGCCGGCTCAAGAGCTCGGCTTGACGGTGCAGACCAGCGCGCCCATCGGCCGCCAGGGCGGTGAGGGCCTGACGGCCAATCGGCAAGTCCTGGAGGCCGCCTTCAGCCCCGAAGTGCTGGAGGACGGCAGCAACAGCGCGAGCATCGAGCTGGATCCCGATACCGTGGTGGTGGTACGGGTCAAAACCCACCTCAAGCCCGAGCAGCTGCCGCTGGATCAGGTCAGCACACGCATCCGCGAACAGCTGATCAGCGAGCGCGCGAGCGAAGCGGTGAAAGCCCGTGGCGAGGCCTTGGTGGCCAGCTTGCGCGAAGGCAAGCCGGCCGCCGGCGAGTACAGCTGGAAAGCGGTGGAAGCCGCTGCACGGGATCAGGAAGGCGTCGAGCCCGCCGTGTTGCAGGCGGTATTCCGCATGCCCAAGCCTGAGTCGGCCGAACAGCCGAGCGTGGCCGGTGTCACCTTGGGCAATGGCGACTTCGTGGTGTTGCAGCTCAAAGGTGTAAGCGAGCCACAAACCGCCCTGGCCGAAGAGGAGAAGGTCATGTACCGACGCTTCCTGGCCTCGCGCAGTGGTGAGCAGGATTTCGCCGCGTTCCGCGCCCAGCTGCAAGCGCAGGCGAAGATCGAGCGTTTCTAACGCGCTGGGTCCCATAAAAAAGGCCGCTAATCAGCGGCCTTTTTTTGTTTCAGCGATTGCTCACTCTTCGTCCATGGCCCCCATGGCGGTGGTGTTGAAACCGCCGTCGACGTAGAGGATTTCGCCGCTGATGCCCGACGCCATGTCGGAGCAGAGGAAGGCGCCGGCGTTGCCCACTTCCTCGATTGTTACATTGCGGCGCAACGGCGTCTGCTTCTCGTTGGCGGCGAGCATCTTGCGGAAACTCTTGATGCCCGAGGCCGCCAGGGTGCGGATCGGTCCGGCCGAGACCGCGTTGACCCGTGTGCCTTCAGGGCCCAGGCTACCAGCCAGGTAGCGCACGCCGGCTTCCAGGCTGGCCTTGGCCATGCCCATGACGTTGTAGTTGGGCATGGTGCGTTCGGCGCCCAGGTAGGACAAGGTCAGCAGGCTGCCGTTGCGGCCTTGCATCAGTGGCCGGCCGGCCTTGGCCAGTGCCACCAGGCTGTAGGCGCTGATGTCGTGGGCGATGCGAAAACCGTCGCGGGTGGTGACTTCGGTGAAGTCGCCGTTCAGTTGGTCACCAGGGGCGAAGCCGACCGAATGCACGATGATGTCCAGGCTGTCCCATTTCTGACCGAGGGCCTCGAACACCGCGGCGATTTCCTCGTCGCTGGCCACATCGCAGGGGAAGCACAGCTCGGGGCCCGAGCCCCAGCCGGCGGCGAATTCTTCGACCCGTTTCTTGAGCTTTTCATTCTGATAGGTGAAGGCCAGTTCGGCGCCTTCGCGGTGCATGGCCGCGGCGATGCCGGAGGCGATGGACAATTTGCTGGCGACGCCGACGATCAGGGCGCGTTTACCGGCGAGAAAACCCATGTGTTGCTCCTTTTCTGATTTAGTCCGCAGCGACCGGGGCCATAAAAGCGGCCTCGAGCAACTGCCGGGTATAAGGGTGTTGCGGTGCGGCGAAAATACCCTCCGCCGGACCCTGTTCCACCACCTTGCCCTGCTTGATCACCATCAGCTGATGGCTCAAAGCCCTGACCACCGCCAGGTCATGGCTGATGAACAGGTAGGTCAGGTTGTACTTGGCCTGCAGGTGCCGTAGCAGTTCCACCACCTGGCGCTGCACGGTCCGGTCCAGGGCCGACGTCGGCTCGTCCAGCAGGATCAGCGCCGGCTTCAACACCAGGGCCCGGGCAATGGCGATTCGCTGACGTTGCCCACCGGAAAACTCGTGGGGGTAGCGATGCCGGGTGTCCGGATCCAGGCCGACTTCCACCAGCGCGTCGATGATTGCCTGTTCCTGCTCTGCAGCCGTGCCGATCTTGTGGATATCCAGCCCTTCACCGACGATCTGCCCGACCGACATCCGCGGGCTGAGGCTGCCGAAGGGGTCCTGGAACACCACCTGCATCTGCCGACGCAGTGGGCGAATGGCCTGCTGCGACAGGCCGTTCAGCGTCTGGCCCTGAAAGCGTATGGCGCCCTGACTGCCGAGCAGCCGCAGGATCGCCATCCCCAGGGTGGACTTGCCGCATCCGCTCTCGCCGACTATGCCCAGGGTCTGACCCTGGAGCAGGCTGAAGTCGATGCCATCCACCGCTTTCACATGATCCACCGTACGCCGCAGCAGGCCCTTCTTGATCGGAAACCAGACCTTGAGGTCATCGACCTCCAGCAGCGGTGGGCCGATGGGGTTGTCCACCGGATCGCCGCTGGGCTCGGCGCCGATCAGCTCCTGGGTATAGGGGTGCTGCGGCGCGCGGAACAGTTCTGTACACGACGCCTGTTCGACGATGCGTCCGTGCTGCATGACACATATGCGTTGGGCGATGCGTCGCACCAGGTTCAGATCGTGGCTGATCAGCAGCAGGGACATGCCCAGGCGGGCCTGTAATTCCTTGAGTAATTCGAGGATCTTCAGCTGCACGGTCACATCCAGCGCCGTGGTCGGTTCGTCGGCGATCAGCAGTTCTGGCTCGTTGGCCAGGGCCATGGCGATCACCACCCGTTGGCGCTGGCCGCCCGACAGTTCGTGGGGGTAGGCCTTGAGCCGGGTGTGCGGCTCGGGAATGCCGACCAGCTCCAGCAACTCCAGGGTGCGGCGGGTGGCGGCCTTGCCGCTCAGCCCCTTGTGCAGGGTCAGCACCTCGTTGATCTGCTTCTCGATGCTGTGCAGCGGGTTCAGCGAGGTCATGGGCTCCTGGAAGACCATGGCGATGCGGTTGCCGCGGATGCGCCGCAGGGCCTCGGTGTCGAGCTTGAGCAGGTCCTGGCCGGCATAGTGGATGCTGCCGGAGGGATGGCGGGCCAGGGGGTAGGGCAGCAGGCGCAGGATGGAATGGGCGGTCACCGACTTGCCGGAACCGCTTTCCCCGACCAGGGCCAGGGTCTCGCCCTTGCGGATATCGAAACTGACGCCTTCCACGGCGCGCACCACTTGATCGCCCATGGTGAATTCGACGGCCAGATCACGGACCTCGATCAGGTTGCCTTTATCGGATGAGGGGTTCATCTCATTTCCTCGGGTCGAAGGCATCGCGGGCGGCCTCGCCAATAAACACCAGCAGGGTCAGCATCAGGCCCAGCACCACGAAGGCGCTGATCCCGAGCCAGGGCGCCTGCAGGTTGGACTTGCCCTGGGCGACCAGCTCGCCCAGGGACGGCGAGCCGGGCGGCAGGCCGAAACCTAGAAAATCCAGGGCGGTCAGGGTGCCGATGGCGCCGGTGATGATAAAGGGCATGAAGGTCATGGTGGAGACCATGGCGTTGGGCAGGATATGGCGAAACATGATCGCGCCGTTCTGCATGCCCAGGGCGCGTGCGGCCCGCACGTACTCCAAGTTGCGTCCACGGAGGAATTCGGCGCGCACCAGGTCCACCAGGCTCATCCAGGAAAACAGCAGCATGATGCCCAGCAGCCACCAAAAGTTCGGCTGGATAAAGCTGGACAGGATAATCAGCAGGAACAGCACCGGCAGCCCCGACCAGATCTCCAGAAAGCGCTGCCCCAAGAGGTCGACCCAGCCGCCGTAGAAGCCTTGCAGCGCGCCGGCGAAGACCCCGACTATGGAACTGAATACCGTGAGGATCAGGGCGAACAGCACCGAGATGCGGAAGCCGTAGATCACCCGCGCGAGCACGTCGCGGCCCTGGTCGTCGGTACCCAGCCAGTTCTGCGCCGAAGGCGGCGCCGGGGCGGGCACCTGAAGGTCGTAGTTGATGCTCGAGTAGCTGAAGGGAATGGGCGGCCAGAGCACCCAACCGTCCTTGGCGGCGATCAGCTCGCGGATATAGGGGCTCTTGTAATTGGCCTGCAGGGGGAATTCGCCGCCGAAGGCGGTTTCCGGGTAGCGCTTGAACACCGGGAAATACCAGTCACCGTCATAACGCACCGCCAGCGGCTTGTCGTTGGCGATCAGTTCGGCGCCCAGGCTCAGGCCGAACAGCCCGAGAAACAGCCAGAGCGCCCACCAGCCGCGCTTGTGGGCCTTGAACAGGGCGAAACGACGTCGATTGAGGGGGGAGAGCTGCATACTCAACCCTCCCGGTTTTCGAAGTCGATCCGCGGATCGACCAGGGTGTAGGTGACATCGCTTATCAGCTTCATGATCAGGCCGAACAGGGAAAAGATGAACAGGGTGCCGAACACCACCGGGTAGTCGCGGTTGATGATCGATTCGAAGCCCAGCAGGCCCAGGCCGTCCAGGGAAAAGATCACCTCGATCAGCATGGAACCGGTGAAGAAGATGCCGAGAAAGGCGGCGGGAAAACCGGCGATCACCAGCAACATGGCGTTGCGGAACACATGGCCGTAGAGCACCCGGCTTTCCGTCAGGCCCTTGGCCCGCGCGGTGACCACGTATTGCTTGTTGATCTCGTCGAGAAAGCTGTTCTTGGTCAGCAGGGTCAGGGTGGCGAAGTTACCGATCACCAGTGCGGTCACCGGCAGCGCCAGGTGCCAGAAATAATCCAGCAGCTTGCCGAGGAAACTCAGTTCTTCGAAGTTGTTGGAGGTCAGGCCGCGTAGCGGGAACCAGTCGTAGTAGCTGCCGCCGGCGAACAACACGATCAGCAATATGGCGAACAGGAAGGCGGGGATGGCATAGCCGAGGATGATCGCCGAGCTGGTCCAGACATCGAACGAGCTGCCATGGCGGGTGGCCTTGGCGATGCCCAGTGGGATGGAAATCAGGTAGGTGAGCAGGGTGCTCCACAGCCCGAGGGAAATGGACACCGGCAGTTTCTCGACAATCAGCTCGGTGACCTTGGCATCGCGAAAGAAACTCTCACCGAAATCCAGCTTCAGGTAGCTGGTCAACATGATCCAGAAGCGTTCGGGTGCCGGCTTGTCGAAGCCGTACATGCGCTCGATCTCGCCGATCAGTTCGGGGTCCAGGCCCTGGCCCCCGCGGTAGCTGGAACCGCCCACCGCGACCTCGGAACCACCGCCGGAAACGCGCCCGGTGGCGCCGCCCGCGGCGGCATCGAAGCCCTCCAGCTTGGCGATCATCTGCTCCACCGGCCCGCCCGGGGCGGCCTGGATGATGATGAAATTGATCAGCAGGATGCCCAGCAGAGTGGGAATGATCAGCAACAGGCGCCGGAGGATATAGGCCAGCATCTCAGCGCTCCACGTCTGAGATTTCGGGCGCCGCCGGTGTCGCCGTCGGCTTGGCCCACCAGGTGGCAGTACCGATGTCGTAGAGCGGGGTCACCTCGGGGTGCTGGATATGATCCCAGTACGCCACGCGCCAGGTCTTGATATGCCAGTTGGGCACCACGTAATGGCCCCAAAGCAGCACCCGGTCCAGGGCATGGGTGTAATCGATTAGGCTCTGGCGCGAATCGGCGCCGATCAGGCCATCGACCAAGCTGTCGATGGCCGGCTCCTTCAGGCCGATCAGATTGCGGCTGCCGGGGTTGTCGGCACTGCTGGAGTGCCAGTATTCGCGCTGTTCGTTACCCGGCGAATTGGACTGGCCGAAGCCGCCGACCATCATGTCGAAATCCCGCGAGCGCAGGCGATTGACGTACTGGGAGACATCGACCCGGCGGATCACCAGTTCGATCCCTAGTTCGTTCAGGTTGCGCTTGTAGGGCAGCAGCACCCGTTCGAACTCGGGTTGCGCCAGCAAAAATTCGAAGCTGACTGGCTTGCCCTCGGCATCCAGCATGCGGTCGCCCTCCACCCGCCAGCCGGCCTGCTGCAGCAGCTGATAGGCGCGGCGCTGCTGGTCGCGGATGATCCCGCTGCCGTCGGTGACCGGAACTTGGAAAGCCTCGGTAAAGACCTGGGCAGGGATCTGCGCGCGCAGCGGCGCGAGCAGCTTCAGCTCGGCAGGGCTGGGCAGGCCGCTGGAGGCCAGTTCGGAATTGTCGAAATAACTGTGGGTGCGGCTATAGGCCCCGTTGAACAGCTGCTTGTTGGCCCATTCGAAATCGAACAACAGGCCCAGCGCCTCGCGTACCCGGCGGTCTTGGAATTGAGGCCGGCGGGTGTTGAAGACGAAGCCCTGCATACCGGTGGGGTTGTGGTTGGCAATCTCTTCCTTGACCAGCCGGCCGTCCTTGACCGCCTGGGTGTCATAGGCCGTGGCCCAGTTCTTCGCACTGGTTTCGACCATATAGTCGAACTGCCGGGCTTTTAAGGCCTCCAGTGCCACGGTGTTGTCGCGGTAATAGTCGATGATCAGTTGATCGAAATTATGGAAGCCGCGATTGACCGGCAGGTCCTTGCCCCACCAGTCCTTGACCCGCTCATAGCGGACCGTCCGACCGGGCTGCACTTGGGCCACCTTATAGGGGCCGCTGCCCAGTGGAATCTCAAGGTTGCCGCGGCTGAAGTCACGCTCGGCCCACCAGTGCTTGGGCAGCACCGGCAGTTGCCCGAGGATCAGCGGCAGTTCGCGGTTGCCTTTATGTTTGAAGTCGAAGCGTACGCTCAGCTTGTTTTCGGCCACGACCTTGGCCACGTCGGCGTAGTACCCCTTGTAGTGCGGCGCGCCGTGTTCGAGCAGCGCCTCGAAGGTAAAGACCACATCCTCTGCGGTCACCGCGTGGCCGTCGTGAAAGCGCGCCTCTGGGCGCAAGTGAAAGCGCACCCAGCTGTTGTCAGGAGCTTTCTCGATTTTTTCCGCCAGCAGGCCGTACTCGGTAAAGGGTTCGTCCAGGCCATGGCGGGTCAGGGTGTCGTAGATCTGACCAATATTTTCCTCGGCGACACCCTTGCTGATAAAGGGATTGAAGCTGTCGAAGCTGCCGAAGCCAGCCTGGCGAAAGACGCCGCCCTTGGGCGAGTCCGGATTCACATAATCGAAGTGTTTGAAGTTCGCCGGGTATTTGGGCGCTTCGTCGTACAGGGTCAGGGCGTGTTGCGGGGCGGCCTGGGCCAGGCTCGCCAGGCCCAGCAGCACAGTGGCACGGCCGAGCTGAAACAGCGAGCGCAAGGGGCGCTTGATCATTGAGCGTTCTCCGTGGGCTTAATCCACCAGCTGCGCAGCCCCAGGGTATAAGGCGGCGTGGTGAGGAAGTCGAATCGATTGCGGTACGCCAGGCGGTGATGGTCGATGTACCAGTTAGGGATGCTGTAATGCTCCCACAGCAGCACCCGATCCAGGGCGCGCGTGGCCGCGATCTGTTGCTCGCGCGTCTTGGCGTTCAACAGCGTTTCCAGCAAGTGGTCGACCACCGGGTGGCTGATGCCCGCATAATTTTTGCCACCTTTGAGCGCGGCCTGGCTGGAGTGGAAATACAAGGACTGTTCCAGGCCCGGGCTGAGGGTTTGCGGCAGGGTCAGGAGGATCATATCGAAGTCGAACTGGTCCAGGCGCTGCTTGTACTGGGCGCGGTCGACGGTACGCAGGTTGACCTCGATGCCAATGCTTGCCAGGTTCTCGCTGTAAGGCTGCAGGATGCGCTCCAGGCTCGGATTGACCAACAGGATCTCGAAATGTAGCGGTTCGCCGCGGCTATTGACCAGGCGCTGGCCGTTGAGTTTCCAGCCCGCCTCGCCCAATAGGCCCAAGGCCCGGCGCAGGGTTTCCCGGGGAATGCCGCGCCCCTCGGTCCGGGGCATGGCAAAGGCTTCCTTGATCAAAGGCTCCGGCAGTTGCTCGCGGTAAGGCGAGAGCAGCAGCCATTCGGCCCCTTCGGGTTTGCCCACCGCCGCAAACTCGCTGTTGGGGTAGTAGCTCTGGGCGCGGCGGTAGGCGTTGTTGAACAGGGTGCGGTTGGTCCACTCGAAGTCGAACATCAGCCCCATGGCCTCGCGCACCGAGCGCTCGGCAAAGGTCGCGCGGCGCAGGTTCATAAACAGCGCCTGGGTCTGGGTCGGAATCTGGTGGGGGATTTGCGCACGTATCACCTCGCCCCGTTTAACCGCCGGAAAGTGATAGCCGTTGGCCCAGTTCTTCGCCTGGTGCTCGATATAGAAATCGAACTCGCCGGCCTTGAAGGCCTCGAAAGCGACGGTGTTATCGCGGTAGAACTCCACTTCGACCCGGTCGAAGTTGTACTTGCCACGGTTGACCGGCAGGTCCTTAGCCCACCAGTCCTTGACCCGCTCGAACACCAGGCGTCGGCCCGGTTGCACCTGGGTGATACGGTAAGGGCCGCTGCCGAGCGGCGGCTCGTAGGTGGTGGCCTTGAAGTCGCGGTCTTTCCAGTAGTGCTGAGGCAGCACGGGCAGCTCGCCCAAGCGCAGGATCAACAGCGGATTGCCGGCGCGCTTGAGGACGAAGCGGATGCGGTGTCGGTCGAGGATATCGACCCGTTTGACCTCCTGCAGGCTGGTGCGGTACTGCGGATGACCGTCCTTGAGCAGGGTTCGGTAGGAGAAGGCCACGTCGAAGGCAGTGATGGGTTTGCCGTCGTGAAAGCGCGCCTCGGGCCGCAGGTTGAAGACCACCCAGCTGCGATCCTCGCTGTACTCCACCGACCGGGCTATCAGTCCGTAACTGGAGGCGGTCTCGTCTCCGGAGGGGTCATAGGAACCGGTGCCAGCCATCAATGGCTGGTTCAGCTCGTTTACCCCGTACTGCAGGAAATTCGCCGTGGAGGCCGGGCTGCTACCCTTGAAGGTATAGGGATTGAGTGTATCGAAGGTGCCGGATGCCATCAGCCGCGCCGTGCCACCCTTGGGCGCGGTGGGATTGACCCAGTCGAAATGGGTGAAGCTGGCGGGGTATTTGAGTTGGCCGAACTGAGCGTAGCCATGGCTTTCGTTAACAACCGCCGCGGCGGGAAGGCTCAGGGCCAGGCTAAGGAGCAGCAGGAGGAGGGGATGCATCAGGCTTATGATCCGATCCAGGGCGGCTTGCGGGGCCTTGAGCAGGCTGTTGAAAAACTACCTGCGTGGCCCCTCTTAATGAAAAGAAGGAGGGCGTAAAAACACGCTCGGGCGAACGCAGTGAGAACGTTTGCAAGGCGGCCCACAGGGCGAGCAGAGCGAGTAATGCTCATTTACACTTCGTAAACTGCGTTTCCTCGCCTGTTTTTGCCTGGTCTCGGCTGCCTCGCCTACATTTTTCAACGGCTTGTCAGGGCGTCTGGAGCAGTACAGTAACAGCTTGTATGGGCAGGAAAAAGGCCAAGGGCTTCGGCTATCTGTGCCATGCTTTTAACAACAGCCTTCCTATATTGAATGAGGTTTTCATCTTGGGGCCACGCAGTCACGGTTTGCAATCCTGGATCGATCGCTTCAACCAAGCCGAGCTTCCGGCCCTGTCGTCGGTGGTGCAGGACCTGCATCGCCTGGCCCAGGCTGAAAAATCTTCGGTACAGCAACTGGCCAATGTGCTGCTACGCGATGCTTCGCTGACGTCCAAGGTGCTGCGCATCGGCAACAGCGTCTACTACAACCCCTCACAGGAAACTATCCGCACCATCTCCAGGGCCATCGTGCTGATCGGCTTCGACACCGTGCGCCAGATTGGCCTGTCGGTGAGCCTGATCGACGGGCTGCTGAGCGGCGCGCCGCGCGAGCAGCTGCAGGAGTTGCTCGCGCGCTCTTTCCATGCGGCGGTCCAGGCACGCAATATCGCCGGTTACGTGCTGTCGCGGCACGCCGAGGAGGTGTTTATCGCGGCGCTGCTCTACCACCTGGGCGAGCTGGCGTTCTGGGGCTGTGGTGGCGATCAGGCCGACGAGTTGGCCAGTGCCCTGGCCCAGCCGGGTGTCGATGCCGACGAGGTGGTGCGCGAGGTGTTGGGCACCAGCTTCCGCCAGCTGACCCAGGCACTGGTGAAAACCTGGAACCTCGACGAAACCGTCAGCCTGGCCCACGGCAGTCACAAGGACCCGTCCGCCCGCGCGGTCAGCCTGGGTGCGCAGATCAGCGCGGCCGCTCTGAATGGCTGGGACTGCGAGGAGATGGAGAAACTGATCGGGGAGATGGCCGATTTTATCGGAGTGTCGCGCGAGGATGCCCTGCAGCAGGTGCTGGCCAGTGCCGACGAGGCGGTCAAGGTGGCCGCCACCTTTGGCGCCAGTAAACTCTGCCGGCTAATTCCCACCACCGATCCCGAACAGATTCGCCTGTTGCAGGAAGAGCGCAAGGCGCGCCTGTTGCAACCGAACCTGATGCTGATGCAGGAGACGTTGCAAGACCTGGGGTTGATGGTATCAAGGCAGGGCGATATCGGACTGGTGCTCGAGACCTTGCTCAAGGGCTTGCACAAGGGGGCCGGGCTGGAGCGGGTGATGCTGGCTGTCTTGTCCGACGAGCACACGCGTTTTCGAGCCAAGCGGGTGGTCGGCGAGGGCACGCAGCATTGGCTGAGCGAGTTCATCCTGCCGGCTGAGCAACCGGAACAGCCGCATATCTTCAGTTATGTACTGCGCAACAAGGAAGCCTTGTGGATGGGTGTGCCGGCCAGTTACAGCCTTAACGAACTGGTGACCCAACCGCTGCGCAAATCTCTGGGCCTGGGCATGTTCTTTATTGCCCCCTTGCGCGCCGGCACCCGGGAAATAGGCGTGATCTATGCCGACAGCCGTTTGTCCGGGCGAGCCCTCAAGCATGAACAGTTCGTGGCGTTTCAGCGTTTCACCCAACTGACCGGGCGCTGCCTGGAGGCCATGAGCAAACCACGCTAACCCTAGCAGACCTTTGAAAACGTAGGCGAGGCAGGCAAGACAAGGCAAAAACAGGCGAGGAAGCGGAGTTTACATGCTGTAAATGAGCATTCCGAGCCTGTTTTTAACGCAGTATTGCCAACGTAGGTAGTTTTTCAGCGGCCTGCTAGCGGGGCAGCCGCAGGGTCAAGGTCTGGCCGGGCTTGAGGTCGCGGCCGCTGCGCGGGTTCCAGCGTTGCAGGTGCGCCATCTCGATCTTCAGGCGCTTGGCGATCAGGTACAGTGAATCGCCCCGCTGCACGCGGTAATAGGTCACCGCCTCGCGTTCGCCGGCACTGGAGGACGATGCCGTGTTGCCTTGCAAGGCCAGGCTTTGCCCGACCTTCAGACCCTTGCTGGACAGCTTGTTCCAGCGCTGCAGGTCATTTACCTTCAGGCCATGGTCCTTGGCGATCTGCCACAGGTTGTCACCTTGCTTGACCCAGTAGGTGCGAGGCGGCGTGGCGGTTGCCGCCTGGAATAACGGTTCGCTGGGCCTCAGGCCGGGCTGGGCCGGAATATTCAGCACCTGGCCGATACTCAGGTTGTGGTCGGTCAGCCGGTTGATGTCCTTGAGCGTGTTGACTGTCAGGTGATGACGGTTGGCGATGGTATGCAGGCTGTCGCCGGCGCGTACCCGGTACTGCTGCCAGTCCACTTGCTCCTCGGGTTCCATCAGCAGCAAGTTGGCGGTCAGCAGTTCGGCCTTGTCGGTTGGCACCAGCAGGTGCTGAGGACCATCCAGGGTAATGCCCTGCTTGAAGGCCGGATTGAGCAGGAACAGCTCGTCTTCATCCAGGTCGGCAAGGGCGGCGACCCGCGACAGGTTTATCCGTTGGTCGATCACCACGCTCTCGAAATAGGGCTCGTTGGCCACCGGCGTCAGGTTCACGCCGTAGGCATCCGGCGCCATGACCATCTGCGACAGCGCCAGTAACTTGGGGACGTAGTCCTGGGTCTCCTTGGGCAGCGGCAGGTTCCAGTAGTCGGTGGGAAGGCCCAGTTTCTCGTTGCGTTCAATGGCCCGGCTGACCGTGCCTTCGCCAGCGTTGTAGGCGGCCAGGGCCAGCAGCCAATCGCCATTGAACATCTCGTGCAGGCGGCTGAGGTAACTCATGGCGGCGTTGGTCGAGGCGGTAATATCACGGCGCCCGTCGTACCAGCTGGTCTGGCGCAAATTGAAATGACGGCCCGTGGAGGGAATGAACTGCCACAGTCCGACCGCATGGCTGCGTGAGTAGGCCAGGGGATTGTAAGCACTTTCGATCATCGGCAGCAGCGCCAGCTCCATGGGCATATTGCGCTCATGCAGGCGTTCGACGATGTAATGGATATAGGGCCCGCTGCGTTCGCTGCATTTCTGGATAAAGGACGGGTTGCTGGCGAACCACAGGCGCTGCTGCTCGATGCGCGGGTTGATGCCGATGGCGTCCTGCAGGACGAACCCCTCGCGCATGCGCTCCCAGATGTCTTTGGGGACTTCAGGCAACTCCGGCGTTTCGGGCAGCCACTGCGGTTGCGGTTGCAGGCCGACAGCCAGGTCGGTGTCGTGGCCGGGGGTGTCTTGCGCGTTGTGTCCCACGCTCTGGCAACCAGCCAGACCGAGGGCGAGCAGGGCAACCAGCAGGCGGATGCTGCGGGGCCATATGACCGGGTTCAGGGTGCTGCGCGCAGATGGCGACATTGGCGAGGGGAGGCATCCTGACCGGAAAGATGGGCGATTCTAGGAAGCGAGCCTCGAGGGGTCAAGTTTCGGCGCACCTGCAGGTGCGCTGCCGCTCATTCAGAAGACATCTTTCCAGGCGCGCAGGTCGGCAAATACCTCACCCGGCTTGCGGGGTCGCTCACCGTTACGTTCAGCGATTTTGGTTTTAACCGCAGCTTCGGTGCAGCGCAGAAAGGGATTGGTCAGCCGCTCCAGGGCCAGGGACGAGGGCAGGCTGATGCGTCCGGCCGCACGCCACTGCGTGACCTCTTCCAGGCGTTGGGCAATGGCCGGGTTCTGCGGCTCGACCGCCTGGGCGAAACGCAGGTTGCTCAGGGTGTATTCGTGGGTGCAATACACCTGGGTCTGTTCGGGCAGGGCGGCGAGACGGCTCAGGGAATCGAACATCTGCGCCGGCGTACCTTCGAACAGGCGGCCGCAACCGGCGGCGAATAGGGTGTCGCCGCAGAACAGCACGGCCTGCTGGGCCTGGTAATAGGCGATATGCCCCAGGGTATGGCCAGGCACTTCCAATACCTGAAACTCCAGCCCCAGTACCTCGACGCAGTCGCCTTCCATCAGGGCCTGGTCGCGGCCGGGAATCGTCTCCCGGGCCGGGCCCAGCACCCGGGCGCCGGTTGCATTCTTCAGCGCCATGATGCCGCCGGTATGGTCGGGATGGTGATGGGTGATCAGGATGTCGCCCAGCTGCCAGTCCGGATGAGCCTCCAGCCAGGCCAGCACGGGTGCGGCATCGCCGGGATCGACCACCGCGCAGCGTCGACGGACGCTGTCCTGCAGCAACCACAGGTAATTGTCGGTAAAGGCGGGCAGGGCGTCGATTTGCAACATGGCGGGTTTCCTAAGCACAAAACAATGGTGCATCTTAGACAGTGTTACGCCCCTTGGGGCGGCCGCCTGGCCCCGCAGGAGAGTCCTATGACCGATCATGCCTTTGCCCAAGCCGATCCGCAGTGGCTGACCCTGACCGAGAGCGCGCGCCGTTGGTTCGCCTCCTCCCTCGGTCAGCTGTTGCTGGAAGAGGAACGGCGCGTGCTGGAGGACGAGCTGGCGCGCTATTTCGGGGGTTATCTGGTGCACTACGGACCGCCGGCCGACGAACCGCCGGGCGCGCGGCAGATCCAGCGCAGTGTGCGGATGGGGGCGCCTCTGGCGGGCGTGGAAATCGTTTGCGAGGAGCAGGCCTGGCCCCTGACCGAGTCGGCGGCCGACGTGGTGGTGCTGCAGCATGGCCTGGATTTCTGCCTGTCGCCCCATGGGCTGCTGCGCGAAGCCGCGCGCAGCGTGCGGCCTGGCGGACACCTGCTGATCGTCGGAATCAACCCGCGCAGCGCCTGGGGACTGCGTCATCTGTTCGCCCGGGATGCCTTGGGCGAGGCGCGTTGCATCGGCCCGAGCCGAGTCAGCGATTGGTTGCACCTGCTGGGCTTCGCGCTGGAGAAACGTCGCTTCGGGTGCTATCGTCCGCCGCTGGCTTCGAAGGCCTGGCAAGCGCGTCTGGCCGGGCTGGAGGGCTGGGGCGAGGCCTGGCAAATGCCGGGTGCGGGCTTCTATCTATTGGTGGCGCGCAAGCTGGTGGTCGGTTTGCGCCCGCTGCGTCAGGTTCAGCGCGTGCCCATGGGCAAGCTGATGCCGCTGCCGGTGGCCAAGGTCAGCCGGCGTGATTCCGAGAAATAAGACAAAACCATGAGCGAACAAATCGAAATCTTCACCGACGGCGCCTGCAAGGGTAATCCCGGCCCCGGCGGCTGGGGGGCATTGCTGCTGTTCAAGGGCGTGGAGAAGGAGTTGTGGGGTGGCGAAGCCGATACCACCAACAACCGCATGGAACTGACCGCGGCCATTCGCGCCCTGGAAGAGCTCAAGCGGCCGTGCGAAGTGCGCCTGGTCACCGACTCGGAATACGTGATGCGCGGCATGCAGGAATGGCTGCCGAACTGGAAGAAGCGCGGCTGGAAAACCGCCGCCAAGCAGCCGGTGAAGAACGCCGACCTCTGGAAGCAGCTGGACGAGCAGGTTGGTCGGCACCAGGTCTCCTGGCAGTGGGTGCGCGGGCATACCGGACACCCGGGCAACGAGCGCGCCGACCAGCTGGCCAATCGCGGCGTCAGTGAACTGAAGCGTTGAATGAAGCCCGGCTATACCGGCAGTCCTAAGTAGAAGGCAGAAAGCATGATCCGTAGCGTCGTACTCGATACCGAAACCACCGGCATGCCGGTCAACGACGGTCACCGCATCATCGAGATCGGCTGCGTCGAACTGATCGGCCGGCGCCTGACCGGGCGGCATTTCCATGTCTACCTGCAGCCGGATCGCGAGAGCGACGAGGGCGCCATCGCGGTACACGGCATCACCAACGAATTCCTCGCCGACAAGCCGCGTTTTCGCGAGGTGGCCGATGAGTTCTTCGAGTTCATCAAAGACGCCCAGCTGATCATCCATAACGCCGCGTTCGATATCGGCTTTATCAACAACGAATTCGCCCTGCTCGGCCAGACCCAGCGAGCCGATATCACCGAGCACTGTTCGGTACTCGACACCCTGCTAATGGCGCGCGAGCGCCATCCCGGCCAGCGCAACAACCTGGATGCCCTGTGCAAGCGCTACGGCGTGGACAATGCCGGTCGCGTGCTGCACGGCGCCTTGCTCGATGCCGAAATCCTGGCCGACGTCTACCTGACCATGACTGGCGGCCAGACCAGTCTGTCCCTGGCCGGCAATGCCTCCGATGGCGATAACACCCGCTCCGGCAACGAGGCCAGCGACATTCGGCGGTTGCCGGCCGAGCGCGCGCCGACCCGGGTGATCCGCGCCAGTGAGGTCGAGCTGGCCGAACACCTGGCCCGTCTGGCGTTGATCGAAAAAGCCGCTGGCGCTCCGGCGCTCTGGACCCAGCTGGAACAGCCGGTGGCCCCGTAGCGGACCGGGGATGTAAAGCTGCGCGCTATCAAGGCTTCGTCAGCACGCTTGCTTACACCGTTCTCGCGGCGCTGCGTGGCTTCGGCTTCGTTCATGCGACCTTTTCGTACAGTCTGACGCTGCGGGGGTTACGCCTGTTCGGGCGAGCCTCTAACCTGAGGGCATAGACGGAAGGCCCGTCATCATCAGAGCGCCCGTATGTACAAAGACCTCAAGTTTCCCGTGCTCATCGTGCACCGCGATATAAAGGCAGACACCGTGGCCGGTGATCGGGTGCGCGAAATCGCCCGCGAGCTGGAGCAGGACGGCTTTACCATCCTGTCTTCAGCCAGCTCGGCCGAAGGCCGTATCGTCGCCTCGACCCACCATGGCCTGGCCTGCATCCTGGTGGCGGCCGAGGGCGCCGGGGAAAACCGCCATCTGTTGCAGGACATGGTCGAGCTGATCCGCGTGGCGCGGGTACGCGCACCCAAGCTGCCGATCTTCGCCCTGGGCGAGCAGGTGACCATCGAGCACGCGCCGGCCGAAGCCATGGCCGACCTCAACCAGCTGCGCGGCATTCTCTACCTGTTCGAGGACACCGTGCCCTTCCTGGCCCGGCAGGTGGCGCGCGCCGCGCGCAACTACCTGGACGACCTGCTGCCGCCGTTCTTCAAGGCCCTGGTGCAGCACACGGCGCAATCCAACTATTCCTGGCACACGCCCGGTCACGGCGGCGGCGTGGCCTACCGCAAGAGCCCGGTGGGGCAGGCCTTTCATCAGTTCTTCGGCGAGAACACCCTGCGTTCGGACCTCTCGGTCTCGGTACCAGAACTCGGCTCGCTGCTCGATCATACCGGGCCCCTGGCCGAGGCCGAGGCCCGGGCGGCGCGCAACTTCGGCGCCGACCACACCTATTTCGTGATCAATGGCACCTCTACGGCCAACAAGATCGTCTGGCACTCCATGGTCGGGCGCGACGATCTGGTACTGGTGGACCGCAACTGCCACAAGTCGATCCTGCATTCGATCATCATGACCGGCGCTATCCCGCTCTACCTCTCGCCCGAACGCAACGAGCTGGGCATCATCGGGCCGATTCCCTTGAGCGAATTCACCCGCGAGGCGATCCAGGCCAAGATAGACGCCAGCCCCCTGGCCCGCGGTCGTACGCTCGGCAGCACCGGGGCCATGGTCAAGTTGGCGGTGATCACCAATTCGACCTACGACGGCCTGTGCTACAACGCCGAGCTGGTCAAGCAGACCCTGGGCGACAGCGTCGAGGTGCTGCATTTCGACGAGGCCTGGTTCGCCTATGCGGCGTTCCACGAATTCTATGCCGGGCGTTATGGCATGGGCACCTCGCCCGAGGGCCCGCTGGTGTTCAGCACCCACTCGACCCACAAGTTACTGGCGGCCTTCAGCCAGGCTTCGATGATCCATGTGCAGGACGGCGGTACCCGCCAGCTGGACCGCGACCGCTTCAATGAAGCCTTTATGATGCATATTTCCACCTCTCCGCAGTACAGCATCATCGCCTCGCTGGATGTGGCCTCGGCCATGATGGAAGGTCCGGCCGGACGTTCGTTGATCCAGGAAACCTTCGACGAGGCGCTGAGTTTTCGCCGCGCCCTGGCCAATTTGCAGCAGAGTCTGGCGGCTGACGACTGGTGGTTCAGCATCTGGCAGCCGCCGCTGGCCGCCGGTACCGATCGGGTGGCCACCCAGGACTGGCTGCTGGCGCCGCGGGCCGACTGGCACGGTTTCGGCGATATCGCCGACGACTATGTGCTGCTCGACCCGATCAAGGTCACCCTGGTAACCCCGGGGTTGACGGCCGGAGGCGCCTTGAGCGAGCGGGGCATCCCCGCGGCGGTGGTCGGCAAGTTTCTCTGGGAGCGTGGCCTGGTGGTGGAGAAGACCGGCCTGTACTCCTTCCTGGTGTTGTTCTCTATGGGTATCACCAAGGGCAAGTGGAGCACCCTGCTTACCGAGCTTCTGGAGTTCAAACGTCACTACGACGCCAACCTGCCTTTGAACGAGGCGCTGCCTTCCATCGCCAGGGTGGGTGGCACGCGTTACCAGGGCTTGGGCCTGCGCGACCTGTGCGACCAGTTGCATGCCTGCTACCGCGACAATGCCACGGCCAAGTCGATGAAGCGCATGTACACGGTACTGCCGGAAGTCGCCCTAAAGCCGGCGGATGCCTACAACCAGTTGGTGCGTGGCGAGGTGGAGGCCGTGCCCATCGAACAGCTGCAAGGGCGCATCGCCGCGGTGATGCTGGTGCCTTATCCGCCCGGCATCCCCTTGATCATGCCCGGCGAGCGGTTCACCGAAGCGACCCGTTCGATCATCGACTATCTAGTTTTCGCCCGCACCTTCGCCGACAGTTTCCCGGGTTTCGACGCCGACGTGCATGGTCTGCAACAGCAGGAAGGAGCGGGCGGGGGCTGCTACACGGTGGATTGCATCTGTCCCTGAACGCCTTCTATAGTGCTCAATACTACGGAAATCAGTGCTATGATTTTTGAGCAGACTCGAGTTAGATCAATCGTTTAAGGGCTTTTGTCAAAAGCTTAGTTAGGTTGATGGCGTGGCCTGCATCACAGAGGCTGGCATCGACTTTTTTGGCGTGCTTGTTATAGTTGCATATTAATTTATACAATTTTTTTCTATGGCCTGCGCGCGGCCATTCGTTGCTTATCCGTTTGTAGAGGTTGCCTGCCGTGTCCGACTACAAAGCCTTCCGGGTCGAATTGAACGACAAGATCGCCCAGGTGGTGATCAATCGACCGGAAAAAATCAATGCCATGAACGCGGATTTTTGGACGGAAATCCGCGATATTTTTCGTTGGATCGATGCCACCGATGAAATTCGCGTGGTGGTGATCAGCGGTGCCGGCAAGCATTTTTCCTCCGGCATCGACCTGATGATGCTGGCGCAGCTCGGCAGCCAGATGGGTCCGGATGTAGGTCGCAATGCCGATACCCTGCGGCGCAAGATTCTCGACCTGCAGGCCTCGTTCACCGCCATCGACCACTGCCGCAAGCCCGTATTGGTGGCCATTCAGGGCTATTGCCTGGGCGGCGCCATCGACATGATTGCCGCATGTGATATGCGCTACGCCAGCGTGGATGCGCAGTTTTCGATCAAGGAAATCGATATCGGCATGACTGCCGACGTCGGTACCTTGCAGCGTTTGCCGCGCATCATCGGCGACGGCATGCTGCGCGAACTGGCTTTTACCGGGCGTACGCTGGACGCCGAAGAGGCGCGCAGCATTGGGCTGGTCAACCGGGTGTTCGACGATCAGGCCAGCCTGCTCGAAGGGGTGCTGGAGATTGCCCGTACTATCGCTGCCAAGTCGCCGATTGCCGTACGTGGCACCAAGGAAATGATTCGTTATATGCGCGACCACCGCGTCGACGATGGGTTGGAGTACATCGCGACCTGGAACGCCGCGATGCTGCAGTCCGCCGATCTGCGCGTGGCCATGGCCGCGCACATGAGCAAGCAAAAGCCGGAATTCGCCGACTGATGCCGTACCACAACTCAGCGTTGGGAGCGCAGTAGGCCTATGGTCACCGGAGCCACATCGCTCAGCTTGGTACGCGACGAACTGTTCGCCACCATGGAAGAGGCCGAATCGAGCCTGGAGCAGTTCATTGCCGAACGGCACAACGGCAGCTTGCTGCAGCAGGCCGTCGAGAGCCTCAAACAGGTGCGTGGCACGCTCAACCTGATCGAGTTGGCGGGGGCCGAACTGCTGGCCCAGGAAGTGCTGGAGCAGGCCACCGACATCCCTACCGGTGCCGGTGAGGAGCGCGACATTCAACTGTCGGCCCTGAGCAATGCACTGCATGTACTGCGGCGTTACCTGGAAAGCCTCGACGCGCACCGCCAGGAAATGCCCGAACTGCTGTTGCCGGCCATCAACGACCTGCGCCTTGCCGGGTCGCAGCCGGCTCTGCCGGAAAGTTTCTTTTTCAGCGTGCGCCTGGATCCCAGTCGCCCCGAGATGGCGCCTGCGCTCGTGCTCGATGCCGCCGCGCAACAGGCCCAGGCACGTCGCTTGCGACAGATGTACCAGGTCGGTCTGCTGGGGTTTATCCGCGAAGAAAATCCCCAGGCCAGCCTGAAGCTGATGACGCGCGCCCTGAGCCGATTGGACAGCCTGTTCGTTAACGAGGGTCGCGGCCGGTTGTGCTGGATAGGTGCGGCCGCCCTGGAAGCCCAGTTGGACGGTCAGCTGCTGGCACGCAAATCACGCAAGCAGCTGTTCTCGCGCCTGGATCGCGAACTCAAACAGGGGCTTTGTAACACCCAATACGAAACTCCGCGCGGCCTGCTCAAGGAGCTGCTGTACCTGGTTGCCCTGGCCGATACGCGTGGCCCGCTGGTCAGCCCGGTAATCGAATTGTTCGGCCTGACGGCCCTACCGTTTACCGACCATTTGCTCGAGGAAGAGTACATTCGCCTGTCAGGTCCGGGCCACGCGGTGATGCGTTCCTTGTCGTCGGCTATCCGCGAGGAGCTGGCCAGCCTCAAGGACATGCTCGATTTGATCGAGCGCGGCATCGTCCAGGCCGAAAGCCTGAGTACCCTGCATGCCCTGCTGGGCAAGCTGAGCAAGACCCTGGGTATGGTGGGGCTCAGTTCCGCCGGCAACGCCCTGAATGCTCAGTTGCAGGTGGTGGCTGGTTGGAGCGATGCCGGCCCCATCGAACCCGAGGCTTTGAACAAGCTGGCCGATGCCGTGCTTTATGTGGAAAGCATGGTCGCCAGCCTCGAGCGTCGCGACAGCCGTTCCTTGCCGGCGCAGCCCGGGCAGGAAGCGGAATCCTTCGCCAACCACCAGCTCAACGAAGCGCGCATCGTGGTGGTGGACGAGGCCCAGGCCGGCCTGGCCATGTCCAAGCGTTCGATCACCGCCTATCTCGAGTCCAATGGCGACAAGCTGCACCTGGTCAATGTGCCCTTCAGCCTGCTGGCGGTGCGTGGCGGGTTGTGGTTTCTCGATCAGCAACGTGCCGCTGCGCTGGTCGGTGCCTGTGCCGACTATATCCAGAAGCAGATGCTGGAAGCGGCTCAGATGCCGTCCGAGCAGATGCTGGAAACCTTGGCCGACGCCCTGACCAGCCTGGAATACTACCTGGAAGCCGGTGCGGTGTTGCGCCCCGAGACCCAGCCCAGCGTGCTCGACCTGGCCGCCGAAAGCGTGCGTGCCCTGGGTCTGTCGGTCGCCGCCTGATGAACCGCCGCTGGGAGCCTGGACTGCTGGACGCCGATCAGGCCGGCGGCTGGGTGCTGGCGCACTGCCGACAGCAGTTTCTGGCCGACAGCAACGGCGTCCTGTTTCCCCGCGACTGGCTCAAGCGCCAGGATATAGTGATTGTCGCCGAGCACGGCCTGGGCCATTTCGATGGTGAGGCGGTGTTCGTACTGGAGCTGGAGCAGCCGGTACCCCTGCCAGGTATCGCCTGGCAGGGGCTGCGGCAGTTCATGCTGCAGGGGGATTCAGACACCTTCAAGATGCTGGCCTATGCCACGCAGATCGGCACTTGGGCCCGGCAGCACCGTTTTTGCGGCAGCTGTGGCGGACCCATGGTGCATTTCACCGGCGAACGGGCGATGCATTGCGCGCGTTGTCAGCTGCAGCACTACCCGCGCCTGTCACCCAGCATGATTGTGTTGGTCACTCGTGGCGACGAGGTGCTGCTTGCGCGTTCTCCGCGCTTTGCCAGTGGTGTGTACAGCACCCTGGCCGGCTTCGTCGAGGCGGGCGAGTCGGTGGAGGAGTGCGTGGTGCGCGAGGTGCGTGAGGAAGTGGGCGTCGAGGTACGCAACCTGCAGTACGTCACCAGCCAGGGCTGGCCTTTTCCGCATTCGCTGATGCTGGGTTTCCATGCCGAGTACGCCGGTGGGGAGATAGTCCCACAGCCGGAAGAGATCGAGGACGCCCGTTGGTTCGCCCTGGATGCGTTCCCCGCCTTGCCGCCACCGCGCTCCATTTCCCGCTACCTGATCGACCTCTACTGCGCGCGGCGTCTGGGCCATCCCGAACCGTCACTGCCAGTTTGAGCGGGCTGCAAAAACGCCCTGGGTCGTCGATAGGGGTTAAAAATACGCGCGAGTGCGTGTCCGCCGCGCTTTCTTGCCTGTCGCAGGCCACACCTAGGCCCTGTTTCGGTCGTCTCGCCTAGGTTGCCAGCGGCCTGTTAAGCGGGCATGGCGAACCAGTGTTGCCAGGCCAGGCGTGCGGTCAGGGCGAACACCACCAGAATAAATACCGGACGGATAAAGCGAGAGCCGCCGCGGATCGCCGTGCGCGCGCCGAAAAAAGCGCCGAGCATCAGCGCCAGGCCCATGCACAGGCCCAGCAACCAGGCGACCTGGCCCGACAGGGCGAAGACCACCAGGGCCGCCACATTGCTGACGCAGTTCATGCTGCGGGCCACGCCACTGGCGCGCAACAGGTCCAGTGGATACAGCAGCAGGCTGCTGACCGTCCAGAAGGCCCCGGTGCCCGGTCCGGCGACGCCATCGTAGAACCCCAGGCTCAGGGATTGTGGCCATTGCCGGCCTTGGGCAATAGGCGCCTCGACGTTCGAAGGCGCAGGGGGCGCCTTGCCGAACAGCAGGTAGAGGCCGCAGGCGAAGACCACCGCAGGCAGCATCTGGTTGAGCCAGGCGGCGGGCAGCCATTGGGCCAGTATCGCGCCGAGCAGCGCGCCGACGGCGGTGCCGAGCAGGGCGTTGCGCCATTGACGGGGGTTGAACAACTTGCGTCGGTAGAAGGTATAGCTGGCGATGCAGGCGCCAAAGGTGGAGGACAGCTTGTTGGTGCCCAGCACCAGATGGGGCGGCAGGCCGGCGGTGAGCAGGGCGGGAATGGTCAAGAGGCCGCCGCCGCCGGCAATGGCGTCGATAAAGCCGGCAATAAAGGCCACCAGGGCCAGAATCGCGAGGGTGCCGGGATCTACCGCGAGTTCGAGAGCAAAGGGCATGTAAAACGTGGACCTGTATTCAATTGCATGCAATGGCGGCTGGCCGAGGACCAGGCAGCTGCGCATAATGCCGGCAAATTTACCCACAGGGAACGAGACTTATGCAGTATGACGGCCTGGCCTGGTTTATCGCATTGCTGGCGGCGCTGACGGTGCTGATCAGTGCGCGCATCCTGTTCAACCGCCATTGGCTGCTGGGCTGGTTGCGTGGCACCCTGGGCCTGGCTTTTCTCGGACTGGCGGTCCTGACCGGTCTGGTGGCCTACGACCTGTACAGCTATTCGCCGATGCCCCAGGGCAAACCTTTGGTGACCTTGAGCTTCCAGGCCGACGGTCCGCAGCGTTACCGGGTCAACCTGCTGGAGGGCGCCAAGGAGCGCAATGTGATCCTGGAAGGCGATCTCTGGCAGCTCGACACGCGGCTGTTCAAATGGAAGGGGCTGGCCGCGTTGATCGGCCTGGCACCCGGCTATCGACTGGATAAACTCTCCGGACGCTTCCTGGCGATCGAGCAACAGGCCCTGGCCCAGCATGCCCAGCTCAACCTGGCTGAAAGTATCTACGGGGTCGACTTATGGCGCTGGTTGCGCCTGGGGCAACACGACCTGTTTCTCTTCGACCCGCAGGCGCTGCGGGTTACCTACCTGCCGATCGCCGATGGCGCTGTCTATGCCGTCAGCGAAACACCGACCGGGCTGTTGGCCCAACCCATGAACCAGGCGGCTACCCAGGCGCTCAAGGACTGGTAGCGCGCCGCGAACGATCGGCCCGGTCTGGCGCGCGAGCCGCAGCGCGCGCCTTATGGCTTGCCGTATGGCTTAATGCGCCTTATTGATTTCTTTGCGTGCCGCTAATGTCCACTCCCAGCCACTCGCGTCCCAGTACCCTGCACCTGCCTGCCGGCCCCTGGGCCACGGTGCTGGAGGGGCTGTGTGGGCATTTCCCCGGCATCAGTTGCGAAACCTGGCGCGAACGCATGGCTCGGGGCCGGGTGCTGGATATGCAGGGCGTGGCAATCGAGCCGCAGCAGCCTTACCGCGAAGGGCTGCGCCTGCAGTACTTTCGCGAAGTGGCCGACGAGACGCCGATCCCTTTCGTCGAGTCCGTGCTCTACGCCGATGAGCATCTGGTGGTGGCCGATAAACCGCACTTTCTCCCCGTTACCCCGGCTGGCGAGTACGTCGAACAGACCCTGCTGGCGCGCCTGAGTCGTCGCCTGGACAATCCCCACCTGGTGCCGCTGCACCGCATCGATCGCCTGACGGCCGGTCTGGTGCTGTTCTCGGCCAACCCTGGCAGCCGCGCTGCCTACCAGAAGCTGTTTGCCGCCCGGAAAATCGACAAGCAGTACGAGGCCTTAGCCCCGGCCTTGCCCGAACTGCGTTTCCCCCTGGTGCGCTATACCCGCCTGGTGGCCGGCACGCCGTTTTTTCTGATGCGCGAGGAGGCCGGCGCGCCCAACAGCGAAACCCGTATCGAGGTGCGTGAACGCCGGGGTGAGTGCTGGCGCTACGGGTTGTACCCGGTCACCGGCAGGAAGCACCAGCTGCGCCTGCACCTGGCCGCCCTCGGTGCCGGCATCTGCAACGACCCTTTCTATCCTGAGTTGCGTGACCAGGGTCCCGACGACTATGGCCGACCACTCAAGTTGCTGGCGCAGGGCTTGAGCTTTATCGATCCGCTGAGCGGCCAGCCACGGCGCTTCGAAAGCCGCCTCAGCCTCGCCTGGTAACCGGAGAAGGGGTGTCTCGGCGTGAGCTTGCCTGTCCACTGTTCGCCCGCATTCGGTAATGCCTGGCTCTAAGCCAGGTCCTAGGCCAAGGTATCCACCACAGTGCCGAGGTTGGGCGGATTGGCGGCTGGCAGGGGGATGGCCTGGACCAACGCCAGGGCGCTTTGCGCCTCCAGGTCCATGGCTTTGTCCAACAGTTTGAGGGAGACCGCGGCGCCGGTCTGGGCGGCCATGGCCGTGGAAACGGCGCTGGCGAGTCGGGACAGTTCCATCGCTGGGACCTCTTGATGCACGGGGACGACTGGCTGCGTGGCGGGTAAATCCTGCCACAGGCGACAAACCACCGTTCCTCTAGACTGGACCATAACGCCCGACGCTGCGCGGCGAGCCGACCAACAGACAGGGGGCGCGAGGATTTCCTTGGGCCGGAAAATTCACTACCCTGGCGCCGCCTGTTAAGCCCATCCGCCTCGAGTACCTCCATGGATACCCTCGCACAGCTGCGTGCCGGCACGTTGGCCGGTAGTCGTCGCCTGGATCTGAATTGCGGCCTGACCGAGTTTCCCCGCGAAGTCTTCGAACTGGCCGACTCGTTAGAAGTGCTGAATCTCAGCGGCAATGCCCTGAGTTCCTTGCCTGACGACCTCGGACGGCTCAAGCAGCTGCGCGTGCTGTTCTGCTCCGATAACCGTTTCACCGAACTGCCGGCGTCCATCGGTCAGTGCCGGCAACTGGATATCCTCGGTTTCAAGGCCAACCGGATCGAGCGTGTACCGGCCGCGGCGCTGCCGTCATCGCTGCGTTGGCTGATCCTTACCGACAATGCCATCGAGCATCTGCCCGAGACCCTGGGCGACTGTATCCGACTGCAGAAGCTGATGCTGGCCGGCAATCGCTTGCAGGCCTTGCCCGAGCGCCTGGCCTGCTGCACGCGACTTGAGTTGCTGCGCATTTCCGCCAACCGCCTGAGCGCCTTGCCCGACTGGCTGCTGGCCTTGCCGCGCCTGGCATGGCTGGCCTATGCCGGAAATCCCCTGGGCGCATTGCAGCAGCGCGGGGACTTGGCGCCGGCTATCGCCTCCATTCCCTGGGACCGCCTGACGTTGCAGGCGCCGTTGGGGGAGGGGGCTTCGGGGATCATTTACCGGGCGCTCTGGAACCCTCCGTCTGAGGCGCCCCAGGCGATGGCGGTCAAGCTGTTCAAAGGGCACATGACCAGTGACGGCTCGCCTCTGGACGAAATGGCGGCCTGCCTGGTCGCCGGCACGCACCCGCAGCTGATCGGGGTCGCAGGACGCATCGAGGATCATCCCGAGGGCCGCGCCGCGCTGCTGATGCGCCTGATCGAGCCGAGTTTCGTGACGCTCGCCGGGCCGCCGAGCCTGGACTCCTGCACCCGCGACTGCTATCCGGACGCGGTGCGCTTTTCCCCGGCGACGGCGCTGCGTCTGGTCAGCGGCATTGCCGCGGCAGCCGCGCACCTGCACGCCCGCAGCCTCGTGCATGGCGACCTCTACGCCCATAACCTGCTGTGCAACGGTGAAGGCGAGGGGCTGCTGGGCGACTTCGGCGCCGCTTCCTTCTATCCGAACGCCCATCAGGGGCAGGCACTGCAGCGCATCGAGGTGCGCGCCTTCGGCATTCTGCTGGAGGAAGTACTGGCGCGCTGCGAGGGGGCCGAGCCGGCGGTAGTCGACCAATGGCGGATGCTGCAGCAGCGGTGCACCCAGACCCAGGTTCTGGCCCGGCCCGATTTTGCCGCAATCGGCCAGGCCCTGGCGCGGATTGACGCGGCACGCTGATGCAGTCGCCGTGGGTTCGGCTGACCGGTGGCCGCATCGGCGCCTGAACGTTGTTCGGCGCCAGGTTTCTCCAGTGAACAGACCTGCGACAGCGCTAGGGAGAACAGCATGAACCCGAATCACCCCCACGACGGCATCGAACAGCCCGCTCAGGACACACCCGATTTCCCGCCGATCGACCCGGAAACGCCGGCTCCGGACCGCGACGAACCCAGCCCAGAGGTCAACCAACCCCTGGTCGAGCCTGACGCGCAGCCGCAGCGGCTCGAGGATCCGGAGAACGACCCGACCGCACCCGAGGTCGGCGAGGGCGATAATGCTGAGGACGGCGAATGGCCGCCGGGGTCGCCGTCGAAAGGCACAGAGGCGCAAGGGGGCGACAGCCCGGATACCTTTCCGGCCGAGCAGGACCTGATCAACGATGACACCTTGGACCGCCCCGTCTAGCAGGCTGTTGAAAAACTACCTGCGTTGCCGCTCGTAAGAAAGATCGGGGCGTTAAAAACACGCCTGGACGAACGCAGTGAGAACGTCTGCAAGACGGCCCGCAGGGCGAGCGGAGCGAGTAATGCTCATTTACAACACGTAAAGTCGGATGCGACACCAGTCGAATGCGACCCCAGTCGCTTCCTCGGCTGTTTTTGTGGAGGGCGCCTAGCCGGGCCGCCTAGGTCGGGGGCGCCTAGCTTTGTACCGGCTGCCACGCCTACCGTTCTCAACGGCCTGCTGGACCCACTCCCCTGACACCGGTCTGGCGGTCTCGCCTCGGCGTCTTCGCACTGCTTCTCTTCACCCTCCGCGCAATGGTCCTAACGGCCGGTCTGGACAAGCCGGCTGCAAGGCCGAGTCTCGCCCACTCGGGCTCCGCGCTTAAAGTGAACCCTTGCGTCGCAGCGCCCCTCTATCGCACAGCAATAGCGACGAGACGGATTTTCCATGGCCAGCCCGCTCGATGAATACAGCCGCAAACGCGATTTCACGGCCACGCCCGAGCCGCGCGGCGCACGCTTGCCCCATCAACAGTCCGCTCAGGTGCTGCATTACGTGATCCAGAAGCATGCGGCGCGCCAGCTGCATTACGATTTTCGTCTGGAGTTGGACGGCACCCTCAAGAGCTGGGCAGTGCCCAAGGGACCCTGTCTAGACCCCAAGGTCAAGCGTCTGGCGGTGCAGGTGGAGGACCATCCATTGGATTACGCGGCTTTCGAAGGACGGATTCCCGAGGGTCATTACGGTGCGGGCGAGGTCATCGTCTGGGATCGCGGTACGTGGGCGCCCCTGGACGACCCCCGCGCCGGCTACGCGCAGGGCCGGCTCAAGTTCGAGCTGCAGGGTGAGAAACTCAGCGGAATCTGGAACCTGGTGCGCACGGCGATGGTCGGGAAAAAAGCCCAGTGGTTCCTGATCAAGTCACGAGACGAACAGGCGCGCGACCTGGACGCGTTCGATATCCTCGACGCCCAGCCGGGTAGCGTGCTCAGCGACCACAGCCTGACGCCGCGCGAGCCTGTCCCGACCCTGGCAGCCACGACCCAAAGGCCGTCGCGTCGCCGCAGCCTTGAGCCGGTGCAGTCAGGCGCTGGCGGGGCCCTGGTCGGCGAGATGCCGCAACAACTGTCCCCGCAATTGGCCACCTTGGTGGAGCGTCAACCCGAGGGTAATTGGCGGTACGAGATCAAGTTCGACGGTTATCGACTGCTGACGCGTATTCGCGGCGAGGACGTGCGCCTGTTTACCCGGACCGGCCAGGACTGGACGGCCAGAATGCCCGAACTGGTCCAGGCCCTGGCCGACCTGGGTTTGGAGTCGGCCTGGCTGGATGGCGAAATACTGGTGGAGAACCCCGACGGCCAGGCCAGTTTCCAGCACTTGCAGAACGCTTTCGAACAGGACAAAAGCGAGGCGATCCACTATTACCTGTTCGACCTGCCCTACCTCAACGGCGTGGACCTGCGACAGGTAGCGCTGGAAGAACGTCGTGCCGCGCTGTCCACGGTGTTGACCGGGCATCCCGATTCGCGACTGCGCTTCTCCCAGGATTTCGACGAGAATCCCGAGCACCTGCTCGGCAGCGCCTGCCAGATGAAGTTCGAGGGGCTGATCGGCAAACGCTGCGGCAGTCCTTATACCTCGCGACGCAGCACCGACTGGATCAAGCTCAAGTGCAGGCAGCGGCAGGAGTTCGTGATCGTCGGCTATACCGAACCGCAGGGCGCGCGTGCAGGCTTCGGCGCGCTGCTGCTGGGGCTGCACGAAGCGCACAGCGGCCAGTTGCGCTATGCCGGCAAGGTCGGCACGGGGTTTCGTGAACAGAGCCTGCGCAGCCTGCATGCCGGGCTTGCGCCCCTGCGGCGCAAAACCCCTGCCATCGTCAATCCGCCGCGCGGTATCGAGGCCCGCGGCGTGCATTGGCTCACGCCCGAGCGCGTCTGCGAAGTGGCCTATGCCGAAATGACCCGTGACGGTGTGGTGCGTCACGCGGTGTTTCAGGGGTTGCGTGAGGACAAACCGGCCGAAGCGGTTACCGGCGAGGGGCTGCAACGCCTAGGCAACATCGCGATTTCGGCGGCTGGCAGTTCGGGAACCAAGCAGCCCGCCGCCTTGCAGTCGAGCGCCACGGCCCGCGTCCAGACTACCGGCACGGGGCAGCTCAAGATCACCCATCCGCAGCGCATCATCGACCCTGTTAGCGGCATCACCAAGCTGGAACTGGCCGAGTACTACGCCCGCATCGCCCCCTGGGCGCTGCCCTGGCTCGAGGGCCGGCCTGTCGCCCTGGTACGCGGTCCCGCGGGTATTGCCGGCGAGCTTTTTTTTCAGCGGCATGCCGACAAGCAGGCCATTCCCCAGCTGACCCTGCTCGACCCTGCTTTCGACCCCGACCATGCGCCCCTGATGGTGATCGATAGCCCCGAGGCGCTGGTCGGTGCGGCGCAAATGGGGACTCTGGAGTTGCACACCTGGAATGCCCGGCTGCCGAACCTGGAAAAGCCGGACCGTTTTATTCTCGACCTGGATCCCGACCCCGAATTGCCCTGGGGGCGCATGATCGAGGCCACGCAATTGACCCAAACCCTGCTCGACGAGCTGGGCCTGGTGTCCTTTCTCAAGACCAGCGGCGGCCGTGGCATGCATGTGATCGTGCCCCTGAGCCGGCGCCAGGGTTGGGCTTCGGTCAAGACCTTCACCCAGGCGATTGCCCAACATATGGCGAACCTGATGCCTGAGCGTTTCACGGCCGTGGCCGGCCCGAGGAACCGTATCGGCAAGGTCTTTATCGACTACCTGCGCAACAGCCGTGGCGCCAGCACCGTGTCCCCCTATTCGGCGCGGGCCCGCGAAGGCCTGCCGGTGTCGGTGCCGATCCACCGGTACGAATTGGCCACCCTTGCAGGGGCCAACACCTGGGATGTCCGCAACCTGCTGCCGCGTCTGGAACGGCTGGGCCAAGACGATCCCTGGGCAACGCTGCCCGGCATACGGCAGAGCATCAGCGTGGCCATGCGTAAACGGTTGGCGCGCAAGACCTAGCAGGACCCTGATGTACCCAGGATGTACCGAGAAAGAAACGGGAAGACACCATGAATATCTACCATATCCATAAAACAGAGCGGGGTTGGGAGTTGCGCAAGAAGGGCGCGACCCGTCCCTCCAAAGTGGCGGCCACCCAGGAGCAGATCCTGCAGCTGACGGCGCAATTTCTGCAGCACAAATATGCCTCGGTGCTGGTGCACCAGGAGGACGGCAGTGTGCAGGAAGAGCGACGCTACCCGGACAGCGATGCTCTCCAGGGCTGATTGACGCGCGACGACCTATTCTTATCACACGAACCGTTCGGAGAACGACCATGTCCCTGCCGCTGCCAGACTCGCCCGAACCGCAATGGCCCGTACCGCCGCCGGCGCCCCACGCGCCATCTCAGCCCTCGGCTCCGGTCAAACCCACCGAACCGCCTGCGTTGCCCGAAGCGCCAATGCCGGACGGTCCCGTGCCGAGTGCCGGCATGCCTTTGAATTAGGCGCCGGAACTTACTGCCAGATTCAGCCATGAGGACGGCAACAGGGTTCCCAGCCGCTCGAATTGCCTGCGTCCTCAAGCCTCTCGACGCCACGGGCCTACCCGGCAATATCGCCTTGAGAATCACGGTTTACTCCCATCCTCCCGGTCCTATCGCTACCGCGGTCCGCCTTCACATACCGCTGATCGAGTGCGGCTGAACCCTCCTTTTAGCCCGAAGCCGTAACCAGGGTAAGTGGTTGAAAAAGGAGATTCATAGCATGGGTACGACCTATCTAAAGGCCTTGGCCTTGAGCGGATTGATGGCTTCGGGCGCCTTCGCGACAAGTATTCCACCGGCTGGCGGTAGCAACGGTGCCGGCTTCAATAGTCCGGATGCACCGGTCGGCTCCAGTGCGGGACCGGATGGCACCACCAGCGATCGGCTGGACGACACAGGTACCGACAGCTACGGCAGTGGTTCTGGTGGTGCAGGCACGGGTACGGGCTCAAGCGGAACCGGAACCGGAAGTAGCGGCAGTGGCACCGGGACAGGAACCGGGGGCATGGACGGCACCGGCGGTAGAGGCGGCACTGGCGGTTCGGGTGGCACCGGTGGCATGGGCGGTTCTGGTGGAACTGGCGGCACTGGTGGTATAGGCGGTTCGGGTGGCTCCGGTGGTACTGGCGCAACGGGTGGAAGCACCACGAACTGAGTGTTCGCAGTCAGCCCCGCATCGGCGGCGCTTGCCGTATTGCCTTGTCCCCGTTCACGGTGTGCATCGAGCCTTGCCGGTGCACCCGCCACTACCCAGGAGTTTCGGTATGAGCCAGAGCAAAGAGCAACATCACCTTTCCCAAGGTCCGGCGTCTTCCGCCCTCTCGAGGCAGGCGGTCACGACCCCTAATACCCTTCCTTCGGCTGCTCAAGGCGGCAAGAGTGAAACCGGTGCAGTGCCTCCGGAGTCCATTCGTCCGGAGTCCATCCGCAATGTGGCAGGTGGTGTCTATAACGTGGACGCCGAACAGGTGGCTGCCAGTGTGGAACAGGAGGCTTTGAGCGTGAACAGAACAGATGCACAGCATCCGGACAACGATGCTTCACAACCTGCAGGTTCCTCGAGCCGCTAGCCATTGGCTATCTGCGCTACACAGCGACAGTCGCTTGCTCAAGCCTCGCTTATGCGGGGTTTTTTTATGGCCGGCGTCCCGGGTTTGGTTCGTCGGGTTGCCAGCGGGGCGTCGCGAGGTTACTGTATATGGATACAGTATTTGGCGACCTGTACTACCGCGTGGCGAGAGCGTCTGTCGTCGCGCTGCAGCCGGTCGCCGGGGATGGGGCCGTCATACAACCTTCGTAATACCGGTCCATGCTTTTCAGAAAACCAAGGAGCGTCACCCCATGCTGAACGTCGAGCAGCTGAAATATACGGTGAACCGCATGCCGGTCGAACGGGTTCGCGAAGCCATAGCCGAGCTGCGGCTCGATGGGCTGGTCACCGAAGGCAAGACCCCTTTCAATCGGGTTCATTTCAATTGCTGTTTCGCCGAAATAGAGGCTCTGTTCCAGCGGGCCGGTTATCACCGTCCCCTCGATGTGGTGGGTTACGAGGGGCTGATTTATGCGCTTTACGATCCGCAGCGCTGGGAAGCGGTGGACGTGCTGCGCTGGCTCAAGGAGTTCACCGAAGAGGCCGCTGGGCTGGGCCTGCTCAAAACCGCGCGCGCTCACTGAAGCGCCTTGCACTGCCACTGTCGTCGCCTGGTATGGCGCCATGCATGCCTTGCTGCCGGCAGAGCGCAGGGCGAATGGGATGCCGATATGGATCCGCTGCGCTTTTTCTTTGCGTATCCCAGTTAGGCCGGATAGCCTTCCGCACTGTCGGGCAGCGCGTGCGAGGGCTGTGACTTTTCTCCGGCCGGTCGTTACCCGGGACTGGCTGCTCTATCTATCGAGATGATAAGGACATCCTTATGAAAGCTATTGCTAGCCTGGCCTGTGGTCTGTTGTTGCTTGCCGGTTGCACCAGTGCGGGGGCTCCTTCGGAACCTGCGGCTGACGAGACCCCGCAGTTGTGCAAGGCCGGACCCGCCCAATTCAGCTTGGGCGAGGAGTTGAGCGAGGAACTCGTGGAGGCGGTGCGCTCACGCTCAGGTGCGGTGCTTGTTCGAGTCCTGCGTGCCGGTGAAGCCGCCACCATGGAGTTCAATCCCGAGCGACTCAACCTGCATGTGGATGCAGAGGATAGGGTCACCGATGCGCGCTGTGGTTAAACCTTTCTTGTTCTTCGGATACCCGCCATGAAAAACCAGCTCGTCGAACTGATCGGTAAAATTAGCGCAGGCTGCATGACGGCAGACGAGGTCGCGCGGATCGCCGACGAGGCCGCCCAGGCCTACGCCGATCCCCAGGCTTTTTTGCAGGCCAACCCCGACATCAACTATGACGAGAGTTTTCCCATTCCCCTGGGCGAGTGGGTGGTGATCGGCAGCCTGCCCGATACGGTGCTGTTCCAGGCGGACACCTACGCGGATTTATTCCAGCAGATCGTCGATTCGTTTGGCAAAGACGTGGCATTCAATATCAAGGCCAAGCAACTGCTCAAAATCGAGCCGCTGACGGCACTCAACCGTATCCAGATACAGCTAGGCAGCATGAACCCGGAGCAGGGCGGTTATGTGCTGTTCGACTTCAGCGAGCCGCTGGACGATGCGTTGCAGGCGGTGTTGGTCTACGGCAACGACCTTCAAGCCGTGATGGACCTGAGCGTTGCAGTGGGCATCTACGCGGCGCCGGCCTATGCCACTTTGCGCCAGGCCATGGCCGAGCAAACCCCCTAGCTTCAAGAAAACCCCCTTGCGCCGAGGCAAGGCGGTTTTGATAAGCGGCTCGAGCAAATGAGCGAGAACCTCTGCAAGACAGCCGCTGGCTGTTGCTGCGTTGCACAGGGTTTCTCGCTATGTGTCGCTTTGCCTCAACGGGTCGGGCCTGACCCCCGCAGGACGGTTCTTCAGACGGATCGGCGAGAGGCCGGTCAAATTGCCACATTCTTTCGTCGGGCGTATTAAGCATGAACCCTGTCGCGGCTCGGTGCTCTACCTCCTAAGCGCCGGGTTAGCAGCGGTCGTCGAAGTTTCAGGTGTCGCCGACATTGCCTGTTTACCCCCTCGCATTGTGTCTTCGTGACTGATCGAACAGGGAGGTTTATATGGCCAGACCCATGCTGTCAGCGCTGCTTCTCGGCGCTTTACTGCCGGGCTGTGGCGGCGACGATGCGCCGTCAAAGGTAACGTCGCCCGGACAACCCGAGTCCTTGAAAACCCGGGCGCTCGAATCCGGCGCGGCAGTGCTGCAGGACAAGCCACCGATCGAGGCCCTGAATGCCTACCTCGATGGCTTTCATTTTTACAATGGACGGCTCGATGGCCAGATGGAAGCCCACCACTACTGCGCCCGTCTGAACGAGGACGTCACGCAATGCGTGATTTTCGATGGCAATACGCGCAAGTCGAAGCTCATGGGCATCGAATATATTCTCAGCGCGCGGGTATTCGAGACCTTGCCAGCGGCCGAGAAAGGCTTTTGGCACAGCCATGTCTACGAGGTCAAATCGGGTCAGCTGGTGGCGCCAGGTATTCCTGAAATGGCCGAACATGCGCTGATGGAGCAACTGGTCGGTACCTATGGCAAGACCTGGCACACCTGGCATACCGATCAGGCGTTGGCCCTGCCGCTGGGGATTCCACAATTGATGATGAGCTTCGTCGCCGATGGGCAGCTCCAGCCCGAGCGGCTCAACGAGCGCAATCAACGCCTGGGCATCGACGCGCGGGACAAGGCGCAAAAGCGTGCCGTTATTTCAGCACCGCCTATCGATCCTTTGGCCGATGCCTGGCAGACGGGCCAGGTGTTGCAATTGGACGATCCGAGCGGGGCAGCGCAGCATAGCCCTTGAACCCCATCCAATTTTTTATTTGTCTACGGTTTTGGCGGACGGGTATCCGTCCACTTCGATGTCTCTTAAGCCGTTCGCCTGTGGCTGTTCAGGCTAAGCGTCCCCATACGCGCCACACTTCTAGCGCTTAGCCCTATCGCCCGATTGAAGCGGCGTTACCGCTGTGTAGGCAATTTCCCGTTGCCGGAAAATAAAGTCCCGCCACTCGTCGGGTTTTGGTCAATAAAATGACGTCAAAACCGATAACTCCATTGCGGTTTAACCGTAGCGGCTGCGAATGGTCTATTCGCACCCTTAACACCCTCTGCGCACTGACGGGACGCTGGCGGCGCGAGGCTTTTGATGGGTTCACCATGCTCGATCTCAACAACTGGAATCTGACCGTTCCGGAACAGGTACCCGCATTGACCATTCCCGCCACACTGGTAAAGGCGGGTTATCAAAGCAAGTATTTCTACCGCGCCGGTTCGGCCTTGTTCTTCTGGGCGCCTGTGACCGGGACCAGCACGGGTGGCAGTACCTACCCACGCAGCGAGTTGCGCGAGACCTTGCCCGATGGCAAACACCACAACTGGCTGTTCCCCAGTGGTTCGCACTACCTGAAGGCCTCGTTGGAGGTGGCCCAGGTCCCTTCGACCGGTAAAATCGTGATCGGGCAGATCCACTGCAAGGACAACCCAACGCCTTATCTGAAAATCGTTTATCAGCAGACGCGCGGTGTGGGTTACGTGAATGTCGAACTGCGGCAAAAACCGGGCGATGTGAAAAGCCCCATTGTCATGAGCTACAAAAGCATGCCGTTGAATACCCGCTTCGATTACTCGATCAATGTCACCAAAGCGGGCAGCCTGCGCGTCGATATCGGGGGCATGACCTATACCGGAAAAATCGATCCGGCCTGGACGTCGAAGCACTTCTATTTCAAGGCGGGTGTGTACACCCTGGATAACGTCGGGCCCGCGACTGAAGGCGGTAAAGCCTTGTTTCACGCATTGAGCATGGGGCACAAATTCTATTGAGTCCGTGTGCAGGCTGTAGCGGGCGGGCAACTGCCCAATAGACACAGTACCGCCATGCGACTTCGTACGGCCTGTCGGCAAACGGCTTCTGGGCAATCGACTGACTGCAAACGTCCTCTACTGTGCGCCGTTGCGTCCTGCCCGTATGATCGCAATTCCTGCCGGGTTCAATAGGGCCTGGCGCTGCAGTGAGTGTGCCCGTGTTGTTCTTTTGCCGTGATTTCCCGTTGCGCTGTGCATTGCTGCTGGTCGGTTCGCTGCTCTTGTTCGGTTGCGCCGGCACACCTTTGCCCGCATCCATTGCCCGGCTGCCAGAGCGGATGGAGCTCAGCGGTGTGCCTTTCTTTGCCTATACGGCCGAGCAGGGTGCGCCAGGCGCCCTGGCGATCATGCTGTCCCAGCAAGGTATGGTCACCACACCAGGCCTGATCGCCGCTCAGCTGCAGCTGCCCGAACAGTTGGCGCGGCTGGAGCCGAACCTGCAACGAGTCGTGCAGGGGCAGGGCTTGCTGGTCTACCCGCTAACCGGCGGCTTGCCGGAGCTATTGGCCCAGGTGGCGGCCGGTTATCCGGTGCTGCTGCGCTACGACCAGGGGGCCAGCTGGATGGGGCTGCCGCGCTATGCGGTGCTGGTCGGCTATGACCGCGCTGAGCAGACCCTGCTGCTGCGTTCGGGTATGACGAGGCGCTGGGCGATCGACTTCGACGATTTCGAATCCTCCTGGCGGTCGGCGGGGCAGTGGGCGGTGCTGGTTCAGGCGCCCGCGCAACTGCCGGCCGAGGTCGAGCAAGCGCGCTGGCTGGATGCCGCGCAATCGCTGGAGAGCGCTGGTCAGGCCTTGGCGGCCGGCAATGCCCGGCGTGCCGCGCAGCGGATCGCGCCCGAATAAGCCTCGGCACAATCCGGATGCGTTTAGCAGGCCGTTGAAAAATGTAGGCGAGGCAGCCGAGACAAAGATCGGCGCCCCCGACCTAGGCGCCCCCCACAAAAACAGGCGAGGAAGCGACTGGGGTCGCATCCGATTTTACGAGCTGTAAATGAGCATTACTCGCTCCGCTCGCCCTGCGGGCCGTCTTGCAGACGTTCTCACTGCGTTCGTCCGAGCGTGTTTTTAACGTCCCGATCTTTTTCTTATGAGTGGCACCGCAGGAAATTTCTCAACAGCCTGTTAGAACCCCAGCTTGTCGCGCAGGCTGTAATACCAAGCACCCAAGGCGGTAAAAGGCACGCGCATCAGCTGCCCCCCGGGGAAGGGGTAGTGGGGCAGGCCGGCGAAAGCGTCGAAGCGCTCGGCCTGGCCGCGCAGTGCTTCGGCGAGCACCTTGCCCGCCAGGTGCGTATAGGTCACCCCGTGGCCGCTGCAGCCCTGGGAGTAGTAAATATTGTCGCCCAGGCGACCAACCTGGGGCAGGCGCGAGAGGGTCAGCAGAAAGTTGCCGGTCCAGGCGTAATCGATCTTCACGTCCTTGAGTTGCGGGAAGGTCTTGAGCAGGTTCGGCCGGATGATCGCCTCGATATTGGCCGGGTCGCGGGCGCCGTAAACCACGCCTCCGCCGAAGATCAGACGCTTGTCGCCGGTCAGGCGGTAGTAATCCAGCAGGTAGTTGCAGTCCTCGACGCAGTAATCCTGGGGCAGCAGGCTTTTCGCCAGTTCATCGCTCAGGGGTTCGGTGGCAATCACCTGAGTGCCACAGGGCATCGATTTGGCCGCCAGTTCCGGAATCAGGTTGCCCAGATAGGCATTGCCCGCCACCACCACGAATTTGGCCTTGATCCGGCCTTGGGGGGTGTGCACGACCGGGCTGGCACTGCGCTCTATCCGAATCGCCGGTGATTGCTCGTATATCACGCCACCCAGGGATTCGACCGCGGCGGCTTCGCCCAGGGCCAGGTTGAGCGGGTGAATATGACCGCCGCTCATGTCGAGCATGCCGCCGATATAGCGTTCGCTGTCGACCACCTCGCGGATGCGCTGCTGATCCAGCAGTTCCAGCTGCGTATGGCCGTAACGTTCCCAGAGTTTCTGCTGCGCTTGTAAATGGCCCATCTGCTTGGGGGTAAGAGCGGCGAAGACCCCGCCGTCCTTGAGGTCGCACTGGATATTGTAGGTGGCGATGCGCTCGCGGAGGATGCGTCCACCCTCGAAGGCCATCAGCCCCAGCAGCTGGGCCTGTTTCGGGCCCACGCTGCGTTCGATCACGTCGATGTCGCGGCTGTAGCTGTTGACTATCTGCCCGCCGTTGCGCCCTGAAGCCCCGAAGCCGACCTTGGCCGCCTCCAGTACGCAGACTTTGAAGCCGTTTTCCAGCAGGAACAGCGCGGTGGACAGCCCGGTGTAGCCGGCGCCGATCACGCAGACATCGGTCTGCACCTCTTCCTGCAAGTGTGGCCGTAGAGGGGCCGGATTAGCAGAGGCTGCGTAGTAAGACTCGGGGTAGGGGGTGTGCGTCATCTTGCAACCTCTGTTTTATATTTTTTACGTTGGGCGATGCTACCCGAGTTAAAAATGCCCGGCTAGTGCCAACGAACACCCCATGGTGTTCGCCTTTACGCTAAAAAAGGCCGCTATTCAGAGGCTTAGCGAAAAATAAGTTGACAGCACCTGCGCTGTCCGTAGAATGCGCGCCATTGCAGGCACGTAGCTCAGCTGGTTAGAGCACCACCTTGACATGGTGGGGGTCGTTGGTTCGAGTCCAATCGTGCCTACCAAGCAAACCCGCTTCACGCGGGGCATAGAGGCTGATCCGAAAGGGTCGGCCTTTTTTGTTTGGGTGATTGTTCGGGCAAGCAATCCAACGACACCTGGGTTTCAAGGGGAGTGACCCGTCTGCCCTGGGCATGAGCCTGCCGGGGGGGAAGGACGTGTTTCTCGCCGACCGCACGCCGCAAGCTGTGGGCAGGCGCACAATACCGATCTGGCAGGTTTCTTCGACGCCGAGCCGCCAACGAATACGTGGTGCCTCGGCTAAAATCTGGCGTGTCGGTTTTCCTACGCCTGACCAGGTACGCTGGCTGCGGTGCCAAGGCAAAATCCGCCAAGAAGAGCTTCCCAAGAGTTCGGATCTGTTGAGCATTTCCGGCAGCCGGTGGCGGGTATGCCGACGATTGAGAGCGCATCGGGGTTGGTGCGACTGTGGAATTGGAAGGTCAGCGTTCCATCCATGCAGTGTTTGCAGGTTGAGTAAAACGACGGCATGCACAGATCCAGAATCTGCTCGATATCGCGGATTGCCAGGTGCTCCTTCATCGCCCTACTCCGAGCTACTGTCACCTCCGAGCAAAGACTCTAGCCCCTGTAAGCACATCAGCGCATTGTCAAAAAACCTAGCCTGGAGCCGCTTGTTTGCGTAGGCCGGCTGTTCGGCACGCCTGGGTGCGGCTCGATGGTGGTGGTCTGCAGTCCCGGCGCCCCGTCTCTTGTCAGCGCGGGTCGAGCAGCCGTCAGAGACCGGTGCCCCCTAAAACAGGCTTGAGCGCCCTCCGAGTGATCGACTTCGCAGCGAGGCGGTCAGAGCCTCTGAGGCGATGGGCCGCCGCCGTTCGGATCCATTGTCAGGCCGTGGGTCGATGACCTGCCGGAATATCAAGGATGAGTCTTCACTGCGTAGCGATCTGCGATCTGCGCACTGGAGCCGAGCAAGGAGAATGCGTGTGCATATCGTCGATATGACCCTGTTCTATGCGCCAGCCAGCGGCGGCGTGCGCACCTACCTGGAGGCCAAGCAGCGTCTGTTGCGTCACTACCTCGGTATACGCCACAGCGTGTTGGTACCGGGGGCGGTCTGCCAGCAACAGCGGGGACTCTACACCGTTCCGGCCCCGCGTTTGCCGCTGTGCAACGGCTATCGCCTGCCATTGCGCCGCGAACCCTGGCATGCCCTGTTGAGTCATTTGCGCCCGGACGTAATCGAAGTCGGCGATCCCTACACCACGGCCTGGACAGCCCTTGAAGCGGGTCATCGGCTCGGTGTGCCGGTGATAGGTTTCTACCACTCGGACCTACCTTTATTGGTCAGCAATCGGCTCGGTCCCTGGCTGGGCAGTAGCATGAGGCGCTATGTCGCGCGACTCTACGGCAGCTTCGATCGGGTGCTAGCCCCCAGCCAGGTGATGGCCGATAGGTTGATCGGTCTGGGGGTGGCCAATGTCCATTTGCAGCCGTTGGGGGTGGACCTGGCGACCTTTCATCCGTCTCGGCGCGATCCCGGTCTTCGCCAGTTGCTGGGGCTGGAGGAACATACGCGGTTGATGGTTTTCGCCGGACGTGGATCGCGCGAGAAGAACCTGCCTGAATTGCTGGAAACTGCCCGCCGCCTGGGCGCCCCCTTTCATTTGCTGCTGGTGGGCTCGGGCATGCCCCGTCGGGTCCCGCAGAACGTCACGGTGATCGAACGCTTCTGTCCGGCGCCCATGGTCGCGCGCTTGTTGGCCAGTTGCGATGTATTGCTGCATGCCGGTGACCAGGAAACCTTCGGTCTTGTGGTGCTTGAGGCCATGGCCTGCGGCCTGCCGGTGGTGGCGGTGCGCGCCGGTGCCTTGGCCGAGTTGGTGCCTGTGCACTGCGGGCGGCTGTGTCCGCCCCATTCACCACTGGCCATGGCCGCCGCGGTACGCGAATTATTCGCCGACGATGCAGGCCAGGCCGGCCGGCATGCCCGTCGGCACGTGGAGGCGCACTATGCCTGGGAATCGGTGATTCGAGGTCTGCTCGGCCATTATCGCGCGGTGCTCGGCAGCGCCGAATTGTCGGTGCTCGCCCATGGCTGAGCGTTACCTGAGCCTGGTGCTGCATGACGTGACGCCGCATAGCTGGGCCGATTACCGGCCCTTTGTCGATGCCGTGGATGCCCTCGGTTCGGTGCCTATCACCTGGCTGGTGGTGCCTGATTTCCACCATTGCCTGCCGCTGACCGCGTTCCCTGATTTCTGTGCACAGCTGCAGTGCCGCCTGGACCGCGGCGACGAGCTGGTGCTGCATGGCTATTGGCATTGCGATTATGGGCCGGTGCCGGGTACCCCCTGGGAGTGGTGGGTACGCCGGGTCTACACCCGCGAGGGCGAGTTCCAGGGGCTCGATCAATTCCAGGCATGGCAACGGCTGCAGGCCGGTAGGGTGCTGTTTCGGCGCTTGGGTTGGCCGTTGCACGGGTTCGTCGCCCCCGCCTGGCTAATGAGTCCCGGCACTCGCCTGGCCTTGAGCGAGAGCGGGTTGCAGTACTGCAGCGATCGTCAGCATTTGTATCGCTTGCCCGATTTTCGTCCGTACCCTGCGCCAGGGCTCGTCTGGAGTGCTCGCAGCCCGTGGCGTCGTGGTCTTTCCTGGTTGCTCAGCGAGAGCGCAGCGCGCCTATACCGCTCGGCGGTGCTGCTGCGTCTGGGGCTGCATCCGGTGGATATGCGGCACGATTTCTCCCGTCGCTACTGGTGGCAGTTGCTGCTGCGCCAGCTGGAGCAGGGGCGTATTCCGGTGACCAAGATCGACTGGCTGAGCCGCCATGGGGCCGACTTCCAGGCCGAGTCATGAACCGGCGACTGGCTCTGCTGCTGGGCGCCCTGGTCGGGGCGATGGCGATTCCCTTGTTGCTGGGCGGACGCGAGCTGTTTACCCAGCTGCGAAGTTTTCCCCTGTCGTTGTTACTGATCATGCTGGGGATGATCGTGCTGGGCTGGAACCTCAATGCCCTCAGGTTGCGGCTGCTGCTGCTGCGCCACGTGCGTCTGGGTCAAGGGCGAGCGCTGGGAGTGGTAATGGCCACCGAGTTCGCCATCTGCGCCACGCCGGCCGGCGCCGGCGGGCCGCTGGCGATGATGGCCCTGCTGAGGCACCAGGGCGTACGGCCGGCACAGGGCACGGCGGTCTATGCCCTGGAGCAGCTCGGCGACCTGTTGGTGTTTATCTGCGCGCTGCTGGGCATTCTCGCCTATGGACTGGCGACGGCGCTCGATGCGCGATTCGGATGGTTGTTGAGCATCAGCGCCGCTTTGCTCGCCGCAGCGTTGATGTTGCTAGGACTGCTGGGGTATTTTCACCGGACGCTACTGCGCTTCAATGGCCGTCTGCTGGTTCGTCTGGGCGTGCGCCCTGCACGCCGTCGCTATTGGACGCGCAAAGTACTAGGTTTTCGCGATGCCCTGCGCGATGGCCTGCGGCTGCCTCGCCAGCTGTTGCTGGGGGTGGTGGTACTCAGTGGCGCGCATTGGATGCTGCGTTACAGCGTGCTCTACCTGACGCTGCAGGGGTTGGGCAGCGCCTTGCCCTGGGCTTGGACGTTTCTGCTGCAGATGCTCGCGCTAAGCGCCGGCCAGCTCAGCCTGTTGCCCGGTGGGGCGGGGAGCGCCGAGTTGGCCTCGGTGGCGCTGCTTACGCCGCTGGTGGGCAAGTCCACGGCCGCGGCGGCGATTCTGATCTGGCGCCTGGTGACCTATTACTTTTACCTGGCCGCTGGCGCACCGGTATTTCTCGTGCTGGTCGGCCGGCCTTTGCTCGGACGTCTGCTGCGCCATCGTTCGCGTTAAGGCCCTGCCATGCAGCTGCGTGCCTGTTTGCTCTTGGGCCGGGAGAGCGTAAACTCGGCGACTTGACTCGGCCCCGGCTCGCACCGGGGCGATAAGCCCCAGGCAGGCCGCCCGCCTGATCCAGCATGGCTGTCGAGTCAGCATGTCAACGCCCCGTTATCTGGTGTTTGCCCCCTGTCGTTCAGGCGCCAAGTCAGGCCTAATCGCGGCTTATTTTGTCAGGGTCTTGGCGCGCATGAGATCGCTGCAGAAGGCGGCTTACATAACGCATAAACGAGGTGGCTTCTTGATTAGGGTGCTGGTGGTCGATGACCACGATCTGGTGCGGATGGGCATTACGCGGATGCTGGCCGACATCCATGGCCTGCAAGTCATCGGGCAGGCCGATTCCGGTGAGGAGGCCCTGAAAAAAGCCCGCGAACTTAAGCCCGACGTGGTCCTGATGGACATTAAAATGCCCGGCATCGGCGGCCTCGAGGCGACCCGAAAACTGCTGCGCAGCCATCCGGATCTCAAGGTAGTGGCTGTGACTTCCTGCGAGGAGGACCCGTTTCCCACCCGTTTGCTACAGGCCGGCGCTGCCGGTTACCTGACCAAGGGTGCCGCCTTGGAGGAAATGGTTCAGGCCATTCGCCTGGTCTTCGCCGGTCAGCGCTATATCAGCCCGCAGATCGCCCAGCAGTTGGCGCTCAAATCCTTTCAGCCGCAGAACAATGGCTCGCCCTTCGACCTGCTGTCCGAGCGGGAGATCCAGATCGCCCTGATGATCGCCAATTGTCAGAAGGTGCAGAGTATTTCCGACAAGCTCTGCCTGTCGCCCAAGACGGTCAACACCTACCGCTACCGGATCTTCGAGAAGCTTTCGATCACCAGCGATGTTGAGTTGGCCTTGCTGGCTGTACGCCATGGCATGGTCGACGCGCTGAGCTGAGATGACCGACGTCTTCGACTCCAGTGCCTTTCTCGCCGCCTGCAGTGGCCGCCCCGGCGTCTATCGGATGTTCGATGCCGAGGCCAAGCTGCTGTATGTCGGCAAAGCGAAAAACCTGAAAAAACGGTTGGCGAGCTATTTTCGCAAGAGCGGTCTGGCGCCCAAGACCGCGGCACTGGTGAGCAGGATCACCCAGGTCGAAACCACCATCACCGGCAACGAGACCGAAGCCCTGCTGCTCGAGCAGACGCTGATCAAGGAGTGGCGTCCGCCTTATAATATTCTGCTGCGCGATGACAAATCCTACCCCTATGTGTTTCTTTCCGACGGGGACTACCCGCGCCTGAGCATTCACCGTGGCGCGAAGAAGCAAAAGGGCCGCTATTTCGGGCCTTACCCCAGCGCTGGTGCCATCCGCGAAAGTCTCGGGCTGCTGCAAAAGACCTTCCAGGTGCGCCAGTGCGAAGACAGTTTCTTCAAGAACCGCACCCGGCCTTGCCTGCAGTACCAGATCAAGCGCTGCAAGGGGCCCTGTGTCGAGCTGGTCGAGCCGGCCGAGTACGCCGAGGATGTGCGCCGCTCGGTGATGTTCCTCGAAGGGCGCAGCAGCGCCCTGACCGATGAACTGTCCAACGGCATGGAGCAGGCCGCCGGGCAGCTGGACTTCGAGCGGGCAGCCGAGCTGCGCGATCAGATTTCCCTGCTGCGTCGCGTGCAGGACCAGCAGAGCATGGAGGGCGGTAATGGCGATGTGGATGTGGTGGCGGCCATGGTCAATCCGGGTGGCGCCTGCGTGCACCTGATCAGCGTGCGCGGCGGGCGGGTGCTGGGCAGCAAGAATTTCTATCCCCAGGTGGCGATCGAGGAGGAGGTCGGCGACGTCCTTGCCGCCTTCCTCGCGCAGTATTACCTGAGCAGCCACGAACGCGACCTGCCCAGTGAGCTGATCGTCAATGCCGTGCACGAGGACTTTACGATCCTGATCGCGGCCATTGTCGAGTTGCGTGGCCGTGAACTGAGCATCAGTCATCGGGTGCGCGGCACGCGCGCGCGCTGGCAACAACTGGCCGTGACCAATGCCGAATTGGCGCTGGCATCGCGTCTGGCCAATCGTCAGCACCTGGCTGCGCGCTTCGAGGCGCTGGCCCAGGCCTTGGACCTGGACGAGGCGCCGCAGCGTCTGGAGTGCTTCGATATCAGCCATTCCAGTGGCGAGGCCACCGTTGCCTCCTGCGTGGTGTTCGGCCCGGAAGGACCGCTCAAATCCGATTACCGTCGCTACAACATCGAAGGTGTGACCGGTGGCGACGATTACGCAGCCATGCATCAGGCCCTGACGCGGCGTTTCAGTCGGTTCAAGGATGGCGAGGGCAAGTTGCCAGATATCCTGCTGGTGGATGGCGGCAAGGGCCAGTTGAGCATGGCCCGGGAGGTGCTGCAGGAGCTGGCCATTCCAGACCTGCTATTACTGGGCGTGGCCAAGGGCTCGACGCGCAAGCCAGGCCTGGAAACCTTGTACCTCAACGATGCCGCCCATGAATTCACGCTGCCGGGCGATTCCCCGGCCCTGCACTTGATCCAGCAGATCCGCGACGAGGCCCACCGGTTCGCCATTACCGGCCACCGCGCCCGGCGAGGCAAGACGCGGCGTACCTCGACCCTGGAGGAGGTGGCGGGTATCGGCCCCAAGCGCCGACGCGAGCTGCTCAACCATTTCGGCGGCCTGCAGGAGCTGAGCCGTGCCAGCACCGAGGAAATCGCCAAGGCGCCCGGGATCAGTAAAAAGCTGGCCGAGTTGATTTATGCCACCCTGCACAGCGAGTAGAATGCTTGACCACTTCGCCAGCCCAGTTGTCCCGATGAATATTCCCAATCTGATTACCGTTCTGCGCGTCGTCCTTATCCCTATTTTTATCCTATTGTTTTATATGCCATTTTCCTGGAGTTATTGGGCGGCCAGTGCCGTATTCGGTTTCGCTGCCCTGACCGACTGGCTCGATGGTTACCTGGCGCGCAAGCTGGAGCAGAGCACGCCTTTCGGCGCCTTTCTCGATCCGGTAGCCGACAAGTTGATGGTGGCGGTGGCACTGGTGTTGCTGGTGGCAGAACACGCCAACCTGTGGCTGACCCTGTCGGCCGCCACCATTATCGGCCGGGAAATCGTGATTTCAGCGTTGCGCGAATGGATGGCCGAGTTGGGCGCCAGGGCTCATGTGGCGGTTTCCAACCTGGGCAAATGGAAAACCGCGGCGCAGATGGTGGCGCTGGTTATTCTGCTGGGCAATCCGCCCTTGCTGACGTTCTGGGTGGGCCTGGGCTACGCCTTGTTGATTCTGGCTGCCGTACTGACCCTGTGGTCCATGTTGCAGTATCTGCTGGCGGCCTGGCCGCACCTGAGCACTACCGCCGAGAAGAAATAAAGTTTTTTGAATCAAGCGGTTGACGCAGCGTTTTGATCGGATAGAATGGCGCCCGTCACCAAGCAAGACAAGCGGGAATAGCTCAGTTGGTAGAGCACGACCTTGCCAAGGTCGGGGTCGCGAGTTCGAGTCTCGTTTCCCGCTCCAATTTCAACGGGCCGTCTAAAGCGGCCCGTTTGCGTTACAAGGCTGAGTAGCAGAGTGGTTATGCACCGGATTGCAAATCCGTGAACGCCGGTTCGATTCCGACCTCAGCCTCCAATTGAAAACCCCGCAGATCCTCGATCTGCGGGGTTTTTTTTGGAGCATAAATAACGTTGCTTCACCGGGGCCGGCTGTATATATTCCTGCCCTCGCTCCAATCGCTGCGACTGCGCAGCGTTCGCAACACAGTGTGCAACTGCCCCGATGGTGAAATTGGTAGACACATCAGACTTAAAATCTGACGACCGCAAGGTCATGCCGGTTCGATTCCGGCTCGGGGCACCATCTTCTATACGCTTCAGGTTACGGCGCTGAAGCGCTCCGCTAGACAGTTTTTCTGCGTTAATCCCGCCCTGTTGGTAATTCGTTCGTAGCGTTTTTCTGTGCGCGGCGCAGTTCTGCGCTTTGGCTCGGAATGCCTTCGATCTAAATCGATTTTTTCGGTTTAATTTCTAATAGCGTTATCGAGTGCTCAAACTTCTCGATGCATATATACGGATGGCGTGGTTTAGCAATGGTATTGCTCGAGTTGATTATTACCTGAAATCGATCGCGTCCATGCGGCCAGATGGCGGGGTTCAAAGGGCTGTGTTAGGGTTCGAAAACGGTCGTTGTTTTCCTCCATGCCAAGGAAGTCGGGTTTCCCAGTAAACCTGCGTGCAAGGGAGAGCGGCCTTTTTCAGGTCTCGTGCATATGGCGCTGCCAGGGCGCGGGGTACAGGGTTGAATCATTTGCTGAAGGGAATCAAGCAATGCGAATCAGTATTTTTGGGCTTGGATATGTTGGTGCCGTGTGTTCGGGTTGTCTCTCGGCGCGGGGTCATCAGATCGTCGGGGTGGATATTGCGCCACTCAAGATCGCGATGATCAACAGCGGTAAATCGCCAATTGTCGAACCCGGCTTGGAAGCCTTGCTGCAGGAGGGCGTCCGCAGCGGCAATTTGCGCGGCACGCTCGATGCGCGTGACGCGGTACTGTCCACGCAGGTGTCATTTATTGCCGCTCCCACGCCCAGCAAGAAGAACGGCGACCTGGATGTCTCGTATATCGCCCAAGTGTGCGAACAGATCGGCCGTGTGCTGCCCGATAAAACCGAACGTCACACCGTGGTGGTGCGCAGCACGGTGCTGCCCGGCACGGTGCGCGGCGTCGTCATTCCGATGCTGGAAAAGCATTCGGGCATGAAGGCGGGTGTGGACTTCGGTGTCGCGGTTAATCCCGAGTTCCTTCGCGAAAGCACGGCCATTCATGATTACGATTTTCCGGCGATGACGGTGATCGGCGAACTGGACAAGGCGTCCGGCGATCTGCTCGAGTCGATCTACAGCGAACTCGAGGCGCCGATCCTGCGCAAGAGCATCGAAGTGGCCGAGATGATCAAGTACACCTGCAATATCTGGCATGCCACGAAAGTGACGTTCGCCAATGAGATCGGCAATATCTCCAAGGCCGTTGGCGTCGATGGGCGCGAGGTGATGGACGTCATCTGCCAGGATCACAAGCTCAACCTCTCCAAATACTATATGCGTCCCGGTTTTGCCTTCGGCGGTTCCTGTCTGCCCAAGGACGTCCGGGCGTTGACCTATCGGGCTGGCCAACTGGATATCGCCCATCCACTGCTGCACTCGATCATGCGCAGCAACCGGGCGCAGGTGGAGCGCGCGTTCGAATTGATCACCAGCTGCGAGAAACGCCGTATCGGTCTGCTGGGGTTGTCCTTCAAGGCCGGTACCGATGACCTGCGCGAGAGCCCGCTGGTGGAGTTGGCGGAAATGCTGATCGGCAAGGGTTACGACCTGCATATCTTCGACAGCAATGTCGAATACGCACGGGTCTACGGTGCCAACAAGGAATACATCGAGTCGAAGCTGCCGCACCTGTCTTCGCTGCTGCGTAACGACTTGGACGACGTCGTGGAGCAAGCCGATATCATTGTGTTGGGCAACAGCGACCCGCAATTCGCCCGTCTGGTCGGTCAGCTACCCCCGGGTAAACGGCTGGTCGATCTGGTGGGGTTTATGCGGGAGCCCAGCGGCGCGGCAATGGAAGGCATCTGCTGGTAGAGAACCGCTTCTTGGCGGTTGGGGCCGCGACCCAGCCGCTTTGCCTAACCTATGGAAAGCACAGGCTTCGAGCAGCTAGCTGCCGTCTCGGCAGTTAGCCGGCAGGCCGTCGGCGGGGTTGGTGTCGGCCTGGATGCCGATCAGCACCTCGACCACGCAGGGGCGCTGCAGCGTGGCTTCCATCAGCAGGCTCTGCACGGGCATCAGGTCGCCTGCCAACAGGGGTTGATTGACCTGGGCCATCTGATAGCGATTGTTGCCCAATACCACCCGTTCGATGCCTTCGGTGCGGATCATCGCCTTGCCCGTCTGCGCCATTTGATTGCCCATCATGATCAGGCGCGAGGGTCGATCAGCCGGATTGCGAAAGCGAATGGCGTATTCCGGAGTGGCGCCGATGCGGTTACCCATCAGGTGGGCCAGCTCGACCGCTTCGCCATCGATGCCGCTGCCCTGGGTATTGGCGATATGGTTGTCCAGCAGCAGCAGGCGTGCGCCAGGCAGTGCGGTGATCTGCCTGAGTAGAATGCCGCTGCTCTGGGAGGTGCCGATGATGTTCTGACGCACGACCAAGTCGCCCTGTTGCTCGCGCACTTCGATGCCGGCCTTGCCTGCGTCGAGTATCACATTGCGCTCCAGCACGCCTTGACTGCTGCCGCGCAGGCGGATAGCGCTTTGATTTTTTACCTTGCGAACATGGTTGCCTATCAGGCTGACGCGTGTGTCCTCGAGGTCCACGGCATATTGCTGCAGGTTCTCGAAGCGATTGTCTTCGATGCGGGCCATGGCGTTGTGCAGCTCGACGCCGCTGGATAACTCGCCGATCCGGCTGCCGCGCAACAGAAGGCTTGCCGGCGCCAGCCCCGGTGCCTGCTGGGCACCACGCGCCAGGGTCAGGCCATGCGCGAGGTGAGCGTTGTAACCCAGGCGGTTGAGTCTGGAGTCGACGATACGGGTACGGCTGCCGGCCCAGGCGATGACGAAAGGTCGAAAGCCTGGGGCGGGCTCCGCGCCCTCGCTGCCGCTCCAGCTGGTCAGGGTGGCCTGCTGCAGATTGAGTTCGCCCTGGTTGATCAGCGCGGTGCCGGACTGCTGGCGCAAGTACAGGGTGCTGTTGTCGATATTCAGCGCGGCGTCCGGGGCTATTTGCAGCGGGTAACTGAGCAGGTAGCCGTCCTTGTGCCGGCTCATCACCTGCTCGTTACCCAGTGCTTTATACAGCTGCGCCAGATCGATGCTGCCGCCGCGCAATAGCACCACCTGGGGGTGGTGAGTCTGGTAACTGGCGATCACGCGAAACAGGCCATTGTGTACGAACGGCTCGAAGGGCCAGCTGCCTTGCTGAGACGAGAACATGCTGGTCAGGCTCACCGACGCCCGACCGCTGGATATATGCCGCAGTATCTGAGCCTTTTCCACGCCTTGGTCGGGCGCCTGCAAGACCAGAGCCATGCTCTCGAGTTCGGCGGTGGGCATGCTACTTAGCTGATGGCGGAGCAGATCCTGCGCCTGGACGGGCACAAGCAGCAGGCTGCACATGAGCAGGGCCCGGATCATGAGTACCGGTTGCAGTAAATGCGGCATAAGCTCACCGAGGCCTGTGTGAATCGACAATGGGATAGAAGGCCTTGAGACGCCCGCCTATCTGCCGGTAGCCGTCCACCTCGCCGCGTTCGGCAAGGTACAGTTGGCGTGCCAGCCCATGCTGCGGATGAGCGCCGAGAAAGGGGATCAGCCAGGCCATTTTGTGGGCCGGCACCTGCTCCTGGCGGAGTCGACGCAGTTCCGGTAAATCCTTGGGCGCAAGTACGCTGCGGACGGCGAAATTGGCCAGCAGCTCGAGTTTTAGGCTGTCTTCGGGACTCACGCGGTTGCCGTTGATCCGCAGGGTTTCGGCCACCAGGATCAGGGGCACCAGGGCATAGTGGGTGTAGTTGGCGGCCAGTTTGCCGCGCGCCAGCTCGTTGGGCAGATAGGCATAGTCGCCTGAGGCGGAGAGGGTGATCTGCTGCATGGCGCGGCGAAACACTTTGCCGCTCCAGTCCAGATAGTTCGGGTTGTTCAGCAGCATACCGGTGGCGCCGATGGCCCAAGCCGCCCAGTAGTCATGGTTGTTGAAGTAGACGAAGGAAGGTGCAAGGCGTTGGTCGTAATCCTCGAGCACGAGGTTGGCCAGGCGCTCCAGCCACTTGCGCTGGGCGTCGCTGAGCTGAAACTGCTGACTACTCAGGGCTTGGAGCTTGAGCACGCTGGAGGCGATGGCCGCCAGTGTCCACTTGCGCATGGCAAGGCCAGTTTTGGTCGCCTCGCGGCTTTCCAGGGCGCCGGCGACGGCCCAGGCTTGCAGCCACTGGTCCATGCAGGCCAGGGCCATGGCTGCTTGCTCGGGCTCTTTCGCCTCGGCGTAATAATCGGCGAACAGGCTCAGACGCTTGCCGTAGGTGTTGACCGTCTCGTGGATCTGCTCGGACTGCTTGGAGGGGCCTTTACCGAGGGTGGATTTGCTCGGGTCGTTCTGGTCGTATTTGCTGTCCAGCAGCAAGGCGCCGGTGTAGGGCTCTATCACGTCCTTCGGGCATTTGAGCGTGCGGTAATCGGGCGCCGCAGTGGCTTGGCGTGCGACGCCTGCCGGCAGACTCCAGATCGAGCGGATAGCGCTGGCCTGAGCGCCGACCGGCAGCGCCAGCAGCAAGGCCAGCAGCAGGCAGGCTCTTACAGGCATAGCTTCACCTCCATGGCGATCGGTGTATCCAGGGGCTGCACCGGCTCGAGAAATACCGACAGCAAGTTGGCGTCGCGCAACTCAGCCGCCTGGCTGAGCTCCAGGTAGAACTGGCCGCCGTCGACTATGGCCTCGCGACGAAACCAGGCCTTGTCCCGGGCGCCGTTGTCGTAATAGGTCAGGATGTAGAAGTCCTTGAGGCTCTTGTCCGAGAGCTTGATGTCGAGAAACGCCTGTCGCCCCACCAGTGTCTGGCGCTGGGTACCGCTGTTGCTGAGCAGTTCGATGCGTTGACCGGGTACCAGGGAAGGGCGCTTGAGCGTATTGCTGGCCAGGACCTGTGGCGATGCGGCGCAGCCGCCGTTTATGGCGGGAATCAGTTGGCGGTAGGTCAGGGGGCCGTCCAGGTGGTAGCTGGCGGGTAGCTCCCAGATGAGCAGTTTGGGGGGGGCATCGGGCTTGTAGCTGCCCGATTGCAGGTATTGCAGCAGGGCGCCGTCCTGGCCTGAACCGGGTAGGGCGAAGTTGAGGATGTCGACACTCAGAAATTCCTTGAGGTAGCCCTCGAAGTTGTAGTTTTTCATCTCGTCGTCGCGCGCCGCGGAGTTGCTGGTGCCGACCAGTACCACCTGCGGCGCGGTCTCTTCCTCGAACAGCGCGCTGGCGTCATCGCCGGCAGGCACGGTCTGGAAGCCACGCACGTATTGGAACCCGTAGTTGTTGCCACAGATCTTGGTCATCGCGCGGTTCATGGTGCCGTCCTTTGGCAGCATGCCTCCGGCTTCGGTGCGGTAGCTTTTCTTCGTCAGCCCGGCATAGACAGGCTGACGCTTGATCTCGTCGGCCACGATCTGCGCCGTGGCCCGGGAGCCGGCCAGTGTCCAGTGGTGGTCGCGGCGGAAGAAATATTCCTCCTCGGGCGGGGTGCGGACCAACGGCATTATGTCCGCCACCACGGCTCCGCCGCGTCGCAGTTGCCCGAGAAAGCGTTCCAGGTTGCGTGAGGCGATGGCGTAATCGAAGCCGTGACTGCGCCCGGGCAGTATCTTGTCGCGGTGCATCAGCCCCCGGGTGGGCTGTACCGCGAACACCACCTGGATATTCTTGGCGGCAAAGGTGCGCATCAGCCGGGCGTAATCCCCCTGCATGGCCGGGGGAATGCCGAAAATATTGGACAGGTCGACTTCCGAGCGGAATAGCCAGGTGTCCTTTCCCGGGGCCACCACCTTCATGGATTTCATCACGCCTTCGGCATATTCCTGGGGATTGTCCAGGGCTGGACAGATCAGGCACTGCAGGTCGCAGCCTGCTTCTGCGCCCTTTGCCGGGGCACAGACTAGACAGGCGAGCAGCACGGCACGGCGCAACAGGTTGTGCGTCATAGATCACCGCCGAAGTAGGGTTGGCGAAAGAACCTGGCCGCTCATTTAAGGCTGTCGAAACTGTTGGACAGGCTCAGGGTGCGGACCTGACCGCCCTGCGCGTAGGCCACGTAACTGTAGCCACCGCCTTTCTTGAGGAATTGTTCGGCGAAGGTGGCCACGTCCTGCTCGCCGTTGTAAGCGGCGAAGCCGATCTTGATTTCGTTTACCAGGCGTGTACCCATTTGATTCTGGGCCACGCTGTCGACAATGGCGTGCTTGCCGTCCAGGGTCTTTAGCGCCAAGGGCTTATCAGTCAGGTTATAGAAGGCCACCATGACCTTGTTCGGGTCCATGCTGTAGGTGTCGGCGATGGGCTTGAGCACCTTGCCGTCGTAGATCACAGTGGTCGCCGATTCGGCGGCCAGGCTGAGGTCCAGGATGGCTTTGTCAACGGTCAGGGTCTGGTTACCAGGTGTTATGTAGAGGTAGCCGCCGAGCTGGCTGTTGTTGACCTTTTGCGGCTTGCTCTTGCCGCTTAGCTGAACCTCCACCGGGGCGGCGCCCAGGTTGAGGACGCGGACAAAGGCCGATCCGGGTGGCGGCGGACTGGCATACAGCCCGTTGGCCGCCTGGGTCAGGCCCGGGACAAGCAGCAGCAGGCCGAGCAGGCTTGCGAACAGAGTATTTTTCATCGTCATTTCCTTATGTCGAGTATGTCGAGTGGTGGGCTAGAACAACTGGTTCATCGTAGCCTGCCAGCTTTTGGCGCTGGCTTTCTGGGCCAGCAGGGTGCGCACCGGGAATTCCCAGATCACCGTCTTGATGTCCGGGTTCTGCAACTGCCGACCGGCCAGAAATTCGTCCATGGCCTGGAAGGGGCCTCGCTCTTCCACGGCGGTGGTAAGCAGGTCGTTCTGCAGCGATTCCTTGAGAAAGCCGGTGAAATTCCAGTCGTCGATCTTGGTGTAGCTGGAGCCGACCAGCATGATCGACTCTCCTTGTTCGCCGAACAGCTGGCCAGCATCCACGGCCTGCCTGCGCCGCAGGGTTTCGAAGACCGGTATCTCGTCGCCGCGCTTTTGCCCGGGGGCCAGCCATTCACTGAACTGGATAAAGTTGAGAAGATCGCCCGTGTAGGTTTTTTTCGTCACCTGATGGGAGCTGTAGGGTGCCTGGCCAATCAGCTCCGGGTGTTGACGTGCCACCTCTTGAGCCGCGAGGTTGGCGCCTTGGGGCGACCAATGCGTATCGGTCCTGAGAAACAGCGCCGTCAGGCCCTTGGCCTGGAGAAAAGCACTGCGTAGCGGCGCAGCCTCGATCTGGCGTGCTTGCAGCTGGGCGATGAACTCGTCGTAGAGGCTGGGTGTGCGCGGGTCGAAGGGTCGCTGCGCGTACTCGGCATAGATATCCAGTTTCAGCGGCACCGGCAGCAGAATCAGTCGCTTATTGTGCTGGCGCAGTTGTTCCTGGATCTTGGCAATGTGTTGCAGATGCTGGTCAAGCGCATGGCTGTAGTTATTGGGAATCAGGTACTCCTCGTTGCTGAACAGCCAGCCGTCGCGCCCCAGCACCACGCCTTTGCTGCCTTCGCCGAACACCAGGTATTGCAGGTTGGCCCAGGCCCTAATGGAACCGTCGCGCAACACGAACTGGCTATCGTAGGTGGTCTCCAGCTGGCGCAAGAGACGGCCGTCGAGGAACAGCGTGAGGGCATCGGTCTGATTCCTGGCGAAGCCCACCACCTTGGGAATGGAATAGACCAGCATCACGACCAACAGCAGGCAGAAGGCGATGCCGTTGATGTTGCTTGCGCGCGTCATGACAGGGAACATGGCAACCTCCTCAGAACTGGAAGTACAGGAACGGGGAAAAGGAATTCGCCGACAGGCGGGTGATCGCAATCCCGAAGCCGGCCCAGAGCATCAGGGCAGAGAGCCCGCCGACGTTCTGCATGAAATAAGGCGCCGCCTTGCTCGGTCCGCCCTGGTTCTGATAGAAGCGCGTGTTGATGACGCCGGCGATCACCAGCCAGACCAGGGCCAGCAGGACAAAGGCCATGCTCAGGTTGGACGTGCCAATGACGTACAGGTCCAGGCTGCCCAGGCCGTTGAGGCCGAACAGCCCGGCGAAAATATCCAGCGAATGCCTCAGATTGCCAGTGATGAACAGCGGCATGCACAGCAGCAGGAAAAACAGGGCGCGCATGTTGTGCCAGAAGTTGTACGGCGTATTGACCTTGGTGGCGATGCCCAGTCGGCGCTCCAGCACCATGATCACCGCGAAGTACAGGCCGAAGCAGATAAAGGCGAAGCTGGCGCCGTGCCAGAAGCCCGACAGCAACATGGTGATGGCCAGCGCGGCGTCGCTGCCGACTTTGCGCGAGCGCACCAGGGGCAAGTAGATATAGTCGCGCAGGAAATCCGCCAGGGTCAGGTGCCAGCGCCGCCAGAATTCGGTGAGGCTCTTGCACAGGAAGGGCTGGTTGAAGTTTTCTGCGAAGCGAAAGCCCATCATCAGCGCCAGGCCGATCGCCATGTCGCTGTAACCGGAAAAATCGAAGTAGAGCTGCACCAGCGAAACGAACACGCCGAACCAGGCGTCGATCAGCTGCGGTGAGCCCTCGGCCATGAACAAGCTGTTCATCGGGGCCAGTGAGTCGGCTATCAGCACTTTCTTGATAAATCCGAGCATGAAGCGGCACACCCCGAGGGAGAATAACTCCAGCGAATGGTTGCGTTCGCGTAACTGCGGGGCAAGCAGGCTGTAGCGCAGGATCGGGCCCGCCACCAGGTGTGGGAACAAGGCGACAAAGGCGGCGAAGTCGACGAAGCGGTTGGTCGGCTCGGCGTCCTTGCGGTAGATGTCGACGATGTAGCTCAGGGCATGGAACACATAAAAGGAGATGCCCAGAGGCAGGATGATGGTTTCCAGGGTGAAGGTATTGATGCCCAAGGGCGCCAGGGCGGCGGCTATCACATCGACGCCGAAGTTGGCGTACTTGAAGTAGCCGAGCGTGGCCAGGTTGCCGATGATGCCGAGTATCAGCAGGCGCTTGGCGCCGGGTTTATCGGCGGCATCCAGGCGCGCCTTGATGCGCAAGCCGAACCAGTAGTTCCAGTAGGAGATGCCGACGAACAGCAGCAGGAAGTCCGGGCGCCACCAGGCGTAAAAACAGTAGCTGCCGACGACTATGACGTAGTTGCGCCAGGCGTTCTTGGTCAGGTAGTACGTCAGCAGAAATACCGGCAGAAAGAGGTAGAGGAAGATGTTCGAGGTAAAGACCATGTTGGCGTTTCTCCCTTGAAAATTAGTAGCGCATGACCGCACCCAGGCTGACCTGGAAATCCTCGGTCAGGCCCTCGATGGCATTGCCGCTGCGAAAGTAGCCTGCATTGAGCAGCAGGCTGATATTCAGCTGCCGGCCGTAAACGCCGACCGGAAACATCTGCCAGTAGTAATTGGTGTCGAGTATCTGCCCCAGGGACTTGCTGCCCGTGGTCGTCACCCCATTGGCCAGATTGATGGGAATGCCGCCCTCGGCATCGCGCAGGTACAGGTCAGAAAGTCGCACATCGAAGCTGTGCCGCGGCCGCGGCCGGGTCTCCACGGCAAGGCTGTAAAACGCCAGGTTGTGCAGGTCCACCCCGATAAAGGAGCTAAGCAGGCCATTGGTATAGGTCTCCTGATTGGCGACCCGGTCTGACTGGATGTTGTTGAGGAAGAACCCCTCGTTCGGCGTGGACGGCTTATCGGTCAGTCCGGCGCGCAGCGACAGGCGCGGCATCCAGGGGCTGTGGTCGAAGCGTTTGCCGATGTCGCCGATCACCACCCAGCCCTCGACGTCCTCGTCCCGGGTAAAACCCGCGGCATCGGTCTGGTCGCGGCGACCCTTGAGCGCGGCCAGCTCGAGACGATAGTCACTGAACAGGGGCGAGACGCGCAGATTGTCGCCATAGGCGAACAGGCCCAGGCGTCCCCCGCGCCAATCGCTCGGATCGTTGGCGTCTTCATCGGAGCCATCCTGTTCGAAAAGCAGGCGGGTGCCGACCCAGTTGTTGGCGCTCCAGCGTCGGGCGTATTCGCCCATGGCATAGGCGATGTCCTGCTCGCTCTCCTGCAGGCGATCGATGTCGCTGTTGTAGGTGTCGAATTTTTGCGCGACGGCCACGAAACCGCTGGAGAAGGTGTCGGCATAGTCCAGGCGCAGGGACTCGAGGGTGTCGTCCCACCAGAGGCCGTAATGGTCGGAGAATTTCTGCCGGCCCAGGCTCAGCGAATAGCGCGGATCGCCGCCGAGCAGGTTGCGTCTGAGGTAGAACTCGCGCAGCTCCGCACTGAAATATTGGGGCTGCTGCTCGTTGGGGTCCTGGAAGGGCGAGGTGATCTGAGCCGAGCTGTAGTTCAGCCAGGCGCGGGCGAAGGCCTGCCAGGTGGGGAATTGCCGGTCCGGCGAATACCAGGTGAGGGAAGGTTCGTAGCGCAGGCTGTAGAAACCCGTGCGGTCCTCGCCCAGGGCCGAGTTCTCCGGTCCGTAGCCGCCCTGCAGGGTGAGCTTGTGCTGCAGCACCAGGGTCTCCTCCCCCGGAGCAGGCGTTATGGCTTCTTCTGCGGTGTCGGTATCGTCGCTCGGGTCGGATAAAAGGGTCGAGTCGTTTATCGCCTCGTCGGCCTGGGCGATACCCATGCCGGTGCTGAGCAGCAGGGCTAACAGGCTGCGTGTGAGTCCATTCGTCATAGGTGTGACTTGACCTCTTCGATGATGCCGGCCTGCAGCTGCAGGGCCTGGGCGATGCCTTCCTGACTGATGTCCGCTTCCAGTTCCTGCAGCAGCTTGGCCGCGCCGAGTTCGCCAAAGTCCAGGGCCATGCTGGCGTAGGCATAGGCGCGAACCTTGTCGTTGCAGATGCCGCGCCCGCGTCCGTAGATGCTGGCGATACGGTAAAAGGCCGAAGCCGAGCCCTGGGCGGCGAGCCGTTTGTAGGTCTCGATCGCCTTGAGCTGATCGACCTGATCCAGGCCGCCCATGCTGTAAAGCTCACCCAGGTTCAGGTAGGCACTCTGGTAGCCCTCGTCGAGCAGGCTGCGGATCAACTCATGGGCCTTGAAGGGGTCGAGGGTCGGCCAGTTGCGCACCATATAAACCGAGGCCCGGAGCGCGCGGCCCGGGTGAGGGTCTTTGGCCTCGATCAGGTCGATCAACGCCAGCGCTTCCTCGGCGCTGTAGCTGGCGGCGAACGAGATCATGTAACTGACCTTGATGATCCGCGCCGCTTCCGCGCCGCGGGCGATGGCGTTGTCCAGCCAGCGCACCACGGCCGGGTCGTTCTCCGTGGACAGGCCGCTCAGGTGACTGCCGATGGCCTGCACCACCGGTACCGGCAGGCTTTGCATCCTGGCTTCCAGGCTTTGGGCATAGGCCTTGAATACCGAGTCCTGGAGCGGGCCGAGAATGCGGTAGTAGCGCGCTACCGCGCGGGGGTCCGTGGGGATGGCGCGGCGGTAATAGCTTTCGGCCATTTCGCTGTCGCCCTGCCGTTCGGCCAGCGCGGCGTGGTAAATCGGTGCGAGGCAGTTCTCCACGCAAGCTCGCTCGTACAAGCGGATCAGGCCTGCGATGCGATCGATTTCAAACTCATCCGGGTAGACCAAAAACGTGTCCAGGGTCGCGGTCAAGGTGCCGAAGTCGCGGGCGGGGGGGTAGAGACCGATGGCGTGCTGGATAAATGGGCGGTTCTGGGTGTGGAACAGCGGATTGTGCTCGCTCAGGCGGGCCAGCGCGGCCAGGGCGTCGATCTCGCCACGACCGTCGTCGAAGGCGCCCTTGTAGAGCGCCATGGCCTCGTTCACCTTGGCGGCATCCGCGGAGCCGGCCAGTCGGGCGGCCAGCAGCAACTGCGAAGGCCGGTCGCCGCGCTCGGCCAGTTGGCGCAGGTCGGCCTCGACATCGGCTTGGCTGTCCTGATGCAAGCGGTAGCGGATGTCTGGCAGATTGGCGGCCTCGACCGCGAGGCCTTGTACCAGCAGCACCAGCCCGAATAGCGCAGCACGTGGGCAGATAAACGCCATGGTCTACTCCTAGATACCCAGGTCTAAGGGGTGCTTGAGGTAGACGTCGACGGCCACCGGGTGCTGGTAGGCGGACAACGGCAGCTGACGTTCCGGCAGGATGCTCAGCACCAGCATCTGGTTGAGGTCGTCCACCGCGGCATTCACCACCCGCCCGCTGAAGGTTTCGGCAAGACCCGAGACTTGCAGGTTGATACGCTGGATGCGATTGACGGCCTTGAGCTTGTCGAAGGGAAAACTGGCCTTGACCACCAAGGGCTGGTCCTTGGGTATCAGGTGCACCAGCGGATCGGTCTTGTAGGCATAGCTGTCCAGCCTGCGCCCCGAGTAGTAGAGGTAGCAATCGCAGGGGCTGGCGATCACCGTCTCGATCAGCGAGCGTCCCAGCAAGGTTTGCAGATCGCTTTGCGAGAGGTTGGCCAGGGCTTCCAGGTCCGAGGGGGTGTTGAAGCGGGTGAGCAGTTGGGTGGACACCGTGGCGATCGGTTCGCCGGCCTTCACTTCACGCGCATCTCGGTCGACCATGAATTTGACGTAGCCGTTTTCCGGCATGGTCACCACATAGGCTTCGCTGCTGACGTGGGCCTGGATGGCGGAAATACGGAAGAAAAACAGGTAGGTCTTGTACCCCAGCAGGCCCAGCAGCAGCAGTCCGACGATAAAAAACGCCAGGCTGCCAAGCATGGCCTGTAGTCGCTGGGGCACCGTGCGCGAGGTGTCCACGGCTTTCTTACGCTGCTTGATGTAGCTCTCCCGCTGCATCACGTTGAACAGGCCATCGATATCGGCGATCTCGCCCGACATGTAGGCACTGATGAGGTAGCGCAGGATGTCGCGCTTTTGGGTGTCCAGCTCGGCGAACGCGGCGCCGGTTTCCTTGCCGCGTTGGGATGTCACGCGGATATTGGTCTCGATATCCAGGTTGATGGAGGACAGCTGCAGGCGAATGGAGGCGGGGTAGAGCGCACCGATTTTCAGTTCCCTGTCGCAGATCAGACCGATACCGCCCAGGGAGATATCCTGGATCTCGCAGTTGAACGGACCTTGTGCGTCTTTGAGGACGACCTTGGCCGGGATCTTGGTACGGGCGAATTGGCGCTCGTCTATGGCTTCGTGAACCACGTTGCTGGCGGACAGGCTGCTGGCGATGTTCATAGGGCAAGGATCTCGGGACTAACGTTGTGAAAGCTCAAGCAGCAGAACGACTGCGCCGAAGAACAGCGAAACCGCAGAGGCCAGCATGGTTTTCGAGGACCAGCGGTTGAGGGCAATATCGAAAGAGCCGTTGGTGGCGCTGAGGGTGGTCTTCTGCCGGGTCCAACTCTGCTGATCCAAATGGAACAGGGCATAGATCTTCATCAGCGATCCGGTGATCTGGTTGTAATACAGCGCCAGCGGATAGAGCGGATCGATCGGGTGCTGGGCGAAACGGTAAAGCAGCGTCACCAGGGTGCGGGTCAGCAAGACCCAGAACAGGTAGGCGAAGAGGAACTGCATGCCGAATGCCAGCCCGGCCAGGACCGAGGTGCTCAGCCCGAGCAACGAAGTCCACATGGCCACGCGTTGGTCATACAGCACATACAGGGTGAACGCTCCCAGCCGACGAAAGCCCAGCAACTTGATGGCGCGAAAGTTCTGCCGCAGTGAGTTGCCATACCAGCGGAACATCAGTTGGCGCGAAGCGCGGAAGAAGTTGCTGTCCGGTGGATGCTCCACCGTCATGGTGTTGCTGTCGGGCACATAAAAGGTGTCCCAGCCGGCGCGCATGAGGCTGAACCAGGAAGATTTGTCGTCGCCGGTCAGAAAGCGGAAGCGCCCGAGGCGCCAGTGCTGGAGGAAGTCGGCCTCGACGTCGCGGATAAACGCGGGGTCGATCAGTACGCAGGCACGGAAAAACGAGAGGCGCCCGGTCATGGTCAGTACCCGCTTCGACAGAGCCATGGAGCACATGTTGACGTGGCGCTGCACGAAGCGCAGAGAGTGCCATTGGCGAATCAGCCTGCCGCCTTCGACTTCGCAGAACTCGTTGGTGGTGATTCCACCGACCGTGGGTAGGTAGGCGAAAAACTTCACCGCGTTCTCCACGCAGCCCGGCAACATCATGGTGTCGCCGTCCACCACGCCAACCACG
>JAZKHB010000028.1:118787-127404 GCA_040385585.1 Pseudomonadota bacterium | reverse complement strand
CAATGACGATGACGTCGTACCTCATAAGCCGGTCCAATACGCGCGCCCGGCCCGAAGGCCGGGCGCGCCGGAAAAAAGATGCCGTCTGGGGCGACGGCGGGTCGAGTCCCCGACCGTCAACAACGGTCGGGGAGGGTGTGGATCATGGGTGGGCGTTGAACCAGGCGAGGGTGCGCGCCGGTGCGTCTTTCAACCACTCGTGGCTTTTCAGGTTATCGGTATGGCGGGTGGTTTCGATGCCCTGGTAGAGCAGTTGGTCGTAGTACTTATCCATGGTCCACCACGGCACGATCATATCGATATAACCGTGCATGAAAGTGGTCGGCGGATGGTCGGCCGGCAGGGTCGGCACCGAACACAGGGGACCCGCGCAGGTGGCGTAGGAGCCCGACTGGATGGCCAGGGCCTTGAACTCGCCGCGGAAGGAAATCGCCATGCGGCTGGTGTTGTAACCCCCGCTGGAAATTCCGGTGGCGTATTTGCGGTTGGCGTTCAGCGGCCCGAATTGGCCTTGGCGGATGGCCTGCAGCAGGTTGCTGATGTAGGTGAAGTCGGTGCTCTGCTCGTAGTTGTTGGCGATGCCGGGGATGTTGGTTTGCCAGAACAGATCCGCCGCCGCACTGGGGGCTATCACCGCATAGCCGTTGTCCAGCAGGTCCTTGATCAACTTGCCTTCGTACCACAGTTTACCGAGCCATTCGGTGCTGGTGTAGACGAAGTCGTCCAAGGCGAAGAACGAGCCCTGGTAGACGATCACTACCGGCCAGCCGCCTGCGGGAGGCGTGCCGAGCGGCGTCTGGTAGATCACCTCGCGGCTGAGGGAGCCGCCGGCGGAGACCCGTGTGGTTTTATGGGGACAACTGATCTTACCTGTGACGAACCACCCGGGTTCGCGTGAGGTACAGCGTGATTCGGCCCAGGCGCTGGAGGCGCTGAACAGGGAGAGTAGGGTACAGGCAAGCAGGGTGCGACGAATCAGGGAACAAGACATGGAGAGCCCTTCTTTATTGTTAGGTGTGCTCGCGAGAGCTGCTGAGCCGTTTCCTCCTGGGCGGTTCAGATTGGTCGAGTCCGGTATCGGAATACCGGGCCCGTGATGGCGCCTCCTGGAGCCATCGGAAACACTACGAGAAATAGCATATTCCGATCTTTAATCGAAACAGAAATTCCGATTCCGTCAAGGCGAAATTCGTTCCCTTTCGCTTGTAGGATCGATTGGTGGCGTCTAGAACAAGGGATGCTGGAGCAAAAATATTTTTGACCCCCCCTCTTGTCAGCGGGGATGGGGCTGTTTACATTGCTTTGGAACCGGTGTTCCGATTCCGATAATCACACAATAAAACAGGAGATCATCGTGGCGAGACAAGGAAACAGCCTCGGCGTAGCCGCCGTGGCACTGCTCGGCCTTTGGCCGGCGACCCAGGCGCTGGCCTTTCAGGTGCGCTCCGGCGACTGGACCACGTCGCTGGATACCACCCTGTCCTATGGCGTGAACTACCGCGCCGAAAGCCCGGATAAGGGCCTGATCGCCCGGGCCAACGGCGGCGAAGGTGATAACACGGCCTTGATCAACAGCGACGATGGCAACCTCAACTTCCAGAAGGGCGAGCTGTTTTCCGAAGTGCTCAAGGTGGTGTCCGACCTGGACCTGCGTTACCAGGAGAACTATGGCTTGTTCGTGCGGGGCCGCGCCTTCTACGACTTCGAACTGGAGGAGGACGAGCGCCGGCACCGGCAGATCAGTTCCGAGGGCCTGGAGGAGGCGGGCTCCAGCGCCGATCTGCTGGATGCCTTCGTCTACGGCAGCTGGTCGATCAATGATCGCGAACTCAATGCCCGCCTGGGGCGCCAGGTGATCAACTGGGGCGAAGGGCTGTTCTACCAGAACGGCCTGGGGGTCACCAACCCGGTGGATATCAATGCCCTGCGCGCGCCGGGCTCGGAGATCAAGGAGGCCTTTATGCCGACCTTTATGATCTCCGGCTCCTACCAGCTGCTCGATACCCTCACGGTGGAAAGCTACTGGCAGCCGGGCAAGGCCTGGGAAGCCTCGAAAATCGACCCCTGCGGCACCTATTTCTCGACCCTGGATGTGATCGGCGAAGGTTGCGAGTACCTGTCCTTGCCGCCCCTGCAGGAACCGCTGTTGGGCGGCCGCGCGTTCGACAGCCCGCAGGACGCGCAGGCCTATGTCGACAACCTGGGTCCTGGCTTCGTCAACAACCTGCTCAGGGGCTATGTGCCGGGTACCTTTATCCCGCGCAGCCAGGACATCGACGCCGACGGCGCCGCGCAGTACGGGGTAGCCCTGCGCTGGCTGGTGCCAGAGCTGAACGACAGCGAGCTGGGTTTTTACTACCTGCGTTACAGCATGAACGTGCCGATGCTCGGCCTGACCGTTGGCCAGCCCACCGTGTTGCCGGTGGTCGGTGTGTTGCCGGTGGCCAGTACCTCGCGCTACTACGCGGAGTACCTGGAGAAGCGCGACCTCTACGGCATCAGCTTCAACACCACCATCGGCGGCGACAGCATTTTCAATGGCCTGTCCCTGGCCGGTGAACTGAGCTACCGGCCGGACACCCCCATCGCCCTGGGGCTGGCCGAGTACCTGCCCGACGCACTGCTCGGCAGCCTGGCCGGCATGCCGGTCGGCACCCGCCTGGACGGCTATCGCGAGAAGGACATGTACCAGGCGTCTCTGGTCGGGATCTACAGCTTCAACGGCCTGCTCGGCTCCGACTCCGCCACCCTGTTGTCGGAGGTGGTCGCCAGTCGCGTCCAGGGTCTGGAGTCGGATATTGATTACTACAACGCCACCGCCAATGCCCTGGGTGCCCAGGCCAGCCTGTCGTTGAACTACCCCAATGTCTTCAACCTGGTCACCTTGGTACCCAGCATCAGCTACCAGTACGGCTTCAACGGCGTCGCCCCGCAATTGACCAATGGCATCGTCGAAGAGTCGCGCAGCTATTCCCTGGGTATCGATGCCACCTACCAAGAATCGTTGTCGTTCGGCGCCCGCTATGTCGGTTACTCCGGCGGCGGCCTGGACAACAAGCGCAGCGACCGTGACTACCTGAGTTTCAATATCAAGTACAGCTTTTGACCCGTGGAGCCCGACATGAACCGCCTGAACAATAACAATTCGCTGGCTCACTTCGGCCGCGTCGCACTGGTTGCATTGATCGCCCAGTTCGCCGTGCCGCAGGCCCTCGCCAAGGTCGGTGCCGACCAGGCCGCGCGCCTGGACAAGGACCTCACGCCCTTGGGCGCCGAACGTGCCGGCAATGCCGCTGGCACCATTCCGGCCTGGGACGGTGGCCTGGCCCAGTCGGCCAGCGCCTTCGATCCGGCCAAGGGTTACAAGGACCCCTTCGCGGCGGATCAGCCGCTGTTCACCATCACCGCCGCCAATGCCGCGCAGTACAAGGCCAACCTCAGCCCCGGTCAGTTGGCCATGCTTGAGCGCTTTCCCGATACCTGGAAGCTGCCGGTCTACCCCAGCCACCGTTCCGCGTCCTACCCGCAGCGGGTGTACGACGCGGTCAAGGGCAATGCCCAGACAGCTCGGCTGATCGAGAAAGGCAACGGCATCGCCGACTTCAAGCTGGCCACGCCCTTTCCCATTCCGCAGTCGGCCCTGGAAGTGATGTGGAATCACCTGGTGCGCTACCGCGGTGACAGCGTCAAACGCTACTACGCCCAGGCGGTGCCCCAACCCAATGGCAACTACTTCATCACCAAGATCGAGGACCTGTTCCTGTTCAACCAGGCAGCCGGCGACGAAAGCCAGGCCAATGGCAACGTACTGTTCTATTTCCGTCAGTCGGTCCTGGCACCGGCCCGGCTGGCCGGCACCGAACTGCTGGTGCACGAGACCGTGAATCAGGTGAAGGAACCCCGTCTGGCCTGGCTTTACGCCTCCGGCCAGCGCCGTGTCCGCCGCACCCCCAACGTGGCCTACGATTCGCCCGGCACGGCCTCCGAGGGCATGCGCACCACCGACAACTTCGACATGTTTTCCGGCGCTCCGGACAAGTACAACTGGCAGCTGGTGGGCAAGCAGGAAATGTACGTGCCCTACAACAGCTATAAGTTCGCCTCGAAAGCGCTCAAGTACGCCGACATCGTCAAGGCCGGTCACGTCAACCCCGAGCACCTGCGCTACGAGTTGCACCGGGTCTGGCATGTGCGCGCCCTGCTCAAGGACGGCATGCGCCATCAATACAAGCAGCGTGATTTCTACTTCGACGAGGACAGCTACCAGATCGTCGTGGTCGACCATTACGACAACCGTGACAAGCTGTGGCGGGTCGGCGAGTCCTACTCGATCAACCTGTACGACCAACCCTTGGTGTGGACCCGAGGCGACGCGGTGTACGACCTGATCAGCGGACGCTATGTCATCGGCATCATGTCCAATGAAGAACCGGCCGATCAGTTCGGGATTGATTTGAAACCGACGGACTTTACCCCGGCGCAATTACGCCGAGACAGTGTGCGTTAAGACTTAAGTCGTGCGTGGCACTTCGAGGTAATTCAATACCAGCCGTGAAAGTTCAGCCGGGATATCACTCCCGGCTGTTATACCGAGGCCGCCGGTCATGGTGTAGTAATTCAGACTGGCCAATAACAAGTGTGCCGCCAAGTCGGTGGCCTGAGTGGGATTGGGATGCCGAATGGTCATCAGTTGGGCCAGGGTAATGCGGCAGAACGCGTTGGCGATATAGGCATTGAGTTCGTGGAAGCGCTGACGGAATTGCAGGTCCGCCGAACTGCGCCGGATCAGTGCGCGAAGCAGGCCTTCGCGGTGACGGAACAGCTCGATCAGGGTGCGGATAAAGCACTCGATCTGGGCCTTGGCCCCCAGTTCGCTCTGCAGGATTCGCTCGATGGCGTCATCGATGGCGATCTGGCTTTCTTCGACAAAGCGCCCGTGTACGGCATACAAGAGAATGTCCTTATCGCCCAGCAGGCGATAAAAGGTGCCGACCGAAGATTCAGCAAGTTGGCTGATCTGGGAAATGCCGGTTTCTTCGAAGGTGTTATTGGCCAATAAATCGGCAGCGACATTGAGAAAGCGTTCCAGGGCCTGCTTGCTGCGCGCCTGCATGGGATTGATAAGGCCGTTCATCTGACATTCCTTGAGCTGAATGCGGGAAGTCTAGGTTTTTTGCCAGGTCAGTGCAACGTATGGAGTTTTATACCGGGCGCTTAATGCCCGGATAAAAACTCGTTTAGTGCGGATATATAAAAGTTCGAAGTTTATTTTCAAAATCGGAAAACAGGAGCGTGCCACCATGGATTACATCGAGTTGAATGCCGGGCGTTTTGCCTATGTCACCAAGGGTCAAGGGACGCCGCTGTTGCTGTTGCACGGCCTGGGTTCGTCTTTATTGGATTGGCAACCGCAAATCGATTACCTGTCGCGTTTTTACAAGGTGCATGCCTTGGACCTGCGCGGGCACGGTAGCAGCGAGCCCGCGCGCGCGCCGCTGACGGTGGCCGATATGGCCGCCGATGTCGCTGAATTCATTCAGGCGCTGGAGGTGGGTTCCTGTTTCGTGATCGGCATTTCCATGGGTGGCATGGTCGGCTTCCAGTTGTTGACCAGCCACCACGAGCTGGTGCGCGGTTTCGTCGCCATCAACAGTGCCCCCAGCTTTCCCGTCGATTCCCTGCGCCTGCGTGTCCGGATCATGGTGCGCAAGGTGCTGGTGCGCCTGTTCGGCTTGCGCACCATGGGCAAGGTGTTGGCGCACAAGTTATTTCCCTACGAAGAACAGGCGCCCCTGCGGGCGATGTTTACCGAGCGCATCGCGCACAACGACCGGAAGTCCTACCTGCATGCCATGAACGCCATTCTGGGCTGGTCGGCATTGCCGGCCGTGACCCAGCTCGACACGCCGATGCTGATCGTCACCGGTGACCGCGACTACACCCCCCTGGCCTACAAGGAGGCTTATGTCGGCCAACTGCGCAATGCCCGGCTGGAAGTGATCAACGACTCCGGGCATGCCACGCCCCTGGACCAGCCGGCGCAGCTCAACCGCCTGCTCAAGCGTTTTGTCGACGAACTGGGTCCGCTCAAGACGGCCGAAACCGGCCCGCGCCGGCAGTGGGCCTTTGCCAAGTAAGGCGAGTTCCGCTTCACCCTGCTCAGCGCCCCGCCAGCCGAGACTTGGCGGGTGCGCTCGGATCAACTGGCGCTTTGTTTGTTCACCCAGCCGGCAAAGGCTTCGCGGTTGCGCGAACAGATCAGCACCTTGCCGGCACCGCTGAAACGCAGCACTACGCCTTCGCCGCTTTTCAGGCTGTTGACCATATTACCAAGCATGCCGCCCAAACCGCCTGCGCCCTTGGACCCGGTGGTAACCGAGATCTCGTAGCGCAGCCCGCTGTCCCAGCAGACCACATGAGCGTTGTCGATAATCACATCTTTTCCCGGGGTCACCTCCAGCTCGAACATCGAGCCGAAACCCGAGACCGCCACCTGGCCTTTGCCCGAGGTTTCCATGATGAAGAAGCCGCCGGACTGGGCGAACAGGGCATTGCCCAGGCTCTGGGTCTTGACCTTGAGGGCCGTCTCCGAAGTGGCCGCGACGAAGGCGCCGTCGTTGAGAAAGTACTGACGCTGGCCCACCTCGAGCATGCGGATCGCTCCGGGCAGGGCCGGCGACAACAGGCAGTCGCCCTCGCCCCGCACGGCCTCGATCTGCTGCTGGAAAAAGGATTCGCCATTGGCGAAACGCCGCATCAGGGCGCTGCCCAGGCCACCGCTCATCTGACCGCGCAGGTCGAGGTTGGCTTCCATCATGACCATGGCGCCGGACTCGCAGTGGATCTTCTCGCCTTGGGCCAGGGCGACATGCAGAAAAGGGTCGATATCGCCTGTGATGGTAAACATGGGCATAGCACAGCACTCCTGAAGCCGTTGGATTTCCAGCCTGACGCCGTCCGGCGCGACGCGCAGATTGGGCAAGTATGCAGAGCCTAGCGGATCGACGTGCGCGTCGTCAGCCACTGTGGGCGCGTCGGCGCGGCGGATACCGCGCCAGGCGCATGGGCTTTACACTGGCACTCTTCTTTCGAGCGGTCTTTCCATGCCCTTGCATCCATGGTCCCATCCCACGTCGGCCGGCTTTACCCTGCGCGGCTGGCACAGCCTGCCGTCGGGCAGGCCGCTGCTGCATTTCCTGCATGGCAACGGCTTCTGCGGACGCACCTATGCGCCCATGCTGGAGGCGCTGGCGCCGCACTTCGACCTCTGGCTGTGCGATATCCAGGGGCATGGCGACAGTGATCACGGCGGCCGCTTCCATGGCTGGAATATCAGTGCGGTATTGGCCATCGAGGCCTTTATGGCCGGTCGCGCGCGTTTCGGCGCGGTGCCGGTGTTCGCCGCGGGGCATAGTTTCGGCGGCGTACTGACCAGCCTGATCCTGGCCAAGGAACCGCAGCTTTTCCAGCGTGCGGTGCTGCTCGACCCGGTGCTGTTCACCCCGGCAATGATCGGCATCATGACGTTCACCGAGGCCTTCGGTCTGCAGCGGCGCCTCGGGATGGCGCGCCGGGCGCATGCGCGGCGGTATCAGTGGGCCGATCGCGCTGCGGCGTTCAGCGCGCTGCACGGCCGCGGCATCTACAAGCGCTGGGCCGACGAGGCACTGCAGGCCTTTGTCGAGCATGCCCTGCGCGACACCGACAAAGGCCTGGTGGAACTCAAATGCCGACCGAGCCGCGAGGCGGAGATTTTCAGCTCCTTCCCCCGGCGCCTGTGGCCGTCCCTGGCCAAGGTGAGCACCCCCACCCGGGTGATCCACGGCGAGCAGACCTACCCCTTCGTGCCCAAGTCGGTAGCGCGCTGGTGCGCGCTCAACCCGAACATCAGCGAACAGCGGGTGGCCGGCGGGCATTGCTTTATGCAGGAGTATCCTCTGGCCAGCGCCGAACGGGTGGCGGCGTTTCTGCTTGAGGATTGAGTCGGGTTCGCGGTTTCGTGCGGATAAGCACGCGCTGCGTCCGGCATTAAACCAACCGCTCCACCACAGGCGGCGGAAAACCCAGGCGAGGCGGCCCATGCGCGGCCTCGGCGACCTTTCGAAAACACAGAGGAAGCGCACTGGGCTCGCACCCGAGCCCGAGTGGAGTGTAAACACCGTATCGGCCCCGCTGGTGGTTTTTAGCGGGCTGCTAACTACGGCTAAGGCTTTCGCGCCTCGCGCCGCCACTGGTCCAGTTCGACCACATTGGTTGGGATCGGCGCGGGCGCTGGGACATCGTCCGCTGCTTCAGGGAAAGGATGGGGCGCCAGTTCGATCTGCCCCTGGTGCTGACCGAACATGCTGATGCTGCCGGCATGGCGTTGCTGACCGGTGACGGTGAACTCGAAGCCATAGATCCGGGCCAGGCGCCGCCGTCCGCGGGCGTCGGGCAGCAAGGCGAGCCGGCGCAGGGCAACGTTCTCGTCCAGCAGCTCGACCCGCATCTTCGCGCAGTGCTGCTTGACCAGCACCAGGGCGCGCTCGCGTACGCCGTGGGCGTGCCACAGCCAGGCGCAGGCCGCTGCCAGCAGGATCAATACGCTCAGATTGCCCAGAGTCAAGACCATGAGTTG
>JAZKHB010000028.1:8956-118777 GCA_040385585.1 Pseudomonadota bacterium | reverse complement strand
AAATAGGAAGGGCGCAGCTTAACCGTCACCGACCGGGTGCTCCAGCGCCATGTGCGTGGCTGCTCGCTTTCAGGCCTCTTCCTTGATCGCCTGATAGCGTTGCTCCAGCTCGTGGCGCAGCCCTCTGCGCTGCCGGGCCTGGTCGAAACGCCGACGCTCCTCGGCGCTTTCCGGCTGGCGCGGGGGTACTGGTGTCGGCCGACCCTGATCATCCACCGCCACCATGGTAAAGAAGCAGCTGTTGGTGTGGCGCACCGAGCGCTCGCGGATATTCTCGGTCACCACCTTGATGCCGATTTCCATCGAGCTGCTGCCGGTGTAGTTGACGCTGGCCAAAAAGGTCACCAGTTCGCCGACATGGATGGGTTCGCGAAAAGTCACCTGGTCCACCGACAGGGTCACCACATAGCGCCCGGCATAGCGGCAGGCACAGGCATAGGCGACTTCGTCCAGGTACTTGAGCAGGGTACCGCCGTGCACATTGCCGGAGAAGTTGGCCATGTCGGGGGTCATCAGGACGGTCATCGACAGCTGGGCGTTTCCGGGTTCCATGTCGGGTGTTCTCGGCAGAGTAAGGGCATGGCTAACCTTAGCCGGGCGCGGGACGTCTGGGATAGCGGTGCGCGAGGAATGAAGCCGCGGTGTGCTCGGCGACCGTTCGGCGGAGCAGGTGTTACAGGCCTTGCAGGGCGTTGCTATGTCTACTATTAATGTAGACAAAGCCTCAATTGGAGCCCTTATGACACCCCTGCTCGTGGGAAAACAGGACACCGAATTCTCGGACGATGCCCGCCGCGATCTGGCGCGCGTGGTCAGCGCGTTGTTCGAGCGCTGGCAGCTGGACAGCGAGTTACAGATGCAGCTGTTGGGCATGAGTCCCAAGAGCCGCAAGCTGCTGCCCAAGTACCGGGCCGGCGACAGCGCCCTGCCGGGCAACCGCGACACCCTGGACCGCAGCGGTTACCTGCTGGGTATCCACAAGGGTCTGCGGTTGCTGTTTCCGGAAGACGAACAGCTGCGTTTTTCCTGGATACACCGGCGCAACCGTGCGCTGGACGGCGAAACACCCTTGGAGGTGATGGTGCGCGATGGCCTGCTGGGTATCGCGCGCATTGCCCGTCTGATCGATTTCCAGCGGGGACGTTGATGGCGTTGTTCGATAGCAGTTGCGACTTCGCCGGTCCGGTGTATCGCAATATCGTTTCCCTGCGGGTCTCGGCCAATCTGTTCGACGACCTGGTACCCGAGCCCAAGGTCCAGGAACTGGCCAACCGGGCCGAGATGCGCGTCCGCGCGGTCGGTCCCGGGGTGATCGAACGCGGGCTGGCCTACAGCGAATCCATCGGTTACCCCTTCGAGGCCGACCGCGCGGTGGCCAGTCGCTTCGGCGACGGCAGCATCCGGGTCTGGTACGGCGCCCTGGAGCAAGACACCGCCCTGGCCGAGACCTGTTACCACCAGATCCAGATGCTGCGCGATATCGAAGGTATCGACCGGGTAGTGACGCGCTACCGCAAGGTCTGGCAGGTACAGGCCGCCGGACTGTTCTGCGACTTGCGCGGCAAGGCCGAGGAGTTTCCCGAGCTGCTGGGCGACGACTACGCCTACCCCCAGGCGGTGGGTAAGCGCCTGGCCCACGAAGGCCTGCCGGGGCTGCTCTACGACTCGGCGCGCTGGCCCGGCGGGCAATGCCTGGCGGCCTTTCGCGCCGACCCGCTGTCGCAGCCGCTGCAGCTGTACGACCTGACCTACCGCATCGACGCCGTGGCTGGAGTAGTGGAAGTCGAGCGCGAACCAGGCAAGCTGCTTTGCCGGCTGAACCTGACCCAACTCAGCCGTCTGGCGGGGCGTACCCGCTGCCTGCAGGGTGATGGGGTGTAGCCGCGACGCTCCCTTGGCGACAGCCCTCACGCCTGGGTCAGGTACCAGCGCCAGTCCTGTTCGCCGACCTCGCCCATGAACTGGCGGTATTCGGCTTTTTTGATCGCCAGGTAGACCTTGAGGAATTCGCCGCCGAACACCTCCCGGGCCCAGCTCGAGTCTTCCAGGGCGCGCAGGGCGGTGAGCCAGTCGGTGGGCAGGAATTCCTTGGCCTGGGCATAGCCGTTGCCTTCGATCGGCGCGCCCGGATCCAGTTGTTGGGTGATGCCGTGGTGAATGCCGGCGAGGATCGCCGCGGCGGCCAGGTAGGGGTTGGCATCGGCGCCGCAGATGCGGTGCTCGATATGCCGGCTGACGGCCGGGCCACCGGGCACGCGCAGGCTGACGGTGCGGTTATTGATGCCCCAGGTCAGGGCCAGGGGCGCGTAACTGTTGGCCTGGAAGCGGCGGAAGGAGTTGGCGTTGGGGCAGAACAGCGCCAGGGAATCGAGCAGGGTCGCCATCATCCCAGCTATCGACTGGCGCAACAGCGGGGTACCCGCAGGGTCTTCGCTGGCATAGAGGTTAGTGCCCTGTTCGTCCGCCAGGCTGACATGCATGTGCATGCCGGTACCGGCCAGGTCGCCGAAAGGTTTGGCCATAAAGCAGGCCTGCAGGCCGTGCCGATTGGCCACGCCCTTGACCAGGCGCTTGTAACGGATGCCTTCGTCGATCGCCTGCAGGGCGTCGTAGCGGTGCTCCAGGGTGATCTCCACCTGGCCGGGGGCGTACTCGGAAATCGCCGTGCGCGCCGGCAGGCCCTGGGCCTCGCAGGCGTCGTAGAGGTCGTTGAGAAAGGGCTGCAGCTGTTCCAGCTCGTACACGCCATAGACCTGGGTGGCATGGGGGCGTGAGCCGTTGGCCTGGCGCGCCGGCAGCGGCCGGCCGTCGTCGGCGCGCTCGCGGTCGAGCAGGTAGAACTCCAGCTCCACCGCCATCACCGGGTGGTAGCCCTCGGCTTTGAGGCGGTCGATCACCTTGATCAGCACATGGCGCGGGTCGGCGATGGCGGCGGGCTGGCCGTGCTGCGGGTGCATGCTGACTTGCAGCTGGCCGGTGGGCTGCTCGCGCCAGGGTTGCAGGCACAGGCTGCCGGGCAGGGGGTAGGTCCAGCAATCGGCGTCGCCGACATCCCACACCAGTCCGGTCTCCTCGACGTCGTCGCCATTGATGGTCAGGCCGAGGATGGTGCTGGGCAGCGGCCGGCCGCTGGCGAACACCGCCCGCAGTTCATCGCGGTGCAGCAGTTTGCCCCGGGGCACGCCGTTGGCGTCGATGATGAACAGCTCGATGCTGCGCACCTCGGGATGGGCGGCGAGGAAGGTTTCGGCTTCTTGCAGGTCGGCGAATTGCATGGGTTTTTCTCAGTCGGGTGGATGGCGCGTTATGCATTCACCAGGGTTGGGAACGGTGGATGAAAAGAGCGTCATCCACCCTACGGATTATTCGCGCGCACCCGGGATCTCCAGCAATTCCCCGAGGGCCTGATCGAGCATGGCGATCAGCCGGTCGACATCGGCGGCGCTGGTGGCGGGGCAGCACAGGGTCATGTTGTGGAACGGCGTTATCAGGATGCCGCGGTTGATCAGGTACAGGTGCAGCGCCATCTGCAGGCTGTCGTGGAACGCCGCTTCGGCCTCGGCCCCGCTTTGCGGTGGCCGGGCACAGAACTGGAACTCGCAGCGCGCGCCCAGCTCGGTCACCGACCAGGCCAGGTCGTGGCGCTCGATCAGGCCGCGCAACCCCGTCGCCAGGCGCGCCGCCAGGGGCAGCATATGGGCGTAGGCGGCGTCGGTCATCACCTCGGCCAGGTTGGTGCGCATGCAGTGCATGGCCAGGGCGTTGGCCGACAGCGTGGTGCCCATGCCACTGTGCCCGTGGCCCTGGCCATGCTCGCTGGCATGGGCGCGGGCGATCTGCATGGCGTTGGCCATGGCGGCGCTGCAGCCATAGACCGAGCAGGGCACGCCACCGGCAATCGGCTTGCCGATCGTCAGGAAGTCCGGTTCCAGGTCCCAGGCGCGGGTGCAACCGCCTGGGCCGGTGGAAATGGTGTGGGTTTCGTCAATGATCAGCAGGCTGCCGTACTGACGGGTCAGCTCGCGCAGGCGGCTGTGGAACCCCGGCTCGGGCAGGACCATGCCGATATTGGTCATGGCCGGTTCGCACAGCACCGCCGCCACATCGCCGCTGGCCAGGGCCGCTTCCAGCGCCACCAGGTCGTTGAAGGGCACGGCGCGGCTGTAGCGGGTGAGGTTCTGTGCCTGGCCCAGCAGGCCGGGGCGGTGCACGGTATGACCGTCCTGGTAACGCACCAGGGTGTCGTCCACGGTGCCGTGGTAGCAGCCGTCGAATACCAGGATCACCTTGCGCCCGGTGATCGCCCGCACCCAGCGCAGCACGAAGCGATTGGCGTCGGTGGCCGTGGTCGCCACCTGCCAATAGGGCAGGCCGAAGCGCTCGGCCAGCAGCTCGCCGGCAACCACAGCGTCTTCCCCGGGCAGCATGCTGGTCAGGCCGTTGCCGGCCTGCTCGGCCAGGGCGCGGGCGATGGGTGCCGGGGAATGGCCGAACATGCTGCCGGTGTCGCCGAGGCAGAAGTCCAGGTACTCGTGGCCATCCACATCATGGAAACGGGCGCCCTGGGCACGGCTGACGAACAACGGCGAGGGCGTCGACCAGTCGCTCATCCAGTGCATCGGCACGCCACCGAACAGCGAATGCCGGGCCCGTTCGGCCAGGGCGATGGACTGCGGATTGTTGTCCGCGAAGCGCTGGCGTTCACGCTGGCTCAGGGTGGAGACGGCGCTTTCACTGATGCCGCTTGCGGTCATTCTGAACACCTCGTTCAAATTTTTGCACATCATGGTTTTGTGATCACGAAACTGTCAAGGGGGGTCTAAAAAAGCCAATCTTGTATTATTCTTGATTTTTGTGATCACAAAGGCGAGCGTCATGCGGGTCAATCCCTGGTTGGGGCAGGTGGCACTGATCAGCGGCGCGGGCAGCGCCGAGGGGATTGGTTTCGCCATCGCCCGGCGCCTGGCCCGCGAAGGGGTGCGCCTGCTGCTCACCGGCAGCAGCGAGCGGATCCAGCAACGCGCCGCCGAGCTGGTGCACGAGGGCTTCGAGGCGCGAGCCGCGGTCGCCGACCTGACGGACGAGGCCCAGGTGGCCCGGCTGGTGGCCTGGGCGACGGCGCAATGGGGGCGCGTGGATATCCTGGTGAACAACGCCGGGATGGCGCAGCTGGGCAGCGTCGAGCCCTTTGCCGAGGTCGCCGAAATGGACCTGGCCACCTGGAACCTGTCGTTGGCGCGCAACCTGACCAGCAGCTTCCTGCTGACCCGGGGCCTGCTGTCCGGCATGCAGGCGCGGGGGTACGGACGCATCGTCAGCATCAGCTCGACCACCGGCACCCGCGGCAGCAACCTGGGCGAAGCGGCCTACAGTGCGGCGAAGGCCGGGATGGTCGGCCTGAACATGGGCCTGGCCCTGGAAGTGGCGAAACAGGGCATCACGGTCAACAGCGTGGCCCCGGGCTGGATCGCCACCGGTTCGAGCAGCCCCGAGGAGCGGCGTGCCGGCGCGTATTCGCCGATCGGTCGCGCGGGGCGTGCCGAGGAGGTCGCCGCGGCAGTGGCCTTTCTCGCCTCGCCCGAGGCCAGCTACATCACCGGCGAAGTGTTGGTAGTCGACGGTGGCAACTGCCTGATCGAAAACAAAGCCCCCTGCTGAACGGCTGCGCGTCGGCCTGGCGGCGTTGAAAACGGGCCGGGACGCGGCGTCTCGGACTGCTCATTTACACCTCGTAAACTCCGCGTGCTCGCCCGTTTTCGCCTTGCCCGGCTCTAGCTCGCTCGTTCAGATTCAGTCCCAAACTTCGGAGAACCCCATGCGCAACTGCTCGCTGACCCTCGCCCAACTGCCCGCGCCACCGGCCCGTGGGTAACCGACCATGGCCGACAATCTGCAGGACCAGCTCTATCAACGGATACGCGAAGGCCTGCTGGCCGGCCGCTATCAGCCCGGCGAGCGGCTGAAGATCCGCGACCTGGCCGCGGCCTGGGGCACCAGTCCGATGCCGGTGCGCGCGGCCTTGCAGCGGCTGGTGGCCGAAGGCGCGCTGGAGGCCGAACCGCAGCGCTCGGTGCGGGTGCCGCACATGACCCGCGAGCGTTTCCAGCAGCTGCTGTCGGTGCGCCAGGCCCTCGAAGGACTGGCGGTGGAAACCGCCGCGCGGCGTATCGACGCGGCCGGGTTGCAGCTGCTGCAGGGCTGTATCGAACGCATGGAGGTGGCTCTGGAACGCCGCGACGTGCAGGCCTACCTGAGCGACAACAGCCTGTTTCACCTGAGCCTCTACCAGGCGTGCGGCAACCCGCTGCTGCTGCGGATGATTGAGAACCTGTGGCTGCAGGTGGGCCCCTTTTTCAACCGCCTGTTCACCGAGGCCGACCTGTCGCTGCGCCTGAACGACTTCCACGAGGACACCGTGCGCGCGCTGCGGGCCGGTGACGGCAAGGCCGCGCGGGCGGCGATGGAGCAGGACCTGGGTTTTTTCGGGCAGTTTCTGCTCAGCCTCTTGGCGCTCGAACCGCAGGGCGGCAAGGGTCGGGCCTGAACGCCAGGCGCCGTCACACCAGCTGGGCGGCGAACAGCTCGCGGTCGACATTGGCCCCGCTCAGCACCAGGGCCACGCGCTTGCCCTTGAGTCTGTCGCGCTCCTGCAGCGCCGCGGCCAGGGGGGCGCCGCCGGCGCCCTCGCTGACATTGTGGGTGGCGGTGAAGTAAAGGCGCATGGCGCGCCCGACCTCGGTATCGTCGACCGCGACGATGCGCTCCACCCCGGCGAGTATCATCGCCAGCGCCGCCGGCTCGGTGGCGCGGCAGGCCATGCCGTCGGCCAGGTGCGTGCTGACCGGGTGCTCGCGGGCCAGCCCGGCGGCGAAGGACAGCGCATAGGCCGGCGCATGCTGGGAGACCACTCCGACGATCTGCGTACGCAGACCCAGGGCATCGCGCGCCGCGAGCATGCCGCAGATACCCGAGCCCAGGCCGATGGGCACGTAGGCCACGTCGATGTCGCGCAGGGCATGGAACAGCTCGAGGCTGTAGCTGGCCACGCCGGCCACCAGGGCCGGGTGGAAGGAGGGGATCATATGCAGGCCTTCCCGCTCGGCCAACAGCACGGCCTGCTCACGGGCGGCCTGGAAATCCTCGCCGGCCTCGATCAGCGTCACCCCCAGGGCCCGCATCGCGGCATTTTTCTCCCGGCTGTTGCCGTGGGGCACCACGATATGTGCGGGGATACCGGCGCGCCGGGCGGCGAATCCCACGGACTGGCCGTGGTTGCCACGGGTGGCGCTGATCACCCCGCGTGGCGTCTCGCCACGGGCCTGCAGCTGCTGAAAGTACACCAGACCGCCGCGCACCTTGAAGGCGCCGGTGGGCGCATGGTTCTCGTGCTTGACCCACAGTTCGGTGCCAAGCGCCTCGCACAGCAAGGGCCAGCACAGCTGGGCGGTGGGGGTCATGCTGGCGTGTACGATGGTCGCGGCGGCGTCGAGTTCGGTGCGCGAAAGCTGCATGACTTCATCCTTGGGACGGGCAGGTCGGGGACGGCGGTGCCAGGGGTTTATCCATCCACCCTATCGAGATGGTGGATGAATAAGACGTCAGCTACGCGCCCCGATCCACCCTACGCAGTTCGGGCCGCCCGGATAAGCGCAGGGCCATCCGGGGCAACGAAGGTAGGTCGTCTAGCTTTCCAGCCAGACCTCCCGCGCCCATTTCCATACCGAATCCCAGCTTTCGTCGGTCAGGTCTTCCTCATCGCCGTCCCACAGCAGCACGGTGCCGTCCAGCTCGACGCAGTAGTAGTTGCCCTGGTCTTCGCACAGGGGTATCAGCTCGCGGGGCACGCCCAGGGACCAGGCCACCGAGGCCACTTCCGGCAGGTAGGTGTGCGACTGCGGGTCGGTCACGGTGACCGGCTCCAGATGCCCGAAGACCACGTCGCTGACCTGCAGCAGGAATTCGCGGAACTCGAAGGGAATGCTGATCAGCAGTTGCTCTTCGATCTCCACCAGCAGCTCCTCGTCGGGCAGCTCCAGTGGTACCGGAACGGTTTCATTGCGTTCACGCAGCTCTTCGATCACTTCTTCCACGGCACCGGTCCTCCTGGGTTTAGAGGTGCTTTATACAGCAGCCGGCGGGCAGAAGAAAAAGGTGCAGTTCCCATTCCGGTCGTTGACCCCCAGGCCCCGGGTTTTAAGCACCCTGGTTCGGCTAGCGGATGCGCGTCATCCGGGCACCCAGGCCGACATGCGCCCGGGAGATGCAGCTCGGGGTGAGCTATGGTGAGGGTGAGCGTTTCTTAGTCGGGTCCGGATCATGCGCAGCGAAGAAGAGGGCAAAGGTGAGCCAGGTGCCGATGAGTCATCGCGGCTGGAAACCCTGGGAAAAGGCGTCACGCGCCGTCCGCTGCTGGTGGTCGGCCTGATGCTGGTACTGACCTGCATGGCCCTGGTGGGGTTGGCCTTGGGCGTGCTCGGGCATTTTTCCAAGCAGGCCCAGGCGTCCAGTGTCGAGGCCCTGCAGGTTCAGGTGGAGAGCCTGGCGCAGCAATTGACGACCCTGCAGGCACAGCTCGCCCAACAAGACCGGGAGCGCGCCGCGCGCCAGGCCGAGCGCCTCGGTGAGATCTTCCGCCCCAGCGAGGACCCCGGTTCGGCCGCGCAGGTCGCCCGCACCCTGGTGGGCCAGGAGCAGGGCTTTCAGCAACTGGTCGCGGGCCTGAAGTTGGGCATGCGCGACCTGGCGGCCATGCTACCCGGCTCGCGCAGCTGGCTGGTGCAGTACAACGAAGCCCTCGACCAATCCTTGGCCGGCAGCCAGGCGCGGATCGACGAGGTGCAGGCCTGGGCGGCGGGTCGGGTGGAGGAAAAGCTAGCGCAACCGCCAGCGCAACCGCTCGCGCAGCCACCCGGGCCAAAGCCTGCACCCGCCACCGCGCAATAGACGCTGGCTAGCCGCGCCTCAACGCCAGTCGTACAACTCCTTCTCCGACACTTTGTGCATCTCCCCGACCTGGGCCTGGAAGGCTTTCATCGAGGCCCAGATGCGCCCGTTCAGCTCGCTCTGAGCGGCCAGCTCGCCGAGTACCACGTCGGTCTCCCGCAGCATGGCGTCGAGCACCTCGTCGGGGAAGCGCTTGAGCTGGGCGCCCTGCTGCTTGAGCTGATCCAGGGCCAGGGCGTTGTGGTAGACGTAGTCGTCCAGCATGTCCTGGCTGGCGGCCTTGGCCGCCTCCGTCAGGATCGCCTGCAGGTCCGCCGGCAGGCTGTCGTAGGCCTTCTGGTTGATCAGCAACTCGAGTACCGCCTGGGGTTCCTGCCAGCCCGGGTAGTAGTAGAACTTGGCCGCCTTGTGCAGCCCGAAGGCCAGGTCGTTGTAGGGGCTGACCCAGTCACTGGCGTCGATGGCGCCGCTCTGCAGGGCGGTGAAGACTTCGCCGCCGGGCAGGATGACGGTGGTCGCGCCGAGACGCGAAAGCACCTCGCCACCCAGGCCCGGCATGCGGATCTTCAGGCCCTTGAGGTCATCCAGCGCATTGATTTCCTTGTTGTACCAGCCGCCCATCTGCATGCCGGTATTGCCCACCACCACGGGTTTCACGCCATAGGGCGCGTAGGCCTCGTCCCACAGGGCCTGGCCGCCGCCCTTGCTCAGCCAGGCGTTCATCTCCGAGGTGGACAGGCCGAACGGCACGGCGGTGAAGAACTGCGCCGCCGGCACCTTGCCCTTCCAGTAATACGCCGCGCCGTGGCCCAGCTCGGCGGTGCTGCGCGACACCGCGTCGAACACCTCCAGCGGCGGTACCAGCTCGCCGCCGGCATAGACCTTGATGGTCAGTCGGCCAGCACTCATGGTCGCGACCCGTTCGGCCAGACGCTCGGCGGCGGTGCCCAGACCCGGGTAGTTCTTCGGCCAGGCGGTGACCATCTTCCACTGGAAGGTCTGGGCGGCTTTTTCAGCGGCAGGCTTGCTGGCGCTGTCATCCTTGCAACCGACCAGGCCGAAGACGGCGAGCAGGGCGGTGGCGAGCAGCAGGGGGCGACGGATCATGGGGGCTCCTTGTTGTTTGAATAGTTGAACCCGCAGGCGGATAACCCGCCTTAGGAAAAATCATAGGCAGCCCGGATGCAAGCCGGGAGCGAGCCGATAACGTCAGGGGGTATCCAGGGTGACAGCGGCAAGGGTTTTTGCATCGTTGCTGAACTGCAGGTTGACGTAAAACCACTGACCCTTCACCGAGCGGAAGTGCACGCTGAACAGCATCAGGTCGCCGGTTCCTCTCTCGATCAGGTAGCGGCGCTTCTCGAACAGTACGCCGACGGTCTTTGTCTCGATGGGATGAACCTTGTAAACCTCATCCTCGCCGATCCATGTGCTGACGAACTCGGTGACTTCCTTCGGATAGGAAGATTTGCTCCATGGAAGCGCATGCGCCTTGAAGGTCTTGTCGAGGCAGTCGTTGGCCAGTTCGCTTTCCAGGCAGGCGATGTAGCGAGCCTCGAATTGATCGAGATCGCCAATGGGTTCGCTTGCCCAGGCCGTGGCCGAGAGCAGTGCCAGCGAACACCCGCCCAGCAGTTTCCAGTGTTTCATTCGTTTCATTCCTTTGTACGACTGTCGTTAAAGCGCTTCCAGCTTGGCGTAGCCGAGCATCAGCCATTTGCTGCCTTCGCTGAAGTTCACCTGCACCCGGGCCTGGGCGCCGGCGCCTTCGAAGTTCAGGATCACCCCTTCGCCGAACAGCGAATGGCGCACGTGCTGGCCGAGGCGGAATTCGGTTTCCGGGACTTCGGCGCCGGCGAACAGGTTGCCGTTGGACGGCCGGCTGCCCGACCCGTAGGGCCGGCTGACGCTGTTGGACAGCCGTACTTCCTGGATCAGCTGCGGTGGGATCTCGCGGACGAAGCGCGAGACCTTGTTATAGGTCTCGGTGCCGTACAGGCGGCGGGTTTCGGCGTAGCTGATCACCAGCTGCCGCATGGCGCGGGTGATGCCGACATAGGCCAGGCGGCGTTCTTCCTCGAGCCGGCCGGGCTCCTCCAGGCTCATCTTGTGGGGGAACAGGCCCTCTTCCATGCCCACCAGAAAGACCTGGGGGAATTCCAGGCCCTTGGCGCTGTGCAGGGTCATCAATTGCACGCTGTCCTCGAAAGCATCGGCCTGGGTGTCCCCGGCCTCCAGGGAGGCATGGCCGAGAAAGGCCGCCAGCGGGCTCTGCTCGTCTTCCTCGTGGTTCTCGAAGGTGCGCGCGGCGGAGACCAGTTCCTCGAGGTTTTCCACCCGGGCCTGGCCTTTCTCGCCTTTTTCTTCCTTGTGGTAGGTGATCAGCCCGCTGTCCTCGATCACCACCTGGGTCATCAGGTGCAGCGGCATCTCGCGGACCTTCTCCGCCAGGCCCTCGATCAGTTCGACGAAACCGGCCAGGGCGCTGGAGGCGCGCCCGGCCAGGCCCTTGTGGGCGATCAGTTGGCGGATCGCCTCCCACATCGACACGTCATGGGTGCGCGCATAGTCGCGGATGGTCTCGATGGTTTTCTCGCCGATGCCGCGGGCCGGCACATTGACCACCCGTTCCAGGGCCGCGTCGTTGCCGCGTCCGTCCAGCAGGCGCAGGTAGGCCATGGCGTTCTTGATTTCCGCGCGCTCGAAGAAGCGCTGACCGCCGTAGATGCGGTAGGGAATCTTTTCTCGTAGCAGCGCTTCCTCGAGTACCCGTGACTGGGCGTTGGAGCGGTAGAGAATGGCGATGTCGCTGCGCGCCATGCCGCCCTTGATCGCGCTCTCGATGCATTCCACCACATAGCGGGCTTCGTCGTGCTCGTTGAAGGCGGCATAGAGGTTGATCGGCTCGCCGTCGCCGCCCTCGGTCCACAGCTCCTTGCCCAGACGCCCCTGGTTATTGGCGATCAGGGCGTTGGCGGCCTTGAGGATGCCGGCGGTGGAGCGGTAGTTCTGCTCCAGGCGGATGGTCTCGGCGTCCGGGAAGTCGCGGCTGTACTGGTGGATATTCTCGATCTTGGCCCCGCGCCAGCCGTAAATCGACTGGTCGTCGTCGCCCACCACCATCAGGCTCGCGCCGTCCCGGGCGAGCAGGCGCAACCAGGCGTACTGCACGGCGTTGGTGTCCTGGAACTCGTCCACCAGCACATGACGGAAGCGCCGCTGGTAGTGCTCCAGCAGGCCGGGGTGGTCGCGCCACAGGTCCAGGGCGCGCAGCAGCAGCTCGGAGAAATCGATCACCCCGGCGCGCGCGCAGGCCGCCTCGTAGGCTTCGTAGATGCCGCGCATGGTGCTGAGGAACAGGTCGCCGCTGGCTTGGATATGCTGCGGCCGCAACCCTTCATCCTTTTGGCCGTTGATAAACCACTGGGCCTGGCGCGCGGGCCAGCGCTGCTCGTCCAGGCCCAGGTCGCGGATTACCCGCTTGACCAGGCGCTGCTGGTCGTCGGAATCGAGGATTTGGAAGCTCTGGCTGAGCCCGGCTTCCTGCCAGTGGGCGCGCAACAGCCGATGGGCCAGGCCGTGGAAGGTGCCGACCCACATGCCGGCGGGGTTCAGGCCCATCAGCTGCTCGATGCGCACGCGCATCTCGGCGGCGGCCTTGTTGGTAAAGGTCACCGACAGCACCGAATGGGCCGAGGCCTGCTCGACCTGGATCAGCCAGGCGATGCGGTGCACCAGCACCCGGGTCTTGCCGGAGCCGGCACCGGCCAGGACCAACTGACGCCCCAGCGCGGCGGCTACGGCCTGGCGCTGGGCGTCGTTGAGCGAATTCAACAGGAGGGAGAGGTCGTCATGCATCGCGGCATTCTACGGACGGGGGCAGGGCCGGGCAAACCCTGTTGCCCGGCGGCCGGGTGCCTGCGGCTATGCGTCTCCCTTCGATCCACGCGGTGCCCTCCCACGCTGGCGCGCGCTTGGCAGCCGTGGGCATAAAAAAACCCGGGCAAGCCCGGGTTCTTAGAACTTGTCGACTCAGGGAGCGGTTTTTTTGAACGGCAAGTTGCCAGTGACGATCTGCCCGGTGTTCAGGTCGACGGCCACTATCCGGGCGTTATGCGAGCCGGCGGGAAACCAGGCGGGAATGGCCAAGGTACTGGTTGTGGTGGTTTGCCCGGCAGCCGGGATGCCCGTCGTGAAGGGGCTGTAAAGCGGATAGGCGCTGCCGTCGGGCATGCTGGCGTAGATCCAGTAGCGGACGCTGCGCTCGGTGGCGCTGAGGTTTTGCACGCTACGCCGGTAGGCAATGCTGCCGCCCAGTGGGCCGACGGTGCTCGAGGCGCCCGGGGAGAGGATAAGGTTCGCGGCGATAGGGTTCACCACCGGTGTTTGCGTCAGGTCCTCGGGGTTTTCGTAGATCTTGATATTACTGATAGCCACATTGGTCCTGTTGCAGATTGATGCTGCTCCGGTCCAGGGCGAAAGATTCATACGTATGCTTTTGATATCGGTGCTGCCAAAGGCTCTCGCATGTTTCTGCACCCCATCCACGCTGACGGTCAAGCTGTTGGCGGCGGCATCCGCGACTATGTCGATGTGGTATTTCTGCAAGTCGACGAAACTGCCCAGGAATGACGAGCCAAAATTGAATACGTACATCTGGTTAAGGCTGCCATGGAAATCGAGTGAGCGCGCACCATAGTCGGTGCTATCAATATGCACAGAAAAATTATTATCGCTGTTGTTCAACGATTCGCTGTAGATGTCGTAGCTCAAGTAAGCCTTTTTGGTGTTGGCCGGCAGATTAAAGCGAATTTGTTCATAGGGGCCGCAGCTCGGCGTATTGAATATTGCCCAGTTTCCCGGTAGGCCAGCGTAATTGCTTTGCATAACCGGCGAGCCAAAATGGATCGCGGTCGGGGTCTTGTTGCTGGCATCAATGGTAATTGGCTGGCCCGAGGTGTTGAGCGGTGATGCGAAGTCGACATCGAAGAGCACCGCGGCCTCGGCCATGGAGATAAACGAGCAAAGCGATAAACAGGGTAGCCAATGTTTCAGTTTCATAGGGGTCTTCCTTGGTGGGTCTTCGAGTTGGCGCCTCTTAACGGGCGGAGCATTCTCCGCGCAACTCGTTAAAACTCACAAGGGACACAGGTCATGGTTTGGCTTATTGAAATCACTTCGGTTGGCGTAATCTCGCTCAGCGCGCCATCGTCCTGTGAGGGGTGGACGGCCTTTCCTTCAATCGCCAAGTCGAGACGCCATGAACAGTCGCACCGCTCTTATAGTTGCTGGCCTTATCAATTCTTCAAGCCTCTATGCGGCATCCGCGCTCCAGGGCACCTGGCATTGCGAGGGCGAAGTCATGGGATTCAGGGTTCAGGAAGAGCTGGCCCTGCAGCCCGGCGGCTCGTACAGCTCAACCTCCATCATCCTTGGCCAGAACCAGAAAAGCGCGGGTGTCTGGGTCTTCGAGGACAACAGATTGACGCTCTCGCGGCAATTCGAGTGGAAGGACGGAACGAAGATAGCGGCACCTCATGAAATGCGTTTGACCCTGAGCGCGCTAACAAATGATTCGTTCCAGGCCCTTAGCAAAATGGCCGATGACGAGGAACTGATTCGGACCTGCACCAAGTCCTGATAAACGCTCCATGGGCCCTGGATTGCCAGGGCCGGAACCTCGCTGTCACGGCCTTCCAATCGCACGTGGCGGCAGTCCGCCTGCGGGCCTGCCGTGCAACCGCCTCCGGGAAAATCGACAATTTTCGAGTCCATGTGCCTCATCCGGATTTGCGCAGGCAGAACCTTGGCCGCGAAGCCCGGCGGTTGGAAGCGTGCGAAGCCTGTGTTGGGTTATTGGTATATACATTAAGCTTGACTGATTGGGCTCTGCGGGATATTTGTATGTACAAATAACCCGAGAGCGGCATCCCATGGCCCACCTTCGTAGCTGGATCAACCTGCGAATTGCCAGTTTCGACCCGGCCCATGCCCAGCCCTATGGCGCCTTGCCGGCCATGGCGCTGGAGGTGCGCGACGGCCTTATCGCGCGGCTGCTGCCGATGGTCGAGTGGCGGGCCACCCCGGGCACCGAGGTGATCGACGGCGAGGGGCGCTGGTTGACCCCCGGCCTGATCGATTGCCACACGCACCTGGTGTGGGGCGGTGATCGCGCGGCGGACTTCGAGCGGCGTCTGCAGGGCGCCAGCTATGCCGAGATCGCCGCGGCCGGTGGCGGCATCCGCTCGACCGTGGCGGCCACCCGCGCGGCCGATGAGCAGGCGCTGTTCGAGGCTGCCCTGCCGCGGCTGCGGGCCTTGCTGGCCGAGGGCGTGACCTGCGTCGAGATCAAGTCCGGCTACGGCCTGGACGTCGAACATGAGTTGAAGCAGCTGCGGGTCGCGCGTCGCCTGGGCAGCGAACTGCCGGTGCGGGTGCGCAGCACCCTGCTGGCGGCGCACACGGTGCCGGCGGAGTTCGAAGGCGATGCCGAGGGTTATATCGACCAGGTTTGCGCAACCATCCTGCCGGCCGCCGCCGAGGCCGGCCTGGCCGATGCGGTGGACCTGTTCTGCGAGCACGTCGGTTTCAGCCTGGCCCAGAGCCGCCGGGTGTTCGAGCGCGCACGCCAGCTGGGCCTGCCGCTCAAGGGCCATGTCGAGCAGCTGTCCCACCAGGGAGGGGCGCGCCTGGTGGCCGAGTTCGGCGGCCTGTCGGCCGACCATGTGGAGTATCTGGAGGCCGCCGATATCGCCGCCCTGGCCGCGGCCGGCACAGTGGCGGTGCTGCTGCCCGGCGCCTTTCTCTTCCTCAATGAAACCCGCAAACCGCCGGTGGCCGCCTTGCGCGCCGCGGGCGTGCCCCTGGCGGTGGCCAGCGACCTCAACCCGGGTACCTCGCCATTCGCCTCGTTGCGCTTGATGGGCAACCTGGCCTGCTGCCTGTTCGGCCTGACGCCCGAGGAAGCGCTGGCCGGCATGACCCGGGAGGCGGCCCGGGCCTTGGGCCTGGCCGACTGCGGCATGATCCGCGTCGGCCTGCGCGCGGATTTCGCCCTGTGGGACATCGAGCATCCCGCGCAACTGGTCTATGAGCCCCTGACCCCGCGCCTGTGGCAGCGGGTCCTGGGCGGGGAGTTGGTATGACGACCGAACTGGATATGAGCCTGTGGCAGGGCCGGGTGGATGCCGGCGAAGGGCCTCGGGCCCTGCGTTGGCACCAGTGCGTGGCGCCTTATGCCGCGGGAGTCGAGCCCGGCGTGGCCTTGCTGGGCTTTGCCTGCGACGAGGGCGTGCGCCGCAACCAGGGTCGCCTGGGCGCGGCCGAGGGCCCGACGGCCCTGCGCAAGGCCCTGGCCAACCTGGCCTGGCACGGCAGCCGACCGGTGTTCGATGCGGGTGATCTGGCCTGCGTCGGCGAAGACCTCGAAGGCGCCCAGCAGGCGCTGGCCACGCGGGTCGCCGAGCTGATCGGCGCCGGCCAGCTACCGCTATTACTGGGGGGCGGCCATGAGACCGCCTGGGGCAGTTTCCAGGGCCTGGCCCGGGCGCGGCCCCAGGCGCGCTTCGGCATCATCAACCTGGACGCCCACTTCGACCTGCGCCAGGGCGACCAAGCCAGCTCGGGCACGCCCTTCGCGCAGATCGGCGCCTGGCACCGCCGGCACGGCCGGCCCTTCGACTACCTCTGCCTGGGCGTGGCCGAGCCGTCCAACAGCGCCGCGCTGTTCGACACCGCCCGCGGCTTCGGCCTGAACTGGTGGCTCGACGAGGAGCTGGACACTGCCCGTCTGCCGGCCCTGCTGGCGCAGATCGACGCCTTCTGTGCCGGGGTCGACGCGGTGCAGCTGTCCATCGACCTGGACGTGCTGCCGGCCAGTGTCATGCCGGCGGTCAGCGCCCCTGCCGCCCGCGGCGTGCCGCTGGAATACATCGAAGCCATCCTCGAGCGGGTCAAGGCCAGCGGCCGCCTGGCCCTGGCCGAGGTGGTGGAGTTCAACCCGCGTTTCGACATCGACCATCACGGCGCGCGCTGCGCCGCCCGCCTGCTGTGGAAGCTGGCGCGCTGAATTAATTGACCAGGAGACCCTTATGACAGCCTGTTCCCCGCGCACCCTGCGTGCGCCCCGCGGTACCGAACTCAGCTGCAAGAGCTGGCTGACCGAAGCGGCCTACCGCATGCTGCACAACAACCTCGACCCGGAAGTGGCCGAGCACCCGGAAAGCCTGGTGGTCTACGGCGGCATCGGCCGCGCGGCGCGCGACTGGCCGTGCCTGGAAAAAATCCTCGAGACCCTGCAGCGCCTGGAAGACGACGAGACCCTGCTGGTCCAGTCGGGCAAGCCGGTAGGGGTGTTCCGCACCCACGCCGACGCGCCGCGGGTGCTGCTGGCCAACTCCAACCTGGTGCCGCACTGGGCGACCTGGGAACACTTCCACGAGCTGGACCGCAAGGGCCTGATGATGTACGGCCAGATGACCGCCGGCAGCTGGATCTACATCGGCTCCCAGGGCATCGTCCAGGGCACCTACGAGACCTTCTTCGCCATCGCCAACCAGCATTTCGCCGGCAACCCGCGCGGGCGCTGGATCCTCACCGGCGGCCTGGGTGGCATGGGCGGCGCCCAGCCCCTGGCGGCGACCATGGCCGGGTTCTGCATGCTGGCGGTGGAGTGCGACGAGACGCGCATCGATTTTCGCCTGCGTACCCGTTACCTGGACCACAAGGCCAGCCACCTGGACGAGGCGTTGCAACTGATCGAGACGGCCAAGGCCGAAGGCCGGGCGATTTCCGTCGGCCTGCTGGGCAATGCCGCGGACGTGTTCGCCGAGCTGGTGAGCCGCGGCGTGACGCCCGATTGCGTGACCGACCAGACCTCGGCCCACGACCCGCTCAATGGTTACCTGCCGGCCGGTTGGAGCATGAATCAGTGGCATGAGCAGCAGCAGTGTGCGCCCCAGGCGGTGACCGCCGCGGCCAAGGCCAGCATGGCGGTGCAGGTGCGCGCCATGCTGGCCTTCCAGGCACGCGGCGCCGCGGTGCTCGACTACGGCAACAATATTCGCCAGATGGCCCTGGAAGAGGGCGTGACCGACGCCTTCGACTTCCCCGGCTTCGTCCCGGCCTATATCCGCCCGCTGTTCTGCGAAGGCATCGGGCCTTTCCGCTGGGTGGCCCTGTCCGGCGATCCGGAGGACATCTACAAGACCGACGCCAAGGTCAAGGAACTGATCCCCGACGACGCCCACCTGCACAACTGGCTGGACATGGCCCGCGAGCGCATCGCCTTCCAGGGCCTGCCGGCGCGCATCTGCTGGGTCGGCCTGAAGGACCGCGCCCGCCTGGCGCTGGCGTTCAACGAAATGGTCGCCAAGGGCGAGCTGAAAGCACCGGTCGTGATCGGCCGCGACCACCTGGACTCCGGCTCGGTGGCCAGCCCCAACCGTGAAACCGAGGCCATGCTCGACGGCTCCGACGCGGTCTCCGACTGGCCCTTGCTCAATGCCCTGCTCAGCACCGCCGGTGGCGCTACCTGGGTGTCGCTGCACCATGGCGGTGGGGTCGGCATGGGCTTTTCCCAGCACGCCGGCCTGGTCATAGTGGCCGACGGCAGCGAGGCCGCCGCGCGCCGCCTGGGCCGCGTGCTGCACAACGACCCCGCCACCGGGGTGATGCGTCACGCCGACGCCGGTTATGAACTCGCCCAGCGCTGCGCCCGTGACCAGGGCCTGGACCTGCCCATGCTTACCAAGGACCTCTGACATGTACGAACTCCTGATCGAACCCGGCCACCTGACACTCGCCGAACTGCGCCAGGTGGCCCGTGCCCCGGTGCGCCTGCGCATCGCCGACAGCGCCCAGGCCGGCATTGCCGCCTCCGCCGCCACCGTCACCCGCCTGCTCGCCGAAGGGCGGGTGATTTACGGCATCAATACCGGCTTCGGCCTGCTGGCCAATACCCGCATCGAGGCGGATGACCTGGAGGTGCTGCAGCGCTCCATCGTGCTGTCCCATGCCGCTGGCATCGGCGCGCCGATGGACGACAGCACGGTGCGCCTGATGATGGTGCTCAAGGTCAATTCCCTGGCCCGTGGCCATTCGGGCATCCGCCCGGTGGTGATCGAGGCGCTGATCCGCCTGCTGGAGACCGAGGTCTACCCCTGCGTGCCGTGCAAGGGCTCCGTGGGGGCCAGCGGCGACCTGGCGCCCCTGGCGCATATGAGCGCGGTGCTGCTGGGCGAGGGCGAGGTGATCCATCGCGGCGAGCGCCTGCCGGCCGCCCAGGGCCTGGCGATCGCCGGGTTGGCGCCCATGAGCCTGGCGCCCAAGGAGGGCCTGGCCCTGCTCAACGGCACCCAGGCCAGCACGGCCTTTGCGTTGCGCGGGCTGTTCGCTGCTGAAGACTTGTTCGCCGCGGCGCTGGTGTCCGGTTCGCTTTCCGTGGAGGCGGCCAAAGGCAGCCGCACGCCGTTCGATGCAAGGATCCATGCGGTGCGTGGCCAGCCGGGGCAGATCGACGTGGCCGCCGCCTACCGTCGCCTGCTGGACCACAGCGAGATCGAGGACAGCCACCGCAGCTGCGAGAAGGTCCAGGACCCCTATTCCCTGCGCTGTCAGCCGCAGGTGATGGGCGCCTGCCTGGACCAGCTGCGCCATGCCGCGCGGGTGCTGGAGATCGAGGCCAACGCGGTATCGGACAACCCCCTGGTGTTTCCCGAGGACAACCAGATCCTCTCCGGCGGCAACTTTCACGCCGAGCCGGTGGCCTTCGCCGCCGACAACCTGGCCCTGGTCATCGCCGAGATCGGCGCACTGTCCGAGCGGCGCATGGCCCTGCTGATCGATTCCAGCCTCAGCGGCCTGCCGCCCTTCCTGGTGGAAAACGGCGGGGTCAACTCGGGCTTTATGATCGCCCAGGTCACCGCCGCGGCGCTGGCCAGCGAGAACAAGAGCCTGGCGCACCCGGCCTCGGTGGACAGCCTGCCGACGTCGGCCAACCAGGAGGACCACGTGTCTATGGCCGCCTTCGCCGGGCGCCGGCTCATCGAGATGAGCGAGAACACCGCCGGCATCCTCGCCGTGGAACTGCTGGCCGCGGCCCAGGGCGTGGGCTTTCGCCGACCGCTGCGCACCTCGGCGTTGCTCGAGTCGGCCATCGACCGCCTGCGTGAGAAGGTCGCGTTCTACGACAAGGACCGCTACTTCGCCCCGGATATTGACGCCGCCTGGCGGCTGATCCTCGGCGGTGCCTATAACGATCTGGCGCCGGCGGGGCTGCTGCCGAGTTTCTCGTAGAAAAACTACCTGCGTTGGCCCCTTTTGATGAAGAGAATGGGGGCGTTAAAAACAGGCTCGGACGAACGAAGTGAGAATGGCTGCAAGACGGCCCGGAGGGCGAGCGGAGCGAGTAATGCTCATTTACAGCACGTAAAGTCGAATGCGACCCCAGCCGCTTCCTCGCCTGTTTTTGCGGGGGGGCCGCCAAGGTGGGCGCCGAGCCTTGTCTTGCCTGCCTCGCCTACGTTTTTTAACAGCCTGGTAGGGTTGCTGCCAACTCTGCGGTTGCCGCCTTCGCGGCAACGACGGGGTGGCGGAGGCAATGACCCTGCCGGGTCGGCCTCCCGAGGGCCGGGACGGCGCCTCGTCCCGCAGGTATGCTATCGCGCCATGAGCATCGACCCCGCCCCGCATTACCAACGCATCAAGGACCATATACTCGCGGCCATCCGCGACGGCGAGTTGCGCCCGGGCGATCGGATCGCCGCGGAAACCAGCTTGGCGACCCAGTTCGGCGTCAGCCGCATGACAGTCAACCGGGCGATTCGCGAGCTGGCCGATGCCGGGGTGGTCGAGCGCTTCGTCGGCGATGGCACCTATGTCGCCGAGCCGCGGGCCGAATCGCCGCTGACCGAAATCCGCAATATCGCCGACGAGATCCGCGCCCGCGGTCACCAGTACAGCGCGCGGGTGGCCGGCCTGGCCCAGGTCAGCGCCGACGAGGACGTGGCCCAGCGCCTGGGTGTGCGCCTGCAGGAATCGGTGTTCCACAGCCTGATCGTGCACTGCGAGAACGAGGTGCCGGTGCAGCTGGAGGAGCGCCATGTCACGCCGGAGCTCTGCCCGGACTACCTGCAGCAGGATTTCGCCCTGATCACCCCCAACCAGTACCTGAGTCGCACCTGCCCGCTGACCGATGTCGAGCACCTGCTCAGCGCGCGGCTGCCCGGGCCGCGCGAACAGCAACTGCTGCAGATCGGTGCCCAGGAGCCCTGCCTGCTGCTGCTGCGTCGCACCTGGTCGGGCGGCCGGCTGGTCAGTGTCGCCCGCCTCTGGCACCCCGGCAGCCGCTATGCCCTGCGCGCGCATATCCACTTGCAGGATGCCGATCAGGACGAGCACGGCGTTTAGGGCTCGCTCGATCCGCTCCTGTTTGGCTGTCCGCCCGGGGTCCGGGTTTTGCCCTGCGGGCCGGGTCAGGGTGACCGGACGGTGCTGGCGGGGGGGCGGCGCGGCAGGCGAAAAAAGGGCCGAGAACCTTGGGCAAGGCGTCTGGCTCGGGTATGCTCGGTTAGGTTTGCACTATGCTATCAGTCGAGCCGCACCCCGAAGCGCATACCATAAGAAGCGCCCATGACCGCCCCCGTGCACCCCTCATCCCCTGCCGAACCCGTGGTGAACCGTCAGCGGTTCGCCACGGCCATGGCCGCCGAGCGTACCCGTCTGCTGTATCAGGGCTCGCGGGTGCCAACCCTGTTTATGCTGCTCAACGGCCTGGCCTGTGCCTACCTGTTGTGGAATCCCCAGGACAGCCTGTTGCTCAGCGGCTGGCTGATGATGCTGGTGTTGCTGGCCGTGGTGAACCTGCTGCAGATCAATGCCTTCAACGCCGCCCCGCCCCAGCGCCAGGCACGGCCCTTCTGGCGCGGGTGGTTTCTGGCCGGTGCCGCCCTGTCCGGGGCGACATTGGCCTTTGCCGCCATCGTCCTGGTGCCCGTAGAAGCCTTTACCCAGCAGGCCCTGGTCTTCGGCCTGATCGCCGCGGCGACCCTCTCGGCCAGCGTGGCCTATGCGGTGAGCCTGCCGGCCTTCCTGGCCTTTGTCTTGCCCTGCCTGCTGCCGTCGACCGCTTACCTGCTGCTCAGCGAGCACGCCCTGTTGCGTGGCTGGGGGCTGCTGGCGGCCATTGTGCTGCTGGCCCTGCTGGTGGTGGCCTGGCAGGTCAACCGCCTGGTGCGCAACGGCCTGCTGCGGCGCTTCGAGAACCAGGCGCTGATCGAGCACTTGGAGCTGTCGCGGGAGCAGTCCGAAGGGCTTAACCGCGAGCTGGCCCACGAGGTCGAGCAGCGACGCAAGGTCGAACTCATGCTGCGTCAGGCCCATGGCGAGCTGGAAAGCCGCGTGGCCCGGCGCACCTTGCAGCTGGACGAAGCCAGCCAGGCCCTGGGCAAGAGCGAGGCGCGCCTGGCCATGGCCCTGGAAGCCAGCGAGCTGGGGCTGTGGGACTGGAACCTGCAAAGCGACGAGGTGCACCACTCGCGGCTCAAGGAGATCTTCGGCATCGAGCCGGGCGAGGTCACGGTGATGCTGCGCGACCTCAAGCCGCGCCTGCACCCCGACGACCTGCCGCTGCTGCGCCGTGCCCTGGTCGAGCATATGAAGGGGCGCAGCGACGGTTACCAGGTCGAGTACCGCATCCGCCACGCGGACGGGCGCTGGGTCTGGATCGAGGACCGCGGCCGGGCGGTGGAACGCGATGCCCACGGCCAGGTGCTGCGCATGCTCGGCACCCGCCGCGACATCAGCGCCGCCAAGGGCCGCGAGGAAGAGCAGCGGCTGTCCGCGACGGTGTTCGAGGCGGCCAGCGAGGGCATCGTGATCCTCGATCCCAACTACCTGCTGCTGTCGGTCAACCGCGCCTTCAGCCAGGTCACCGGCTACCGCCGCGAGGATGTGCTGGGGAAGAGCATCGCCAGCCTGGTCAACAGCCGCGAGGCGCGCCGCCAGTACCAGCTGATCCGCCAGGAACTGGAACGCAGCGGCACCTGGCAGGGCGAGATGATCGAGACGCGCCAGAACGGCGAGCTCTACCCGCAATGGCTGCAGCTCAACGTGGTGCGCGATGCCCGGGGCACGGTCAGCCATATCGTCGGTTTCTTCGCCGACCTGTCGTCGCGCCGCGAGGCCGAGGAGCGCCTGCGCTACCTGTCCCATTACGACGAGCTGACCGGTCTGGCCAACCGCAGCCTGTTCAAGGAGCGCCTGCACGAGGCCAGCCAGCGCGCCCGTCAGCACGGGCGCAGCCTGGCCCTGCTGCATATCGACCTGGACCGTTTCAAGCTGCTCAACGACAGCCTGGGCCACGAGGTGGCCGACCAGCTGCTGCGGCAGATGGCCCGGCGCCTGACCCAGGCGGTGTCCGAGGCCGACTGCATCGCGCGATTGTCCGGCGACGAGTTCGCCGTGCTGCTGGACGCCTACGGCAGCCTGTCCAGCCTGGCGCGCATGGCCAGCCGGCTGTTGAGCAAGCTGCGCATGCCGATGACCGTGGGCGGCCAGGAGCTGGTGGTCAGCGCTTCCATCGGCATCAGCCTGCTGCCGGACAATGCCCGGGAAATTTCCGCCCTCCTCAGCCAGGCCAATATGGCCATGCAACACGCCAAGCACCTGGGCGGCAATACCTTCCAGTTCTTCACCGACAACCTGCAGGCCTGCACCCTGGAGCGCCTGCAGCTGGAAAACCAGCTGCGCAAGGGTATCGAGGAAGGGCAGCTGGAGGTTTATTACCAGCCCAAGCTGTGCCTGGCCGATGACAGCCTGAACGCCGCCGAAGCCCTGGTGCGCTGGCGCCATCCCGTGCTGGGCCTGGTGCCGCCGGGGGACTTTATCGGCCTGGCCGAAGAGACCGGACTGATCGCGCCGATCGGCGAATTCGTGCTGCGTCAGGCCTGCCAGCAGGTCCGCGACTGGCACCGCGAGGGCCTGCTGCAGATCCGCGTCTCGGTCAACCTCTCGGTGCACCAGCTGCGCCAGGGCAACCTGGTCAGCCTGGTGCGCCAAGTGCTGGACGACACCGGCCTGCCGGCCCACTGCCTGGAACTGGAGCTGACGGAAAACCAGATGCTGGACAATGTCGAGAACGTCATCAGCACCTTCCAGCAGCTGCGCGAGCTGGGGGTGAAGCTGGCGATCGACGACTTCGGCACCGGCTATTCGTCGCTGAGCTACCTCAAGCGTTTTCCGGTGGACTACGTGAAGATCGACCAGAGCTTTATCCGTGACCTGGCGGCCAAGGGCGAGGACGCGGCCATTACCCGGGCGATCATCGCCATGGCCCACAGCCTGGAGCTGAAGGTGGTGGCCGAAGGGGTGGAGACCCAGGAACAGATGGACTTTCTCAAGGCTCAGCACTGCGACGAGCTGCAAGGCTACCTGATCAGCCCGCCGGTGCCGGCCGCCGCCTTCGCCGCGTTGTTGCGCGAGCGGGTCCTGGCCGCGCGCCCGTCGGGAGCACCTCCGGTCTAGAGACCGGTGTCCGCGCGAGCAACTTTGCCCGTGTCCGTTATGCTGAGGCGGTTACTCAACGGTAGCCTCCCATGGCCCTGTATCGCTCGGTTTGGCCCTGCCTCTTGCTGTGCCTGTGGATCGGCTGGCCGTCCGTCCAGGCTGCCGAGCCGATCAGGCTGGTGACCGGGCAATTCGCCCCCTATAGCGGCGAACAGTTGCCTGCGGGCGGCATGCTGACCGAACTGGTCAGCTCGGTCTTCATCAACCTCGGGCACCCGGTGACGGTGGCCTTCCTGCCCTGGAATAGAGGCTATCAAGGCGTGCTGGCGGGCACTTTTACCGCCAGCTTTCCCTACAGCTTCAATACGGAACGGGCCGAGGACATGCTGTTTTCGGCGCCGCTGCACGCCGACCCGGTTCAGCTGTTCGTGCGCAGCGACAGTCCCTTGCGCTACGCCACCCTGGAAGATCTGCGCGGAACGCGCCTGTGCACCGCCCTGGGCTACAACCTGTTCCCCTCTGTGCAGGAAGCCCTGAACCAGAAGCTGGTCGAGCTGATCACGGTACGGGACATGAGCAGTTGCATCCGCATGATCGAAACCCGGCGTGCCGATGCCTTCTTCCTGACGGTCGCCGCCGGCTGGCGCCTGATCGAGGAAAACGGCAGCACCCGCGAGCAGTTCAAGGCCTTGCCCAAACCCATCCACATCGCCCGGGAATACTTGATCGTGGCCAAGACCTATCCGGGCGCCGCGGCCCTGATCAATTCCTTTAATGAGGAGCTGCAGCGGTTTATCGACAGCGGCCGCTACCAGCGTCTGCTCGACAAGCACGGCCTGGGCCAATGAAACTCTAGGGTTTGGGCGGTTCGATCAGCCGGGGTGGGCAGCCTACAGTCAGCTCCAGGGGCGCATCCGGGTAGCGCCCTTCGTTGCGCACGGCGCTGCAGAGCACCGGTGGCAAGGTGTTGAGAAACGCCTGATCGGGCCGGGCGCCGACCCGGCCTAGGACAGGCAAGTCCAGGGCCCGGGCTTCACGCGGCCCCAGGGTGAAAGGCCGCTCGCTCAAGCCATTGACCACCACCGCAAAAGGGTTGGGGTTGCGCACATTGAGCAGGCGCAGGGTGGGCGAAGGCACGGCAAACAGCTCTTCGAGCAGCACCCCTGACCAGCTCGGCATGCCACGGCACTCGTAGCCGTTGGCCGGCGTGCGGGTCAGGTCGGGATCGACCAGTTCGACCTGGCCGCGGGCATCGAAGCGTTCGAGGGAACGCGCCAGGCCGGCGCGCTGGCCTTCGATATCGATCACCTCGCTGAAGAAGGCCACCGCGGTGGGGGCCTGCACCACGAACTGGCGCTCGCCGCGGGGCTGGTCCCAGATATCGCTGGCCCGCTCCAGTGGCGGTTCGGGCTCGGGCTCCAGTTCGATGCGCGCATTCATATTCGGCGGGCAGCCGCCCGAACTGGGTACGGCACACTCCATGACACGGGTGCGTTCGCCGCCGATCAGGGCGCAGCGGTTACAGCTGCCGTCGATGCATTGGCCGCCCTCGCTGCATTCGGCGCTGCTGGCGCAGCGCTGCAGGCTGGGGGTGAAGCCGTTGCTGAAGCGGCAGAAGCCAGGCTGGGGGGCGGCGCTGCGCAGGTCCCAGGTCAGGGTCACGGTGTCGCCGGGACAGGCCAGGGTCGGTGTCACCGCGAAGGTGCCGCTCGCGGCGGCCAGACCGGTGCGGTCCAGGGAGCAGGCGCCGAGGTTCAGCAGGCTGAACAGGAAAAACAGGACAAACAGGGTACGACTGAACATGGCGACGGCCCTCTGCCGGAGAAAATCCCTGCATTAGCGATAGCTGCATTTCGCCAAGCGGCAAGCCGCCACGACCAACGGCTCCCTGCGCCATTCACGTAGCGCCCGGCGCGGCCGGCAGCCTTGTGGCCCGCCCGGGCCTTCCGCTATTGTCGCGCCGGGCACTCTGCCCGCCTCCGACTACCCACCCGAGCCTACTCCGTGCCGCCTGCGCATCCCGACTCCGCTTTTCGCCCGGCGACGGCCACCCTGGTACTGCTGGCCTCGCTCTATTGCGCCCAGGGCCTGCCCGCGGGGTTGCTCGCCCACAGCCTGCCGGTGCTGCTGCGCCAGCAGGGGGTGGACCTGACGGTGATCGGCCTGCTCAAGCTGCTGGCGCTGCCCTGGCTGCTCAAGGTGCTCTGGGCGCCCTGGGTCGATCGCCTGGGGTCGCGCCGGCTGGGCCATCACCGTGGCTGGATCCTGCCGCTGCAGACCACCATCGCCGGCCTGCTCGCCGCCCTGGCCCTGCTCGCCCCGGACCGCCTGTTCGGCAGCCAGTTGCCGTTGCTGCTGGGCGCGTTGCTGCTGATCAATCTGGCGGCGGCGACCCAGGACGTGGCCACCGACGGCCTGACCGTGCGCCTGCTGCCGGAGCGCTGGCGCGGCCTGGGCAACAGCCTGCAGGTGGGGGGCTACAAGGTCGGCATGCTGGTCAGCGGCAGCGGTTTGCTGATCGCCATGGACTGGCTGGGCTGGAACCTCACCCTGGGCCTGCTGGCCTTGCTGGTGCTCGCGACGAGCCTGCCGATCTGGCTGTTCCGGGAAAACCGCCTTGTGCCCCGGCGCGTGGCCAGCGCAGAACCGACCGGTCCGGGCTTGCTGCTGCGTCATTATCGCGGCCTGCTGGCGCAGCCGGGCATGCTGCTCTGGCTGGCGGTGCTGCTGAGCTTCAAGCTGGGCGACGCGCTCGGTTCGCCGATGATCAAGCCGATGCTGGTGGACCAAGGCTGGACCACGACCGCCCTTGGCCAACTGACCCTGATCAGCAGCCTGGCCGGGATCGGCGGGGCGCTGCTCGGCGGTCTGCTCTATACCCGACTGGGTGCCTTGCGCTCGCTGTTGCTGTTCGGCGGCCTGCAGGCCTCGGGCATCGCAGCCATGGCCATGCTGGTGCAGGCCGGCGGTCAACCGGCCTGGGTCTACCCGGTCGCGCTGTTCGAACAGGCCGCCGACGGTATGTCCACCGTGGCGCTGTTCGCGGTGATGATGCGCCAGTGCCGCCCCGAGCACGAAGGCGCCGACTTCACCCTGCAGGCCTGCGTGCAGCTGGTGCTGGCCGGGGTGGTCGGCGCGCTGAGCGGCTTACTGGCCAAGGCCTTCGGCTACGGACCGCTGTTTCTCGGCGCCGGGCTGCTGGGGCTGCTGGCGCTGGGCGTGGTGGTCTATTACTTCTCCCGCGTGCAGCGCCCGGATGCAGTCCGCAAGACGCTTACGCAGGGCTAGCGCCAGATCCGTGGCCGTGGCGTGCCGGATTGCGCCATGCCTATCCGGGCCACGAGAAACCCGTCATACCCGCGAAGGCGGGTATCCAGAAGCGTCCAGGCAAGCGCCTCTGGATACCCTGTGGGTCAGAGCGCGGGCACCTGGGCTTCCGGGTTTTTCACCGCCTCGGGTTTCCAGCGCTTGAGCAGCTGGCCGACTTTGTAGCCGCGCCAGCCGAGCATGCGGCTGGCGGTCAGCACGCCGGCCATCAGGGCGCCGCCGACCCCGGCGGTGACGGTGTCGGAGCCGGTCAGGTAGAGGCCCTGGATCGGTGTCTGGCTGTGAATCCAGTGCTGCTCGAAGCGCTGTAGCGTGTGGTCGATGCCGTAGATCTCGCCCTGCACGTTCCACTGGAACCATTCGGTGGACAGCGGCGTGGCCAGCTCGCAGAAGTCCAGCTTGCCGCGCAATTGCGGCTGGTGGCGATAGAGCGTCTCCAGCAGGTGCTCGGTGAGCTGCGCCTTGAGCGCCTCGTAGTCGGCGCCGCGCTTGCCCCAGGTGCTGCCTTTCCACTGGGCGAACCGCTCGGGCAGGGTGGCGGCGACGATTTCCACCGTGGCCTTGTCGGGGTAGCGCGCCTCCCAGGACGGATCCTTGGCCGAGGGGAACGACATGTAGATCAGCGGCATCGGCGCGTTGGCGTCGCGCGTGAACGCTTCGACGTTGTGGTCGTGGTCGGCCGAGGGATAGACCCAGTAGTTGGTCTTCGGCAGGCCCAGCTCGGCGGCGCTGCCCTTGAAGCCGGCATACAGGCACAGGGTCGCGGCCGAGGGTTCGACCTGCCGCAGCGGGGCCAGCAGCTGGTGCTCGGCGGCCACCTCGGCGGGAATCAGCCGGGTATAGGTGGGGATCAGGCCGGCGCAGCTGACGATCTGCGGTGCGCGCAGTTCGACGCCGTCCTTGAGCAGGCGCACGCCGACGGCGCGGCCCTGCTCGATAATGATCTGCTCCACCCCGGCATAGGTGAAGACATGGCCGCCGGCGGCCTCGATCACCGGGATGATGGTTTCGGCGATGCTCAGCGCGCCGCCCACCGGGTAGTTGCCGCCGGTGATGTAGTGCTTGGCCACCATGGCGTGCATGACGAAGGCCGCCTTCGCCGGCGGCAGGCCGTAGTCGCCCCACTGGGCGGTGAGCACACCGATCAGCTCGCGGTTCTGGGTCAGGCCTTCGAGCACTTCCAGGGTGGTCTTGAAGAAATAGTCCGGCAGCCACCAGCGGCGCAGTTTGCTGTAGAGCACACCCAGGGTGCGCGGCAGTGCCTGGCCGGCGAAGAAGCGCGGGACCTTGGCGCTGACCTCGCTGAGCAGGTCGACATAGCGGTCGATGGCCGCCGCCTCATCGGGAAAGTGACGCTTGATCTCGGCTTTGAACTCCTCGCGCCCGGCGACGTAGTCGTAGGTCGTTTCGCCGAGGACGATGCGGTCGTAGTGGGCGTCCATCGGTGCCCAGTGCAGCTTGCCGTCGCTGATCACATCGAACACCCGGCGGATCGCCGACCAGGGTTTGTGCACCTCGCCGATGTAGTGCACGCCCACATCCCACTCGTAGCCTTCGCGCTCGTAGCTGTGGGTATAGCCGCCGGCGGTGTAGTGCTGCTCCAGTACGCAGACCCGCTTGCCCAGCTTGGCCAGCAGGGCGGCGGCGGTCAGGCCGCCCATGCCGGAGCCGATGACGATGGCGTCGTACTGGTCGTGGGCTAAACGTGGACGAAAGCGGGTGCCGGTGCGTTTCATGGAAGGGTCTCCGAGCTTGGGGCTGCTGGGGGCAGCATCGTTCTTGTTATGCAATATTTTGCATAATAGGACGAGAATTTGCGTTTATGCAACTTCTTGCATAGTCCGTATACTTCCGCCTATTCCACGTCTTATGCCGAACCCGCGCCCATGTCCCTCAAGCACGCCATCCTGATCCTCCTGGAAACCGAGCCGGGCAGCGGCTACGACCTGGTCAAGCGCTTCAAGGCCGGGCTCGGCTATTTCTGGAATGCCAAGCACCAGCAGGTCTACCTGGAATTGAAGAAACTCAGCGAGGCCGGCTGGCTGGCCTTCGCCGAAGAGGCCCAGGAAACCCGGCCGGACAAGAAGATCTATCGCCTGACCGCCGAGGGCCACGCCGAGCTGTTGCGCTGGCTGAGCGAGCCGGTGCAGCCGAACAAGATCAACGACGCCCTGCTGGTGAAACTCTTCGGCGGCGAGCTGACCCACGCGGACAACCTGCGCGACGAGATGGCCCGCCATGTGGCGGTGCACCGCAAGACCCTAGACAGCCTGCTGAGCCTGGAGCGCGACTACCTGGCCTGGCCGGACGAGCAGCGCGCGGGCTGGCGCCTGCCCTACCTGACCCTGCGCCGCGGGATACTCGGCGAACAGGCCTGGCTGGCCTGGGCCGATGAAGTGGCGCAGGAGTTGCGCCGCTAACAGGTTGTTGAAAAACTCCCTGCCTTTCTCCTAGTCAGGATGGGCGTTGTCCGTCGTTCCCCGTCATTCCTGCGAAGGCAGGAACCCAGGTGCGGCGAGCTTTCTGTATACCCGCCTGCGCGGGTATGACGAATCAGACGGGCGCCCAGGTGCGGACGACTCAAAGCACAGGGGGCTGCTTAGGGTTGCTCGCTGCCGGTGAAGGTGGTGACGGGGGTCTGCGCGCCGACCAACGTAAGGTTCGACTTTGCCCAGTTCCCAGAAGCCAGAGCATTCACGAACCTGTTCACACTTTGGGCTACGTCGTTGTAGAAGCTTTGCGGGGCGCTTACGCAGCTGGAGCAGCCGGGGCAACCGCCGTTTGTGAACGAGCAGTGCGAGTAATGCGGCACGTAGCCGCACCACTGCCAACCCTTCGAGGTGTCGACGCGGTGAAATACCCGGGTGGCAGACGGCGTGCGGTTGTAAGCGGCCTTGCCGGCAGCGTTGACGTCGACGAAGCAGGTCGTGGAGTTGAAGCCCCAGTACAGGCCAGGCTTGGAGATCGTACCGAGGCCCGAGAGGTTATAGGGGTCAACACTGAAGACCGCGCTCGCCAAGGATGAGTCGGTCAACATGGCGCTGTGCGCAGCTTGTCCGCCCGCGCTGTGACCACCGAGCAGCCAGCGATCGAAGCCGCTGCCGCAGCCAGGTGAAACCCACGATGGCAGACTGCTTTTAACCGCCAACACGAGATTGCGCAGCTTGGTCGCGTTGGTCTTGGTAAGGCTGCCCGGTTGGTGATCGAGTACGACGATCACATAACCGTAAGCTGCGATATGGGACGCAAGCGTGTCGTAGTCGCGGTTGCTCATCGCTGTGCCGACAGCGAGTAAGACAGCCGTACACTGCGCGGGCATGGAGCCTGGCGTGGTGATGCGAGCCTTGCCCTGGGAAAGGGAACGATCAAAGGCCGCATCCGCATGCGAGACCGAAGCAAGAATGCCAATCAGTAAAGCCGCTGACGTCAGGACACTTCGAAGACAGACGAATTTTCGCGCAGAAGGTTTGAGCATGGGGGGCCATCCTTGGGGTAGAGCACCAATCCTTTGGTGCGGAGTCAGACCGGCGATTCCACGGCCTGGAGTCAAGGACAGCCAAGCACAACTATTTCGTTTTTGGAAATGTGGATATTGGGCGCAGGAGTTGTGTCGCCCGGGGAACCTGTAGGCGCGGTCCATGGCTGCAAAATCTCGCGCATTTTCACCTTATCCATGCCCGTCTTGCGGCTCGCCCTAGGGCTAGCCCTAGGCACGCCGTACGGCTGGCGGTTTTTGTAGCCCGGACAAGCCTTGGCGCCCTCCGGGAAGCGGGGTGACGTCCGCCTGCGGTGGTTCGGTGAGCGCCCACCCCGGAGGCGCTGCGCTTGTCCGGGCTACTTCGGCAGGCCGGCTTTTCCTGAAAGTGCTCTAGCTTCGGACGACTCAGGAGCCCGTGGGCGCCTCAGTCATGCCATTCGCGCCCGGCCAGCGCCAGCAGGCTGTGCGCCTGTTCCGGGCCGTTGCTGCCGGCGGGGTAGGGCCGCGGGCTTTGGTAGTACTGCTGCCAGCCCTCGAGGATCGGGTCGACCCAGCGCCAGGCGGCTTCCACCTCGTCGCGGCGCATAAACAGGGTCGAGTCGCCCTCGATGATGTCCAGCAGCAGGCGCTCGTAGGCGTCCCAGCGGCGTTGCTGGTCGAAGGCATCGGCCAGGTCCAGGTCCAGCTCCACGGGTTTGAGGCGCATGCCCTTGCCCGGGTGCTTGGCCATCAGCTGCAGGCTGATGCGCTCTTCCGGCTGCAGGCGGATCAGCAGGCGGTTGGGCTGGCCGTTGCCGAACAACCGGTGCGGCACGGGCTTGAAGTGGATGACGATCTCCGAGCTCTTGCGCACCATGCGCTTGCCGGTGCGCAGGTAGAAGGGCACGCCGGCCCAGCGCCAGTTGTCGATCTCCGCGCGCAGGGCGACGAAGGTCTCGGTGGCGCTGTCGTTGTCGACGTTTTTCTCGAAATAGTAGGCCGGCACGTCCTGGCCGCTGAGCTGCCCGGCGACGTACTGGCCGCGCACGGTCTGGTCCTGCACGTCCAGGCCTTCGATGGGGCGCAGGGCCTCGAGGACCTTGACCTTCTCGTTGCGCACCGCCTCTGCGTCGAAGCGCACCGGGGCCTCCATGGCCACCAGGCAGAGCAGCTGCAGCAGGTGGTTCTGCAGCATGTCGCGCAGGGCGCCGGCCTGGTCGTAGTAAGCGCCGCGGTTCTCCACGCCCAGGGTTTCGCACACGCTGATCTGCACATGGTCGACGTGCCCGGCGCGCCAGATCGGCTCGAACAGGGTATTGGCGAAGCGCAAAGCCATCAGGTTCTGCACCGTTTCCTTGCCCAGGTAGTGGTCGATGCGAAACACCCGCGACTCCTCGAACACCGCGCCTATGGCTTGGTTGATCGCCCGGGCCGACTCCAGGGAATGGCCGATGGGCTTTTCCAGGACGATGCGCGTGTTGTCACCGGCCAACCCGGCGCCGTGCAGGTGGGTGGCGATGGGCTCGAACAGGTCCGGCGCGGTGGCCATGTAATAAACCCGGCCGCGCTGGCAGGCGGTGCCCAGGTGCCGGGCCAGGCAGCCGTAGTCGGCGCTCTGGCTGGCGTCCATGGCCAAGTAATCCAGGCGCTCGGCGAAGCGCTGCCAGGTGCTGTCGTCGAAGTTTTCCTTCGCCACCTGGGCCTGGCAGTGCTTTTGCGCCAGGGCGCGGTAAGCCTTGGGGGCAAGCGGCGTGCGGGCCAGCGCGAGGATGCGCAGATCGTCCGGCAGGCGGCCGTCGCGGTGCAGGTGATAGAGCGCGGGCAGCAGTTTATGCAGGGCGAGATCGCCCGTGCCGCCGAACACCAGCATATCGCAGGGTATGCTCAAGGGGGACTCCAGGGGTGGTTTACCTGTGCGGGGCAAGGGGTCATGTAGTATAACTACAAGACCGCTACATCCCCGATCCGATCACTGTTGAGTCGCCTGCCCGTGAATTTGTTGCAGCACATCGCCCAATCCCGCCCCCTGTTACGCAAATCGGAACTCAAGGTGGCCGACCATGTGCTGCTCGATCCGGCCTCGGTGATGCACAGCTCCATGGCCGACCTGGCCCACAGCGTGGGCATCAGCGAGCCGACCATCGTGCGCTTCTGCCGGGCCATCGGCTGCAGCGGTTTCCAGGACCTCAAGCTCAAGCTGGCCCAGAGCCTGGCGGCCGGCGCCAGCTTCGGCCAGTTCGCCATCCACGAAGACGACTCGGTGGCCGACTTCAGCCTGAAGATCTTCGACACCACCCTGCACACCCTGATCGAGGTGCGCGAAAAGCTCGACCCCAAGGCCCTGCAGCGGGCGATCAACGCCATGTCCCAGGCCCAGCGCGTGGAGTTCTACGGCTTCGGCGCCTCCGGCGCGGTGGCGGCCGATGCTCAGCACAAGTTCTTCCGCCTGCTGCTGACCGCGGCGGCCTACTCGGACCCGCATATGCAGGCCATGTCGGCGGTGACCCTCAAGCCCAGCGACGTGGCCATCTGCATCTCCCAGTCCGGGCGCTCCAAGGACCTGCTGATCACCGCCAACCTGGTGCGCGAAACCGGCGCCACCCTGGTCACCCTGTGCCCCAGCCAGACCCCGCTGGCGGAACTGGCGACCATCAACCTGGCCATCGACGTGCAGGAAGACACCGAGATCTACACCCCGCTGACCTCGCGCATCGCCCACCTGGTGGTGATCGATGTGCTGGCCATGGGCGTGGCCATGGCCCGCGGCCCGACCCTGGTCAACCACCTGAAAAGCGTCAAGCGCAGCTTGCGCAGCCTGCGGCTGTCGCCCAAGTCCGTGCGGGCGTCGGAAGACTGACAACCCAATGGGGTCGACAGGCTAGTGCTGGAACGAGGACGCGCGCAGGGTTCGCGTGCGGATAACGCTGCGATCAGGCATAAGCGGCCTTGGCGCTTTCCAGAATGGGAAAGATCCGTTCAGGGTCTTCCGCGAGCAGGATCAGGCCGAATTGCCGTGTGGTGATGGTGAGGTAGTTGGACGAGTCCGAGTACTCGCCCCACTCCTGGATTTCAGCCCGGGGAGACAGGCCCAGCCCTTCGATCTGCAAGCCGTTCTCGCTCAATGTCACGGGGGTGAGGTGCGCATTGAACAGCGCTATGCCGGACAGCTTGAGGATCCGCTTATCCAGCCAATCCGCCAGGAACACGCCGACGAAAAAACCGGGGAGCCACAGTATCAGGCCCAGGATAAATCCGATGCCCACGATCCAGTCGGCATAGCCTGACTCGAGCAGCGCCCAGCACAGCAGAGGCGAGGGCGCCATGCCCACGAGCGTGCAGGCCACCATCAGGTAAAGATTCGGGCCGCCCTGGAGGATCTGGCAGGCAGATGTCTGGGCCGAATACAGGGAATCCGGCTCCTGCGGCGGGCGAGTCTTGATCAACTGAAGGGTCCCGGGTTTAATTTTTGCTGAAGGGGGTGGATTCTACTGCCCGGTGTAAATCTATTGACCCAATATTATACGAGCCGACTCTTGTCTTAGATCAGCACTAAGCATTTGTGGTTTCTAATGGCTTCGTACTTGGTGAGTTATTCATTTCACGTGGAATCTAAGCGAAAAGCGGACATAAGACCGCTCCTGCGAGCGTAACAAAGACCTTGCGCACGCAGACGGAAAGCCATGAATTTAACGGCCCGCAGCCGAATGACCATTTCTGGAGAACTGCTCTCTCAAACCGATTTTCAGCCATAGCGTCTCTCCTGACTGTATCGCGAGCTTTATCATTTTCTGGTTTTTACGTTTAAGCACAGATGGCTTTTCAAAGTAACCAAACCGCCTCTTATGCCAGCGGCTATCCATCTCGTTTTTGACTTTTCTACTCAGCTTACGCAGTGCCAAATCGATGGATTCGTCCTCATTTATCGTCACTCTCACGGTCATGGTCTGCGTTTTATGGACTGACACCTGTCCTTGTGGGTTACTGTTGTTGTATCAATCGATACTGGCCGGAAGGCCAGGAACCATAAGGTATCAGCCTTCTGGCGTACGTTCGAATACTTTCTCAGCTAGAGCTCTCGGGGTATCCAGGCAAACTCGATATCATTGGCCTCGATAATCCAGCGAGCCGTATCCCGGGCGCCAGACCACTCAATTTCATGAATGATATTGCCGTTTTCCGCCAGCCGAATCTCATCGTACCTCCAATCACAGTGGCCCAGAATTACATGCGCTGAGGACAGCTCATAGCCAAAAACGCTCGGATAGGAGAGCTTGATAACGCCATCATGGTATGCGGCCAGTAGCCGGATTTCTATACTGATTTCCCGATCCTGGTTTCGATCACCCGATGCAGGTTCAAAGATCCGAAGATCCTCCAGCCAAGCATCATGAGGACATTTATGATCGGCCGAAGAGAAATACCATGCGGAAGAAGCCAAAGCGTAAGCCTTTTTCGGAAAGCGTGTTTTATTCTGGTCTAGATACGCCTGGTAGCGTTTAAACGCACCTGCAACATCTTGCTGCCTTTGTTTATCCAGGATAAACATGCTGGATTCCTCTAGATAATGATTAAGTTAAGGGGCAGCAGCACGCCGTCCCAGCGAATGAATTAGCGATTTTCAGCGTCTTGTTAGGCATTTTTGCATTGAGCTAAAAGGCATCATTCAATATCTATATATTTAGTATGTGCCTGTATACCACAGGGGCAGCACTCTTTGGGCGACCGGCTGACAATGATATAAGGCTTGCCTTTGCCCTTGTTCTCTACTGTGAGTTCTACGCTAACTACCGCAGACGTAAAATTGGGGTTAAGCGTTTCCTGCAGTTCGTTAATAGGGGCAGCTACTGCATCGCTCTCGGTATATGCAAGAGTTATTTCTGAATCATTTGAGTCCTCCAGCTTCCGTGGGACTGTAACCCGGTATCTATTCAAGCCAGAAAGTTTTTCAAGTTTTATCAGATCATCAAATTCTTGTCCGCTTCTCGGGGCGTAACATGCCCAAGAAGCTTGTATAAACAGGATGCTAATGAGAATTATGAAAGTACGCATTTTTTGCCTAACGGGTCGGTTGAGGAGCAATCGCGAGCCGGCTTGAGCTGTTTTTCAGGCTGCGCTGGTCCAGACGCTATGTGTGCGGAGTATTTGATCCGTAGAGTCGAACGCCTCAATGGAAGATAAGCGAGTTTCAACCAGATACTCAAGGAACATCGCAATGGCCAGGCATTGTGGCCTGGAGCAGAAAGAAACGAAAGCATTATCGGGGCCGTCGCCTTCGAGGTGGGATAGCAGCTGGCGCCAGTAGAATGATGAGCTGTCGTCGGCTTCTAACAATGCAAACCTGACCAGGCAGGGCATATAATATGCCTTGCCTTGCGGTGAGCAGAAACCGATTGGATCCCAGCCAGGATCCGCTACGTGATCTATACGGAGAGTTTCCCGATCATGTTGCAGAAGAACCCGGTCATGCTCGGCACATTCCTCGCAGTGCAAGTAATTTGTGAAATGCTCTGGACGTTCCACTGCGGCGAAGGCAGCGTCTACGACTTCGATGACTCTAGTGTCAGTGCTCATTTAGGGCCTAATGACGTAAGGGATGGAGTTAGTACAGCCCCGGTGGTTGGTATGGAAATTTTGAGTCGCGTGTCAGGTGCGTGGCTTACCTTGCCTATATTTCTTCTCAAGAAATTTCCATTGCCTATATTCGCGCCATCGTAACCAGAGGCCAATGGCAACGGCTGCGGCGCACACGAATATGAAGGCAAGAAAACCGTACCCATTGAAGGTAACCAGCCAGAAGGTTCGATATGTTTCCAGCCCTTTTGCCGGCGCCTATCATATTGATAGCTGCGTAGGTCATATGGATAAGCCCTGCAATGCCACCTAGTCACCCAAGGGCGATACCATAGAGGATAAATCTATCACGGAAGTCTTTCGAGGTTGGGGTGGCGGATTCTTTCATATGAGCACCTGGGGATTAAGCCAAGAAGTGGATTCCGGCCTGCTGTGGGCGAACAATGCTTACGGCGCAAGGCGTATATCAACTCGCCTTACGCCAGAATGGATGTTCAAGTGCTTGTTGCACGGCGGTAGCTTCCTCGGTAGAAAATACTCTGAGCGCGCCAGCCAAATAGTTCAAAAACGCCAGGCACGCTTCTTTCTTTGCGCCTTGAATTCTTGAAAGGCGCCATTTGAAATAATTATAAGTGTTGATCTCATCCTCATGTCTTGCTGGATTAAGTTCCCACCCGAGAAAGGTCAGGGTTCCATAAGATGGCTGATCGATGGCCAATATCATCAAGGCTGGCAAGTAGAACTCAACCCCTTTGGGGTCAAGATAGTTAAAGCCCAAACTGTTCTCGAGATGTTCGTCAGGTACCTTCCACCAGGGCCCTCTGTAATCGTATTTTCTTGTCAGGCGCCTAAGCACTCGCGCGTCGGAAACCCATCTGTCGCGCGCGTTCGCAGCGTTTATTCCACAATGCTCGGGGAACCTGATATTGCAAAATGCATTGCGAATAAGCGCTTTCAAGATGTTTGGATGCATATTGATCGTCAGATGGTTAATGGTCTCAAATGTTGCTGCAAACAGTTAGTGAAGATTAGGTAATACTCATTGCTTGATGCCGCCTGGCCTCGCAAAGCCTATCTACCGGTATAAGGAATTCTTTACCTTGGAAGCTAAACGCAAATCGCTCGACCGGTTTGGCTTGTGACACTACTCGATCCTTGTCGAACGCGTCCATGACCAGTGGAGCGGATGCCCTCACCTCAAGACAGCAACCGCTTGATATAGGCCTGGTGGTTATTCAGGAAGTGCCGGGTGCTGGTAAAGGGCTCGCTGTCCTCGTAGGCGGTCGGGGTCAGCAGGCCGTCCTGGATCTGGTAGATGGCCGCGTCTGGGTAGGCCAGCAGGATGGGCGAGTGGGTGGCGATGATAAATTGCGAGCTGTCCTGCACCAGGTCGTGGATGCGCGCCAGCATGGCCATCTGCCGGGCAGCGGACAGGGCGGCCTCGGGTTCGTCGAGGATATACAGGCCCTTGCCGCCGAAGCGGTGGGTGATCAGGGAAAAGAACGATTCACCATGGGATTGCTGGTGCAGCGACTTGCCGCCGTAGGAGTCTTTTATCGGTGGAGTAATCAACGCACCCGGCTCATTAATGTCCAGCTCGTCGATATTGCTGGCGACGTTATAAAAACTCTCGGCCCGCAGGAAAAACCCGTCCCGGGGTTTGCGAAAGCTTTTGGCCAGGCGCAGGTAGCGGTGCAGCGGTGAGTGGGAAGCCTGGGTGGCAAAGTTGAAGTTGCGCGTGCCGCCTTCCGGGTTGAAGCCGTAGGCGGTGGCCAGGGCTTCGAGCAGGGTGGATTTGCCGCTGCCGTTTTCACCGATGATATAGGTGACCTTGGGATGGAAGTCGATGCGCTCCAGCCGGCGCACCGTCTCTAGATTGAAGGGGTAGGTGTCGAACGACGGCACCTTGTCGCGCAGCAACTGCAGGCTTAGCAGGTAGTGGGTCGCGTCCAGGGAACTCATCGGGGCCTCCATGGCCAGTGCTGCGAAGCCGGACTGGGCGCCGGCTCGAGTGGGCGAACCTTAGCAGGCCGGGCTTTAGGCCGTCATGCACGACAAAGTCTGCTTTAAGAGCCGCCTGTGGGAGGGTCGCAGCGCTGGTGATCAGGAGGTCGCGCGGTGACTACGTCCCCTGGACTAGAGCACTTTCATCTTTTCCTTGTCCATGACCTAGCGCCTCGGGGGTCCATCGCACCCGCGCATGCGCGTACCCCGAGGCCTCATCGCACCTGGGTTCTCGCCTTCTTCCCGCCTTCGCAGGAATGACGGGGAACGACGATTAAATTAGCGCTCTGGGTCGGCATACCGCTCTGCGCCGCCACTGCCAACAGCCAGGCATTTCCTGAAAAGGCTCTAGCGGCTCACCCCCAGGTGCTTATCCAGAAAGCCAATGACCTTTTGCGCATAGTCCTTCGGCTGTGCGGCATAGGCATGGGTGTGGGCCGCCCCCGGTACTTGCCAGAATTCGGTGTGCGTCTTCGCATTCAAGGCTTGGCACAACAGCCGGCCATCCTTGACCGGGGTGAATTCATCGGCATCGCCATAAATCATCAGCATGCGGGGGTTGCTCACCAGGTGCCGCGCGGCATGCATAGGGCGCAAACGACGCTCTCCGGCGGGATACAGCAGCTTGGAAAGCTGTATGCCTAAGCGGGGAATGGGGTAGCGGGACCAGAAGTGCAACAGCGTGGGGAACGCGGACTCCAGCACCGCCGCCTTGAACGGATGATCGGGTTGCGCCATGGCGCAAATGCTCATGGCCGCGCCCATCGAAGCCCCCACTACCGCCACGGGCAACTCCGGGTACTGCGCTTGCAACGCCTGGCCGGCGGCCAACACATCCAGCGGAAAATCCATGGTGGTCGAGGCGCTTTCGCCGAAGCCGTTCAGGTCGAACACCATCACGTGATAACCCGCCTGGCGGAGCATGTCGGCGTGTCCGTATTTGATCCAGAAACCCTTGGCCGCCACCCCCATGGGGTGGGCCATCAAGATCGCGCCCTTGGCGTGCGCCCGGTGTGCCGAAGCGACAAGCGCGGAAATGCTCGCCCCGGTTTCGCTGGCAATACTCAAGCGTCGCCACTGGCTTTGATCGGTATTGTCAGGCCAGCGCCAGGGCTTCACAAAGCGCCCGAAAAACGGCTTTTTAAAGAGTTTATATGCGCTGTTCTTCATGCTGGCGTGCCTTTTCTTTCGGGTTGCAATGCGATCGCCAGCAGTATTGGCGATTGACCCTGGCGGCAACACGGGCAAATATGACAAATAACATGCGATATTTTCAGCGGTCCAAATCGGGAAAAACAAGGCATGAACATCACCCTGTTGATGGCGGATCGATGCTCATCCACCAGCGTTGCCGCGACCCTGGATTTCTTCGAGACCGCCAATGTGCTGCACCACTACGCGGGCAAAAAAAGCGTCCGCGAGGACAGAAGCCGTTCGCCCATGTTCCAGCTGCAAACGGCCTCGATGGACGGCCAGCCGATCACCTGTTCGAACGGCCAGCGCTTGACCCCGGACCAGGCGCTCGACGACGTGAGCACCCCGCAGCTTATTGTGGTGCCGGGCTTTATGTTCAATATCCTCGACGTGCTACCCAGCCTGGGCAAAATGGTCGAGTGGCTGCGGTTGCAGCACCAGCAGGGCAGCTATATCGCCAGTCTGTGCACCGGCTCGTTCGTCACCGCCCAGGCTGGGCTGCTCGACGGTCGTTGTGCCACCACCCATTGGGTATTCGGCCAGCAGTTCGCGCGGCGTTTTCCCCAAGTGAAATTACAGATCGAACGAACCGTCACCGATGACGGCCAGCTGCTGTGCTCCGGCGGTTCCACCAGCTGCAGCGATCTGCTGTTGCACCTGGTGCGCAAGTTCTCTTCACCGCAACTGGCGGCCGAGTGCGCGAAAAAACTCCTGGTCGATATCTCCGAACGCAGCCAAACGCCTTATTCGAGCACCACCTTCAAGAAGAACCATACCGACGCCGACATCCTGAAAATCCAGATCTGGCTGGAGAATCGAATTGGCCGGAATATCCTGATGGAACAGGTGGCGGACGAGTTCGGTCTGAGCATGCGCAACTTTATCCGCCGCTTCAAAGAGGCCACCGGGCAAACGCCCATCGAATACCTGCAGAACCTGCGGCTGGAGAAAGCCAAGTTGCTGTTGGAAAGCAGCCAGGAAGCCTTCGACCAGATCACCCAGCACGTGGGCTACGCGGATGGCAACTCGTTCAGGCGCTTGTTCAAGGAGCGGGTGGGACTGACGCCCAGCGCCTACCGCAAAAAATTCGAGAATGTGCGCGATTAGCGCATTTTCACGAAGCACGGGTCTGCCAATCTGCACGGACAAGTAGCCCGGAAAAGCGCAGCGCCATCCGGGGCACCCTGACCCCGGACTGCGCCAAGGCTTGTCCGGGCTACAAAAACCGCCGGCCGTACGGCTAGCCGCACCATGGGCATGGATAGGGCGAAAACGCTCCAGGTGATAAACCTTACGGTCACCGCAGCTTCATCGTCTTGCCGTGAAACCGTCATGGCGGGCGCGGATGCTGGTGCTCCCCGCACTTCGTCCTGGGAGACCCGCTATGCACCCGTCCTATGAGAATGCCGATGCTCACCCACACGTCGCTGGCGACAACGAGGCCAAGGCCCGGCGCAAGCTGCTGGACCAGAAGCGCATGGAATACCGGCGCGCCATCGAGGACTTCGCCGAGCAGCGCCGCCTGCAGCTGGAGCTGGCCGACTTCCCCGAGCTGCTCGCCGCCACCTATGTCAGCGCGTCGCGGGCGCCGCGAGGCCCTCGGCCAGGGCGCTGATCCGCGCGCGTTCGCCGCTGACAAAGGCGAAGAAGGTCTGCGCTACCGGCGACAGGTACTTGCCCCGCGGGTGCACCAGGCACCAGCTGCGCATCAGCGGCAGTTCGCGCACCGGCAGTTCGCACAGCAGTCCGCTGTCCAGCTCTCTGCGCACCGCGTGACGGGGTAGCAGGGCCAGGCCCAGGCCGGCGATCACACCCTCGCGCTGGGCTTCCGCCGACCCCAGCTCCAGGGTCTGGGCGAAGTGCGCGCGCTGCTGATGGCAATGGCTTTCGCAGGCCTGGCGGGTACCCGAGCCCGGTTCACGGACCAGTAGCGGGTAGCCGGTCAGGTCCTGCAGGCGCAGCTCGGTCACGCGGCACAGCGGATGGTCGGGCGGCGCCACGGCGACGATCGGGTAGTCGAGAAACGGCAGGAACTCCAGGGAAATGTCCTGGGGCACCTGGGACATGATCAGCAGGTCGTCGCGGTTGGCGCTCAGGCGCTTGAGGGCCTGGGCGTGGTTGACCACCGCCAGCTGCAGGCTGACCTCCGGATGCTGGCGCTTGAAGGCGGCGAACAGGTGCGGGGCCAGGTATTTGGCACTGGATTCCACCGCCAGGTTGAGCTGGCCCTGCAGCGAGCCCTGCAGGTCGGAGAGCTGCATGTCCAGGCTTTCCAGGCGTCCGAAGATCTCCGCGCTGGCCTGCTGCAGCGCCCGGGCCGCCTCGGTCAGGTAGAGCTTCTTGCCCACGTACTCGAACAGCGGCTGGCCGATCAGCGCTTCCAGCTGGCGGATCTGCAGGCTCACCGCCGGCTGGCTCAGGGCCATTTCCTCGGCGGCACGGCTGTAGGACAGGCTGTCGCACACCGCATTGAACACCTGCAGTTGGCGCAGGGTCAGGCGCCGCAATGACTTGCGCATGGCGCGGTTCTCCTGGGGTGAAGTGGCAACTATAAGTCTTTACTTATGGCTATCCCAATAATTAATGATTTTGCTTAATGCTTGCGCGGGGCTAGGGTAGACCCTTGATCGCCTCAGGCGGTCGAGGGGCGCGGCCAGCAGAGGGATTTTCAACGGCATGCTGGCGCGATATAGCTGTTATTGATTGATCGAAGCCTGGCTGAGGACACCTCCCGTGCTCAAGAAAATCCTGATCGCCAACCGCGGTGAGATTGCCGTCCGCATCGTGCGCGCCTGCGCCGAGATGGGCATCCGTTCGGTGGCCGTCTATTCCGAGGCCGACCGCATGGCGTTGCACGTCAAGCGCGCCGACGAGGCCCACAGCATCGGCGCCGACCCCCTGGCCGGTTATCTGAACCCGCGCAAGCTGGTCAACCTGGCGGTGGAGACCGGCTGCGACGGCCTGCACCCCGGCTATGGCTTTCTCTCGGAGAACGCCGAGCTGGCGGAGATCTGCGCCGAGCGCGGCATCAAGTTTATCGGCCCGTCCGCCGAGGTGATCCGCCGCATGGGCGACAAGACCGAGGCGCGGCGCAGCATGATAGCCGCCGGCGTGCCGGTCACCCCCGGCACCGAGGGCAATGTCGCGGATATCGCCGAGGCCCTGAAGGAAGGCGAGCGCCTGGGTTATCCGGTGATGCTCAAGGCCACCTCCGGCGGCGGCGGGCGCGGTATCCGCCGCTGCAACAGCCCGGACGAGCTGGAGCAGGCCTTTCCCCGGGTGATCTCCGAGGCGACCAAGGCCTTCGGCTCGGCCGAGGTGTTCCTGGAAAAATGCATCGTCAACCCCAAGCATATCGAGGCGCAGATACTCGGCGACAGCTTCGGTAACGTGGTGCACCTGTTCGAACGCGACTGCTCGATCCAGCGGCGCAACCAGAAGCTGATCGAGATCGCCCCCAGCCCGCAGCTGACCCCCGAGCAGCGCGCCTATATCGGCGACCTGTCGGTGCGCGCGGCCCAGGCGGTGGGCTACGAGAACGCCGGCACCGTGGAATTCCTGCTCGCCGACGGCCAGGTGTATTTCATGGAGATGAACACCCGGGTCCAGGTGGAGCACACCATCACCGAGGAAATCACCGGGATCGACATCGTCCGCGAACAGATCCGCATCGCCTCGGGCCTGCCGCTGTCGGTCAAGCAGGCCGATATCCAGTACCGCGGCTTCGCCCTGCAGTTCCGGATCAACGCCGAGGACCCGAAGAACAACTTCCTGCCCAGCTTCGGCAAGATCACCCGCTACTACGCCCCGGGCGGTCCGGGAGTGCGCACCGACACGGCGATCTACACCGGCTACACCATCACGCCCTACTACGATTCCATGTGCCTGAAGCTGATCGTCTGGGCCCTGACCTGGGAAGAGGCCATGGACCGCGGCCTGCGCGCCCTGGACGATATGCGCCTGCAGGGCGTGAAGACCACCGCCGCCTACTACCAGGAAATCCTGCGCAACCCGGAATTTCGCAGCGGCCGCTTCAACACCAGTTTTGTCGAAAGCCACCCGGAACTCACCAACTACTCGGTCAAACGCAAGCCCGAAGAGCTGGCCCTGGCCATTGCCGCCGCCATCGCCGCCCACGCCGGCCTGTGAGGAATCACGTCATGACGAAAAATATTCAGGTTACCGACACCATCCTGCGCGACGCCCACCAGTCGCTGCTGGCCACGCGCATGCGCACCGAGGACATGCTGCCGATCTGCGCCAAGCTCGACCAGGTCGGTTACTGGTCGCTGGAAGTCTGGGGTGGCGCGACCTTCGACGCCTGCGTACGTTTCTTGAAGGAAGACCCCTGGGAGCGTCTGCGTCAACTGCGCGCCGCGCTGCCCAACACCCGCCTGCAGATGCTGCTGCGCGGGCAGAACCTGCTGGGCTACCGGCACTACAGCGACGACGTGGTGCGCGCCTTCGTGGCCAAGGCCGCGGTCAACGGCATCGACGTGTTCCGCATCTTCGACGCGATGAACGACGTGCGTAACCTGCGCGTGGCCATCGAGGCGGTGAAGGCCGCCGGCAAGCACGCCCAGGGCACCATCGCCTACACCACCAGCCCGGTGCACACGGTCGAGGCCTTCGTCAAACAGGCCAAGCAGATGGAAGCCATGGGTTGCGACTCGGTGGCGATCAAGGACATGGCCGGGCTGCTGACGCCCTATGCCACCGGCGAGCTGGTCAAGGCGCTGAAGGCCGAGCAGTCGCTGCCGATCTTTATCCACTCCCACGACACCGCCGGCCTGGCCGCCATGTGCCAGCTCAAGGCCATTGAGAACGGCGCCAGCCATATCGACACCGCCATCTCCAGCTTCGCCTGGGGCACCAGCCACCCGGGCACCGAGTCCATGGTCGCGGCGCTCAAGGGCAGCGAATTCGACACCGGGCTGGAACTGGAACTGCTGCAGGACATCGGCCTGTACTTCTATGCCGTGCGCAAGAAGTACCACCAGTTCGAAAGCGAATTCACCGCGGTGGACACCCGGGTGCAGGTCAACCAGGTGCCCGGCGGAATGATTTCCAACCTGGCCAACCAGCTCAAGGAGCAGGGCGCGCTCAGCCGCATGAACGAAGTGCTGGCCGAGATCCCGCGGGTGCGCGAGGACCTGGGCTATCCGCCCCTGGTGACGCCGACGTCGCAGATCGTCGGCACCCAGGCCTTCTTCAACGTGCTGGCCGGCGAGCGCTACAAAACCATCACCAACGAAGTGAAGCTCTACCTGCAGGGCCGCTACGGCCTGGCGCCGGGCAAGATCAACGAGCAGCTGCGTCGCCAGGCCATCGGCGGCGAGGAAGTGATCGAGGTGCGTCCGGCCGACCTGCTGAAACCGGAGATGGACAAGTTGCGCGCGGAAATCGGGCCCCTGGCCAAGTCCGCCGAGGACGTGCTGACCTACGCCATGTTCCCGGATATCGGGCGCAAATTCCTCGAGGAGCGCGAAGCCGGCACCCTGACCCCGGAAGTCCTGTTGCCGATTCCCGAAGCCGGGGCCGTGGGCTCGGTCGGCGGCGAAGGGGTACCCACCGAGTTCGTGATCGACGTGCACGGCGAGAGCTACCGGGTGGATATCACCGGGGTCGGGGTGAAGGGCGGCGGCAAGCGGCACTTCTACCTGTCCATCGACGGCATGCCGGAAGAGGTGGTCTTCGAGCCGCTCAACCAGTTTGTCGCCGGCGGCGCCAGCCAGCGCAAGCAGACCAGTGCCCCGGGGGATGTCAGCACCAGCATGCCGGGCAATATCGTCGACGTGCTGGTCAAGCAGGGCGACGTGGTGAAGGCCGGCCAGGCCGTGCTGATCACCGAGGCGATGAAAATGGAAACCGAGATCCAGGCGCCGATCGCCGGCACGGTGAAGACGGTGCACGTGGCCAAAGGTGACCGGGTTAACCCGGGCGAAGTCTTGATCGAGATCGAATGAAAATAACCGCGGCTTTCGACCGCTGCAGGTTCAGCGCTGGAAGTGGCCATGGAGGGCCCGCGAGTCATAGTTCCTGACTGTTCATGGAAGGAGCCGCAAGGCTCCTTTTTTCTGCCCGCTGCAAACCGGACGCGCTCGTCCAGGGGAGGTTCGATGGGTCTTGACCCGGTGGTGCTGTTCTTCGTCTTCGGCCTGGCCGCGGGCTTGCTGAAAAGCGAGCTGAAACTGCCGCCCGCGCTCTACGAGACCTTGTCGATCATTCTGCTGCTGGCCATCGGTCTGCACGGCGGGGTGGAGCTGGCCGAGCAGGCCAGCTTGCAACTGCTGGGGCAGACCGCCCTGGTGCTGGGCCTGGGAATCTTTCTGCCGCTGGTGGCCTTCGCATTGTTACGCGGCCTGCGTTTCGACCGGGTCAATGCCGCGGCGGTGGCGGCGCACTACGGCTCGGTCAGCGCCGGCACCTTTGCCGTGGTGGTGGCCTACCTGGTGGCCCGCGAGGTGGCGTTCGAAAGCTATATGCCGCTGTTCGTGGCGATCCTGGAAGTGCCGGCGATCCTGGTCGGTATCCTCCTGGCCAAGGGGGTGTCCCGCGGCACCGACTGGCGCGGGTTGGGCCGCGAAATCTTCCTGGGCAAAAGCATCGTGCTGCTGCTCGGCGGCCTGATCATCGGCGCGGTGGCCGGCAAGGAGGCGATTAAGCCGCTGGAGCCGCTATACACCAGCATGTTCAAACCGGTGCTGGCGTTCTTCCTGCTGGAGATGGGGCTGATCGCCTCCGGCCAGCTCGGCGCGCTCAAGCAGTTCGGCCTGCGCCTGGTCGGCTTCGCCCTGCTGATGCCGCTGCTCGGCGCCCTGATCGGCACCCTGCTGGCGCGGCTGATGGGCCTGTCCCTGGGCGGCACCGCGATGCTCGCCACCCTGGCGGCCAGCGCCTCCTATATCGCCGTGCCGGCGGCCCTGCGCCTGGCGCTGCCGGAGGCCAACCCCTCGCTGTCGCTGACCGCGTCCTTGGGGATCACCTTCCCTTTCAATATTCTGATCGGCATACCGCTGTACCTGGCACTGGCCGAAACTCTGATCGCCTGGGGATACTGAACATGCCCGCCCATACCCGCACCCTGCTGACCGTGATCTGCGAAGCGGCCCTGGAAAAGAAACTGCTGGCCGACCTGGAGAGCCTCGGCGCCCCCGGCTGGACCCTCTCCGACGCCCGCGGACGCGGCAGCCGTGGGGTACGCAGCGCCGGCTGGGACACCGAAGGCAATATCCGCCTGGAAGTCATCTGCAGCCGCGAAATCGCCGAGCGTATCGCCCAGCACCTGCAGGCCAAGTACTACGCCAACTTCGCCATGGTCTGCTACCTGGCGGAGGTACAGGTGCTCCGGCCCGAGAAGTTCTAAGCCCGGCTCTCCGGGTGGCGCCCAGGCTTATCCGGGCTACCCTGGCTGCGCATAGGTCTGCTTTCGTGGCCCGGAGAAGCCCAGCGTTATAGCCCCTACCCCTCGCGCAGCTCACCGAGGCTCTGGCGTTGCCGGCCCTGGGCATCGAAGTTCCCGGGTGCCAGCCAGGCCTGGAAAATGCACCGTTGCGCCGGCCATTCGTGGTCGAGCAGGGAGTACCAGGCGGTATCGCGGTTATGGCCCTTGATCACCAAGTGCTGGCGGAACCGTCCTTCGAAACTGAAGCCGAAACGCCCGGCGGCGCGCTTGGAGCGGGCATTGAGGTCGTTGCACTTCCATTCCAGGCGGCGGTAGCCAAGGGCGAAGGCCTGCTCGGCGAGCAGGAAGATGGCCTCGGTGGCCTGCGGCGTGCGCTGCATGACGCGGCCGTAGGCGATATGACCGATCTCGATGCAGCCGTGGGCCGGGGCTATGTTCAGGTAGCTGAGCAGGCCCTGGACCTGGCCGCTGGCGCGGTCGATCACGCTGAAGAACAGCGGGTCGTGGCTCGCGGCATGGGCGGCGAGCCAGCTGTCGAACTCGCTGCGTCGCTCGAACGGGCCGTAGGGCAGGTAATCCCAGAGCGCTGGGTCTGCTTCAGGCCCCTGCAGGGCCCGCCACAGGTCGTCGCCGTGACGGCTCGGCTCCAGGGGCTCCAGGCGCGCAAAGCGCCCCTCGAGCACATGGCGTGGTGGTGCGGTAACGGGTTGCCAGTCGGGCAGGGCTTGTTGGGTCATGGTGATGTTCTCCGGTTACAGCGCATGGCTGTACTGGGTAAAGCCGGCGCGCTCGGCGATGCGATCGTAAAGCTGCATGGCGGTGTGGTTGCTGTCCTGGGTCAGCCAATGCACCCGCGTACTGCCGGCACTGCGAGCCTGGGCATAGACCTGTTCGATCAATGCGCGACCGACCCCGCCACCCCGCACTTCGGGACTGACGAACAGGTCCTGCAGGTAGCAGCTGTTGGTAATCGACCAGTTGGACCGATGGAAAATCCACTGTACCAGGCCGATGGCCTGTCCATCGCGCCATGCCAGCGCGGCATGGGTCGGTTCCGCGGGGTCGAGAAAGCGCTGCCAGGTGCTGGTGCTGACCTCGGCGGGCAGTTCGCTTTCGTAGAAGTGCAGATAACCCTGCCAGAGCGGCAGCCAGGCGGCATGGTCGGCGGCGCTAACGGGGCGGATCTCGATCTGGGACATGGCAGTCTTCCTTCTGTGTAGGAGCCAGCGTGCTGGCGATAAGGCGTTCAAGGGGTCTGCAGGGCGTCAACGCAGGCTATCCATCAGCCGCGCCACATCCTGCTCGTTCGGCGCCGGGCGGACCGCCAGGGCATCGCGTACGCCGGCGTGGTTGTCCGCGGGCTGGTTCTGGCTCAGCTTCCATTTGCCGGCGATGCGTTCGATCGGCAGCTCGAAGCCGACGATGGCCCGCAGCATGGCGTCGAGGTAATCGTCGGGCGCCTCGTCCACCGACCAGGGTTGCGCCTGGCCGGCTTCGTGGTGCGCACTGAGGCGACCGACCAGCTCGCGCAGGCGCGCGGGCTCGTCGAACACCTCGGCGCGGCCCCAGGTGTGCACCGTGACGTAGTTCCAGGTCGGTACCGCCTTGTGGTCTCGGGCCTTGCTCGGGTAGTAGCCGGGGCTGACATAGGCCGAGGGGCCGGGAAAGATCGTCAGCACTTCGGCGCCAGCGGCCAGGTCGCGCCATTGCGGGTTGGCCCGGGCGAAGTGGCCGAGCAGGCGGCCGTGCGGGCCCGCCCCAGGCTCCAGCAGCAGCGGTAAATGGCTGGCCTGCAGGCCCTGTTCGCCCTGGCTGATCAGGATCGCCAGGGGCGTGCGCTCGATGTGCGCGAGCAATGCTGCGAGGTCGTCGATGCGAAAGGCGGCGGGTGAGTACATGGCGTTTCTCCTGATCGATGGCAGCATGCTAGGCGGGCCATTGGTCCTTTGTAAGAGCCATTAATGGTCATTTTGGTAGAACCAATTTACCCTGGGTTTTTCTTTCAGGCCGCCGCCCATGTCCAGCAAACCGCCCCTGCCGCTCGACCCCGCCGGCTTCCAGCTCGACCCGCGCCAGGGCCTGGCCCGCCAGCTCTACCAGGCGTTGCGCGAGCGGATTCTCGACGGTCGCATGGCCAGCCATATGCGCTTGCCGGCGAGCCGCGAACTGGCCGAGGCCCTGGGCGTGTCGCGCAATACCGTGGTGCGCGCCTACGACCAGCTGTATGCCGAGGGCTATATCGATGGGCGTATCGGCGACGGTACCTACGTCGCCGAGCTGGGCGGCGGCGTACCCCCCGCCATGCCCGCGGCGCCCCAGACGCAGATTCCCCAGCCGCTACGGGCGCGCCTGCAGGCCCACGGGCCGGATGCGCCGCGCGAGGGCCCGCCACGGGCGTTTCGCCTGGGCTTACCGGCCCTCGATCTGTTTCCCTTCGAGGTCTGGGCGCGCTTGCAGGCGCAGTTCTGGCGCGCGCCGGCGCTGGAGTGCCTGGGCTATGGCGAGGCGGCCGGCGATCCGCGGCTTCGGGAAATGATCGCCGCCTACCTGCGCAACGGCCGTGGCCTGCGCTGCACGCCCGAGCAGGTGCTGGTCACCAGTGGCGCGCAGCAGGCCATCAGCCTCTGCGCCCAGTTGCTGCTGCAGGCCGGCGATGGCGTGGTGCTGGAGAATCCCTGCTACCGCTCCGCCGCGCAGACCTTCGCCGTCGCCGGCGCGCGCCTGCATGGCATCGAGGTGGACCGGGATGGCCTGGATACCCGTCGACTGGCGGGCCTGAGCGACTGCCGCCTGGCCTACGTGACGCCCTCGCACCAGTACCCCAGCGGCGTCACCCTGTCGCTGGCGCGGCGCCTGGAGCTGCTCGAGTGGGCCGAGCGCGAACAGGCCTGGATAGTCGAGGACGACTACGACGGTGAATACCGCTACAGCGGCACGCCCTTGGCGCCGCTGGCCTCCCTGGATCGGTTGGGCCGGGTGCTCTATATCGGCACCTTTTCCAAGGTGCTGTTCCCGGCGCTGCGCCTGGGCTACCTGGTGGTGCCGCCCGCCTTGGTCGAGCCGCTGACCCAGCTGCGCACCCTGAACATGCGCCATTCGGAGATCGGGACCCAGGCGGTGCTCGCGGAATTCATCGCCCGCGGCCACTTCCAGCGGCATATCCGGCGCATGCGCCGCGCCGCCCGCCTGCGCCGGGATGCCCTGTTGCGTGGCTGGCCCACCGCAGCGGCAGGGGTGGCGCTGCCGGAAGTGCAGGCCGGACTGCACGTCTGCGTGCCGGTGGCCGACCTGGCCCGCGAGCGCGACCTGCTCGCCCGTGCCGCGTCAGTGGGGGTGGAAATCAGCGGCCTGAGCAGTTACTGGCTGAAGGACACAGCGGCGTCCGAAGGACCGCCGCCGGATGCCCGGGCCGGGCTGGTACTGGGCTTCGCCGGGGTCCCCGAAGCGCAGATCGACCAGGCCCTGAAGGCGTTGCGCCGGGCCTGGGAAGGCTGAGGGGCGTCCGGCCCGACCGGACGTTGTACGGTCTCTACCCAGCACCTTTGCTCGCGTCACAGCGCGTGCTCGTCGAGTACGCCTACTGCACCAGCCAGCCCTGGCCTGTTTCCCCAGGCATTCCCTTTACCCGCCAGTGGGCCGCCTGGCCGAAGCTGGCTTCGCTTTGCTAGGCTTGTTCGCTGGATTAAGCTCGTTCAACGTCGGGAGTGTCTGCCAATCCCAGTCGATTGATGCCCTCGAGTCGTCAACGCCACTGCATGCAGGGGAGGGCGGTAGCCTGCCCGGAGTGGCGATGTACCAGCAGACCCGCTCCCCGCCTCGCGCAGCGAGGCGGAGGAAGCGCGCGGTCAATGTCGATCCTATGGTGTAGCTGGAGCGAGTTATGTCTGGAACAGTGCGTTAATACGAAACTCCATCTGTCACTGTTAGAAATCAGCCGAGAGGAGATGTTCGCTTGCCTTCCGATATTAAGAAAGCTGCTTTAGCCCTGATGCTTTCATGCGTATCTACGTTGATTGCAGTTTATTTTGAAGGTCTCGAATACGGAGAAATCAGCTTGGGCGACCCGCTGATACTAGGCGTTAATATTGCCTGGATCTGTGTTGTTGCTTGGATAATCCGCGACCTGTTGAGAGCCAACGATATCAAGGCAACCCTGATTTTGGTCGGAGTGATATTGATTGTTTTCCTGGCCTGGGACTTGGTCGAGTATGGATTTGGCGTGCCGCATCTGTTTTATGCTTTTGAGCTGGCCATGTTTATTGTGGCGTATTGTTTTGTTTCGTCCAAGGAAAGCAAGGCGTGGTATTGCGCAGCAGACTTATAGCAAGCCGCTAAAGATCGATGCCCCAGGCTCGCGGGGCTCGCAGAGAAATATTTATCGCAAGGAGAGCCTGCCGATGCCCCAAAATTCAGGTGGACCTTATCGTTTCAGGACCTGGATCAGAGGTTACCTTCCCTGGCTCTTGATCGATTGGGGCGTTGCTGCCAAAGGACTTGACTGCGAGAAAGCGGGAGGCAGCCATGAGTGGTACAACATCAACGATATAGAGAGTGGTTGCTACCATTGCCGCGTCGTGCGTGCTGGGCAACTGTGGTGCCGAGATCGTGAAGCATGATATCCGACTCAAGCCGTCCGCTGTGCTCACTCGGACAGTCTACTACCAGACCCTTGGACCATCCCTAGGTCTTCTAGGGTCCACCTTCGAAGACTCAAGTGATGTCGATCACTACAGCGAAGCGACTCGACCGGTTGGGCGTGGTCTGCTATATCGTCTGTGGCCTGGCGCCCAGCGCTTTGGCCATGACGGGGGCCCAGTTGTTGGCTTCACCTGCCGGGGCTGGATAGTGCCGTCCCGCTTGCAGTGTTATCAGCTGCCCTGAGAGCAGCCATAAAAATCATTATCAGGAGTAGGGAATCATGAGTGACACCATATGGGTGCGGAGAAAGTCCCGGGTTGGCACGGATGAGTCAGGCGATGATTTCGATCACTCACTCTTCTGCAAGCTTTCAGAAGAGCTGGACAGCTTGGCTGAGAGCATAGGCGTTCGCCCCCTTTCCGATTTTTTCGATACGACGGACCTGCAGTACAATTTCTCCGAAGAGGATCTGCCGGAAACCTGGATTGCCGAGAACGAAAAATGGTTTTCCCCTGCCGATGCGTTGCCGGCGCTGAGGAAAGTTATCGAGCGCCTCAAGAGTGGGGAAGTGAAGGGCGTGAAGGAGAAGGTAAGAGCCGACTTAGTTGAAGAGCTCGAGGACTGTCTCGAGAAAGTCACGCAGGCGGAGCACGAGAATGACCAGTTTCACTTCTGCATCGTGATGTAAGAGACACGACCCTCTTTCAACCGCAGGTTGGTCAACCCGTCAATACCGACGTGCGTGGACACTTACGATACCGGCTAAAGGAGTCGACGTGAATAAAAATTCACCACTCCGACCCCTTTAGCTAGGAGGAACTGGACGCCATCGCGCTGCAACTGAGCATGCGACCGCGCAAGCGCTTCGACTCCAAGTGCCCCATCGAAGTTATGGGTGACGTGATGCAGAAGGCCATGGCTATGCGGCATGATGCTCCAGCTTCAATTCAATGACTGTGTTGCACTCAGCTCCTGCAACCGCCCAGCGTTATTCGTCGCTCATTTGAATACCAAACCTCACTCCTCTCATGCCTGCTGTTTATTCGACACCCTCGGAATGCTAGTGTCGAAACCGAGCGCAATGCTCAACGCAGCGCGCTCCAACTCAACAATAAAAACAAAATATTTTTGGATAACCACATCATGAAAAAAACAACAACAAAAACCTTTTCCATGATCGCGGCCTGCGCACTGCTGACCGCCACCCAGACCAGCCATGCCTCGGATTTTGCCATGCTCGGCCAGGCCTTGCCGCCGAATGGCATCATCAACAACAAAGAGGTCGTCTTTGATTTTGATGGTGATGGCTGTTTGCCGAGTGCCGGCATCAGTCGCCTTGGCGAACAGAATGTCGGACTGAACACATCGGGCACCATCACCGGCGATTGTCGCTCCGGCAACTTCATGATCACCTCAAACACCATGCACCGCTACGTCTGCAAAACCAGCAGTGGCATCCAATATTGCGGCCATATCTATGCGCTGTATTTCGAGAAAGACCAGGTACTGGATTATGTCGGCGGCGGCCATCGTCATGACTGGGAGCATGCCGTCGTCTGGACCAAAAACGGCCTCGTCACGCACGGCACCTACAGCTCTCACGGCAATCAAACCACCAAACCCGCCGCTGAGCTGCCGTTTCAGAATGGTCGATTGAAAATCGTCTATCACAAGGATGGCGTGACCACGCATGCATTCCGTTTTGCCAAAGCCAACGAATATGCCGAGAATCCCTACGGCTATTTCCTGACGCCGACGATTGTCAGCTGGTACCAGATGATCGGCGACGGCCTGTCCAATTCCCAGATGCGCTCGCGACTGAACAGCTTTAATTACGGTTCCGCCAACCTGCCGATCAAGGACAGCAACTTTCTGAACAACATCAATAACGGCAAACCCTCCGACTATCCAACCTTTACCAGCACGGATGTCACAGCTTCGCAGTAGCAAGCGGAGCTTGTGCATGCCAGAGCATCCGGGCCACATCGCGCCCGGTGCTTCTTCGAACAGCACCGTGGAAACCGACGGTTCACCAGCTCGCCAAACGGACTATTACGCCTTGCCAGACTATATTCCGGTTTTGAACGTCACCGGCTGCGACTACCAATCCAGCGCAGTGCAATACGGCCAGAGCCTTGCGCACTGCGAAATGATCCAATCCAATAATAAAAGGGGATGAAAATGGTCAGTAGCGAAATCCTGGCGCCCGTGGTCGCCTTGGTGGCGTGGTCGATGGTCATGTGGGTCTGGATGTACGCCACGCGTATTCCGGCCGTACGCAAGGTGAAGATGAAGCTCGATCCCAATGCGCCACGGGGAGAACAGATGGCGACGCTGGCGCCGCGCGTACGGTGGAAGGCGGATAACTATAACCACCTGATGGAGCAGCCCACGCTCTTTTATGCGCTGGCCATTTCGCTTGCGTTGCTTGGCGAGGGGGATGGCGCCAACCTGTATCTCGCCTGGGCCTATGTTGCCCTGCGCATCGTTCACAGCCTGACTCAAGCGCTGATCAACACGATCGAAGTCAGGTTCCTGCTGTTTATCCTGTCCAACGTCCCTTTGTTCGGGTTGACGTACAACGCGGCCGTTGCGTTGATGCCATAAGCGGCGATGTGCGGCGCCGATCCTGGCCGCGTAACCAGGCCCCGATTGACCTGCCCTTGATGGGCGGGCCAGGGTGCACATCTTCGTCTGGGAAGGTCTGCCCGCAGCGCGAGAGGACAGCATGACCCCGGAACAGATCCAGTCCCAGTCTTGGGAGATCGTCAGGTCGTACCTCGCGACCGCAACGCGAGCCCAGTGGCATCTGTTCGCTGCGCGCGCCAACTACGATTCCAATGCAGCCGCCTTTCAATGGTTGATCGACAATCCTGAAACGGATCGCGCCACCGTGCTGCTGCTCTATTGGAACCTCGGCGCGGCCTGGTATGTGCAGTTCGCTTGCGAGCAGGACGCCCTGCATCCGCCGACCTTCGCCCTGTTACGGCTGATCGAGCAACGCTACGACGCCGGCTACTACCAGAATGCCGACATCTGGTTCGATCCCCGTCATTCGGATGGCGCGGGCCCGGGCGATTACCCGGATATCCCGGTGATAACGCCCATTCCGGATCTGATGCTGCACGCCGTGAACGGCAAGGACTATGTCGAGGTGGACTGCGACCCGGAGGGTTTCGATGAAGGCCTGCCCCTGGCAGTCGTCGATGCCCTCTATGCGCTGCATGAGCCGGACTGATCCGGCCGTCGAGAGGCAGGCCGAGCCTCTCAAGGGCTTGAAACCGCTTTATGCATCAAGCTTAGGCCTAGCCAGACGAAGCTAGGCGTGAACCAGGCGCGGGCAGTTCCTAGCAGAGATCGGGGTTCTGGCTGCAGCTGTTGAAACCTTCGGATTTCATCTGGTCCAGGGCCTTCTGCAAGCGTTCGACCACTTCGTCCGGGGTGTCGATGTTCAGGGCCAAGTAGAGGCTGGAGGTGTGGAAGCTCAGCACCGTTTCCAGGCCCGAGACGCCTTCCTGCTTGGCGTAGTAGCGCCAGACCGGGTCCGAGGTGGCCCACAGGTCGATGCGGCCACTGATCAGCTTGCTGATGTTTTCCTGATCGCGCAGCGAGTTGACGGGGGTCAGGCCCTTGCCTTCCAGTAGCTGGCTGACCGCGCTGCTCTTGTAGGCGCCGACTTTGTAAGCCTTGGCCTGTTCCAGGCTGTCGAGCTTCATGGGCTTGCCCGGTGCGGCCAGCAACACGCTTTCGTACTGGGCGATGGGGCCGACCCACTTGAACAGCTTCTCGCGCGCCTCGCTGCGCGAGGTGGAAAACAGCCCGTGGTTGGGTTGCTCCAGGGTTTGTTTGTAGATGCGATCCCAGGGGAAGCGCAGGGTCAGGGTATAGGGGATGTCGGCACGCTTGAACATCTCGCGCACGGTGGTGGCGCTAAGGCCCTGGATGTTTTCGTCGCGAGCAAAGTTCTTGCCGCTCTTGGCCATGTTGAAGGGCGGGAAGTTTTCGGTCTGCAGGATAAGGCGGTAGCCGGCGGGCAGCTCGGCATGGGCGGTGGCCGCGCCCAGGAAAAGGATGAACAGCAGGGTGGCTCTGAGTACTGTGCGCATACGACCGCTCCTCGAAGCGTTTATTTTTATTTGGCAGGTATCTCAGCATAGCGGCAAGGCATCCCTTCTTGCCGCCTGTTTTTTTGCTTAACGCTGATGCAACGCCGCGGCAGCATGAGCGGCCGACTCCGAGGGTTTCACCTGGGCGCTGGTCGGCAATGTCCAGGCCGCCGGGTCCAGATCCAGGTCGGCGTACTGACGCGGGTCGAGCACCGGCGACTCGACGCCCGCCTCGATCTGTTTATCGTAGTCGCGCATCAGGCGCAGGCCGACCTTGAACAGCAGCGCCAGGGCCACCAGGTTGGCGATGGCCAGCAGGCCCATGCTCAGGTCGGCGAAGGCGAACACCGTGCCCAGATCTTGACTCGAGCCCCAGAACACCAGGGCGATCACCACCACGCGGTAGGCTTGTAACGGCCAGCGCTTGTTGCTGAAGAAGCCCAGGGCGTTTTCGCCCAGGTAGTAGTTGTAGATCAAGGTGGTGAAGACGAAGAGCACCAGCGCCATGCTGACGAACACCCGGCCCCATTCGCCGACCACCGCCGCCAGGGCGGTCTGGGTCAGGATGACCCCGGCCATCTCGCTACCCGGCTGGTAGACGCCGGACAGCAGGATGATCAGTGCGGTGCTGGTGCAGACCAGCAGGGTGTCGATAAACACACTGAGCGATTGCACGATGCCCTGGGCCGCCGGGTGCTTGACTTCGGCCACGGCGGCGACGTTCGGCGCGCTGCCCAGCCCCGCCTCGTTGGAGAACAGGCCGCGTTTGACGCCCATCAGGATCGCCGCGCCTATGCCGCCAGCGAAGGCCGGCTCCAGGCCGAACGCGCTCTTGACGATCAGGACCAGGGTTGCCGGCACGGCTTCGATATTCATGCCGATCACGACCAGCGCCATGCCGATATAGGTGAAGGCCATCATCGGTACCAGTACGTCGGCCATTTTGGCGATGCGCTGGATGCCGCCGAAGATGATCAGCCCCATGACGACGACCAGGATCAGGCCGCTGATATGGGTGGGCATGCCGAAAGTGTCCTGTAGCGAACTGGCGACGGTGAACGACTGCAAGGCATTGAAGCCGAAACCGAAAGTCACCAGCAGCAGGATCGAGAAGACGATCGCCAGCCAGCGCAGGCCGAGGCCGTGCAGGATGTAGAAGGCCGGACCGCCGCGGTAGCTGCCGTCGGCCTGGCGACGCTTGTAGAGCTGGGCCAGGGAGCATTCGAAATAACTGGTGGCCATGCCGACCAGGGCCACCATCCACATCCAGAAGATCGCCCCGGGACCGCCGAGCATAATGGCCACGGCCACACCCGCGATATTACCGGCGCCGACGCGACCGGCCACGCTGAGCATCAACGCCTGGAACGAGCTGAGCTGCCCCGGTTGGCGCTGGAAGGCTTCGCCAAAGATGCGGAACATGCTGCTGAAATAACGGAATTGCACGAAGCGGGAGCGGACTGTGAAATACAGTCCCAGGCCGACCAGCATGACGATCAGCAGTTTGCTCCAGATCAGGTCGTTGAGTAGGTCCAGCATGGTGGTTCTCGCCCTCTGTTGTGATGTTGTAGGGGGGTTGCAAAATGGTTGCAGCACCACCCGGGTAGGGCGGCGCTGACTCGTGGCGGGCGGCCGGTTCGTCAGGGGTGGCCTGGCGTCGGGCATGACACGACGGCTGTCGTGCACCCATTGGGGTTGGAGTGGTGCGGCCCGAGGGGTGGGTAACCGCTCGGGCTGCCGGACGTCCGCCGGCCTGATGCAGACGACCCCGGTCGGGGCCGTCCGCCCCGCACATCCAGGTGCGGGTGGTAAGGGCGTGCGCTATTCCGGGTTGCTGCTGTTGTAAACCGTGCGATCCAGTTCGTTCTCGCTGTGGCCGACCAAGGCGCTGGTCATCAGGTCGCCAGCCACGTTGACCGAGGTGCGAGCCATGTCGAGGATGCGGTCGATGCCGGCGATCAGCGCCACGCCTTCCAGCGGCAAGCCGACGGCGGTCAGCACCAGCCCGAGCATGATCAGCCCGGCACCTGGAACACCGGCGGTGCCGATGGAGGCCAGGGTGGCGGTGAGTATGATCATCAGGTACTGCCCAGCATTGAGCTCGATGCCGAAGGCCTGGGCGATAAACAGCGCCAACACGCCCTGGTAGATGGCGGTGCCGTCCATGTTGATGGTGGCGCCGACCGGCAGCACGAAGCCGGCCACGCCCTCGGACACGCCGAGGTTCTTGCGGGCGCAGTCGATGGATACCGGCAGGGTGCCGGCGCTGCTCGAGGTGCTGAAGGCCACCGCCAGCGCCGGGGCGATGCCCTGGAAGAAGCGCAGCGGACTGAGGCGCGCGAGCAAGCCGAGCAGGCCGCCGTAGACCAGCAGCATATGGGTCAGGCTGGCCAAATAGATGACCCCGATCACCCCCGCTAGCGGCAACAGCACTTCCACGCCATGGGTGCCGACCACGCCCGCGATCAGGGCGAAAACGCCATAGGGGGCCAGGCGCATGATCAGGTCGGTAAGTTTGTAGAACACTTCGGCCAGGCTGTTGAACAGCTTGACGGCCGGCGCGGCCTTCTCGCCGATCAGGTTCATGCTCACGCCCAGGGCGATGGCGAACACGATGATCTGCAGGACATTGCCCTCGGCGAAGGCAGTAACCGGGTTGCTCGGCACCAGGCCGACCAGGATGCTCACCAACGACGGTGCCTGCTTGGCCTCGGTGCTGGCGCTGGCGACCATGTTCATGCCTTCGCCGGGGGTGAACAGGGTGCCGAAGAACAGGCCGACGCTCACCGCGAACGCGGTGGTGATCAGGTAGATGGCGATGGTCTTGACACTGATGCGCCCCAGTTTGGCGCTGTCCTGCATGCAGGTAATGCCGGCGACCAGGGACACGAACACCAGCGGCACGATCAGCATCTTGATCGCGTTGAGGAACAGCGCGCCGATCGGCGCCAGCACCAGGGCGTCCTGCTTGAACAGCATGCCGGTGGCGACCCCCAGGGCCAGGCCGATGAGGATTTGCTGCCAGAGCGGCAGGCGCCCCCACAGGCGCCAGGGAGAGGTGGAAGTGGTGCTGTGGTTCATGGCGGTTCACCCAGTGTTTGTTGTTATTGAAAAAACCGTCTAATGCGGTCTGGCATCCGGCCTGCTCGGGCGGGCTCGGTGCTGGGCGCGCTGGCGCGCGCCCGTCTTGCGCTAATGCGGTTCGGTCACGCCTTGAGCGGTACCAGGCGTGGCGCGATCATATTTTCCGGGCGCAGAATGTCGGACAGCATCGAATCGTCGAGCAGGCCTTCCTCGCGCACCAGTTCCAGCACACCGCGCCCGCTTTCCAGGGCGATGCGCGCGATACGGGTGGCGTTCTCGTAGCCGATATAGGGGTTCAGGGCGGTGATCAGGCCGATGGAGTTTTCCATCAGTTCCCGGCAACGCGCTTCGTTGGCCGTGATACCGACGATGCAGTGCTCGCGCAGCATGTCCATGGCGCGCTGCAGCAGGCGGATCGAGTCGAAGATCTTGTAGGCGATCAGCGGCTCCATCACGTTCAGCTGCAGCTGCCCGCCCTCGGCGGCGATGGTCAGCGCCAGGTCGTTGCCGATCACCTCGAACGCGACCTGGTTGACCGCCTCGGGGATCACCGGGTTGACCTTGCCCGGCATGATCGAGCTGCCCGGCTGGCGCGCTGGGAGATTGATCTCGTTGATCCCGGTGCGCGGACCGCTGGACAGCAGGCGCAGGTCGTTGCAGATCTTCGATAGCTTGACCGCGGTGCGCTTGAGCATCCCGGAGAACAGCACGAAGGCGCCCATGTCCGAGGTCGCCTCGATCAGGTCGGCGGCCGGCACCAGGGGCTGGCCGCTGATCAGCGCCAGGCGGTCGACGGCCAGCTGCTGGTAGCGCGGGTCGGCGTTGATCCCGGTACCGATGGCCGTGCCGCCCAGGTTCACTTCAGTGAGCAGTTCCGGGGCCAGGCTTTTCAGGCGCGCCAGGTCTTCGCCCAGGGTGGTGGCGAAGGCGCGGAATTCCTGGCCCAGGGTCATGGGCACGGCGTCTTGCAGTTGGGTACGGCCCATCTTCAATACATGGGCGAACTCCACGCCCTTGGTGGCGAAGGCCTGGATCAGGCTGTCGAGACTGGCCAGCAGGGTGTCGTGGCCCAGCAGCAGGCCCAGGCGTATAGCGGTGGGGTAGGCGTCGTTGGTCGACTGCGCCATGTTCACGTCGTTGTTCGGGTGCAGGAACTGGTACTGGCCCTTTTCGTGACCCATGGCCTCCAGGGCGATATTGGCGATCACCTCGTTGGCATTCATGTTGGTCGAGGTGCCGGCGCCGCCCTGGATCATGTCCACCACGAACTGCTCGTGGAAGTCGCCACGGACGATCCGCGCGCAGGCTTCGCTAATGGCGGCATGCTTGGCCGCACTGAGGTGGCCCAGCTCGCGGTTGGCGTCCGCCGCGGCCTGCTTGACCATGGCCAGGGCGGTGACGAATTTCGGGTAGTGCGACAGCGTGACGCCGGACAGGCGGAAGTTATGCACGGCGCGCAGGGTCTGGATGCCGTAATAGGCCTCGGCGGGAACGTCGAGGGTGCCGAGCAGGTCTTTTTCGACCCGGAAGGATGCAACAGAAGACATGATGGAAATGATCTCGAAAAAACCCGGTGCAGGCGGCGATGGCCGCAAGACTAGGGCTTTACCGGGGTTCGCGGCCAATGCTGTAATACGCTGCCCTATGCCGAATCGGCATGAGGTCGATGTGACCGCCTGGGTTCGGCAAGCGTGGCGCAGGTCCGGATCTGAATCAAAGCCTGGCCTGCGGGCCCCGGAGTAGCGCTGCGACATGAACTTGGAAATGAAATGGCTGGAGGACTTCAGTGTCCTGGCCGCCACCCGCAGTTTTTCCCAGGCGGCGTTGCGCCGGCACGTCACCCAGCCGGCCTTTAGCCGGCGCATCCGCAGCCTCGAGCAGGTCCTGGGGCTGACCCTGGTCAACCGCGCGCATACGCCGGTGGAGCTGACCGAAGCCGGGCAGCTGTTCCTGGTCACCGCGCGCAGCGTGCTCGAGCAGCTCGGCGATGTGGTGCGGCACCTGCATCAGCTGGAGGGGCAGCAGGTCGAGGTGCTGCAGTTCGCCGCGGCCCACTCCCTGGCCCTGGGCTTTTTCCCACCCTGGTTCGCGCACCTGCGCCGCCAGGGGCTGCCGATCGCCAGCCGGCTGGTGGCGACCAATGTCGGCGAGGCGGTGCATGCCCTGCGCGAAGGCGCCTGCGACCTGATCCTGGCGTATTACGACCCGGATGCCTCGCTGCAGATGGACCCGGAGATTTTCCCTTCCCTGCACCTGGGCCGTACCGAGATGCTGCCGGTCTGCGCGGTGGATGCCGACGGCCGGCCCCTGTTCGACTTGGAGGGCGCGCACAGCGTGCCGCTGCTGGCCTACAGCGCCGGCGCCTCGCTGGGGCGTTCGGTCAACCTGCTGTTGCGCCAGCGCGCCCTGCGCTCGACCACGGTGTACGAAACCGCCATGGCCGACAGCCTGAAAAGCATGGCCCTGCAGGGCATGGGCGTGGCCTGGGTGCCGCGCCTGAGCGTCACGGCGGAGCTGGCCCGTGGCGAGCTGCTGGTGTGCGGCGACGAACAATGGCAGGTACCCCTGGAAATCCGTCTGTACCGCTGCGCCCTGGTGCGCAAACCCGCGGTGCGCCGCCTGTGGCGCGAGCTGGAGGCGGGGGCGCTGGTCGCGCCATCGCACGTCTAAAACCGGCGTCCGCCTCTGCGGCAGGGCTTCGGTCGCGGCGGTACTCGCCCTGCGCGGCTTTGCGGTATACTGCGCGGCCTTTGGCCGGTACATCCGGCCGACATTCGCACACAAGCCACGCCGGTCTCCCGCGTGGCTTGTTGGTTTTGGCCGCGCCAGCGTGCGGCCACCTGAAGAAGAGGCACGACGATGAGCGCACTGGTTGGCGTGATCATGGGCTCCAAGTCCGATTGGTCCACCCTTAGCCATACCGCCGAGATGCTGGAACAGCTGGGCATTCCTTTCGAGGTGCGGGTGGTTTCCGCTCACCGCACCCCGGACCTGCTCTTCCAGTACGCCGAGCAGGCCGCCGAACGCGGCATCCAGGTGATCATCGCCGGTGCCGGTGGTGCCGCCCACCTGCCGGGCATGTGCGCGGCCAAGACCCACCTGCCGGTGCTCGGCGTGCCGGTGCAGTCCTCGATCCTCTCCGGTGTCGACTCGCTGCTGTCCATCGTGCAGATGCCCGCCGGCATCCCGGTCGCCACCCTGGCCATCGGCCGGGCCGGCGCGGTGAATGCCGCCTTGCTGGCCGCCAGCATCCTCGGACACCAGCACCCGCAGTTCCATGTCGCGCTCAAGCGGTTTCGCGACGAGCAGACCCAGTCGGTGCTCGACAACCCCGATCCGCGCGAGGCCTGAGCAGCATGAAAATCGGTGTAATAGGCGGCGGCCAGCTGGGCCGCATGTTGGCGCTGGCGGGTACACCGCTGGGCATGAATTTCGCCTTCCTCGACCCGGCGCCCGACGCTTGCGCGGCGGCCCTGGGCGAGCATATCCGCGCCGACTACGGCGACCAGGACCACCTGCGCCAGCTGGCCGACGAAGTCGACCTGGTGACCTTCGAGTTCGAGAGCGTGCCGGCGGAAACCGTGGCCTTTCTCTCGCAGTTCGTGCCGGTCTACCCCTCGGCCAATGCCCTGCGCATCGCCCGCGACCGCTGGTTCGAAAAAACCCTGTTCCAGGAGCTGGGCATTCCCACCCCGGCCTTTGCCGATATCCAGTCCCAGGCGGACCTGGACGCGGCGGTGGCCGTTATCGGCCTGCCCGCCGTGATGAAGACCCGCACCCTGGGCTACGACGGCAAGGGCCAGAAAGTCCTGCGCAAGGCCGCGGACGTCCAGGACGCCTTCGCCGAACTGGGCAGCGTGCCCTGCATCCTCGAAGGCTTCGTGCCCTTTAGCGGCGAAGTGTCGCTGATCGCGGTGCGGGCCCGGGACGGCGAAACCCGCTTTTACCCCCTGGTGCACAACACCCACGACAACGGCATCCTGCGGCTGTCGGTTGCCAGCAGCGGACACCCGCTGCAGAAACTCGCCGAGGATTATGTCGGCCGGGTGCTGCAACACCTCGACTATGTTGGCGTGCTGGCCTTCGAGTTCTTCGAGGTCGACGGGGGCCTGAAAGCCAACGAGATCGCACCGCGGGTGCACAACTCCGGGCACTGGACCATCGAAGGCGCCGAGTGCAGCCAGTTCGAGAACCACCTGCGCGCCGTGGCCGGCCTGCCCTTGGGCTCCACGGCCAAGCTGGGCGAGAGCGCCATGCTCAACTTTATCGGCGAAGTGCCGCCCCTGGCCCAGGCGATCGCCATCCAGGATTGCCATGTGCACCACTATGGCAAGGCCTTCAAGGTCGGCCGCAAGGTCGGCCATGCCACCCTGCGCAGCGCCAGCCGGGCGATTCTCGACCGGCAGATCACCGCCGTGGAAAGCCTGATCGACAAGGGCTGAAACCAGGACGGCGCTGGAAACCGGCGGCGCGCCAGTGAAGCGGATTGAACCAGTGCCGCCCCCGTTCGTCTCATGGCTAGAGGCCAGCGCTTGCTGGCAGCACTTCCATCGTTCACGAGGGCACACCATGGGCATTATCGGCACAATCTTTATCGGCCTGATCGTCGGCCTGATCGCACGCTTCCTCAAGCCGGGCAACGACAGCATGGGCTGGATCATGACCATCCTGCTGGGTATCGGTGGCTCGCTGGCCGCCACCTACGGCGGCCAGGCCCTGGGTATCTACCAGGCGGGCGAGGCGGCGGGTTTTATCGGCGCGGTAGTCGGCGCGATTATCCTGCTGGTGATCTACGCCATGGTCAGCAAGCGCTGACCGACGCACCGGCCCGGCGTCCGGCGCCGGGTCGTACGCTTGGGCATCAGGCCCGCGCGGGTTACGCTTGCGCCTTTCTTTGATTGCCCGAGCCTCAGCATGACCCCTGTACCGCGACTGCTCCTGTGCCTGCTTTTCTCGTTCAGCGCCCTGGCCCGCGCCGAGCTGGCGGAAACCGACTGGCTGGAACTGATGCCGGAAAGCGATCGCCAGGCCTTGGAGGCCATGCCGGACATCCGCCACGACGGCCCGGAAACCGACGGCGACTTCAGCGCCAGTGGTGGGCTCAAGCAGGGCCAGGGTCTGCCGGCGGTGATGTATTCGGCCAAGACCGTCGCCGCCCTGGATGGTCACGCGTTGCGCCTGGGCGGTTACCCCGTGCCCCTGGAAACCGATGCCCGCGGGCGCAGCACCCTGTTCTTTCTGGTGCCCTACCCGGGTGCCTGCATCCATGTACCGCCACCGCCTCCCAACCAGCTGGTGCTGGTGCGCTACCCCAAGGGCATCGAGCTGGCGGATATCTACGCCCCGCTCTGGGTCAGTGGCACCCTCAAGGTCGAGCCTGTGAGTAATGAACTGGCGGACGCGGCCTATGCCCTGGATGCCGAGGTGGTCAGGGTCGTCGAGGAAGGCGACCTGCGGGAAGAATAAGTGGCGTTGGAGACGTTGGCCCCCGTCATACCCGCGAAGGCGGGTCCCAGCGGGATTCAACCCAGACGCCGCGGCCCCGGACGGCGCCAAAGCTGGTCCGGAGTGCGAAACGCCTAAGGCCGGCTACAACCTCGCCGCGATGCTCCTGGCCTGTTCCACCAGGGTCTGCTGGGCCGTGCGAAAGCCGAACAGGCCGGTGAAGTGCAGGAACATCCGATAGCCGAAGCCCAGTGCATCGCCACGCTCGCGGGGAATCAGGTGCAGGTGCGCGTGGGGGATATGCTGGTTGGTGGCCTTGCCGTCGTTGATCAGCAAGTGCGTACCCTCGATGCCGAAGCCGGCCTGGCGCTGGGCCGCCACCAGGCGATCGAACACCCCATAGAGGTGCTGGCGCGTGGCGGCCGGCAGCTCTGCGAGCTGCACCGCATGTTGCTTGGGAATCAACAGCACATGGCCCTTGCCCAGGGGATGGATATCCATAAAGGCCAGGCAGTGCTCGTCTTCGTAGACCCGGGCACAGGGCTGCTGGCCGGCAACCAGGGCGCAAAACAGACAGTTCATAGCGATTCGTTCCTTGATCAGGGGCATGCCGGCACGCAGGGGCGGCGCTGCATGGTGCTTGATCCGCTGCTCGATGTTAAGGGCTACAAGGGTGCCTTGTGGCACCGCAGCGACAGCATCGACCTCTTGTGCCGCGCCGTGGTCTGCAGGGAATCGGGGGCGCTCGCCCTCGCCAGCCTCCCGAGGAGCGCCGCCATGTCATTCGATCCACAGTTGCGCCAGGCCTTCCGCGCCGTGGCCGCCCAGACCGAAGGCATCGATATCGAGGTCTACCAGCGCTTCGGCAAGGACCCGCTGGAGCCGATCATCGGCCTGGGCGATCCCGAGGCCCGTCTCGGCTTTTTCGGCCGCGATCCGGGGCGGGACGAAGTGAAATACGGCGAGCCCTTTATCGGCTCCGGCGGCCAGAGCGTGCGTCGGGTGCTGTATGAACATGTGCAGGGCGCGCCCCTGCCGGATTTCGAGGCCTCCCGCGCGGTGGGTCGAGGATTCTTCTGGAGCAACACCGTGCCCTACAAACCCGTCGGCAACCAGGCCTGGTCCATGGCGGTCAAGCGACGCTTCCACCCGCTGATGCGCCGCGTGCTACTCGACAGCTGGCACGGCCAGGACCTGATCACCCTGGGCCGCGAGGCTTTCTTCTGGTTCGCCATCGACCAGCCGCGGGACATCGGCCGGCAGTTGGAGGCGTTCTGGGCGCAGGAAAACCGCTTTACGGAATCCATCGAGGTGCCGCTGAGCACGCCAGAGGGAAGTCGCCGTTCACTCAGATTGCATCCGCTGCCGCATCCCTCGCCCCTGAACCAGACCTGGCTCGAGCGTTTCCCGGGTTTGCTGCAGGCACGTTTGCAGGCGCTGGGTTGAGGCGTGGCTACTTGCTCGCCGGCTCGGGCAAACAATCCCGGCCCAGGTGCAAGGCCTCTCCTCTTATCAACAGACTGTCCTGTTCGACCTGGTAGGTGCCGAAGAACACCTCGCTGCTCCAGGCCAGGGTGCAGGCCTGAATGTCCACGGCATGCAGCTGTCGCTCGCTCCCGGAATAAGTCGGCATATAGAGATAACGCCCTGCAACCAGGGTCAGAGGCGCTTCGATGATATTCAGCTCGATCGCGCACGCCGGCGCGTCACCCTGCTTGATCGAAACGGGTCCTTGCCAAGCCTGGGGCTGCTGACTGTCGTCGGCCTCGCCCAGATCGATCTCTGTCCCCCGGACTTCGAAGGCACTGCCCTGCGGGCTTAGCCTTTCCAAGGTGCAGACCGGGGCGTCGCTGGCAAAAGAGGGGGCGGTAAAAAGAAGTAATAAGAAACCAAAATTGATCTGTCGGTGCTTTTGCATAACGGGTTCACCCTGGCAATCTAATTGCTGCTGTGCGCTCCGTCGCTAAAGCGCAGGGTCGTTCGAGCAGGCCGAGATGTGGCGCCGGCGGGCTATTCGCTCGCCCCCTGGAGCCCTAGGCCCGTCCCCAAAACGGGGGTGGGCCTCAGGTCCACCAGAAGCGCACGATATGGAAGAAGATCGGCGCGGCGAAGCACACCGAGTCCAGGCGATCGAGCATGCCGCCGTGGCCCTCGATCATATGGCCCCAGTCCTTGACTCCGCGATCGCGCTTGATCGCCGACATCACCAAGCCGCCGAAGAACCCCAGCAGGTTGACGCACAGGGCGATGGCCGCCGCCTGCCAGAAGCCGAACGGGGTGATCCAGCAGAGCACCGCGCCCAGCAGGGTCGCCAGGGCGATGCCGCCGACGAAGCCTTCCACGGTTTTAGAGGGCGACAGGTTCGGCGCGATCTTGCGCTTGCCCCACAGCTTGCCGCAGACGTACTGCAGCACATCGGAGAGCTGCACCACCATCACCAGCCAGGCGATCAGCAGCAGGTTGCGACCTTCATAGCCCGGGATATCCAGGGTCAGCAGGGCGGGCACGTGGGACACGCAGAGCACCGCGATCATCAGCCCCCATTGCACCTTGGAGGCGCGCTCGAGAAAGTGCGTGGTGTCGCCGCCCAGTGAAGCCAGGATCGGCAGCAGCAGAAACACATAGACCGGGATAAAGATCGAGAACAGGCCGTACCAGTCGATGCCGATCAGCAGGTATTGCAGCGGCAGCACGACGTAGAAGGCGGCGACCAGGGCCGGGTAGTCGCTGCGCCGGGTCGGTGTCAGGGTCATGAATTCGCGCAGGGCGAAGAACGACACCAGGTAAAACAGCACGATCACCGCGACCTGACCGAGCCAGAAGGCGATGCCGATCACCGCGACCATCACCCACCAGGCGTTGATCCGCGCATTGAGGTTGTCGATCACCGCGTTGGGCGCGCCGCCGGCGCGGTGCTTGAGCACCTGGCCAACCCCGGAGGCCAGGGCCAGCAGGGCACCGATGCCGAGAAACAGCAGGCTGTTGTCATCCATTTCAGTGGGTCTCCGGCATCAGGGCCAGCAGGGCCGCGCGGGCCTCGGTGAGAAAGTCTTCCTTGTTCTGCTCGGCCGCGGCTGCCAGGGGCGCGCCGAAGCTCAGGCTGCACAGCAAGGGCAGGGGCAGCAGACGGCCCTTGGGCATGACCCGGTTGAGGTTGTCGATCCACACCGGAATCACCTCCACCTCGGGACAGGCCCTGGCCAGGTGGTAGAGGCCGCTCTTAAATGGCAGCAGGCCTTCTTCCTGGTTGCGCGTGCCTTCGGGAAAAAGGATCAGCGAGTCACCGTTTTCCAAGGCGTCGAGCAGCGGCTGCAGGGGGTTGCTGTGGGCATCGCGGCGTTCGCGGTCGATCAGCACGCCGTTGAATACCCGGTTGATCAGGTAACGGCGCAACCCGCCCTTGAGCCAGTAATCGGCACCGGCCACCGGGCGGGTGCGTCGGCGCAGTTGCGGTGGCAGTGAGGCCCAGAGCAGCACGAAATCCCCATGACTGCTGTGATTGGCGTAGTAGATGCGTTGCCGGGGCAACGGCGCGCAGCCCAGCCAAAGGCTGCGCGCGCCGGTCACGGCACGGGCGCCGCTGGTAATGGCGAAGGCGAACAGGGGGGCGAGCATGGACAGCTCCTGGTTACCCGAACGCGGGCAAGGCGAGAAAAAAAGGTATCAGCATACCGGCCAGGGCCAGCAGCAGCTGCAGTGCGCACAGCAGCGCCTGGGTACGCAGCAGGCGCAGCGCGCCCTGGCTCCGCTGGGCCCAGGGCCGGCCGGCACGGGCCGAGGGCAGCAGGCCGAGCTCGACCAGGGCCTGGTCCAGGTCACGGGTGCGCTGCTCCAGGCTGCCGGGCGCGCTGGCCAGCTGGCTCAGCAGGTCGGCGTCGAAGGCCACCCGCAGCGCCCAATATTTCTGTACCAGGCCCAACAGCACCAGGCCCAATAGCAGGGCGCACAGCGGCAGGCCGACCGGTGCGAACAGGGGCAGGACCACCCCGAGGGCCAGGGCCAGCAGGGTCAGCGCCATGGACAGTCGATTCAGGTCCTGGCCGCGGCGCAGCAGGGCGGCCAGGGTGCGCAGCGCCAGTTCAGACATGGGCGGCTTCCAGCGGCGGGGTCACGGCGGCGCTTGCCAGCGCGGCCAGGGCCTGGCGCTGGGCGGCGCCGAGACGCACCTGGGGGCTGGCCGCGCGCAACCGCGCCAGGGCCGTGTCGATGTCCGCGGCCCGGCCGCTGTGCAGCAGCCAGGCGGCGACTGCGGTGGCGCTGCGCGAATAGCCGAGGGCGCAGCACACCAACACCGGGCCACGGGCGCGGGCCTGCTCGATAAATCCAGCGGCGGCGCGGCAGGTGGCGGTATCCGGGGCGGTCAGGTCGAGCACCGGCAGCGCCTGATAAGCGCGGCCCTGGGGTGTGCAGGGCAGTTCGGCGCAGAGGTCGAGCAGGCCCGTAAAGCGGCTGTCGGCCAGGGCCTGGGCACCGGGTAGGCGACCGAGCCAGACGCCGTCGGCGACTTCCCGTGGCAGCGGGTGATGGCGTGTCCACAGCCGGGAGTTGAGCCAGGCGCCGGCCAGGTAGGGTGCCAACAGCCAGCGCACCGCCGGGCTGAGGCTGCCGTCGGCGCGCTTCTGAAAGCCCGCCGCGCCGAACAGGGCGTAGTTCAGCGCCACCATCGCCAGGGCCAGCGCCGGCCAGAGCAACCACAGCCAGGTGTCGCCCAGGGAGACAGCCGGGGCCGCGCACGAGACGCTGCCCAGGGCATAGAAACCGGCCAGCTTCCAGCGCTGGGCGGTGCGCGCCAGGCGCAGGCTGCGCAGCGGACTGCGACCTTCGTCCGGCCAGAGCCAGACACACAGCCAGCCGGCCAGGGCGCCGGTCGGCACGTCGATGAAGTGGTGTTGCCAGGTGGTCAGCACCGATACGCCGATCAGGGCGAACCAGGCGTGCGCCAGCAAGCGCCAGGCGCCCGCCAGGTGCCGGGCGAACATCACCCAGAGCACCACCAGCAGGGTGATATGCAGCGACGGCGCCTGGTTGAAGGGCTTGTCGAAGCCCATCAGCACATCGAACATCCCGCCGAACAGGCCGTCCAGTTCCGGGCGCTGGAAGGTGAAGCGCAGCGGCCAGAGCAGAAAGCCGGCGATGCACAAGGCCTGGGCGCTGAGCAGGCGCAGGGCGTGGCGATCCACTTCGGCGCGGCTGGCGCAGCACAGGAAGGACAGGCCGTAGAGCAGGTCGATGGACCAGTAGGGCACGATGGTCCAGGGCCACAGCGGCATCCGTCGCTCCCAGTCGAACACCAGGCTGCCGACATCGTCGCGCTGGGCGGTGAAATCGTTGGCCAGGCCATAGGTCAGGAAGAACAGCGGCGCGAGCAGCAACAACCAGAGCACCCCGCGCTTCCACAGGCCATTTTCGCGCGGGTTGGCGGGGCTCTGGCTCACGGCAGCCTCTGGGCCAGGGACACGCTGAAGATGCCCCACTCGTCGATGCGCTGGGTCAGCTTGCGAAAGCCCGCGGCCTCCACCAGCTGGTCCATTTCAGCCTGGCTGCGCCGGCGCATGACCCAGGGTTGGCCGTCGCGGTGGCTGGTCAGGGCGCGGGCGATCAGTTCCAGCTGCGGGTGCCAGGGCTGGCCGGTATAAACCAGGTAGCCGCCCGGCGGCACCGCGGCAGCCAGGCCGGCCAGGGAGCCGCCGACCATGGCGTTGTCGCCGAACAGCTCGTACAGGCCCGAGACCACCGCCAGGGTCGGCTTGGGGTCCAGTGCGGCCAGGTCGTCACGGTCGAAGGCATCGCCCTTGACGAAGCGGGCAATCTCGCCCAGGCCCTTCTGCTGGATCAGGGCGCCGCCGTCGCGCACGTTGATGTCGCTGTAGTCACGCAGCAGGATGGACTCGGGCAGGGGCTGGACGCCCTCGAGCGCCTCGAGGATATAGCGGCCGTGGCCGGCGGCGATATCGACGATACGCACCGGCGCGCCAGCCGCGCGCAGCTCGGCCATGGCCAGGCGCAGCAGCTCCTCGACATGCAGCTTGCGCTGGCGGATGCCGCGCCAGCCGATGGAATTCAGGTAGTTCTGGTCGATCAAACGGCCCAGGGCGCTCGTGCCGGTGGGCTGGTTGCGGTAGACGTAGTCCAGGGTGCTGCCCGAATCGAAGCCGGTCTCGAAGCCGAGTTTCACCCCGGCCGACAATGTGGCACCCAGGCCCATGCTGGCGCGGGTGGCGCGCCAGTACAGGTCGCGCGGGGAGTTCCTGGGCAGCGGCGCGGACAGGGCTTCGGACTCGGCGCAGGTGGCGCCCAGGCGGTCGGCGTTCAGCAGCGAGGGGCGCGCGAGCGGGGTGGCGAAACACTCCAGGATAAAGCGCCGGGCCCGGCTCACGGCCAGGTGGCGGTCACGCTCGCCCAGGGTGTCGTGGAAGAAACCCGGCAGTATGTGTTTTTCCTTGCGCGTGCTGCCCAGGCGCGCGAAGAACTGTTCCTGGGGTCTGCGCTCGACCACGAAATCGGCGCCGGAGATCAGCAGCTGGGTCGGCACCTGGATCGCCTCGGCGTCGGCCACCACCCGTTCTGCCGCCTCATACAGGCCCAGCAGCATGTTCACCGAGATCGCCCGGGCGATCAGCGGGTCGTTGTCGAAGCTGGCGATGCGCGCCGGATCGTGGGTGAGAAAGCGCGCCTTCACATAGCTGTTGACGAAGAAATTGCCGCGCCAGGCGCGCAGCAGCCCGAGCCCGGGACGGGCCAGGGGCACGTAGAGCTTGACCTTGAAGGCCGGCGAGGCGAGCACCAGGGCGCGGATCTTCGGTGCGTAATCGTGGACCCAGGTGCTGGCGATCACGGCGCCGACGCTCTGGGCCAGCACGGCCATGTCCTCCACGGCGATGCCATGGCTGGCGCTGATATGTTCGATAAAGGTCTGCACGTCGCGCACGCTGGTGCCGAAGCTCGGGCTGTCGCCGCGCGCGCCCGGCGACTCGCCATGGCCGCGGGCATCCCAGGCGAAGACATCGAAGCCGGGCAGGTCCAGCTCCCCGGGCAGGTGGTCCATGCGCCCGGAATGCTCGTGGCCGCGGTGGAACATCACCAGGGCACGGCGCGGCCCCTGGGTCTCGGTGCTCGCCGGCCAGTGCCGGTAGAACAGCTCGACGCCGTCATGGGTGCTGAACGTACGGGGACTGGACATGAACTTCCTTATTTCTCGAGCGGCAATCAGGACGTCGTCTCGGCGAGGCCGTGGCGTACGCGGTTGTAAATCGTCAGCAGCAGCAGGGCGGCGATCAGCAGCAGCGCCGGGTCGATCCAGGTCAGCGGCAGCAGCCCGCTGGCCACCCCGGCGGCCAGCACGCCGAAGCACAGCGCCCGGTCGCTCTTGCCCATGGGCCCGTCGTAACGCCGGCTCGCGCCGACCATGGGCCCGAGCACGCCGGCGTATTCGCTGACCAGCGCCAGCAGGGTGACCAGCACCACCAGGACCGCTGACACCCCGGGCAGCAGGGCGAAGACCAGAAACAGCGCGCTGTCGGCGATCACGTCGCACAGCTCGTTAAGGTAGGCGCCCAGGCGCGACTGCTGGCCGAATTCCCGAGCCAGCATGCCGTCGATGGCGTTCAGGGCCATGCGCAGGGCCATCCACAGCGGAATCAGGGCGAACAGCCAGGGGTGCTGGCTAAAACCGGCGACCAGGGCCGCCACCAGCAGGGAGATCAGGCCGGCGGCGACTGTAACCTGGTTGGCCGTGACCCCGCGGGCGTGCAGGCGAACCACCAATGGGCGGAGCAGGGCCTGAAAGCGCGGTTTAAGCTGGTAGATGGAGGGCACGGCACATCCTTATCCCTGGGGGCTGGGCAAGCATAGCTATTAGGATGCTATTAGCTCTAGAGCATTTTCAGGAAAAGACGGTTGGCATGGGCGTCAGACGCCCTCTCCCTCGTCCTACCGAGTCATTCCTGAAGGTGGGAAGCAGGCGAGAAGAAAGGCGGGTATCCAGAGCGGCCGATCTGTTACTGGATGACCTGCAGGCGAACAACCTGCCCAAGTCCAGGTTGAGTTGTGCTGCTATCAACGCCTTGCTAGTGCCTCAGTCGAGGTAGCGTTCAGCACGCCGCAGGGTTCGCCCTCGACCTTCGCCCGCGGGCCCCCAGCCCCTCCCTGAATCCCCCTTGCTGGCGGGCTTTTCCTGGCGATTACGGGCGCGGGCCCGGTTGAGCGGCCGCCGGGCTGTCAGGCATCGCAGCCGAGTTTCAGCGTCTCCATCACCTGGTTCAAGGTTTCGTCGCCTTTGTCCTCGGTATAACTGTGCACCAGCACCAGTGCATGGCGGTCTTTGATGCAGGCGTAGTAGCGCTGTTTGACCTCATTATTGCCGACCGACATGGTCGCGCTGTGCATGCCGAAGGGGTTGCCATTGATGCGGATGCTTTGGCACTCCTGGCTGAAATCGATCTTAAGGGGGGATTGGGCCATAAGCTGTTTCATTTGATAGAGGTAATCGCAGCCGGTCTTGATGCCCGGCAACGCTTCGACATTTTCCGCTGCGGCGCCGATGTTGGCATTGGTTTTAACCGCCGCACCTGGAGGCGCTTCGAAGAAGTTGAACAGCGGCAGGGTGCTTTTCATCGAGGCGTCCATCATCGCCTGCATATTCTCATCGGAGCCAGCCATCATGGCGCCGCCTTTTTGCATTTGCGCCATCGATTCCTTGATGTCCATGGCATACCAGCCTTCGGGTTTGCTCACGCTCAGGCCGAAGCGGGCGTTGGTATAGAGGCTGCCATCGGCAGAGGTGGTGAGTGCCGACCCTTCTTCGGGCGCTTTGTCACAGGCGGCGAGGCTCAGGCAGAGAACGATGGCGATCAGAGGCTTCATGGCGTGGGTTCTTGGTGGGCGTAGCAGTGGGTGGGGAAGTGCCTGCAGCGCCTGGCTTATGCCCGAAGCAGGGTGGGCTTGGAGCGCAGGCGCTATAGGGACAGGTACGAAACAGAGGGCGCGATTAGATCACAGCGCGTGCTGCCAAGCCTGTGCACGCTTCGCTTAATTTGATCATGCTCAGGTTCCGCTACCGGGCGCTCCGCGCTCTGGAGCATCGGCTCGGCGCCCCCGTTCGTGCCAGACCCTAAAGTGGCTCGGTCGCCAGGCTGACGGACAGCTTGTGCTGCTGCCCCGGCGCCAGCTGCCGCACATCGTCCAGCACATTGGCAGTCTCGATGCAGAGCATGCCCTGCCAGGCGTCATCGTCGAACTGCGACAGCCGCCGGGCCTTGTCGATCCAGGGGTTCCAGACCACGGCGGAGCGCGAGCCACTGGCCTCGAGGGTGATGCGTCGCTGCCAGGGCCGGTCGAGGATGCTCAGGCGGGGTGGCAGGTCCAGGTACAGGCGGTCGGTCTCGCCGATAAAGCGCAGCGCGCCCTCCTGGGAGCATTCGCGCCAGTCCTGCAGGCTGTCGCGGTAGCGGCTGCCGGCCAGGCCTTCGACTTCGACCTGGCGGATATCGCTGACGGCGAAATAACTGTGCAGCGCCTGGCTCAGGGTCACGGCGTGGATGCCGCGGTTATGGCTGGTCAGGTCGAGGGTCAGGCGGTCGTCCAGGGCGATGGTCAGCTTCAGCTCCAGCCCGACGGGCCAACCGGGCAGGTCGGTGTCGGGGCGCAGGCAGGCGAAGGCCAGGGATACCCGGCCCTCGGTGTTGTCGATGCCCAGCAGCTGCCAGTCCAGCCCGCGCACCAGGCCGTGGGCCGGTGCCGGGACGTCTTGCGGGTGCAGGTCCCGGACCGCTGCGGGGTTGCGCGCCAGGTCGCCGAACCAGGGCCAGCACACCGGCACGCCGCCGCGCACGCTCTGGCCGCGCCCATAGGCCGCCTGTTCGCTGAGCCAGATCAGCGGCGGTTGGCCGTCGTGCCGGTAACTCAGCACCTGGGCGCCCTGCTGGGCGACCAGCAGCTCGGCACCGGCGTGGCGCACGCGCCAGCACGCCAGCTCGCCCAGCTCCACGCGTTCGACCTGGGGTGTGGATCTGTTCACTGTGACGCTCCTTGAAGTAATAGGCGCGTTATTAAAAACCCCTGCGCCGCAAAGGCCAAGGCCGAGATCGCCAGCAAAGGCGCGGCGCTATGGCTTCTGAGCCGGTTTGACGGCAAGGAAGGCTGCGGTATCGGTAACGCAGGCGCTGCTGCAATAACCTAAGGCGTGCCCCGGTCGCGGATCAGGTAGCACAGGTCCGGGGTCTTGCTGCAACCGCCATAGCCTTCGGCGATGACTTCGTCCATGGCCTTCTGCAGGCGTTGGACGACTTCGTCGGGGGTGTTCCTGTTCAAGGCCAGGTAGAGCTTTTCGCTGCGAAAGCTCAGCACGGTTCGCAGTCCGGTGACGTTCTCCTGCTTGGCATAGGTGCGCCAGACCGGTTCCGCAGTGGCCCACAGGTCGATGCGGCCGCTGAGCAGTTTTCGCAGGTTCTCCTCGTCCTGCAGGGTCTCGACCACGGCCAGCTGCTGGCTTTCCAGATAGTGGCTGACGCCACCGTTTTTGTAGGCGCCGATCTTATAGCCCTTGGCCTGGGCCAGGTTTTCGAACGCGAGGGCGCTGCCGGGGGCGGCGAGCAGCACGCTCTCGTACTGGGCGAGGGGTCCGACCCATTTGAACTGCGCCTTGTTCTTTTCGCTGCGGGCGACGCTGAGCAGCCCGTGATCGGGCAGCGCCAGGGTCTGTTCGTAGACCCGGTTCCAGGGCGAGCGCAGGGTCAGGCTGTAGGCAATGCCGGCGCGTTTGAAGACCTCGCGCACGGCATCGGTCGCGATGCCCTGAACCTCGTCGCCACGGGCAAAATCCTTGGCGCCCTTGGCCATGTTGAAGGGTGGAAAATTGGCGGTCAGCAGTGTCATCCGATAATCCGGGGGCAGCTCGGCCTGGGCATTGGCCATGCCCAGGAGCAGGCAGGACAGCAGGACAGCCTTGAGAATGTCAGGCATGGGGATGTTCCTTGAAGGGGGGTGGTTTTTCTGCCTCCTAGGCAAGCAGAGTCGTAAGGGAACAGCTTGGGTGCCGCTGAACCGCAGGGTGTAAGGGCCGAACAGGATGCAACTGCCCGGCTTGCCGCCACCCCGCGGCCGGGGGGCGGCTAGAACAACGGCAAGGTGTAGCTGAGGATCAGGCGGTTCTCGTCGATGTCGCGGCCGAAATTGTTGCGCATGGTCGCGTTACGCCATTTCAGCCCGAGGTTCTTGAACGTGCCCTCCTGAACCACGTAGGCGATGTCCGTGTTGCGTTCCCACTCCTGGCCGTCCGAGGCCGCGCCGCGGTCGATGTTGTCGCCGCTCAGGTAGCGGGTCATAAAGGTCAGGCCCGGGATGCCGATCGAGGCGAAGTTGAAGTCGTAACGCGCCTGCCAGGAGGTCTCGTCCTTGGCCGCGAAGTTGCCGATTTGCACGTAGTTCACCAGGTAGGGATCGGTGCCGCCGACATAGGCGAACCCGGTGTCGCCGCTCATTTTCTGGTAGCCCAGGCCCAGGCTGTGGCCGCCCAGGGCGTAGGTGAACAGGGCGCCGAAGGCCTGGTTGTCGATGTTGCTCGCGCCATCGTCGGTGGAGCGGGCGAAGCGCAGGTCGGTCTTCAACGACTGCTTCTCGCCCAGGGGCAGCAGGTGCACCAGGTTGACCGCGTGCTGTTTGTACAGGTCCTCCAGGTTGGAGTAGTAATAGCCCGCGCTCAGGCTGTCGCTGAACTTGTAGGTGCCGCCGCCGTAGAGGAATTCATTGGACTGGTTGGCGCCGCTGAGGGTGATGCCGCTCAGGGCGAAGGTGTTGAGGGTCATGTCCTCGTAGTCGGCGGAATTGCGATTGTTGACCTCGTCGAGGTAACCGGCGTCCAGGGTCAGCCCGGCGATGTCCTTGGACACCAGCTGCGTGCCGCGGAAGACCTGGGGCAGCAGGCGGCTGTCGCTGGAACCGATGGCCGGGTTCTTCAGCTGCAGGGCGCCGACCTTGAGCAGGCTCTCGGCCACCTTGGCCTTGGCGGTCAGGCCCAGATCGCCGTAATTGTCCTGGGAGCCGCCGGAGCGATCGGGGACCAGCAGCCCGCTGCCGGCGGTGCCGTCACCGGAGTCCAGCTTGACGCCCAGGGTGCCCAGGGCGTCGAGGCCAAAGCCCACCGTGCCGTCGGTGAAGCCCGATTCCAGGCGCAGCAGGAACCCCTGGGCCCACTCTTCGGCCTTGGCCTGCCCGGCGTCTTCGCGAAAATCGCGGTTGAAATAGAAGTTGCGCGCTTCGACGCTGGCCTTGCTGTCTTCGAGGAAGGCGGCGTGGGCGATTGACGTCAGGGACAGGCCCAATGTGCTGGCAGCGACAGCCAGGGCAAGGGAGGTTTTTCTCATTGTGGTTATCTCCAGTGTTGTTAGGGGTGTTGCATCGGCACAGACAGGTACGAGCCGAATTCTTGGCGCGCTCACGCGGCCCCGGCGGCGGCCGAAGCGGCGCCAGGCAAGTGGAAAGGACGGCGGAGCGAGGGGTTACTAGGGCGGCGGACTTCGCAGCGGGGCCTTGGTCGGCAGAGCGGAGGCAAGGGCGCGAAGCGGTGCTGTAAGCGTGAGCGACATGGCAGACCTCGACAGCTTATGGATCGTTCTTGTTATGGCCGCGCTGGAGGGCGCGGTGATGCATTGCCCGTAGCGCAAGAGGCGCTGCGCACCCCTGCTCGAGTTTTTCGGGCAAGGCTTCGCCGGCCGTGGTGATCACGGCGTGGCGAAGATTCTGTTGGGTGGCCCCCGCGATTGATGCGGGGGCTAGGGTCTACTTGCCGTAAACCTGTTCCGGTAGCCAGGTGATCAGCCCCGGGAAGAGATAGGCGATCACCAGCAGCAGCAGCTGGATCAGGATAAAGGGCACCACGCCCTTGTAGATGGTGCTGGTGGGCACGGACTTGGGCGTGACCCCGCGCAGGTAGAACAGCGCGAAACCGAATGGCGGCGTGAGGAAGGAGGTCTGCAGGTTCAGGGCGATCATTACCCCCAGCCACACCGGGTCCAGCCCCATGGCCAGCAACACCGGACCCACGATTGGCACCACCACGAAGGTGATCTCGATAAAGTCCAGGATAAAGCCCAGCAGGAAGACCACCAGCATCACCAGGAAAAAGGCGCCGAGCACCCCGCCGGGCAGCTGGGCGAATACATCTTCGATCATCGCCTCGCCGCCGAAGCCGCGGAACACCAGGGAAAACAGCGAAGCCCCGATCAAAATCAGGAACACCATAGCGCTGATTTCGGTGGTGCCGTAGACCACGTCGCGCAGCTGGCTGAAATTAAGTTTGCCCTTGAGGAGGGTCAGCAACATGGCGCCCAAGGCGCCCAGGGCGGCGGCTTCGGTGGGCGTGGCGTAGCCGGCGAGGATCGAGCCCAGCACCGCACCGATCAGCAGCAGCGGCGGCACCAGGGCGTTGAACAGCTTGCCCCATTCGATAGGCCCCAGCTCCGACTGGGGCAGGGCCGGCAGCTTCTTCGGCTGGAAGATCGCCACGCCTATGATGTAGAGGATATACAGCCCCACCAGCAGCAGCCCCGGCAGCAGCGCGCCGACGAACAGGTCGCCGACTGACACTGTCTTGGGCGAGAAGATGCCCATTTTCAGCTGGGCCTGCTGGTAGGCGCTGGACATCACGTCGCCCAGCAACACCAGCACAATGGACGGTGGAATGATCTGCCCCAGGGTGCCGGTGGCGGCCAGGGTACCGGTGGCGATAGCCGGGTCGTAGCCGCGGCGCAGCATGGTCGGCAAGGCCAGCAGGCCCATGGTCACCACGGTGGCGCCGACTATGCCGGTGCTGGCGGCGAGCAGGGCGCCGACCACGCAGACGGAAATCGCCAGGCCGCCGCGCAGGGTGCCGAACAGCCGCGACATGGATTCGAGCAGGTCCTCGGCCACCCGGCTTTTTTCCAGCATCACCCCCATAAAGACGAAGAGCGGCACCGCCAGCATGGTCTGGTTGTTCATGATGCCGAACAGGCGGTTGGGCAGGGCGCTCAGGTAGCCGCCATCGAAGGTGCCGGTAAGGATGCCGATGCCGGCGAACAGCAGGGAGACGCCGCCCAGGGTGAAGGCCACGGGATAGCCGGCCATCAGGGCCAGGCAGATGCCGGCGAACAGCAGGATCGCCATCACCTCAGCCATGCTTCACCTCCTGCTCCTGCACATGGCCGGCAAGCAGGTAGGCGGACTTGATGAGTTCCGAAAGGCCTTGCAGGACCAGGCCGACGACCAGGACCAGGATGATGCTTTTCTGCAGGTAGACGAATTTCAGTCCGCCCGATTCGCTGGAGCCTTCCAGCGTCGCCCAGGCGTTGCCCACGTAGTCCCAGCTGCTCCAGCCGAGGAACAGGCTGACCGGGAGCAGAAAGAACAGTGTGCCGAGGATATCCACCAGGGCCTGACGGCGACGGCTGAAGCCCTGGTAGAAGATGTCCACACGCACATGGGCGTTGCGTTGCAGCACCCAGGCGGCCGCGCCCATAAAGACCAGGGCATGGGCATAAAGCACGACTTCCTGCAGGGCGGTGGCACCGACACCGAAGCCGTAACGCAGCACCACCACCACGGCTGTAGCCAGCACCAGAAACAGGCTCAGCCAGGCGCAGGCCTGGCCGAAGCGGGCATTCAACGCATCCAGCAGGTGCGCGAAGGCGAGCAGGGGAGGGGCGTGATTAGACATGGCGGATCCTTATTGTTATGGCCAAGGCTGGCCGGGATTCTAGGTGGCTGGGCAATTGCGTCGCAACCGGCAGGACTACGTAAGTAGTTGCCGTGATTGAGGGATACCGATGCCCATGATAGTCAGAACCTCCTGAATACTGGCGATTGCGGTACTCAGCCATGCCTACAACAACAAGGAGTCAACCTATGAAACGTCGTCAAATTCTGGCTGCCGCGGGTGTCGGTCTGGCCGCGACCGCCTTGATCGGTTGCAACCAGGAAGCCGAAACCGCCGGCAAGTCGCAGGAAGCGGCAGTGGGTCAGCGCTTCACCTGGAAAATGGTCACTGCCTGGCCGAAGAATTTCCCCGGTGTCGGGGTGGGTGTCGAACGTTTCGCCACGCTGGTCGAGCAGATGAGCAATGGCCGCTTGAAGGTCAAGGTCTACGCCGCCGGCGAACTGGTGCCGGCTCTGAAAGTGTTCGACGCGGTGTCCAGCGGTACCGCCGAAATGGGCCATGGCGCACCCTACTACTGGAAAGACAAGGTGCCGGCCGCGCAGTTTTTTTGCGCCCTGCCGTTCGGCCCGAATGCCCAGGAAATGAACGCCTGGCTGCACCGCGGTGGCGGCATGCAGCTCTGGGAGGCGGTCTACAAACCTTTCGGCGTGTTGCCCATGGCCTGTGGCGCCACGGGTGTGCAGACCGCTGGCTGGTTCAACAAGGAAATCAAGGGTGTCGAGGATTTCAAGGGCCTGAAGATGCGCACCCCGGGACTGGGTGGTGAAGTGCTGACCAGAATGGGCGGCACTGTGGTCAATATGCCGGCTGACAAGATCTTCAACGGCTTGCAGACCGGCGCCATCGATGCCACCGAGTGGGTCGGCCCGTACAACGACCAGGCCCTGGGCCTGAATCAGGTGGCCAAGTATTACTACACCCCGGGCTGGCAGGAGCCGAACGTGACGTTCGAGCTGGATATCAATATCAAGGCCTGGGAAGCCTTGCCGGCCGACCTGCAGGCCATCGTCCGGGCCGCGGCCCGAGATGTGAACGGCGACATGCTCGACGACTACAACGCCAAGAACATGGAGGCCCTGGAGCAGCTCAAGGGCGCGGGCGTGGAGGTGCGCCGCCTGCCGGACGAGGTACTGGCCAAGCTCAAGACCCTGGCGGCCGAAGTGGTGGATGCCAGCGCGGCGGCCGACCCCGTGGCGACCAAGGTCTGGGCGCAGCAGAAGGCCTACCTCAAGCGTCTGTCCGACTACGCCGAGCTCAACGAAAAGGATATCTACAACATCCGCGGCTAAGGGCATAGCGCACGGATGACGCCAAGGCGTCTCCGGGCTGCGCAAGCTGAAACGCCGGCCCCTGGGCCGGCGTTTTGCTATCCACGATCCTGCTTGTGGGGTTGCTGATGGTTATCGCTGCGCTCAACGCCATCCTACGGCGGCGAAACCTTACTAGCGCCGCGCCGGAACGCTGCGGGTGCGGCCGCTGGCATCGATGGCGACGAAGACGAATACCGCCTCGGTGACCTTGCGCCATTCGCTGGACTGGGGGTCGTCGCTCCAGACTTCGACCAGCATCTGCAGCGAGCTGCGGCCGATTTCCAGGGCCTGGGTGTAGAAGGACAGCTGCGCGCCCACCGGTACCGGCACCAGAAAGGCCATGCGGTCGATGGCCACCGTGGCCACCCGGCCACCGGCCACCTTGCTGGCCATGGCGGTGCCCGCCAGGTCCATCTGCGACACCAGCCAGCCGCCGAAGATATCGCCGAAGCCATTGGTTTCGCGCGGCAGCGCGGTGATCTGCAAGGCCAGGTCGCCTTGGGGGATGGGGTCTTCCTGTTCTAAATCGTTCATCTGTTTATACGGCTCGCGGCGCAGTTGTTGTTATGGGCGCTTGATAGATCATGGAAACCCTGACGCGCGAGAACCGGTAAAGCGAGATCGGGGAGAACGCGTACCGTGGGTACGGGAGTCGTCCGTGCCAGATTTCAACGAGGCATAACGCAGCACAGTGATTCTTAACGGCCAGCCCGCTTGGGCGCGGGTCCGGCGAGTATAACGACTGAACAGTCGCCGGGCGACTATGGCGCTGGGTCGACACACCTTATGGCCAGTTGCCCATAAATTCGGCGACCGTCATGCAACTGTCACATGGGTTTCATAGAGTGCCTACCTGACCAGTAGGCAGGGTCCTTTTTACCCAACACCACTTTTGCTAGGAGCAAGGCATGAAACTTAAGCGTTTGATGGCGGCCATGACTTTCGTCGCCGCTGGCGTAGCTGCCGCCACCGCGGTTGCCGCCGTCGACCCGGCTCTGTCGACCTACGAAAAGACCTCGGGCGTCTCGGGCAACCTGTCCAGCGTGGGTTCCGACTCCCTGGCCAACCTGATGACCCTGTGGGCCGAAGAATTCAAGAAGAACTACCCGAACGTCAATATCCAGATCCAGGCCGCCGGTTCCTCCACCGCGCCGCCCGCCATGACCGAAGGCACGGCCAACATGGGCCCCATGAGCCGCGCCATGAAGGACAGCGAAGTCCAGGCCTTCGAGCAGAAGTACGGTTACAAGCCGACCGCGGTACCGGTGGCCATCGACGCCCTGGCCGTGTTCGTGCACAAGGACAACCCCATCAAGAGCCTGTCCATCGAACAGGTCGATGCGATCTTCTCCAGCACTCGCCTGTGCGGTGGCGCCACTGACATCAAGACCTGGGGCGACGTCGGCCTGACCGGCGAGTGGGCGGCCAAGCCGCTGCAGCTGTTCGGTCGTAACTCGGTATCCGGCACCTACGGCTACTTCAAGGAAGAGGCCCTGTGCAAGGGCGACTTCAAGGCTAACGTCAACGAGCAGCCGGGTTCGGCTTCCGTGGTGCAGTCGATCTCCAGCACCCTGAACGCCATCGGCTACTCGGGCATCGGTTACAAGACGTCCAGCGTCAAGGCCGTGCCGCTGTCCAAGAAAGGCGGTGAAGCTTTCGAAGCCAACGAAGTCAACGCCCTGGCCGGCAAGTTCCCCCTGGCGCGCTTCTTCTACGTCTATGTGAACAAGGCGCCGAACAAGCCGCTGAGCCCGCTGGACGCCGAGTTCCTCAAGCTGGTGCTGTCCAAGCAAGGCCAGGAAGTCGTGGTCAAGGACGGCTACATCCCGCTGCCGAAGAAAGTGGTCGACAAGGCCATGCAGGACCTGGGTCTGTAAGCACCCTGCTGTAAGGCAGGGACGCCAGATTCGGGCCGCGCCCGCCTCTCGTTTTGGGAGGCGGGCGTCGCTTTGTCAACGCGCTGTCACTTTTCTGTAACACAGTCCGGCTAAAGTCCTCGGCCTGTGTCACTTCCATGACAATACAGCGCGCTTTCGGCCGCACAGAGATGTTCCGACTATGAATAATCTGGCTACCCCCAAATCCCTGGGCCTGGACTTCAACACCCCGGCCCTGCAGCGCAAGCGGCGCATCCGCGCCCTGAAAGACCACCTGGCCCGCTGGTGCGTGTCCGTCGGCGGCATGGCCGTGCTCGGTGCCATAACCCTGATCTTCTTCTACCTGGCCTATATCGTCCTGCCGATGTTTCAGGGCGTGGATCTGGAAACCCGCGATGCCGTCCGGCCCGCCTGGATGGCCGAGGCCGGCGCGCCCCTGCTGATGACCGTGGAAGAACAGAATCAGGTGGCGATGCGCCTGGACGCCCGCGGCCAGGTGCAGTTCTTCGATGCCCAGAGCATGGCCGCCCTTAGCACCCTCAGCCTGCCGATACCGGCCGATACCCGGGTGGTCTCGGTGGGTCTGGACCAGCCGGGCAGCAATCGCGTGGCCCTGGGCCTGTCCAGCGGCCAGGTGCTGGTGTTCGAGCATGCCTACCCGGTTAGTTACCCCAACGATGTGAAGACCATCGTTCCGCGCATCGACTTTCCGTTCGGTGAAGCGCCCATCGGTCTGGACCCACAGGGCCGTGCCCTGGACCATCTGGGTATCAGCCTGAACGGCGGCACCTTGCTGTTGACCGCGTCCACCGGCACCGACCTGCACGTCTTGAGCCTGGGCCGCGATGAAAACCTGATGACCGGCGAGGTGACGCTCAGCGAAGTGCGCATTGCCCTGCCGCAGATCGCCGAGCCGATCAAGGCATTGATCGTCGACCCCCGGCAGCAATGGCTCTACGTAATCAACGGCCGCGCCACGGCCGATGTGTTCAATCTGCGCAGCCAGGCGCTGAACGGCCGCTACAAGCTGCTCAGCGACGGCGCCACCGAGGTGACCAATGCCACCTCGCTGCTCGGCGGCATCTCGCTGATGATCGGCGACAGCAAGGGCGGCATTTCCCAGTGGTTCATGGTGCGCGATGAGGACGGCAAGCAGTCGCTCCAGTCCATCCGCAGTTTCCAGCTGGGCGACAGCGCCATCACCCAGATCCTTCCGGAGGAGCGGCGCAAGGGCTTTATGGCGCTGGATGCCAAGGGCAACCTGGGCATCTTCCACAGCACCGCCCACCGCACCCTGCTGGTCGAGCCGATCGCCGAAGGTGCGTCATTGGCCGCGCTGTCGCCGCGGGCCGACCGCGTTCTGGTCGAGTCCGAAGGGCAGCTGCGGCAACTGCTGGTCGACAACCCGCACCCGGAAGTCTCCTGGAGCTCACTGTGGGGCAAGGTCTGGTACGAGAACTACGACCAGCCCGATTATGTCTGGCAGTCCACCTCGGCCAGTACCGACAACGAACCCAAGCTGAGCCTGGCGCCCCTGGCCTTCGGTACCCTGAAAGCCGCTTTCTACGCCATGCTATTGGCCGCGCCGTTGGCCATCGCGGCTGCTATCTATACCGCCTATTTCATGGCTCCGGCCATGCGCGGCAAGATCAAGCCGGTGATCGAGCTGATGGAGGCACTGCCCACGGTGATCCTCGGCTTCTTCGCCGGCCTGTTCCTGGCGCCTTATGTGGAGGGACATCTGCCGGGCATTTTCAGCCTGCTGATCTTCACCCCCATCGGGATTCTGCTGGCAGGCTTCGCCTGGAGCCGCCTGCCCGAATCGATTCGCCTGCGGGTGCCGGATGGCTGGGAAGCGGCGCTGCTGATCCCGGTGATCCTGCTGGTGGGTTTCGTTTCCCTGAGCATGAGCGGACACCTGGAAGTCTGGCTGTTCGACGGCAATATGCGCAGCTGGCTGAGCAATGACCTGGGCATCCCCTTCGACCAGCGCAACGCCCTGGTGGTGGGCCTGGCCATGGGCTTCGCGGTGATCCCAAACATCTACTCGATCGCCGAGGACGCGGTGTTCAGCGTGCCGAAAAGCCTGACCTTCGGCTCCCTGGCCCTGGGCGCGACGCCCTGGCAGACCCTGACACGGGTGGTCATCCTCACCGCCAGCCCCGGTATTTTTTCCGCGATCATGATCGGCATGGGGCGCGCGGTGGGCGAGACCATGATCGTGCTCATGGCCACGGGCAATACCGCGATCATGGACATGAACATCTTCGAGGGCCTGCGCACCCTGGCCGCCAACGTGGCGGTGGAAATGCCGGAGTCGGCGGTCGGCGGCACCCACTACCGCGTGCTGTTTCTCTCGGCGCTGGTGCTGCTGTCCTTCACCTTTGTCATGAACACGCTCGCGGAGCTGGTGCGCCAGCGTCTGCGCGTCAAGTACGCGTCGCTCTAGGGCTCAGAGGTCTATGTCCGTGAAGAAGAATTCCGTAAAAGCCTGGTTCGACAGCGGTTCGCCCTGGATCTGGATGAATGCCGGCGCGGTGTCCATCGCCGTGATCATGACCCTCGGCCTGCTGGCGGTGATCGCCACTCGCGGCCTGGGCCATTTCTGGCCGGCCACCATCGTCGAAGCCGACTACCAGGTGCCGGGCCAGGAGGCCAAGGTCATGGCCGGCGAGATCACCCAGGTCGAGGAAATACCCCGTGCCCGCCTGGCCGCCTCCGGTCTGCCGGTGGAGGCCGAGGGTGGCGAGTTCATGACCCGCGAGCTGTTCAAGGTGGGCAACCGCGACCTCTACGGCGCGGACTTCACCTGGGTGGTCGGCGAATGGCTGAGCAACTTGCGCACCCCGGAAAAGCTGACCGCCTTCGAGCGCCGCGAGTGGGGCAACCTCTACGGCTACCTGGTCAACGTCAAGGAGAACGGTGTCCTGGTGGCCGAGGGCGATGCGGCCTGGGGCGCTCTGCAGGAGCGCCTGGTGCGCGTCGAGGAATTGCATGCCCAGGTGGTGCGCCTGGAGAAAAAGGATATCGGTCGGATCAACGGCGGGCTCGAGCGTATCCGTCTGCAGACCCGCAAACTGGAGCTGCAAGGCAAACTGGACGCCGAAGCCCAGGCCGAGCTGGACCTGGACCGCGCCCAGTGGGACGCCGAATACAAGGTACTGGAAACCCAGCTGGTGGCGCTGTACGCGGAGTTCAACCGCGACAGCGCCCTGGTCAGGACCGCCGATGGCCGCGAGGTCGAGCTGAGCCTGGGCAAGGTGGTGCGCGCCTACCAGCCCAATGCCATGTCGACCCTGGGCAAGCTGCAGTTCTACGGGGCCAAGCTCTGGGAGTTCGTCAGCGATGACCCGCGCGAAGCCAACACCGAGGGCGGTATTTTCCCGGCCATCTTCGGTACCGTGATGATGACCCTGATCATGGCGGTGATCGTCACCCCCTTCGGTGTGATCGCCGCCATCTACCTGCGCGAGTACGCCAAGCAGGGCCCGCTGACGCGGATCATCCGCATCGCGGTGAACAACCTGGCCGGCGTGCCGGCCATCGTCTATGGGGTGTTCGGCCTGGGTTTCTTCGTCTACGTGCTGGGCGGCTCCCTCGACCGGCTGTTCTTCCCCGAATCGGCACCTGCACCGACCTTCGGCACCCCGGGTCTGCTCTGGGCCTCGCTGACCCTGGCGATTCTGGCCGTGCCGGTGGTGATCGTCGCCACCGAAGAGGGCCTGGCGCGGATTCCCCGGGCGCTGCGCGAGGGTTCCCTGGCCCTGGGCGCGACCAAGATCGAGACGCTCTGGCGCGTGGTGCTGCCCATGGCCAGCCCGGCGATGATGACCGGCCTGATCCTCGCCGTGGCCCGTGCCGCCGGCGAAGTGGCGCCGCTGATGCTGGTGGGCGTGGTCAAGCTGGCGCCGAGCCTGCCCCTGGACGGTAACTACCCTTACCTGCACCTGGACCAGAAGATCATGCACTTGGGCTTCCATATCTACGACGTGGGCTTCCAGAGCCCCAACGTCGAAGCCGCCCGGCCGCTGGTCTACGCCACGGCGCTGCTGCTGGTGCTGGTGATCGCCATCCTGAACCTCACCGCGGTGTTCTTGCGCAACCGCCTGCGCGAGAAATACAAGGCGCTGGATCACTAAATGAGCTCTTCCCCGGCCCGAGGGCCGGGGACAGATCAACGAATTTGTTAGCGTAGGGAGCCTCCCATGCAACACGAAAAACACGCCCACGGCATCGACATCTCGGCCCTGGGCCGCGACAAGCAAAGCCTGAACCTGGCCAATGAAACCGTGGCCATCCAGGTGCCGGGACTGAACCTGTATTACGGCGAGAAGCAGGCGCTGTTTGACGTCTGCCTGAATATCCCCAAGCAGCGGGTAACGGCCTTTATCGGTCCGTCAGGCTGTGGCAAGTCGACCTTGCTGCGCACCTTCAACCGGATGAACGATCTGGTCGATGGTTGCCGGGTGGAAGGCGAGATCAACCTCGACGGCAAGAACATCTACCGCAAGGGCGAGGACGTGGCCGAGCTGCGCCGCCGGGTCGGCATGGTGTTCCAGAAGCCCAACCCCTTTCCCAAGAGCATCTATGAGAACGTGGTCTACGGCCTGCGCATCCAGGGCATCAACCAGAAGCGCGTGCTCGACGAGGCGGTGGAATGGGGCCTGAAAAGCGCGGCCCTATGGGACGAGGTCAAGGACCGCCTGCACGAATCGGCCCTGGGTCTTTCCGGCGGCCAGCAGCAGCGCCTGGTGATCGCCAGGACCGTGGCGGTGCAGCCGGAAGTGCTGCTGCTGGACGAGCCCTGCTCGGCCCTGGACCCGATCTCGACCCTCAAGGTCGAGGAGCTGATCTACGAGCTCAAGGCCAAATACACCATCGTCATCGTCACCCACAATATGCAGCAGGCGGCGCGGGTCTCGGACTACACGGCCTTTATGTACATGGGCAAGATGATCGAGTACGGCGACACCGACACCCTGTTCACCAACCCGGCGAAGAAGCAGACCGAAGACTACATCACCGGTCGTTACGGTTAGTCTCTGGCCACGCCCAGAGCGCCTCGGCGAACAGCACATCATTCGGTTTCACAAGGGATCGACCCATGATTAACAAAGACAGCCTTACCCACCACATCTCCCAGCAATTCAATGCCGAGCTGGAGGAGGTGCGCAGCCATCTGCTGGCCATGGGCGGCCTGGTGGAGAAGCAGGTCAACGACGCGGTCACCTCCCTGATCGAGGCCGACTCGGGCCTGGCTCAGCAGGTGCGCGAGGTCGACGACCAGATCAACCAGATGGAGCGCAATATCGACGAGGAATGCGTGCGCATCCTCGCCCGGCGCCAGCCGGCGGCCTCGGACCTGCGCCTGATCATCAGCATCTCCAAGTCGGTGATCGACCTGGAGCGCATCGGCGATGAGGCGACCAAGATCGCCAAGCGCGCGATCCTGCTGTGCGAGGAAGGCGAGGCGCCGCGCGGCTATGTGGAGGTGCGGCATATCGGCGACCAGGTGCGGCAGATGGTGCAGCAGTCCCTGGACGCCTTCGCCCGCTTCGATGCCGACCTGGCCCTGTCCGTGGCCCAGTACGACAAGACCGTGGACCGCGAATACAAGACCGCGCTGCGCGAGCTGGTCACCTACATGATGGAAGACCCGCGCTCGATTTCCCGGGTCCTGAATATCATCTGGGCCCTGCGCTCCTTGGAGCGTATCGGCGACCATGCGCGCAATATCGCCGAACTGGTGATCTACCTGGTGCGCGGTACCGACGTCAAACACATCGGCCTGACCCGCATGCAGGAAGAAGTGCAGGGCACCGGAAAAGGCGCCTGATGATTCAATCCGCGGCCGGCGGTTTCGCTGGTCCGATATTCGGGTTGGCCATCGGCCAGTAGCCGCGACTATGCTTAAGGCCATTCGAAGGGAGTGGCCGATGAGTAAAGTCAGCGTGTTGGTGGTGGACGACGCCACCTTTATCCGTGATCTGGTGAAGAAAGGCCTGCGCGATCATTTCCCCGGTATCCAGATCGAGGAAGCCATCAACGGGCGCAAGGCCCAGCAGCTGCTCGGGCGCCAGAGCTTCGACCTGATTCTCTGCGACTGGGAAATGCCGGAGCTGTCCGGGCTCGAACTGCTGACCTGGTGCCGCGAGCAGGACAGCCTGAAAACCGTGCCCTTTATCATGGTCACCAGCCGTGGCGACAAGGACAACGTGGTGCAGGCCATCCAGGCCGGCGTGTCTGATTTCATCGGCAAGCCCTTCTCCACCGAGCAACTGATCACCAAGGTCAGAAAGGCCCTGAGCCGCGCCGGCAAGATGGAAGCCCTGGCCGCCAGCGCACCGCCGAAGATGCTCAGCAGCGGTGGTTTTTCCAACGATTCCCTGTCGGCGCTGACCGGCGGCAAGGCTCCGGTGATCAAGCCCAGCGCCCCTGCCGCCGTGGTGGCGGCGACCGGTTTCGCGGCCAAGCCCGAAGCGGCGAAAAGCGCCGCCGCCATGGCGGGTCGCGGCCAGGGCCAATTGCGCCTGCCCGGTGGCAGCATGACCTGCGTGATCAAGGCCCTGAGCCTCAAGGAGGCGTTGCTGCTGATCAAGCGCACCGAATTGCTGCCCCAGGTGCTGGAGAATGCGGTGCTGGACCTGGAGCAGGGTGAGGCGGCGGAGACCGCGCGCCTGAACGGTTACCTGCACGCCATCGCCGCCTTCGAACCCAAGCCCGATAGCGAATGGTTGCAGCTGACCTTTCGCTTCGTCGACCGTGATCCGCAGAAGCTCGACTACCTGTCTCGCCTGATCGCCCGTGGTTCGGCGCAGAAGCATTTCAGCCCGGGCGCCTAGGTACCCGCACGGCCGCGCCGGTACCGGCATGGAACGCGCCGTCGGCGCCTTCAGGACGAACGGCAAGTTGTCTCTTATTCGCAGCAAAACAGGCCCTAAGGTACTGGCGTCTGGACCGCGAAACCTTTTGCGGCTCCCGACCACCGTGCCTCGCCCCACGGGGACCGGGCTGGTAAGCTGGCCCGCCTGATTCGCCGGACCCCATTGCCCGCCATGTTCAGACGCCTCGCCCTGCTCTGTGCCGCATTCGTCCTGGCCTCGCCGACGGTGCATGCCGCTTTTTACAAACACATCGATGCCAATGGTGTGGTCACTTATGGCAATCGCGCGCCGGAAAGCTCGCCGCCCGTGTCGGTCCCCCCCGTCGAACAGGGCGGCCCCGAGCGCTTTGTCGAGGTGCGTCAGGGTTTATACGGCGCCATGGCCATCGATCCGGAGCAGAAACGCCGCAACAGCGGTCTGCTCGCCAGCGCGGTGCCCGCGGCAGACGCCACGGTCTTGCAGGCGAGCCTGGCCAATCGGGCGCTGCGCGACCTGCTGGCGCAATCCCTGCGGACCGCCCCCGCCCGCCCGCCGTCGCCCGTTCTGCTGTCCACCTCCGATCTTTACCCGTTGCCCTGGCGTGGCGGGCCGTTTCGCGTGAGCCAGGGTCCCAATGGCGATTACAGCCACAACACCCGCCAAGGCCGTTATGCCATCGACATCGCCATGCCGGAGGGCACGCCGATCATCGCCGCGCGTGCCGGCCAGGTGATCGGCGTGCACGACGGCCAGGTCGGACGCGCGGGCAGCCCCTCGGGCAATCATGTGCGCATCCGCCATGAAGACGGCACCCAGGGTGTCTACCTGCACCTGCAGAAGGATTCCATCGGCGTGAGACAGGGCCAGTGGGTCGCGTTGGGCGAGGCCTTGGGCCGGTCGGGCAATACCGGCAACAGCACCGGGCCGCATCTGCATTTCGCGGTGCAACGCCAGCTAGGTGCGCAGTTCGAATCCATCCCCTTCGCGTTCAGCGAGCCGCTGGCGCCCCTGCCGAATTTTGCCCAGGGTGGCGACTAGGTCCCCGCACGGCCGCGCCTTGCCTGGGACCCCACTTCGTGGCAACGCGACGCGCGATGGAAATGCCCACTGGCCCTGGTGATGTTTTTTTGATCAATTTGTGCGATTTTAAGAGCCAGTGCCGTTTTTGCACCCGAGCAATCCTTAAACTGAATCTTAATGTCCGCCGGCCTTACGGGGTTCTGGGGGGGCACGTCGCCTGGTCTGCTAGGCTTTCATTCCCGCTGTTCATAACAAGATCTGCAGCTATGTCAGGGCGTCCTTTTCTTCTGCGTATTCTCTTCAGCCTGATGGCAGGCCTTATGGCAAGCTTTGCGCTGCCTGCCGCGGCCTTGACCATCTACAAGTACACCGACCCCAACGGCGTGGTGACCTACACCGACAAGGCCGCGCCGGGTGCCCAGGTGTTCGTTTTCCGCGACCGCATGGTCGAACGCCTGGACACCCAGGTGAAACTGGAAACCAAGAAGCACGAAGCCGGTGAGACCCTGCTGGTGCGTAACGACCTGTATGCCCCGGTTGAAGTGGAGCTGAGCCTGGAGAACGTGCAGAACGCGGTTGGGGCGCCGGCTAAGCCGATCCGCTGGATATTGCCGCCGCGCAGTGTGATCCGCCTGGCCACCCTGGCTGCCCGCGACCCGTCACGCCCCCTGAACTACAGCCCGAAACTGCGCCATGCCCTGGGCGATCCGCGCCTGGTGCCGCTGCTGTACCGCTACCCTTTGCCCTGGCGCGGCGGCCCTTTCCGCCTGACCCAGGGCGCCAATGGTCAGTACAGCCATTTCACCCCCAAGGGTCGCTACGCCCTGGACATCGCGATGCCCGAGGGCACGCCGATCATCGCGGCGCGTGCCGGTGTGGTGGTCAAGACCGAGAGCGCCCAGAGTGGGCGGGGCAACAACCCGTCCGGCAACTTCGTGCGGATCCTGCACGACGACGGCACCATGGGGGTGTACCTGCACCTGATGAAGGGTTCGGTGGCCGTTCAGGAAGGCCGGCGCATCGAGATGGGCGAGCTGATCGGGCGCTCCGGCAATACCGGCAACAGCACCGGGCCGCACCTGCACTTCGTGGTGCAACGCAACGTCGGCCTGGCCCTGGAGTCCATTCCCTTCGACTTCAACCAACCGGTCAACAGCCTGCCCAATTTCGCCGTGGGCGGCGAATAAACCTGGATAAGCCCCCGCGCTTCGAGCGACTTGCAGGGCCTTTTCAGCCGTACTCACACGGGCACGCCGCCCTGCGAAAACCCTCATTCGTCATACCCGCGTAGGCAGGTATCCAGAGTCGCCCGATCTGCCCGCGCGGGAACCCATGGAAAGCGCTTCGACCAAGGCTCTAGGCAGGACGCGCTCCCGGATAAAATAGGGTGTGGTCGCCGTAGGCAGCGCGCCACAGGCCATTCAATGTGGAGTATGGGCCGTAGCCAAAAGCGCTGGAGCATTGCGTGAACAACGCACCGAGCCCACCCTACATCCTCGCTGTTTTGAAGAAGCATGCAGTGTTCAATGGACGGTCGATGCTTCAGTTGCCGCTGAGCGTCCCAGGTTGCCGTCAACGCTGCCGATCGACCCAGGCCTGCAAGCCGCTCCGTCATGGCCGACGAGTGCCTCCTTCTGCAGCCCTGGCAGCGCAGCCTGGAGGGCCTTCACCTACACCAGGGAGCAGGGCGAAACCGTCTCGTCGGCACAGCCAGCGTCTGGGTCGGGGGTCGCGAATCGAGGCGCCATCAGTCGAGCTTCAGCACCTTGGCCAGGACGATCTTCGGGCCCTTCATCTTCTTGACGATGATGCGCAGGCCCGCGACTTCCAACACCTCCTGCTCGTCGGGGACGCGCTTGAGGTGCTCGTAGATCAGCCCGGCCAGGGTGTCGGCCTCGATCGGGTCGAGGTCCACCCCCAGTAGGCGTTCGACCTTGAACAGCGGCGTATCGCCGCGCACCAGCAGCTTGCCGGGCTGGTAGGCGAGAACGCCGCGCTCGGCCTTGCGGTGCTCGTCCTGGATATCGCCGACCAGCACCTCCAGCACGTCCTCCATGGTCAGGTAGCCGATCACCTTGCCGTCGCCTTCCTCCACCAGGGCGAAGTGCGCGCCGCCCTGGCGGAATTGTTCCAGCAGGCGGCTCAGGGGCAGGTGCTTGGACACCCGCTCCAGGGGGCGGATCAGCTCGGCCAGGCTGAAGGCTTCGGGCGGATTGTCCTGGGCAGCCAGGGCCAACAGCAGGTCCTTGATATGCAGCAGGCCCGCGTAATCGCCTTTTTCCGAGTCGTAGACCGGGTAGCGGCTGTACTTGTGCCGGCGGATCAGGGCGAGCACCTCGCCCAGGGACGCGTCGTGCTCCAGGCCGACCAGGTCCTCACGGGAGTTGGCCCAGTCCACCACTTCCAGCCCGCCCATTTCCATGGCCGAGGCCAGTACGCGCATGCCCTGGTCGCTGGGGTCGCTGGCGCGGCTGGAATGCAGGATCAGCTTGAGTTCGTCGCGGCTGTAGGCGTGCTCATGGTGCGGCCCCGGCTCGCCTTGCCCGGCGATGCGCAGGATGGCGTTGGCGCTGGCGTTGAGCAGGTAGATGGCCGGGTACATGGACCAATAGAACAGGTACAGCGGCGCCGCCGTCCACAGCGACAGCCGCTCGGGTTGGCGGATCGCCCAGGACTTGGGCGCCAGCTCACCGATCACGATATGCAGGTAGGAAATGATGAAGAAGGCGCAGAAGAAGGCGATGCCATGCACCAGCTTGGCCGATTCGATCCCCAGGGCGCCGAGCAGCGGTTCCAGCAGGTGGGCGAAGGCCGGTTCGCCGACCCAGCCCAGGCCCAGGGAGGCCAGGGTGATGCCCAGCTGGCAGGCCGACAGGTAGGCGTCCAGCTGGTTATGCACGGTGCGCAGGATATGCCCGCGCCAGCCGTGCTCGACGGCGATGGCCTCGACCCGGGTGGAGCGCAGTTTGACCATGGCGAACTCGGCGGCGACGAAGAAGCCGTTAAGCAACACCAGCAACAGTGCGAAAAGAATCAGGCCCAAATCGGCGAAATAAGAAGTGGCGACGTAACTGGGGGAAGGATCCATGGTGCGGTTCGAAAGCTCCGGAGCGACTAACGGGTAGCCAGGGGGAAAGATCTGACGGACAACTGTGCCAAGTCCGGCAGTCTAGCGGTTATCGCCGAGGGCGGCGAATGGACCGGCTCGAGGCCGGTTGCTGAGGGCTTCGCCTGGCGCGCCTACCGCCAGGTCCAGCAACAGGGCGCGGTGATCGGAGCCGGCGACCGGCAAGCTGTGCAAGGCCCGCGCCTGCCAGTCGGCGCCGAGCAGGGCCTGGTCCAGGGGCAGGCCGAAAGCACCCAGGGTGGCGGGCCATGTGGCGAAATAGCCGCGTCCGGCCCGGGCGTCGTGCAGGCCTGTACGGGCGAGCAAGTCCCGGTACAGCGGTGACCAGGGCGTCAGGTTCAGGTCGCCGAGCAGCAACCCCTCGCTGCGGCCGGTCAGGCGCTCGCCCCAGTGCCGCAGCTGTGCCTGGCGCAGGGCGGCCAGGGTGCCGTTGAGTGGCGGTGGCGGGTGCAGCCCGACCAGGGTCAAGGGCGTCCCGCTCAGGGTCGCAACAATCACCGGCATGCCCGGCTGTCCCTCCACGGTGCAGGCTTGCAGCGGCAGGCGAGACAGCAGGGCCATGCCGAAGGGGCCGTCCTGGGGGCGGCTGCAGCCATGGGCAAAACCCTGGCGCAGCGGTGCCAGGGCCCGCCACTGGCTCGGGGTGACCTCGATCAACAGCAGCAGGTCGGGCTGGAGGTCTTGAACCTGGGCGATCAGCGCGGCCATTTCAGGATTGTCCAGGTTGAGGTTGACGCTCAGGACGCGCAGCGTGCCGGCCTGCGGGTCCGGCTGGGCCGGCGAGGCGCTGCCCAGCACCAGCAGAACATGGGCGAGGCTCGCCAGACCGACCAGGGCGAAGCCCAGGCGCAACCACACAGGCTGGGCAGCCAGGGCGGCCAACAACAGGGCAACACCGGCATGGGGCAGGAAGTGGCCGAACAGCTCCAGCCGCCAGTCCAGCGCGCCCAGCAGACTGCCCAGAGGGGCCAGCAGGCTCAGGCCACCGACCAGTAGCAGGGCGTGGCGCACGGCTGCAGAGCTGGACAGGCGGCTCAGCGCGAGACCACTTGGCTGCCGGGAAAGTGGCAGGTGAAGGTGCTGCCCTGGCCCGGGTCGCTGCGGATATCCAGACGCGCGCGATGGCGCAACAGCACATGCTTGACGATCGCCAGGCCCAGGCCCGTGCCGCCGGTGTTGGAAGCGCGGCTGGAGTCGACCCGGTAGAAGCGCTCGGTCAGGCGCGGCAGGTGCTTGGGTTCGATGCCCAGGCCCTGGTCCTGCACGCTCAAGTGGGCGCCGTGCTCGTCGCCCCACCAGCGGATGCGAATATCACCGGCGTCGGGGCTGTATTTCACGGCGTTGAACACCAGGTTGGAAAAGGCGCTGCGCAGCTCGGTCTCGCTGCCCTTGAGCCGCAGCTGCGGGTCGGCCTCCAAGTGCAGGCCGTGGCGGCCGCCCGACAGGGCCTGGGCGTCGCTCTGGATCGATTGCAGCAGCAGGTCGACGGCCACCGGCTGGTTGTCCGAGGGATAGTCGGTGGCTTCCAGCTTGGCCAGCAACAACAGGTCGTTCAGCAGGTTCTGCATGCGCCCGCCCTGTTGCTGCATCTGCTGCAGGGCCCGCAGCCAGCGCGGATTGACGTCCTCGACATGGTCCAGCAGGGTTTCCAGGTAGCCGGCGATCACCGTCAGCGGCGTGCGCAGCTCGTGGGACACGTTGGCCACGAAATCCTTGCGCATCTGTTCCAGCTGATGGACCCGGGTCACGTCGCGCACCAGCATCAGGTGCTCCTGCTTGCCATAGCGGGTGATCTGGAATTGCAGGCGCAGGCGCTCGTTAACCGGCGAGGGCAGTTCCAGGGGCTCATGGTGGTTGGGTTGCTGGAAATAGTCCTTGAAGCGCGGATGGCGCACCAGGTTGGTTACCGATTGGCCGGTGTCCTGAGGTGTCTTCAGCCCCAGCAGGCGTTCGGCGGCCAGGTTCCACCACTCCAGGTTGCCGTCGCTGTCGAGCATCACCAGGGCGTCCTTGAGGGCGGCGGTGGATTCCTGGGCGCGGTCGATCACCGCCTGTAGACGGTCCCGGGCCCGGCGGTCACGGCGCTGCTGCAGGTACAGGGTGTCGAACACCTCGCCCCAGAGGCCATGGCTCTCCGGCGGAGCCTCCTCCTCCGGGCGCTGCAGCCAGTGCTGCAGGCGCAGCAGCTGATGCAGGGTCCAACCCAGGTACAGGGCCAGGCCGAACGCCAGGGACCAGCCGTAGTAGCCGCTGATCAAGCCCAGCGCCAGAGCGCCGGTCAGCAGCAGGAGCAGGTGGCGTAAGACGGTGCCGCGCCAGTTCTGATTCACGTCGAGCGGATCTCACTTCATCGCCGGGGAGGATAGTAGCCGGCATCCTAACCCGTGCGGGGCCGTTACGCAGAGTGTCGAGGCCTTAGCGAAGCAGGGTGCGCTAAGCCCGCAGCCGCTGTCAGCGCCTGCTAGTTCTTGGTGGAGAAACGGTAGCCGGTGCCGCGCACGGTCTGCACCAACTCCTCATAAGCCTCGCCCAGGGCCTTGCGCAGACGGCGGATATGCACGTCCACGGTGCGTTCCTCGACATAGACATTGCCACCCCAGACCTGATCGAGCAGCTGCCCGCGGGTGTAGGCACGTTCCTGGTGGGTCATGAAAAATTGCAGCAGGCGGTATTCGGTGGGGCCCATTTCGGCCGGTTTGCCGTCGATGGTCACGCGGTGGCTGACCGGGTCCAGCAGCAGGCCGCCGATTTCGATCGCGGCCTCGGCGTCCACCGGCCCCGCCCGGCGCAGCACGGCCTTGAGGCGCGCCACCAGCTCCCGGGGAGAAAAGGGCTTGGTGATGTAGTCGTCGGCCCCGACCTCGAGGCCGAGGATCTTATTGTCCTCCTCGCCCTTGGCGGTGAGCATGACGATGGGAATGCCGGCGGTCAGCTCGTCGCGCTTGAGGCGCCGGGCCAGCTCGATCCCCGAGGTGCCGGGGAGCATCCAGTCGAGCAGGATCAGGTCGGGTTTGCAGTCGACGATCAGGGCATGGGCCTGTTGGCTGTTCTCCGCCTCCAGGCAGTGATAGCCGGCCATGTCCAGGGCCACGACGATCATTTCGCGGATCGGCGCCTCGTCGTCGACGATCAGGATGTTCTTGCCAACCATGGTCATGCCTCGGGGTCATCAGACTGTCATGGAGTGCATTAGATAACCGAATTGTTGCAGCGGTATGACAGTGCGTGGACAAGGACTGGGCCGGTAGGCGGGTTACCGCTGCGCGGCTAACCCGGCCTACGGACGCAGGGCGTAATCCAGCACCAGGCCGATAAAGATCGCCAATCCGACCCAATGATTGTGCAGAAAGGCCTTGAGGCAGGCCTGGGGGTCGCGCGAGCGGGTGCTCCAGAACTGCCAGGCGAAGCAGCCGACGGCCACCAGCAGGCTGAGGTGGAAATACAGCCCCAGCTTGAAGCGCGCGCCGGCCAGCAGCAGGCACAGCACGGCCAGGCCCTGGAGGGTGGCGATGATCGCGCGGTCGGCCTCGCCGAACAGGATGGCGGTGGATTTCACCCCGATCTTCAGATCGTCCTCGCGGTCGGTCATGGCGTAGTAGGTGTCGTAGGCCACGGTCCACAGCAGGTTGGCGAAATACAACAGCCAGGCCTCGGGCGGCACACCGCCGGTCTCGGCGGTAAAGGCCATGGGCATGCCCCAGGAAAACGCCGCGCCGAGCACCACCTGGGGGTAGAAGGTGTAGCGCTTCATAAAGGGGTAGCAGGCGGCGAGGGCCAGAGCGCCGAAGGACAGCCAGACCGTGGCGGCGTTGGTGAACAGCACCAGCACGAAGCTCAGGGTCACCAGCACGGCGAACAGGATCAGCGCCTCGCGCGGAGTGACCCGCCCGGTGGCCAGTGGGCGGCTGCGGGTGCGGGCGACCCGGCCATCCACGTGACGGTCGGCGTAGTCGTTGATCACGCAACCGGCCGAGCGCATCAGCGTCACCCCCAGCACGAAGATCGCCAGGTTTTGCCAGCTGGGCATCCCCTTGGCGGCCACCCACAGGGCCCAGAGGGTCGGCCACAACAGCAGGTAGATGCCGATCGGGCGGTCCAGGCGGGTCAGGGCGATAAAATCCGCCAGGCGCGGATGGCGCAGCACGCCCGCCAGGCGTCCCGGGGTGGTGGGCTCGTTGCGCGGCGCGGGTGTGGCGAAAGCCTTTCTGACCGGTGCGGTCTTTTTGTTCGAGTGTTTTTTCTTGCCCATGACGACGGCCGATCCTCGGAGAATGCCCGCGCGATTATAGTCCGGGGTGCGCGGCGCTGCGTTAGAGCGCCGCCCAGAGCGCCGGCAGGAAGACCTCCGCCACCAGCACCGCCAGACCGTCGCGCACAAAGCACGATCGCCGGGCCCACAGCCCTTCGTCACGCACGGTAGGCGGCAGCCACTCGGCCGGGTAGGGGCTGGCCTGCAGTTCGCCGCGGGTGAAGGCGTGGTCGCTGAACAGCAGCTCGCCCAGGGAACGGCTGCCCAGGCTTTCCAAGTCGAAATCGGAATGGGCCAACGCGCTGCGCGCCGCCACGCTGCGGGCGAACACCCAGGGTTGGCCGTGGCCGCGCAGAAATACCTCGCGCACCCAGCCGACGCTGTGCTCGGGCACCTCCAAAGCGGCGCATTCGTCGTCGCGCAGGGTCTGCCAGCCCTGCTGCAGCGGCGTGACGTCGAACTGCTCGGCCGATAGCCGGGTTAGCCGGCGGGTCAGCGAGTCCTGGTCGAACAGCCAGCTGCGCAGCGGTTCGGCCGGCGCGGGCTGCAGCTGCGCGGCGCTCAGCCAGTGGGGAAGGGCAGGAGTCTGGGGCACGCGGGGCGGTCCGGCAAAAAAGAGCGGCGAGTGTAGCAAAGCCAAGACGGCAGATCTCAAGGCGCGAGCACGCGCATATGGAGATTCGTCGCCTGGGCGCTTGGCGCATCCGTGCATTTGCGGTAGGTTGCCCGGCGCGATAGTCCGAGCGACCCGAGGTCCTTATGAAGAAGTGGCAATGTGTGGTCTGTGGCTTGATCTACGACGAACGTCTGGGCTGGCCCGACGATGGGATCGCCGCTGGCACCCGCTGGGAAGACGTGCCGGCCGATTGGCTGTGCCCGGACTGCGGCGTGGGCAAGCTGGATTTTGAGATGATCGAAATCGCCTGATCCGCGGTCCGGCAGCTGGACGACACAGGACGGCGACCCTCGGGTCGCCTTTTTTCTGTCGATTCGGTCCCGGGCTGGCCTGCGCGGTTTGCGGCTCGCCCTGGGCTGCGCTTGGCGAATCCCGGTCAATGCGGTACGTTCGCCAGCCATGGATTCTGACGGGAGAGCGGCATGCGCAAATGGCAGTGCGTGGTCTGCGGCTTTATCTACGAGGAAGACGCCGGCCTGCCGGACGAGGGTATCGCTCCGGGTACCGCCTGGGCGGATATCCCGGCGGACTGGCTGTGCCCAGATTGCGGCGCACGCAAGAGCGACTTCGAGATGATCGAAATCTGCTGATCGCCGCTCTTTAGCCGATAGCCAGCGCCCCTGGCTCCCCCCTTTACACAATTCGAGGAGGCCGCCATGCGCGCACCTGTGGTGATAGTCGGTACCGGCCTGGCCGGTTACAACCTGGCCAAGGAGTTCCGCAAGCTGGACGCGGACACCCCGCTGTTGCTGATCACCGCCGACGATGGCCGCTCCTATTCCAAGCCCATGCTCTCCACCGGCTTCGGCAAGGGCAAGGAGGCCGACGGCCTGAGCCTGGCCGAGGCCGGCGCCATGGCCGAGCAGTTGAACGCCGAAGTGCGCACCCATACGCGCATCAGCGGCATCGACCCGGGCCACCGGCAACTGTGGATCGGCGAGGAAGCGGTGCCCTACCGCGACCTGGTGCTGGCCTGGGGCGCGGAAACCATCCGCGTACCGGTGGAGGGCGATGCCCAGGACGCGGTGTTTCCGATCAACGACCTGCAGGACTACGCGCGCTTTCGCGCCGCGGCCGCCGGCAAGCGGCGGGTACTGCTGCTCGGTGCCGGGCTGATCGGCTGCGAGTTCGCCAACGACCTGATCCTCGGCGGCTTCGAGGTCGAGCTGGTGGCGCCCTGCGAGCAGGTCATGCCCGGGTTGCTGCCGCCAGCCGCGGCGGCGGCGGTGCAGGCCGGACTGGAAAGCCTGGGCGCGCGCTTTCACCTGGGCCCTGTGCTGACGCGCCTGCAACGCAGCACCGAGGGGCTGGAGGCGCACCTGTCCGACGGCAGCCTGCTGCACTGCGACCTGGTGCTCTCGGCGGTCGGCCTGCGCCCACGCATCGACCTGGCCGCCGCCGCCGGGCTGATGGTCAACCGCGGGGTGATGGTGGACCGGCAGCTGCAGACCTCCCACGCCCATATCCATGCCCTGGGTGACTGTGCCGAGGTCGACGGGCTCAACCTGCTTTACGTGATGCCGCTGATGACCTGCGCCCGGGCCCTGGCCAAGACCCTGACCGGTACGCCGACGGCGGTCAGCTACGGACCCATGCCGGTGCTGGTCAAGACGCCGGTCTGCCCTTTGGTGGTGTCGCCGCCGCCGCGCGGTCTGCACGGCGAATGGACGGTCGAAGGCAGCGGGGCCGATATCAAGGCGCTGTGTCGCGACGCGACCGGGCAGTTGCTGGGTTATGCCCTGACCGGTACGGCGGTGCAGGACAAACTGGCGCTTAACCGCGAGCTGCCCGCGCTGTTGGCGTAAATACCGGGCGCTCTGTCGGATTCACGGCCTTCCGTAGTGGCCAAAGTGTCCGACAAGACTGGCGCAGCTCCCGGTGGCATGCCATTCTTCCTCGGTCTGCCGCAGTGCAGAGCTGTTAAACACTGCGGGCGTTGTCCTTATGGCTGTACGGATACAACAAAAAAAAACCGTCTTAAGAGGCTTCATATGCGTAAACCTGAACTGGCAGCCGCGATCGCGGAAAAAGCTGATCTGACCAAGGATCAAGCCAATCGTGTACTCAACGCCGTGCTCGATGAAATCACTGGTGCACTGAACCGTAAGGACAGCGTCACCCTCGTGGGTTTCGGCACCTTCGTGCAGCGCCACCGTGGCGCTCGCACCGGCAAGAACCCGCAGACCGGTGAACCGGTGAAGATCAAGGCCAGCAACACGGTCGCCTTCAAGCCAGGCAAGTTCCTGAAAGACTCGGTGAACTGAGCCTCCGCCCCGGAGCCGTTCGGCTCCGGGTGCTTGTCCCCCGCCTTTTTTCCAGCGTCACGCCCAACCAAGGGCCGGATGTAGTGCGGGCGACAAACCGCTACAATGCGCCGCCGTTTCACTCCCCCCGCCGAGGCCGTGCGCATGAAATTCCGTTTTCTTCTCTGGATGCTGGGTCGCCTGATGGCCAAGGCCAGCCGCAACAACCCTAAATTCCAAGAACAGCTGGTGGACAAGGATCTGGTCTTCCAGCTGCATACCCTGGACGGCAAGATCGCCCGGCACTTTATCGTCAAGGACCAGCGCATCAGCAGCAAGCGCGGGCCGGCCAGCGCCCCGGCCTTCGCCCTGGGCTTCAAGGACGGTGCCTACGGCTTCGCCACCATGAACGCCAAGAACAAGCAGCTGGCCTTTATGCAGGGCATCCAGAACAAGGACATCCAGATCCAGGGCAACCCCGCTCTGGTGATCTGGTTCCAGGGCCTGATCAAGTACTTGGTGCCGAAGAAAAAAACCGCCTGATCCCGGCGCGTTTTGCCGACTCTGCCGCATCTGCGGGCTTATCGCTGGAAGGCGCCTGGCGCATTCGGTAGGCTGGAAAAAGTCCCCCTGGAAAGTTCGAACATGCGCCTGTTGTCCGTTATTCCGTTTTTCCCGTTAGTGTTGAGCGCCGGCCTGGTTTTGGCCGCGCCTCCCAAGTCCGAAGAGTTGGCCCAGGCTTTCGAGCTGGCGGGCATCCAGCTGCTCTGCGAGCAGAGCGCGCCGCTGATTGCGCGCGGCCTGCCCGAGGCGCAGCAGGCTCAGGTGGGCAAGCTTTTCGCCACGGGCAAGATGTGCACGGGCCTGGCGCGCCGCGTGGCCCCCAAGCTTGAGGCCGCGCAGCTGCAACAGGCCGAGGCGCTGCTGGGCAGCCCCCTGGCCAAGCGGTTTACCGAGGCCGAACGTGCGGTGGACGCCGGAGCGCAAGGCCTGGCCGCTTATCGGCTGCAACTGCGTGAGCGGCCGCCGCGGGCCGAGCGCCTGGCCTTGGTGCGCCGCCTGGACCGTGCGGCGCAGACCACAGCGCTTGCCGCCTTACTGCGTTACGAGGCGGGCAAAACCCAGCTGTTGTTGACCCTCAAGGGGCGAGGCGAGCACCTCGACGAGCAGGCCCTGGCGGCTCAGACCGAGGCTCAGGCTAAGGCGTTGACTGTCTCCAGCGCCGAGGCCGTGGAGTCCTTTATGCTCTATGCCTATCGGCAGATGCCCAGCGCCGAGCTGGCCGAATATGCCGCGCTGTACGAGCAGGAGGCGGTCAGTCGATTGCTGCAGGTCAGCGTGCAGGCGCTGCCCGGGCTCTTCGCCGCCCGTCGGTCCAGGCTTAAGTAAAGCGCCACGGGTCGAGCCGGGCTGACCGGGGTATCCGCCTCGGTGGACGCGGGGGCTGGAGGATGCTGAGCCTGCCAACCCACCAGGGCCTGCCGGCCTTGGTGGTTGCTAGCGGTCGGGGGTCAGTTGCTGTTGAACTGCGAGGCCAGGTCGCGCAGGGCGGCCTCGGCTTCCAGTACCTTGTTGACCGCGTCCTCGGCCTTGTCACGGGTCAGGCCCAGACGGTCGAGCAGGCTTTGCGGAATCAGCGTCTGCGGCCCGGAACCGATGCCGCGGTTGCGCAACAGGCTCACCGCCAGGCATACCAGGTTCGGGTAGGCCGCATGAGCGCCCTGGTAGTTGGGGTCGTGCTGGAAGCGCAGGGCGGTGGCCAGTTCTTCCGGCATGTCCCAGTAGCGCATCAGCCAGCTGCCGATCTGTTCGCGGCTGATGCCCAGCAGGTGCTGCTCGATAAAGCTGTGGGGCAGGTGCGGGTTGACCTCCTGGTGCCGGCAGATCAGCGAGAAGTGTGGCGGGAAGACATGGGCCAGCACCAGGTAGCCGAAATTGTGCAGCAGTCCGGCCAGGTAGCTCAGCCCGGCTTCCGGGCGCTGGGTGCGCGGCATGGCGCGGGTCAGGCCCTCGATCACCGCGGCGCTGTAGATCGCCTGCTGCCAGTAAGGCGTGGCGTGCTGCGGCTTGTCCTTGGGCAGGCTCAGGGTCTTGCCCAGGGCCAGGCCCAGGGCCAGATTGATCACCAGGTCGAAGCCCAGCACGCGGACAATGGCATCCTCCACCGAGCGGATCTTGCCCGGCGCGGCGTAGTAGGGCGAGGCCGCCCAGCTGATCACCTGGGCGGCCAGGGCCGGGTCGGTTTCCACCACGCCGGTGATGTCGTCCACCGTGGCGTCGGGGTCGACCCGCAGCTTGATGATCTTCTGCGCGGTTTCCGGCAGCGGCGGAATCTCGATGGTTTCTTCCAGGCGCTGCTGGATGCGCCGGGCGGTAAAGGCCTGCACCGCCTGGGTGATCTCGGCGCGGTCGTCGTCCGGGCGGTCGAGGTTGGGGTGGATGCCGCTCAGCGGCTCGCCGAAGCGCGCGGCGCTGGCCTTGCTCAGCAGGCTGCGGTAGGCGCTGGTGGGAATCTCCAGGAGCAGGCCGGCCTGGCCGGAGTCGATCAGCAGGCTGGTCTCGTTGAGCAGGCGCTCGTCGTACAGGCAGGGCGAGCTGGTCAGCGGCGGCAAGGCCGGCAGGGCGTCGAGCTGGTGCTTGCCGAGCATGCGGTCCAGGCGCTCGGGCTTGACCGCGGCCAGCTTGCGTCCGGTGAGCTCGGTCAGGCGGTTGAGGTCCAGCAGCTGGCTCTGGGGGTAAAGCACCAGCAGGGCGCCGACCGCGTCGTCCACCAGCACCGCCTGCAGGCGCTGGCTGGCGGGCAGGCCCGGCTCATCGTCGCGGACCTTGTAGGGCAGGCCGAGCTTGTCGAGCAGTTGCAGGATCACGGCCGGTGGCTGCGGGGCGGTGTCGGGGGCGAGTTGGACTTCAACTTCGATCATAAAGGCGATCCTGCTATGAAACTTCTGTTCAGAGTATAACCAGTGCGCCGGTAGCGCCATCGGCCCGCCTGTCGTCGAACTGTGCGGCGTATCACACTTGACCGTACTGCTGGCCATGGCGCAGCCAACGCTCCAGCAGTGGACTGACATGCTGCGGCCAGCGCGCCAAGAGCGTCTGGGCGGCGTCGCGCACCGCCGGCAACAGGTCGGCGTCGCGCATCAAGTCCGCCACCTTGAACTGCAGCAGGCCGGTCTGGCGGGTGCCGAGCATCTCGCCGGGTCCGCGCAGCTCCAGGTCCTTCTCGGCGATCAGAAAGCCGTCGCAGGTCTCGCGCATGATGCCCAGGCGCTCGCGGCCCAGCTGCGACAGCGGCGGGTGATAGAGCAGCACGCAGTGGCTGGCGGCGCTGCCACGACCGACCCGGCCGCGCAGCTGGTGCAACTGGGCCAGGCCCAGGCGCTCGGGATTTTCGATGATCATCAGGCTGGCATTGGGCACGTCCACCCCCACTTCGATCACGGTGGTGGCGACCAGCAGCTGCAACCGGCCTTCCTTGAACTGGGCCATGACCGCGGCCTTTTCCGCAGGCTTCATGCGCCCGTGGATCAGCCCGACCTGCAGGCCGCCGAGGGCCGCGGTCAGGTCCTCGAAGGTGGTCTGCGCCGCCTGGCAGGTCAGCTCCTCGGATTCCTCGATCAGGGTGCAGACCCAGTAGGCCTGGCGGCCTTCCTGGCAAGCCAGGCGCACGCGCTCGATCACTTCCAGGCGGCGACTGTCGGCCACCAGCAGGGTATTGACCGGGGTGCGCCCGGGCGGTAGCTCGTCGAGTATCGAGGTGTCGAGGTCGGCGTAGGCGCTCATGGCCAGGGTCCGCGGAATCGGCGTGGCGGTCATGATCAGCTGGTGCGGACAGAGCCGCCCGTCCACGCCCTTCCTGCGCAGGGCCAGGCGTTGCTGCACGCCGAAGCGATGCTGCTCGTCGATGATCACCAGGGCCAGGCGGTGGAACTGCACCTCCTCCTGGAACAGCGCGTGGGTGCCGACCACCATGGGCGCGCCGCCGGCGATCTGCGCCAGGGCCGCGACCCGGGCCTTGCCCTTGAGCTTGCCGGCCAGCCAGGCGACCTCCAGGCCCAGGGGTTCGAGCCATCGGCTGAACAGCAGGAAATGCTGTTCGGCGAGGATCTCGGTGGGCGCCATCAGTGCCACCTGGTAGCCGGCTTCCAGGGCTTGCAGGGCGGCCATGGCGGCGACCACGGTCTTGCCGGCGCCGACATCGCCCTGGATCAGCCGCAGCATGGGTTCGGGCTGCATCAGGTCGTAGGCGATCTCGGCGCCGACCCGTTGCTGCGCGCCGGTGGGGGTAAAACCCAGGTTGGCGAGGAATTGCTGCGGCAGGCGCTTGGCCTTGGGCAGTTGCGGCGCCTGCTGGGCGCGCAGGCTTTCGCGCAGGCGCTGCAGCGACAGCTGATGGGTCAGCAGCTCCTCGAAGGCCAGGCGGTGCTGGGCCCAGTGCCGTCCCTCGGCCAGCTCCTCCAGGTCGGCGTCCGCCGGCGGGCGGTGCAGGTAACGGATGGCCTGGTCCAGGGGCGCCAGGCGGTAATCGCGCGCCAGCTCCTCGGGCAGCCAGTCCGGCAGGCTCTCGGGGCCCAGGCGCGCCAGGGTCTGCTCGCTGAGCTGACGCAGGCGGGCCTGGGTCAGGCCCTCGGTGGTCGGGTAGATGGGGGTCAGGGTCTGTTCCACGGCTATGGGGTCGCTGCCCGTCAGCGCGCGGTATTCCGGGTGGTAGATCTCCAGCCCGGAGGAGCCCGGACGCACCTCGCCATAGCAGCGCAGCTGGGTGCCGCGTTTCAGGCCGTCTTTCTGCGCCTGGCTGAAATGGTAGAAGCGCAGGGACAAGGTGCCGCTGCCGTCCTGCAGGCGCACCAGCAGGCTGCGTCGACGGCCCATGACCACGTCGGCGCCGGCCACTACCCCTTCGACCACCGCATCCTGCCCCGGGCGCAGGGCACCGATGGGTACGATGCGGGTGCGGTCCTGGTAGCGCAGCGGCAGGTGGAACAGGATGTCCTGCAGGGTTTCCAGGCCGACCCGGGCGAGTTTCTCGGCCAACGCCGCGCCGACGCCCTTGAGCGCCGTGACCGGTACCGTCGCCAGCTCGCTCATGCCGGCCTCAGGCGCTCACGGCCAGGGGCTGCAGCACCGAGCACAGGCGGATGGAGTCGGCCAGTACATCGATGGCCTGGGGCCGCGGGAAGCTGGCGCGCCAGGCGATGGCGACGCTGCGGAAGGGTACCGGCGGGGTCAGCGGGCGCACGTCGAACACGCCGGGCGCATAGTGGTGACTGTCCACCGCGGAGAACGGCAGGATCGAGATGCCCATGCCGGAGGCGACCATATGACGGATGGTCTCCAGGGAGCTGGACTCCACCGTGGTGTGCTTGGCATTTTCCTCGCCGCCCTTGCGCAGGGTCGGGCAGGCTTCCAGCACCTGGTCGCGAAAGCAATGCCCCTCGCCCAGCAGCAACAGGCTCTTGTCGTTGAGCAGGCTGGCGTCGATGGTCGTCTGGGCCGACCATGAATGGCCGGCCGGCAGCAGCACATAGAAGGGTTCGTCGTAAAGCACCTTGGTCAGTACGTCGGCTTCCTGGAAGGGCAGGGCGATGATGATGGCGTCCAGCTCGCCGTTGCGCAGCTTGTCGCGCAGCACGTGGGTGAAGTTCTCTTCTATATAGAGCGGCATCTGCGGAGCGACCCGGTGCAGCTGCGGAATCAGGTGCGGAAACAGGTAGGGGCCGACCGTGTAGATGGCACCGACCTTGAGCGGCGCGACCAGCTGGTTCTTGCCGGCCTGGGCCAGTTCACGGATGCCCTGGGCCTGCTCCAGCACCTTCTGCGCCTGGGTGACGATGCCCTCGCCGACCGGGGTCAGGCGCACCGCGCTCTTGCTGCGCTCGAAGATCAGCACGCCCAGTTCGTCCTCGAGTTTTTTCACCCCCACCGACAGGGTCGGCTGGCTCACATGGCAACGCTCGGCCGCACGACCGAAGTGCTGTTCCTGGGCGAGGGTAACGATGTAGCGCAGTTCGGTGAGGGTCATAGAGGTTATCCATTAGGTTGCCGGCAAGCATAGCCGTTGCACCCTCTGGAACCAACCGGTGGCGCCGGCCCGCAAGGATTAGCAGGCCGCTCTTCAACAGGCCCTAGCGGCGCCGGTCCAGGCTGTAGACGAAGGGCGCGACCACCTCCAGGCTGCCGCCCTCGAGCAGTTCCTTCGGCGGGGGCGGCAACGGCTCGGCCCGGCGAATCATCGCCAGGGTGGCGCGGTCCAGGGAGGCGTTGCCGGCGGTATGGGCCAGGGATACGGCGAGGACCTTGCCGGCGCCGTCCAGGGTAAAGCGCACGCTGCTGGTGCCCTCCACGCCGCGGCGCTGGGCGTCGCTCGGATAGCGTTTGTAGCGATTGAGGTGCGCGAGCAGTTTGCTCTGCCATTTCACTTCGGCCTGGGACGGACCACTTTGGCTGCTCGGCTGCGGCGCCGCGGGTGGCGCGGCCGCGGGGGCCGGAGGCGCCGGTGCCGCCGGGGTCACGGGTGCCGCCGCCAGAGGCTCGGCGGGTGCTACCGGCTGTGGCTTGGGTGCCGGCGGCTTGGGTTTGGGTTTTGGCTTGGGCGGCGGCAGCGCCAGCTCCGGCTTGGGTGCTTCGACCAATTTGGGCGGTGGCTTGGGCGCTTCGGGCTCGACCCGTGGCGGGGGCGGTGCGGACGGCGGCGGGGCCGCGGGTAGGGGTGCCAGCTCCACCAGCATGGCTGGCGGGATCGGTTCGACCGGCGGGGTCTGCACCTGCCAGTACAGGGCCCAGGCCCCGACGGCCAGGTGCAGGCCCAGTACAAGAAACAGGGCCAGGGTCCAGATCGACAGCCTGCGGCGCGGCGCGGTCATGGCGCTCCGACCGTCTCGAGTCCGACCAGGCCGACCTTCAAGTAGCCGGCGGCGCGCAGGGCGTTCATCACCTCCATCAGGTCGGCGTAGTCCACGCCCTTGTCGGCCTGGAAGAAGATGGTGGTGTCTTTCTTGGACTGGGTTTTCTGGTCCAGCACCGCCCCCAGTTGCGCCTGGCTGACCGCATCGTTACCGAGGAACAGGCTCTTGTCTTCCTTGACCGTCAGGAATACCGGCTTCTCCGGGCGTGGCTGGGGTTCGGCGCTGGCGGCTGGCAGGTCGACCTTGATATCGACGGTGGCCAGGGGGGCGGCGACCATAAAGATGATCAACAGCACCAGGATCACGTCGATAAAGGGCGTGACGTTGATTTCGTGGGTTTCCTGGAGGTCATCGCCGCCATCGTTCAGGTGCAGTCCCATGCTCAGCCCACTTTCGCCATGTGCGGTTGGCCACGTTCGGCCGGCTGACGGTCGAGGTCACGGCTGACCAGCAACAGCACCTGGGCCGAGGCGTCGGCGACCTGGGCCTTGTAGCCGGCAATGGAACGGGCGAAGACGTTGTAGATGACCACCGCCGGAATCGCCGCTACCAGGCCCATGGCCGTGGCCAGCAGGGCTTCGGCAATACCGGGGGCTACCACGGCGAGGTTGGTGGTCTGGGTACGGGCGATACCGATAAAGCTGTTCATGATGCCCCAGACGGTGCCGAACAAACCGACGAAGGGCGCGGTCGAGCCGACGGTGGCCAGCATCCCGGTGCCGCTGCTCATCTGTCGGCCGCTGGCGGCCACCAGGCGCTCCAGGCGAAAGCTGACCCGCTCCTTGATACCCTCTCGCTCGCGGGTGTCGGCCGATAGCCGCACCTCGTCCAGGGCGTCCTGCACCAGCAGGCGCGACAAGCTTCCCGGCGTGGCGGCGCTTTCGCCGGCTTCCTTGAGCGAGCGCACGCCCTTGAGTGCCAGCAATTCCTTGCGCAGGCGTCGCTTGGCGCCCAGCAGCTCCAGGCCCTTGGCCAGGCCGATGGTCCAGGTCAGCACCGAGGCCAGGGCCAGGCCGATCATCACGGCTTTCACCACGGCATCGGCGTTCTGGTACATGCCCCAAGGCGACAGGTCGTGGGGCAGGCTACCGGCCTCGTTCGCTTCGGGGGCGGTGTCGGTCTGTGACGGGGTGACGCCAGCAGGATCTGCGACTTGCGGCGTGTCCGCGCCAGGCATGGCTGCCGGCGTTGCGCCATCCAGCGCGGTGGTCGGAGCGGCGAGCACGGCGGCCGGGGCTCCGACGGGCTCTTCGCCCAGAACCGGTGTGGGCATCAAGCCCAGACCGAAGACCAGGACCAGGATGGCGCGCCAGGCGCGCAGCGGACCGAGGGTATACGAGGACTTGGGTGCGAGCGATGACATAGGGTCGGACCTGAAAGTGGAAGGCGGCGGATCCAAGGGAAAGGCGATGGGCAGCCAAAAAAGTTGATTTATTATCGCAAATAATTCTTGTTAGCAAAAGTGATAATGTAACCTTTATGCCAGCACGCGCCGTTTCAGGCCGCTCAGGCCCTGCATAAGGCTTGGCCTGCCCGGGCCCTGACGTTAGGCTGCGGCTTTCGACTTGCGGAGTGCTGCCATGTCCCTGTCCTTATTGATCGCCGGTTGCGGCGATATCGGCAGTCGCCTGGGTCTGCGCCTGGCGGCCGAAGGTTGGGCGGTTCATGGCTTGCGCCGCACGGTGGCGGCCCTGCCGGCCGGCATTCAACCGGTGGCCGGCGATCTGCACCGGGCCGAATGCCCCGAGGCCTGGCCGACAGGCGCGCTGGATTACCTGGTGTATTGCGCCACCGCCAGTACGGCGGACGAGGCCGGTTACCAGGCGGCCTATGTCGAGGGCCTGCGTCATGTGCTGGCCTGGCTGGCGCAGCGGGGGCAGTCGCCGCGGCGCCTGCTGTTCGTTTCCAGTTCTGGTGTCTACGGCCAGCAGACCGGCGAGTGGGTCGACGAGGACTCGCCGGCCGAGGCCAGCGGCTATTCCGGGCGGATCATGCGCGAGGCCGAGCAACTGGCCCTGGACAGCGGCATTCCGGCGACGCGGGTGCGCCTGACCGGGCTCTACGGCCCGGGCCGGGAATGGCTGCTGGGCCAGGTACGCCGCGGCTACCGGGTGGCCAGCGAGCCGCTGCTGTATGGCAACCGCATCCATGTGGACGATGCCGCCGCCCTGCTGGCCTTTCTGT